>NZ_JAMBPR010000011.1 GCF_024206475.1 Paraburkholderia sp. CNPSo 3274
GCCACGCAAACACCTGGTTCGCATTCACCTGATGACGTCGGGCTACCCCGGAGACGGTGGCTCCGGGTTCGAAGGTCTCACGCACAATCGCCAGTTTCTCTTCAACTGAGCGGCGTCGGCGTTGCTCCGGCTGCGTCAGAACCTCAACGGGTTCCATGTTGTTAGTTGTAGGCTTAAACATAGGCGGAAGACTACCTCATAGTTTAAGCGTTACCCAGTGTCCGGTTTTCGCGGGGGCCGGCCCATCGACCTGCTTGCCTTACTGCTTCCGCATATCCAGCATGCGGTACGCACGAACCATCGCCTCCATAGCGTTACCGTCCACGAAACGGCACAAAGCGACGCACTGGACGCGTTTGTACATGCCGTGCTGATAGTCGATAGTCATGCACGCGTGATTTTTGCGAATCGGGCTGCCGAAGCGATGCTGGCTGCCGGAGACGGGATCGGAACCGTTCAGCAAATACTCGTCGGGAACACGGCGTCATCGACAAACCTGCTGCACGCACTGGTCGCGAAAGCAACCTGTGAGGATGGCAACGTGCGCAAGGGCGGCGCGATGCTCCTGGATCGTCCGGCACCAGCTCGGCAGGTGCATATACTCGCGACGCCCCTGGGCGCTCAGCGCGACGCGCCGGACTGCAATTCTCACGGGCGAGCGGCTATGTTGCTACTCGTCGATTCACGTGGCGTCACCCGCGGGGTCGAAGCGCGGTTGACTGCTCTGTTTGGACTGACACCAGCAGAGGCACGCGTAGCCTCCGAAGTCGGGACAGGCAAGAACCCCAACGATATCGCGGATACTTTGCGCGTGCTGCCGTCCACCGTGCGCACGCATTTGCACCACGTCTTCACCAAGACGGCGACACGTGGCCAGGCCGAGCTTGTTCGCCTGATTGCGCAGCTGAGCGTCTCTCGCGGTGACTGACAACCGGGCTCAACAGGAAGGAATACGAAGTCGGCCGAAATTTTCTGTGTTCAGCTGGCACACCCTTCGAAAAGGGCTCGTACCTTTTGACCTAAATCCTCTCAGACGATACTTACGAGCGACACGTAGGCATCGGCTCAAGCGGACGTTCTCGCCGCAATTCAGGGCTCCTGTAACGGGGTCAAGCACAGCCCCTATCGCTTCGTTTCATCGATCGGCTTGCCGTCGCTGGCAGCAGACTGGCCAGGCAGAAATCCGATTCGCCGCAGCCTCGCGAGGATCGTTCAGGCCGTTGGGTGAGGCGCTTCATGTTTCGTGACATCGGCCGCTAGCGCGAAGAAACGTGCGGTGGACATGGCATTAACCTACCCAGATGTGCGGTACCGCACACTTCGTGCATCAAACTGAAAGTCACCGAGCCTATCACTTTAACTTTTCTTCCGACCAGCCAGCGCAGCCGCCGCACCGATGTAATCAATCCTTGAACGCGCGCTTCCCGCCACAACGGGCAGGAAAACTGGCCTTTCCGGTGGTGTCCAAAACGGAGAGACACGGCAAATGGATAGCGAACCTCAGCCCGCGCCCGAGAGCGCCGCGGGATCAGTCCGATCATTGACCCCGGCACCGGGATGGCACCCCTGGCAGGTCAAACTTCAGTGGGCGGTGCTCGTGTTCGCCACGGCACTTTGCGTGGCCTTGTCCGTGCACGAAGGCGTCGAGCTCTTTGTCATCGGTGCCATTTTTCTGGCGTCTGGCATATCCAGCATCGCGGGCTTCGCCTTCTCCGCAGTCTGCGGCGCAATGCTGTTCCATCTCTCTGCCGACCCGGTGCAGATCGTCCAGATCATGATTGTCTGCAGCATCGCGAACCAGACAGCAATGGTCTGGTCACTCAAACGGGATATCCAGTGGCGGGCGCTGGCTGTTTTCCTGGTCGGCGGCGTGGTCGGACTCCCCCTGGGCATCACCGTACTGCTCACGCTGGATCGTCACGTCTACACCCACATGCTTGGCGTGTTCCTGGTTCTCTATGGGTGCTACATGCTCGCCAGGCGCCCGCTGGTCATCCGGCGCCAGGCGAAGGCACTCGATGTCTTAGCGGGATTTCTCGGCGGCGTCACGGGTGGCGCCGCCGGCTTTCCCGGAGCATTCGTGACCATCTGGTGCGGGTTCAAGGGGTGGAACAAGGACCGCCAGCGTGCCATGTATCAGCCGTTTATCCTGATCACGCAGGTCGCCGCGCTCGCTGCAATCAGTCTCTTGCGACACTCCGCCGGCAAGACCGGTTTCGCCCCAGCCATTCTTCTCTGCATACCCGGGTCGCTGCTCGGAACCGCGATCGGCATGACGCTCTATAAACGGCTGTCCGACAATCATTTCGCACGGGTCGTGAACCTGTTGTTGATTGTCTCGGGGATCAGCTATTTTGGATAACTAGTGAATCTGCCGCAGAACGTAGAGAAACGCCCCTGGAAGGCCTATTCTCTATATGGGTAGCCAGTTTGTGCTGGCCCGCCAGCGGATTTCTGGATCAGATCAGTCAGCGAGGCAGCGCATCGGTGGGCTCAACCCACTGCGGGAGACCGTCATGAAGATCCTGGTGGTATTGGCATGCGCAATGCTGTCCGCGAACGCATTTGCCAATTGCGCGACTAATGCTCGTGGCGAAACAGTTTGCGGCAACGGGCAGACGGCGGGAGGCTACAACCGGAACACCGGTACGGCCTGGACATCTCAGACGAACCAGAACGGTGTTCGGACGTCTCAAACCAATCGGGGCGGCGAGGCGAAGACGGAGAACGGCAAAGGGGTGGCTCGCGGGCCTGGCGGGAAGACCTGTTACCGGACTGCAAACAGTCACGGGTGCAATTGACGGCGCGTTTGCCGCCAACAGTCTCACTGCTCGTGCTTCATTGCCGACAGGAAAGTGAGCGGTCGTCCGCGGCCGCTAACGACCGGTTTTGTGAGTCGTCCGGCCCTACCCCATTTGTGCCCAAAGGTCCGCTTCACGCCCTGAGTCAGTCCTCGCCCATCAACGCATGCGTCGACGGGGTCTCTACAAGGAATTCATCGAAGAGGCGACGCGTTCATACGTCGACGCACTACAGCACGACGATCCGGAGTTCGGGAGCGTCGTTAAGGGTGACGCGAAATCTTTTAGGGTACGGATGGGGGCGCTGCGTCGTGTGTGCGTGCGATAGCCGCTCATTACCGGGCCTACGGGATCGCTCGCCGGCCATTCATATGTGTACTTGCTCTGTATTGCGATTCGTACACACCCTGCATGCGTGCTCCACGAAGTCATTCTCCATATCTCCGACTGAGCGCCTGACCACCTCAATCTTTTCCATCGAAGTCCTCAGACGGAAAATGGGACAACGCCCGCCGTGATGGACGGGTTGGGTGCGCGCCATCCGCCCCCTGCACATCAGGAATAACAGCGAGAGCGCTAACGTCCAGTGGGACACGCGTGGATGCGTATCGGCAATGGTTATCCATGAACCCTGGTCACTCGCCGTTACGGCACGTGAGCAGTCGGCGGCCCTTCGCGGACAGCGATCGCCGGTTGCGGGCGTCCAGGGAAGATCGCGTCAGGCAGTAGTCGGCTCGAAGGCCGGAACGGTTGCCGATGGCCGATCAAGTCGGTCCGGATGTCTGCAATCAATGCAGT
Source organism: Paraburkholderia sp. CNPSo 3274 (assembly GCF_024206475.1). Taxonomy (GTDB): domain Bacteria; phylum Pseudomonadota; class Gammaproteobacteria; order Burkholderiales; family Burkholderiaceae; genus Paraburkholderia. The sequence continues at coordinate 3,600 of NZ_JAMBPR010000011.1, forward strand.
GCAAGCTGGTCGCGAACGGTTGCTCCCATGCAGCGTCCCGGGCGGTGAAAAACGATGCCGCGTCGGAAAGATTAGCGGTCCGACTCAGTTTATCGCGAGCAAAGTTCGACCTCGTCTGGGCCGGATCGACGTGCCTCGCGAGCGATCGCTGTTGCGGCGGAACAACTCGTGATCGAATCAAATTGATTTGTCACCCGTTCGCCACAGGTCGCAAAGCCAAATCGCAACTCAATTGCTACGAAATTATGAAATGTGCCTTTCGTTTGTAGCCGCAATTTTTTTACGGCGATTTGGCTTCCGCTCCGGAGGCGACTATAGACTGACGCCGCTTGTTCCCTTCACGTCACCGGGTGCTATCTCATGAAGAAGATCTCCATTGCCGTCGCCGTGTGCGCAGCGTCTGCAGCGTCCGCTGCCAACGCGCAGAGTTCGGTCACTCTGTACGGTCTGATCGACGCGGGCATCTCCTATACGAACAACGTTCAGAACGGCGCCCCCAGCCACGGTAGCGCGCGCGTCGCGCTCGCAAGCGGCAATATCAGTGGCAGCCGCTTCGGCCTGCGCGGCAGCGAGGACCTGGGCGGCGGTCTGCATGCGATCTTCGTGCTCGAAAACGGCTTCAACGTCAACAACGGCGCGCTCGGCCAGGGTGGCCGCATGTTCGGCCGTCAAGCGTTTGTCGGGCTGAGCACCGATCAATACGGCACCCTCACGATGGGCCGCCAGTATGACTCGATGGTCGACTTCGTCGCGCCGCTGTCCGGCACGGCGGGCACGTTCGGCGACTCGGGCTTCGCGCACGTGTACGACAACGACAACCTGCAACATACTGTCCGCTTCAGCAACTCGGTGAAGTTCTCGAGTATCGACTACGCCGGCTTCAAGTTCGGCGGCATGTACGCGTTCAGCAACAGCACCAGTTTCGCCGTCGATCGTGCGTACAGCGCCGGCGCGACCTACAACAACGGCCCGCTGCGATTCGCAGCTGCCTACCTCCAGATCAACGGCTCGGCGGCGGCGAGTAGCCCGGCAGGAACCGCAAATCAGAACGTTGCGGCTGACCCGAGCGAGTTCAAGGCGACCGCGGGCGGCGGCAACCTGACGGCGGACGTGCAGCGCACGGTCGGTGCAGGTGTCGGCTATACGTTCGGCCCGGCGGCAGTCAACTTCGTCTATACGCACAGCCAGTACCAGAACACGTCCGCGTTCGGCCTGAACCCGGTGAGCGGTTCAACTCACTTCGACAACTATGAACTGAACGTCAAGTACGCACTCACGCCGGCGCTGAATCTCGGCCTCATGGATACTTTCACGGACGGTCATCTGAACGGTGTGAGCAAGTCGAACTTCAGCTCTGATCCGAAGTGGAACCAGGTCAACGCAATCGCGCGCTACTCGCTGTCGAAGCGCACGGAAGTGTACGGTGAGGCGATGTACCAGCGCGCGATCGGTCACAACAACGTCGCAACGATGTACAACGCCGGCGGTTTCTCGGCGACGAGCAATCAGGTGATGGGCGCCGTCGGCATGCTGACCCGCTTCTAAGAGGCCGTCAGAACGCTCTTCCCGCGGCCATCGGAGTGGATTGCTGTACAACGACTCCGAGACAAGGGATTTCGCCGTCAGCTCCAGCATAGTAATTGGCCCGCCATGCTGGCGGGCCAATTCGGGTGGTTTGGCGGTCATCTCGTTCGCATTGGCTCGAACATCCCTTGTCGGTCGACTACAGTCGGACACATCAGGCGGTATCCGATGGGGCGGTCGAGTGGTTTTACAGGAGTGCAAAGTAATGCGCGGCGGCGGTGACGGGCGTTGCGCTAGCGGTAAGCGCCAGCGCCAGCGCCATTGCACGTCATACGTCCAGGACGTCCTGAAGGCGCTGCATGACGTCCGGCCATCCGTTGCCCATGCCGTGGAATGCGGCCTTGCCGAGCGGCGAATCGAGATCGAAGCCCCTGTGCTCGAGTGAAAGGCGGGTACCGCTTCCTTCGGCTGCGAGCCGCCATGTGATCGTCGTGTTCAGCGTGCCGGGTGCAAACGAATAGGACAGCAGCCGTTCATGCTCGACGGCGACGACCTCACAGGGCTGCAGGCCCCACCGTCCCATATCCAGCGTGAAGCGATGCCCGACGACCGCGCGCACATCGCCAGCCGCCCACCATCTGGCGTGAATGGCAGGGTCGGTCAGGGCAGTCCAGACCCTGGCCGGCGAGTGCGAGATGAAGCGGGTGAGCTGGATGAGTCCGGGGTTCTGTCATTGCGTGTCCTTGTCGAGTACTTCAGTGAGTGCATCCAGGCGCTGCTCCCAATACCGCTCGAACGGATGCAGCCACTCCGCGAGCTCCCTCAGCCTGCCTGCGTTCAATCCATAAAGGCGCTGACGTCCACACGCCTGTTCCGTGACCAGGCCCGCAAGGCGCAAGACCTGCAGGTGCTCGGAAATCGCCGGGCGGTTCACGGCGAAAGAGGACGCGATCTCCCCGGCTGCACGCGGGCCACCGCGCAGCATGTCGAGGATGCGTCTGCGCGTCGGGTTCGCAATCGCGCCAAAGACATCGGTCGTAGTCATTCGCACAAGATACGTCGGAAACCTCCGACACGTGCCAAAGCCACACAGGTACATGTCGCTCATCCGGCTTGCGGAAGACATTCCGGCGGTACAACTTCAGCCATAGCGTCGCGCTCGCGCAATAAATCGTTTAGGGCACGCCACGACGATTCGTTAACTAACGTACTCACCAAAAAACGCGATTTTTGGGTACAGGTCACCAGGAAGCACCTGGGCTCGCTCCGGGGAGCAATCGCTGTGCAAGGAAAGATCGGGATCCGCCCTTCTAGAGGCATTATCTCGGGTGGAAGTGCGGGCGAGACACTACTCGCTGGCCGCGGCATCCCCTTTCTGCGCTTTCAACCGGTTCCTCACGGCCTTGACGCCCAGCACCTGCCTTGCCGCGTTGCCCGCACGCGAAATCTGCCAGGTCTCAGGCACCGAGCCCGTGAGCGTGACGACGCCATGGCTGACCCGAATGTGAATGTCCGAATCGTCGAGATCCGGAACGCGCCTGATGGCACGACGAACGTCACGCACCACCGAGCTATCCGGCCGGCTTCCGGGTGTCGATGCCGATACTCTTTGGACGGCCACACTGGCCGGCTCGTTCACACCGGTTTGCGCGTTCGCATTGGCAGCGCAGCTCGCGATAGCCACGAACACCATCGCGCCGATCATTCCGTTCGCACCGTTTCTGTTCATGCTGCCTCCATCGGGTCGAGTCAACCGAGGAAAAGCGCCACTTCCACGCGTATGTTCGCACAGGATTTCACGCGTCGCGTTCACGATGGCCTGGTCCCGCCACGATGCCTGCCCGAGCACACACGACGACGCAGCGGATGACTTCGGCGCCGCACTGCGTTACCCTAACAACTCCGATACAAAAAGTCGTCGTATAACCATGTCACACATCAGCACCGGTGTCGAATACGGGCTGCATTGCCTGCTCTATCTTGCCGGCACGTCCGCCGGCGTGCGCGAGGCGAGCGTGCGCGACCTGGCGGAAATGCAGGGGGTGCCCGTCGACTACGCCGCCAAGCTCTTCACACGCCTCGCCAAGGCCGGCATCGTCGAGTCAACCGAAGGCATACGCGGCGGCTTCAGACTCGCGAGACCCGCGCGCAATATTTCGGTGCTGGACGTCGTCGACGCCATCGACGGCGAAAAGGCGCTCTTCGACTGTCGCGAAGTGCGCGGGCAATGCGCGGTTTTCAACGACGAGCCGCCCGCATGGGCCACACGCGGCACCTGCTCGATTCATGCCGTGATGCAAGGCGCCGAGCGCGCCATGCGCGCGGAGCTCAAGCAGCACTCGCTTGCCGATCTCGCCACCCGCGCGTATTCAAAGGCGCCTGCCAGCTATCACCATCATGTCGTGGACTGGTTCACGGAGCGCGCCGCCAATCGCCGCGGGTAACGACCGTCGATTTGCAACCCCCACTATCATGCGAAAAAACGCGGAGCCTCCAACGAGGCTTCCGCGTGCAATCAGACCCGTCGTTGTCCTGAAGGATCAGGCAACAACGATGCGCAGCGGATCTGCGGCGGACTGTTGAAAAATCAGAAAACGATGCCGCGCGAGAGCGCAATGTGGAACGTTGTTCTTGACGTCGAGAGGAAGCATGGCGACGAAAGCGCGGGGCGTTCAACGGCGCGGGGACTCGCTCTCACGCGAGCGAATCATCGAGGTGTCGATCGAACTTCTGGACAGCAGCGGCGAAAGCGGCCTGACGTTTCGCGCACTGGCCGAGCGACTCGCCACTGGGTCCCGGCGCGATCTACTGGCATGTCGAGAACAAGAGCGATCTGCTGAGCGCCGCCTGTGACGCCATCGTCGCCCGCACGATGGACACGCCATTGCCCAGCGCGACGCCGCGAGAGGCGATTCGCGCCCTCGCGCAGGGTATGTTCGACGCGATCGACGACCATCCGTGGGTTGGCTCGGTGCTCGCGCGAGACCCGGGGCAATTGCCTATGGTTCGCATTCTTGAACGCATAGGCCAGCAGATTCGCGCGCTTGACGTTCCTGACGTCGCGCAGTGGGCAACGGTGTCCGCATTGCTGAGCTACATCCTGGGCGTGGGCGGCCAGAACGCGGCGAATGCTCAGATCGCTCGCGACCGGGACGCTGATCGAACCCACTTTCTGGACGAGGTGGCGTCGGTGTGGTCGCAGCTCGATCCTGCGGACTATCCGTTCATGCGCAGCGTGGCCACACAGCTGCGCGATCACGATGAGCGCGTCGATTTTCTCGCTGGCATCGATCTCATCCTGCCTGGAATCGAATCAGCGCACGGCCGCTGAGCGCTACATGCCCATGCTCGTTCCCGCGCCCGTGCTTGTGCCGGTGCCCGTGCCCGTCGTCGTGCCTGCGTTCGACGTCGCATTCAAATCGATTCTTCCATACACGCCATCGGCTTCGTCATTCGGCCCCGCCGCGAAAAACAGCGCGTTGGAAGGCTGATTGCTGAGGTCGTTGCCGAACGCAATGCCCCACACGCCTGGCTCGACAAGCGCATTGCCGTTCGAGCCGGTGAGCGGCCCCATCGACTGGCCGGTCGATGCATTGAACGCGTTGATCGCGCCATTACCGAAATTGCCGATCAGTATCGCGCCACTCATCGAGCCGAAGTTCGCGGGCGCCTGCGCAATGCCCCATGGCGCGTTCAGCGGGCTCCCAGTCGCGAAGCGTTGCTTCAGGTTGCCGGCAGTGTCGTACACATCGACCATGCCGAGCCCCGCGCCTGCGACATCGTCGTGCTTAGCCGCGTCTTGCATCGCATACGTGACGAACAGATTCGAGCCGATCGCCTGAATGCCGAACGGCGCGAAGCCGGCCGGGATCGCCGGGTCCGTGAAGCCACCCGGCATCGCGACCTTGCTGAATGAAGTATTGAAAACGTCGATCTTGTTGTTATGGAAGTCGGTCGCGTAGAGGAAGTTGGCATTGTTCATCGTCGCGAGCGCGAGACCCTTGTACACGGCGCCGCCCGTGCCGTCGTCGTACATGACGAATGCATTGGTCGGCCCGACCGCTGGCGCCCACGCGGTGACGGTGCCGCCCTCGCCCGCGAAGATGAACGCAGCGACACCGGACTTGCCGTTTTCCGTGACGGTGAAGCTTTGTGTGCCGTTGAAGACGATGCCCGTCGGCGATGCCGAGCCGTTCTTGCCACTGGGTATCGCGACGATCAGCGATTGCGGCACGCCGTTGCCGTCATAGAGTGTTGCGACATTGGTGCCGTTGTCCGCAACCCAGGCAAAACCGTTCGGATTGAAGGCGACACCCCACGGGTTTTTCAGATTCCCGTCGATGTGCGCGGCCGCCACCGCGCCATCGGAAACGAGAGCCGTTGCCGCGAACGACGACGGGACGGGCACGCTAGCACTGCTGGGACCCGCACTGGAACCGGAACTGCCGCCGCACGACACGAGCGTCGCGATGGCCGCGCCACATGCTACGACGCCTAATACGGCGAATAGAGACTTCATGACCGCACTCCTCGTTCAGTCCAAAGGACTAACGGACAAAGAACGAGGAGGACGCAGCGTTTATTCCAGCGAAGAAAAAGGGCTTGTTTCGCAGGCGATCGCAATGACTGAACTAGCTAGCGAAAAATACATGGCGGGCAACGAGCACTATGCGCGACTATCCGGCGCCTGCAGACTCGCCGATACCGGCGGCAATCTGCGTGGCGTACCCAGCAGAGCGAGTTGCTTCTCGTGCGGCGTCAGCGCGCCACTGTCGTGCTTGTCCGCTTCAGCATATTTTTGCGCAGCATGAGACAGATCGCCTTCGTCTTCCAGCGCCTGCCCCCATAGTTCATACGCGGGCGCGAGATCGGGACGAAGTTCCACCGCGTGCGCGAGCTTGACGATCGCCGCCTCATATTGTCCATTGTGGACGAGTGCTTCCCCCCAATCATGCAGGATGTTCACGTCGTCGTGGTGCATTTCATCTGCGCGGTGGAACGCGCTGAGGGCTTCGGCATACCGGTGCGCGTGCAACAAGACGTCGCCGAGCAAGCGCTGGTTCTCCGCAGTACTCCACCTCTCGCGAGCGCCCGCTCGAAGCTCCTTGATCGCGGCGTCGATTCTATGCTCCTGCTCGAGCGCAATGCCGAGATTGGCCCGCAAGACGGCCGAGTGCGGATACAGCAAAAGCGCGTCGCGTGACTGCTGTTCCGCCTCCTCGGAGCGGTTTTGCCTCAGCAGCAGCCAGCCTCTTCCGGCGAGCGCCCATTGGCGTTGCGATGAGCCTGGCCGGCCGAGGATATCGTCATAGATGGCTTCGACCTCGCTATAGTCGCATTGCCCCGGCGAGCACCGTGTCTTTTGCACCGTTGTGAAGACATGGCTCGCGAGCGTATTCGGTTCGACAAGCCGCATGACCTTGATCGCGATGTCTCGCACCGACTGGTTGAAGTCATTGCCGGTGAACGCGACGTCGTCGTGCATGGCATTGAATGGGCCGTTTTCGATCTGGATATGCGCGACATACGCATCCACGCTGTCGTTCACATGCGTAATGCCGATGTGGACGACCACGTCCTGCTTGTTCGTGAACAGCGTCGATTTCAGAAAACCGACAATCGACGCATAGGACATGTCTTGACCTGGGAGCTTGATATCCGGGCTGTCGTTATCGGCCAGCGATACATCGTGCGGAACCGCGTCGCTGTCGCTGCTGATCCCGCGCATCGCCGCAAGAATTCGTTCTGCCAGGAATTCCGGGGTATAGCCGGTGTCGGCTAGCGCTTTCGGCGTTTCCACCGGCGGCACCAGCACGTGTTGCGTGAGCGCGCCGGATATGACGAGCCAGCAAAAGGGAACGGTCAGGACCGCGATGACCCAGGTGAGCACAAAGGGCCATAGCTCCCGTGGAGCGCGGCCGATCAGCTCGACGAGAAACAACACATGCGAAAGACCCGCAGGCCTGCGATCCGGAACGCTCGACATGTTGCACCTCGATTCGGCTGCAGCTGGCTGAGCCCAACTGTCTGTCGACGTTCACGCATCGAGTGTGCCAGCGGGCTCAAACGCCTTGCTGCCGGGCGTTTTGGCTATGTTTGCGAATTTCGGGCGTGGCGGGTGTTATCTCCTGACCAACTTATACAGACGGCGAGTGCCGGTTTGCGACAGACAGATGCGATCGGGACTGGTCCGGCGGCGGGCTCACTTCACCGCCTCCACGTCTTCGACTTCGCCCGCGACCGGGACGTTGCCCGAGGGGCTCATCATGCGCGGCTGCAGCATCAGCGCGACGAGTCCTGTCCAGCCGGTCTGGTGCGATGCGCCGACGCCTCGCCCGTTGTCGCCGTGGAAGTACTCGTGAAACAGCACGAGATCTCGGCAGCGCGGATCGGCCTGCAGCAGCGGGTACGCACCCATCACCGGGCGCTCGTTGTTGCGGTCGAGCAGAAACAGCGTCGTGACGCGGCGCGCAAGCTCGTCGGCGATCTGCGCGAGCGAAAGCTTCTTGCCCGAGCCGGTCGGATATTCGACGCGAAAATCGTCGCCATAGTAGCGGTGAAATTCGTACAGCGACTCGATCAGCATATAGTTGACCGGCATCCACACCGGGCCGCGCCAGTTCGAATTGCCGCCGAATACGCGCGAGTCCGATTCGGCGGGCAGGTATTTGACGCGAAAATCGCAGCCGTTGTGCCGGTAAATGAAAGGCCGGTCGAGATGGGCGCGAGAGAGCGCACGCACGCCATGGTCCGAGAGAAATTCGGCTTCGTCGAGCATACGCCGAAGCAGCGCCTTCATCCGGTGCCCGCGCAATAGCGAGAGCAGCAATGAATTGCCCTTGCCGGGTTCGTTCCAGCGCGACACGAGACTGGCAAGGTCGGGACGGTGCTGGAGGAAAAAGACTAGCCGCTCGCGCAGCCCCGGCAGGCCGCCGTGTACCCGCTCCTCGAGTACGCGCACCGCAAAGAAGGGAATCAGCCCGACGATCGAGCGCATCCGCAGCGGCACGCTGCTGCCGTCCGGCAGTCTCAGCTTGTCGTAGAAGAACTCGTCGACGCTGTCCCACAGGCCCGTCTCGCAGCCGTCGTCGCAGCTCACCGCGCCCGCGATATACAGGAAGTGCTCGAAGAATTTCACGCCGATATCGACGAACACATGGTTCGCGAACGCGAGTTCGAGCGCGATGCGCATCAGGTCGAGCGCGTAAGCCGCCATCCACGCCGTGCCGTCCGCCTGGTCGAGGTGACCGCCTGTTGGCAGCGGCGACGAACGGTCGAAGATGCCGACGTTGTCGAGCCCAAGGAAGCCGCCCTGGAAGATGTTGTGGCCGTCCGCATCCTTGCGGTTCACCCACCACGCAAAATTCAGAAGCAGCTTGTGGAAGATGAGTTCGAGAAATTCCCGGTCTGCCTTGCCGGTGATCGAGCGATCGATCTCGTACACGCGCCACGCCGCCCACGCGTGCACGGGCGGATTCGCGTCGCCGAACGCCCATTCGTACGCGGGCAACTGACCGTTCGGATGCTGATAGCGGTCCTTCACGAGCAGCAGCATCTGCTTCTTCGCGAACATCGGATCGACCAGCGCGAACGCGACCGCCTGAAACGCGAGGTCCCACGATGCGTACCACGGGTACTCCCATTTGTCCGGCATCGAGAGGATGTCCGCGTTGCACAGATGCCGCCAGTCCGCATTGCGCCCGCGCTGGCGCGCTGCGGGCGGTGGCGGCTGCAGCGGGTCGCCTTCCATCCAGCGGTTCACGTCGTACTGGTAGTACTGCTTCGACCACAGCATGCCCGCCAGCGCCTGGCGCTGCACGAGCCTCGCGTCGGCGCTCTCGATGTCGCGCTGCAGCGCGTCGTAGAACGCGTCCGCTTCGGCAATGCGCTGCGCGAACAGGCCGTCGATGTCGAGCGCCACCTCTTCCTTCGGCGCGGACAGCGGACGCCAGCGCAACGTGACGACCGCGCGGCCGTGCGCCGCGATCTCTAGATGCACGCGCGCGGCCGCCTTCGTGCCCGCGTCGCGCCGGATCGCGTCGTCGTTGCCATGCACGACATAGTCGTCGAAGCCGTCCTTGAATGGACCGGCGCCGTCCATGCCGAATAGACGCTTCACGTTGGTCTCGTTCTCGCAAAACAGCCACTCGACGCGCTCGCCGCCTTTTGCGGCAGCCGTCACGACGAGCGGCTCGTGCGTACCACAATGCGCGACGACGTGCTCGCCGCCGGACGACGAGGCGAGCGCGAGCGATGGCTTGCTTCCCGCGGCCTTCCACGACCACGTGTTGCGCGCCCAGATCTGCGGCAACACGTCGATGGATGCGTGTTGCCCTGAGCGGTTCTCGACTGTCACGCGCATGACGATGTCTTCCGGCGTGTGCTTTGCGTATTCGATCTGCACATCGAAATAACACTGATCGTCGAATGCGCCCGTGTCGAGGATTTCATATTCGAGCAAGCCGGCCCCGCGCCGCGCGTTTTCGTCGATCAGGTCCTGGTAGGGAAACGCCGCTTGCGGGTACTTGTAGAGCATGCGCATATACGAATGCGTCGGCGTGCTGTCGAGGTAGAAGTACAACTCCTTCACGTCCTCGCCATGATTGCCTTGTTCATTTGTGAGGCCGAACAGACGCTCCTTCAAAATCGGGTCGAGACCGTTCCACAGCGCGAGCGAACAACACCAGTTCAGCCGCTCGTCGGCGAAACCGGCCAGGCCGTCCTCGCCCCAGCGATAGGCGCGCATACGCGCGTGGTCGTGCGGGAAGTAGTCCCACGCGGTGCCATGCTCGCTGTAATCCTCGCGCACCGTACCCCATTGGCGCTCGCTGAGGTAGGGTCCCCAGCGTTGCCAGCGAGCGTAATCGGCCGAGTACAAGCGTTGGCCTTCAACCGTGTGGATGAGGCCGGCGGCGCGCTGCAGCATGGGCATCTCCTTGAATTGGGGCCGCCTGCATGGGGCCGCCGAGGTGGGGCCGCCAAGGTGGGGCGTGGGACGGCGGGCGAGCGCCGCGAGTCTCACATGCTAGCGCGGTTGCCCGCCGGGCGTGCGCACAGCGCTACGGTGCGGGCTAGCCGGCGTCCCCGAGCCGTTTGAGAACGCGCAGTAATTCGCCGAGCGACCATGCCTGGAACGGTGCGCCGCCGCTCTGGTGCGGCGCATCGCCGTCGGCGACCTCGGAAATATGGTCGAGCCCGGCGCGGTCGAGATGCGCGAGCAGCGGCGCGACAAACCGCTCGCGAGCGAGCGCGCGCTGCGCCGCAGTATCGCCGTTCACGTGCAGCCAGGCATCCACGAAGGGGCCGAGCAACCAGGGCCAGACGGTGCCCTGATGATAGGCGCCGTCGCGCTCCAGCACGCCACCGCGGTACTGCCCGCGATACGCGCGGTCCGACGGTGCGAGCGTGCGCAGCCCCATGGGCGTGAGCAGATTGGCTTCGACCTGTGCGACCACCGCGCGCGCCGCATCGCCTTCGAGCAGCGCGAACGGCAAACCGCCTGCCGCGAAGATCTGGTTCGGCCGAATCGAGCGATCGGCCGCGCCCTCCACGTGATCGACGTCGACCACGTCGAATAGCGCGCCCGTCGACGGATCGACAAAGCGCTCGGAAAACGAGGCGCTGGCGCGCGCCTCGAGCTCGCGCCAGCGCGTATCCCATGCCACGGCAATGCGCAGCGCGTTGATCCACAGCGCCTGAATTTCGACCGGCTTGCCAATGCGCGGCGTGACCACCCAGTCGCCCGCCTTCGCATCCATCCAGGTGAGCTGCACGCCCGGCACGCCCGCTCGCAGCAGCGCGTCGCGCGGGTCGGCTGCGATCTGGTAGCGCGTGCCGCGCGCATAGCCTTCGAGGATGGCGTCGACGGCGCCTTGCAGCGCATGCCGCGCTTCGCGCGGCACGTTCGCAGCCGCGAAGTAGTCGTGCACCGCCACGACGAACCACAGCGACGCGTCGACGGAGTTGTATTCGGGCGCGCCGCCAGCATCGGGAAAGCGGTTCGGCAGCATGCCCTCGGAAACGGTCGCCGCCCATTCGAGCAGGATCGCGCCAGTCTCCTCGTAGCGCTCGTTCGCGAGCAGCAGGCCGCGCATGGCGATGAACGTATCGCGGCCCCAGTCGGTGAACCACGGATAGCCCGCGACGATCGTGCGGCCGTCGCCGCGCGCGACGACATAGGCGCTGGCCGAACGCTGCAGGCGCGAGCCGAGCGACGCCCGGCGCACTGCTTCGAAGCCAGCGAGCAGTCGCGCGCGGCTCGCCGCGCTTTCGTTGCTTTCGAGCGAGGCATCTGGCGCGCCAGATGATGGTTGCGCGCGCAACAGCATCACAGCGTCGCCTTTGCTGAGATCGAACGTGAACACGCCTGGCGTCGCGAGATCCTCGATGCAGTCGAGACCGCGCTCGCGTTCGCGCGTGTAGCAGAAGTTGCGGTACCAGTCCGGCGCATGCGCATAGCCGCCGTTCGAGCGCGCGACGATGGCGGGCACGTCGCCGTACGGTTGCCAACGCACGTGCTCGCCGTCGATCTGGGCGTTGAAGTCGAACGCGGGGTTCTCGTGGTGCAGCCCGTGATAATCGCGGCCCGAGATCAGCGGGCGGACTTTCAGCACTGCACCGCCAGGCCCGGACGATACTTCGAGGCGCCAGCGCAGCACGGTCTCGCGGCTCGCCTTCGCAACGAACACTTCTGCTGTGAGCACGGCGCCGCCGTCCAGCCGGTAGCGCCACGTGGGCCACGGCAACGTGTCGAAGCCTGCGATGCGCTCCGAGGTATCGGGATAGAGCAGATCGGGCGCGTAGCGCTGCATCGTCAGCGCGGTCTTGCGCTCCCCGTCCTCGAGCCAGGCTTCGATGCCATTGACGAGCACCACGCGGTTCGTGGGTGGCTGCGTCGCCGTGAGCAGCAGCGCGTGATAGCGGCGCGTGCGCGCGGTGCCGACAGTGCCGGACGCAAATCCGCCAGCACCGTCCGCTTCGAGCCACTCGTCGTCGAGGCGCTGCGCATCAATGGAGCCGTCAAGACGCGTCATCGGTTGTCCTACCCTCGTGGGTCATCTGCGCAAAGATACTACCGTCCGCTTGCCGCAGCCAGAAAGCGCGTCATGCGCATTTTGGCGGTCGCCGCGCCTTTGCCAAAAGAAATAAGGGGTATGAGTGCGTGGTGGAACGGCACGGGCGACGTGAACAGCGCCGGATCGTATGCGTGCGTACAGGGTTAGCGCCGGTCAGGCCGCCCGCGCCGCTGCCGATAATGGATCTGCGCGGGCACCTGAATGGACTCCGGCGCGCCTTCGCCTTCGAGCAGTGAAAATACGCAACGCAGGCTATGTTCCGCAAGTTGAGCGCTGTCCTGCACGATGGCGTCGATGCGAAGCGGCAGGCAGTCGAGCAGTTGATGATCGTCGAAAGTCATCACGCGGCCCGGCGCCAGGGCGAGTTGATGCGCTTCGTTCACGAACTCCAGCAAGCCTTCGAGCAGCGTGATCGAACCGGCGAAAAGCGCCTCGGGATAGCGGCCATGCGCCTCGAACCAGGCCTTCATGAACGCATAGCCCGACTCTCGCTGGTAGTCGCGCTGAAACACCCAGTCGGCCTGCTCCGCAATGCCATGCCGCTCGAGCGCGAGCCGATAGCCCGCAAGGCGGTCCCGGCTCGGTGAGAGTTCTGGCTGGCCACCGAAGAACACCACTTCCCGCGCGCCTTGCTCGATCGTCTCACCCACCAGGGCAGCCACCGTTTCGGCGGCGTCGGTGATCACATAGGGGATCGCGCTCGTCGCCACGCGGCGGTCGGCGAACACGATCGGCAGGCGCTTGACCCATTTGTCGTAGCGCGGCGCATCGGCGGTGCACGGGACGACCACCACGCCATCCACCTGCTGCGCGACCAGATGCGCAATGCCCTCGGTCTCGCGCACCGGATCTTCGTCGCTCGTCACGATCACGAGCTGATAACGGTAGCGCTCGCGGCATTGCCATTCCATTGCCTGGGCGAGCGCGGCGTGGGCCGAGTTGGTCAGATCGGGAATCACGAGGCCGATCGTGTTGCTGCGCCGCGAGCGCAGCGCGCGCGCCGATTGCGACGGCGTGAAATGATGGTCCCTCGCCACCTGCAGCACACGCTCGACCGTCGCCGCCGAAATGCGATAGCGCTCGGCATTGCCGTTGAGCACCATGCTGGCCGTGGTGCGCGAGACCTCCGCGAGGCGGGCAATGTCGTCGATAGTCAGACGCTCGAACTGGGACACGCGGCGTTCCTGCTGGGTGTGGGTTGGGGATCGCGTGAACGCGAGAGCGAAGAGCCGGCGATGCGACTGCGAGCAAGGGCAAGCCCCAAAACGAAGCGCCCCGTGTGACACGGGGCGCGCAGTAGCCCTCAAGCGCGCGCGGACGCGAAGATCTTCGCGTCCGATGGTACTACGCTCGCGCGCGCCTGAAAACGTGCTTACTGCTTGTACAGGTTCAGCGGCACCGGGATGAACTTGTCGACAGGCTGACCGTCGACCACCTTCTTCGCGGCCTGCACGCCATACTGGCCGATCAGTTCGGGTTGCTGCTGCACGGTCGCGGCCATCTGGCCGGCCTTGACCGCGGCGATCGCATCGTCGGTGGCGTCGAAGCCGACCACGGCCACGTTCTTCAGGCCCGCAGCCTGCAGCGCCTTCACCGCGCCCAGCGCCATTTCGTCGTTCTGCGCGAACACGCCCTGAATGTCCTTGTTGCTCTGGATGATGTTTTCCATCACCGAAAGGCCCTTGGCGCGATCGAAGTCGGCAGGCTGCTTCGTGACGATCTTCACGCCGCCCTTTGCCGCGATTTCGTCGTCGAAACCGGCGCCGCGCTCGTTGGCCGCCGACGAACCCGGAATGCCTTGCAGCTCGACGATGTTGCCCTTGCCGCCCAGCTTGTCGGCGAGGAAATCAGCGGCCATCTTGCCGCCCGCCTTGTTGTCCGAAGCGATATGCGAGCTGACTTCCGCACCGTTCACGCTGCGGTCGAGCGAGATCACCTTGATGCCCTTGCTCGTCGCTTCCTTCACGACGTTGGCCACCGCCGAAGAATCGGTCGGGTTGATGAGGATGACGTTGACCTTCTTTTCGATCAGGTCTTCCACACTCGCCTGCTGCTTCGCCGGATCGTTCTGCGCGTCGACGGTGATGAGCGTCACGCCGTCCTTCTTTGCTTCGTCTTCAGCGCCCTTCTTGAGCGAGACGAAGAACGGATTGTTGAGCGTCGAGATCGACAGGCCGACCGTGACCGCGCCGCCCGAAGCCGGCGCTGCAGCCGATGCGCCGCTCGCGCCAGCGTCGGCCGTGCTGCCCGGACCTTCCTTCGAGCAGGCCGCGAGGCCCAGCGCGAGCGAGGCGGCGACGAGCGCCGCAAAGAGTTTCGAGATCGACGGCGAATTGTGCTTATGCATAGTCTTCCTCCTCGTTATATATGGAGTGTATGGAGATAAAAAACTCAGGATAACGATTGATGTCAAACTGCCGCGCCACGCGAATGGAGCGTGGCGCGGCCAGGGTGTTACGACGACTTCTTGTTGCCGCGATCGATCAGCACGGCGAGCAGGATCACGATGCCCTTGATGACCTGCTGATAGAACGACGACACGTCGAGCAGGTTCAGGCCGTTGTTGAGCACGCCGATCAGGAGCGCGCCCACGAGCGTGCCGAAGATCCAGCCACGGCCGCCCGTGAGGCTCGTGCCACCCAGCACGACCGCCGCGATGGCGTCGAGCTCGTAGCCCGTGCCCGCTGTCGGCTGCGCGGAGTTCAGGCGCGAGGTCAGGACCACGCCCGCGAGCGCCGACATGACGCCCGCGATCGTGTACACGCACAGCTGGATGCGATCGACCTTCACCCCGGAAAGCTTCGCCGATTCGGAATTACCCCCCGTTGCATAGATATGGCGGCCGAACACGGTCTTGCGCAGCAGGACCCAGAACACGCCGAACATCACGAGCATGAGCACGACGGGAATCGGCACGAGGCGCGCGACATAGCCGCCGCCCAGCAGCGAGAAGAAGTCGCTGTTGAAGCTGCTGATCGGACTGCCGTTCGATACGACGAGCGCGAGGCCGCGCAGCACCGTCATCGAACCGAGCGTGGCGATGAACGGCGCGACCTTGCCCTTGCTGATCACGAGACCGTTGGCGAAGCCCATCAAGCCGCCAGCCACGAGGCCGGCGAGCGTCGCAACGATGGCGGGCGTGCCCGCGCTCAACAGCGTCGCGATGATCACCGAGGAAAGCGCGAGCACGGAGCCCGCCGAGAGATCGATGCCGCCGAGCAGAATCACGAGCGTCATGCCGAACGCGATCAGCGCGTTGATCGACGCCTGCCGCATCACGTTGAGCAGGTTGTCGACCGTGAGGAAGTCGCGGCTCACGATCGAGAGCGCCACGGAAATGATCAGCAGTGCTACGAAGGGTCCGAGCTTTTGCAGCGTCGCCCGGCTGCCGGGGGTGAGGGTCACTTGCGACATGTCGTGTCTCGCTAGTTTGCAGTGAATGAGTAAACGCCTTCGCTCAGGCCGCTACGGCTTGCGCAGCACTCGCCTGGCCGCCGGCTGCCGCCGTCATGATCAGCTCCTGGGTGGCCGTGGCCGCTTCGAAGATGCCGTTCTGGCGTCCCTGATGCATGACGAGAATGCGGTCGCTCATGGCCAGCACTTCGGGCAACTCGGACGACACCATTACGATGGCAACGCCCTGCTCCGCGAGCTGATTGATGATCGTGTAGATTTCGGCCTTGCCGCCCACGTCCACGCCGCGCGTGGGCTCGTCGAGCAGCAGCACCTTCGGCGGCTGCGCGAGCCACTTTGCAAACACGACCTTCTGCTGATTGCCGCCCGAGAGGGCCTTGACGTCCAGTTCGGCGTCGCGTGTACGCACGCGCAACTGCTTGATGAGACCGTCGACGGCGCTGCGCTCCGCGCGCTCGTTGACGAAGCCGAGGGTGGCGTACTGGTCCAGATGCACGAGCGTCGCGTTTTCGCGCACCGACATGCCGAGCACGAGCCCCTGACGCTTGCGGTCTTCCGTGACGAAGCCAATGCCCGCCGCAATCGCGCTGGACGCATCGCGCACGTCGAGCAGCTCGCCGTCGAGCGTGACCGTACCCGCGCGCTTGCGGTTCACGCCGAACAGCGTACGCAGAATCTCGCTGCGGCCTGCGCCCATGAGCCCGGCGATACCCAGCACCTCGCCCGCGCGCACATCGAACGTAATGTCTTCGATATGGCCGTCGTCCGCCAGACCGGCCACGCTCATGCGCACGTCGCCCGGCGCATGGCTGCGTTTCGGGAAACGCTCGCCAATCTCGCGGCCCACCATCAGGCGCACGATCTCGTCGAAACCGGTATCGCGAATCGCGCGCTCGCCAACGAAATGGCCGTCGCGCAGCACGCTGATCTTGTCGCACACACGGAATATCTCTTCCATGCGGTGCGAAACGTAGACGATCGCCACGCCGCTCGCCTTGAGCGACTGCATGATCTCGAAGAGCGTTTCGATCTCGCGGTTCGTGAGCGCGGCGGTCGGCTCGTCCATCACGAGCACCTGCGCGTTCAGCGACAGCGCCTTGGCGATTTCCACGAGCTGTTGCTGACCGATGGAGAGCAGCCCCGCCTCGGTCTGCGGATCGATACGCTGCGCGCCGACCTTGTCGAGCCACTTGCGCGCCTCTTTACGCATCGTCGCGACATCGACCATGCCGAAGCGGCTCGGCTCGCGGCCAAGGAAAAGATTCTCCATCACCGTCAACTGCGGGATGAGGTTCAATTCCTGGTGAATGATGGCAATGCCCGCGCGTTCGGCCTCGACGGTGCTGCGGATCTGCACCGCGCGGCCATCCACGAGGATCTCGCCTGCGTCGGCTTGATACACGCCGCTCAGGATCTTCATGAGCGTCGATTTGCCTGCGCCGTTCTCGCCCATCAGCGCGTGGATCTCGCCCGCCTCGATGCGGAAATCGACGCCTTCGAGCACCCGAACCGGACCGAACGCCTTGCCGATCCCCTGCATCATCACTTGCATCCTGGACCTCTCAGAAGATCACGCCCGAATGCAAAATGACATTCGCATAGGGGCTGCATTCGCCGGTACGGATCACCGCCTTCGCCTCGCGGCAGCGGCGCTTGAATTCTTCATGCGGCACGTTTTCCACGGCGATGTGCGCGGCGGCCATGTCGCGGCTGCGCGCCGCGACGGCCGCGTTGTGCGTCTGCGCTTCGCTCGCGAACACTGCGCGCTCGGCCTTGAAGTCGGCGAGCACGCTGTCGAGCACGGCGAAGAAGTCGGGCACGCCGGCCGCGAGCGAAACGTCGATGCATTCCACGCCGTCGGGAACCGGCAGCCCGCAGTCCGCGATCACCAGGCTGTCCGTGTGGCCCATGCGGGCCAGCACGCGTGCGATGTCGCGATTCAGATGTCCGTGTTTTTTCACTTCGAATCTCAGGCTTGCGTGTTCAGGAAGGCTTCGAGCTCGGCGAGCGTAGGCATGCCGCCCTGCGCGCCGGCGCGCGTCACCGAAAGCGCGCCCGCAGCGTTCGCGCGCCGCACGGCCTCGTCTATGCCGAGATGCCAGAATGCCGCGAGCGCGCCGTTGAAGGTGTCGCCGGCGCCGGTCGTATCGACGGCTTCGACTGCGAATCCCCGCTGATGCACGAGCGCGCCATTGGCGTCGGCGTAGTACGCGCCGTCTTTACCGTGCGTCATGGCAATGCGCGGGCCAGGCACGGGCGCGCGCGTGATGACCTCGGCCCACGCACCTTCCGGCGTTTGCAGCGCGGTGGCGAGTTCATGTTCGTTCGGCGTCAGCAGCGTGGTCAGATCGAGCAGTTCGCCGCTCAGTTCGACCGCGGGCGCGGGATTGAGAAAGAATGCCTTGCCGTGTTCGCGGGCGCGCCGCGCGGCGTGCAGCACCGTTGCGTAGGGCACTTCGAGTTGTGCGAGCACGACGTCGGCCTGTGCGATCGCCGCGCTGGCACGGTCGATGTCTTCGGGCGAAAGCTCATGGTTCGCGCCAGGCACGACGATGATTGCGTTGTCGCCGCCCGAGAGCGTGATCGACGCGATGCCGGTCGCCTCGCGCCCCGTGCTCACATGGGCGATATCGACGCCTTCGCGCGCCAGCGTCGCTTTCATTTCGCCGCCGAACGCATCGGCGCCGACGCAGCCGATCATCGTCACCTCGGCGCCCAGGCGCGCCGCCGCGACCGCCTGATTCGCGCCCTTGCCGCCCGGATGCGTCGAAAAATGCGTGCCGAACAGCGTTTCGCCGAGCCGGGGAAACGTGTCGGTCGTGACGACCATGTCCATGTTGATGCTGCCCACCACCACTACGCGCGCCATTGCACTCCCTTTCCACGGCTTCCCGCGCGCTTGCCGCGCCTGCGGTTTTTGCCGCGCTAAAACGTAATCAGCTTGGGAGCGCAGTTATACCAGAGTCCTCACGCGGGTGAAATAGACCCAGGGTATAACCGGATGCGAAGAAGAATATGTCCCCGATTGTTGACGGCCCGCCGAACCGATACGACGCCGTGCCAGGCTGTCGAACCCGAGTCAGAGGCGAACCCCGAGGTGGTAGGAAGACGTGATCGATTTGTTGCGCGCGCAAGTCAAAGCGGGCCGCGTGGGTGTGCGCAGCGGCGCGGGCTTTTACGACTGGGATGAAGCGCATTTGGCACGCGTGAAGGCCGCACGCAAAAAACTCATTGCGGCGGGTGATTGCGCAGGCTCACGGCATCAAATGTCGATGCCCAGCGCAACGATGCGCCGGTACAGCGTCGCACGCGCCATGCCGATCTGTGCGGCGGCTTTCGTCACTTGACCTCCCGCCGCGCGTAACGCTTCGGTCAGGAAGCGGCGTTCGTAATCGCGCATCGCTTCGTCGTACTGCTGATACTGCTGCACGCCGGTGTCGTCCTGCGTATCGTGCTGATCGCCCCGCTCCTCGTTCAGGCGCTGCCCGCGCCCATCGCCAATGAAGCGCGCGAGCGCGAGCGCATCAATGCGCTCGCTATCCGATAGCAGCACCGCGCGCTCGAGCGTATTGCGCAACTCACGCACGTTGCCCGGCCAGCTATACGCACACAGCACCGCAAGCGCATCGCTGTCGAGTTCGAGATGCCCCGCACCGCTCTGCACCGCGAGCTTGTCGAGAATCGAATACGCCATCGCCTCGATGTCCGCCAGGCGCTCGCGCAGCGGCGGCACGCGAATCGTCAGCACGTTGAGCCGATAGTAGAGGTCCGCGCGAAACCGGCCCTGCGCCACGAGCGCGGGCAGATCCGCCGACGTCGCCGCGATGATGCGCACGTCGGTGCGCACGATGCGATTCGACCCGAGCGGCTCGAACTCCTGCTCCTGCAACACCCGCAGCAATTTGCCCTGCAGCGCGAGCGGCATGTCGCCGATCTCGTCGAGAAAGAGTGTGCCGCCCTGGGCCAGCTCGAACTTGCCGATGCGCCCCTTGCGCTCCGCGCCCGTGTACGCGCCCGCCTCCGCGCCGAAGAACTCCAGTTCCAGCAGCGTGTCGGGAATCGCCGCGACGTTCACCGTCACGAGCGGACCGTCCGCGCGTCCGGACGCGCCGTGTATGGCGTGCGCAAGCAACTCCTTACCCGTGCCCGTTTCGCCAAGCAAAAGCACCGGCGACGCGAGACGCGCGGCTCGGCGCGCCTGGCGCTTCACTTCGAGGCTTGCCGCGCTCGTGCCGATCAGGCTTGAAAAGCTGTACTTCGCGCGACGCACCTGCGCGAGCGACTGGCGCGTGCTGATCAGTTCGGCTCGCAGCCGCGCGTACTGGCTGAAGAGCGGCGACAGTCCCTTGAGTTCGTTGAACAGCACGAAGCCGACTGCACCGATCGTTTCGCCGTTGTCATCCTTGATAGGCAAACGCGTAACGACGATCGGATCGCGATCGGTCTCGAGAATGTCGAGCAGGATGGGCTCGCCCCCCTTCACGACGTCGCGCATCATGCTGTTCGGAATGACGGTTTCGCAATCGAGACCGATCACCGCCGTGGGGTCGTCAAAGCCGAAGCGCGCCGCGTAGTGCTGGTTGATCCACACCACGCGCGCGTTGCGATCGACGATCACGGTGCCTTCGCTGAACTTGTCGAGCGATTGAAAGAGCGATTGCATCGCCAGCTTGCGCACGTGGTCGTAGTCGGCCAGCAGCGCGGTTGTTTCGATTTCCATTCGGTGCTTTTCTTCGGTCGCAGCCTTGACGCGGCCTGTCACGGCCAGCGGATTCTCATTTTCGGGACGCATTATCTCAGAAATGCGATTGCGCCATATCCCCTGAAATTTCCCCGCTTTACGTGTAGGTTAGCTAGCGGCGGCGCGTTTGCTCGCCCAATCCGTCTCAGTTCTAAGACACGCTGCCGCCACAACCATCCCGGCACACCCCCGTGCCCTGCGCCGCCGGTTTCCGTGCCGCTTCGCGCAAGGCTGCCCGCCCGCTGGCACATATCGTGCTCTATTGCGCGGTCGCGCCGGCTTCGGCGCGCGAACAACAAACAGACCTGCACGAATAAACCAACTGGAGACAAGATGTCCTTTGTGATTGTGATCGCCGCTTTGGCGTTCCTGATGTTCGTGGCCTACCGCGGCTACAGCGTCATTCTCTTTGCGCCCATCGCCGCACTAGGCGCCGTGCTGCTGATCGATCCCTCCGCCGTCGCCCCCGTGTTTTCCGGCATCTTCATGGAAAAGATGGTCGGCTTCGTCAAGCTCTACTTCCCCGTGTTCCTGCTCGGCGCAGTGTTCGGTAAGGTCATCGAACTATCTGGCTTCTCCGAGGCAATCGTGGCCGCCGCGATCCGCTACATTGGCCGCTCGCGAGCCAACGCCGTGATCGTCGCGGTGTGCGCGCTGCTCACGTATGGCGGGGTCTCGCTCTTCGTCGTGGTGTTCGCGGTGTATCCGTTCGCCGCCGAACTCTATCGCCAGAGCAACATTCCCAAGCGCCTCATGCCCGGCGCGATCGCGCTCGGCGCGTTCACGTTCACGATGGATTCGCTGCCCGGTACGCCGCAGATCCAGAACATCATTCCCACCACGTTCTTCAAGACCACCGCGTGGGCCGCGCCCTGGC
The DNA here is from genome assembly GCF_024206475.1 of Paraburkholderia sp. CNPSo 3274. GTDB lineage: Bacteria > Pseudomonadota > Gammaproteobacteria > Burkholderiales > Burkholderiaceae > Paraburkholderia. The sequence continues at coordinate 25,231 of NZ_JAMBPR010000011.1, forward strand.
TCGGCGTGATCGGCTCGATCTTCATCATCGTGGTCGGTCTCACGTACCTCGAATGGCGCCGCCGCAGCGCCATGGCGAAGGGCGAAGGCTATGGCACTTCGCTCGTGAACGAACCGGAGCGCGTAGAAACGGGCAACCTGCCGCATCCGGCGCTGGCCATTGCGCCGCTCGTACTCGTTGGCGTTGCCAACTTCCTGCTGACGAAGTGGATTCCGCAGTGGTACGGCGAAAGCTTCACCGTCGCGCCCGACGTGCTGCCCGGCATTCATGCGCCCGTGACGGTGCCCGTGAAAAGCGTCGTGGCCATCTGGGCCGTGCAGGGCGCACTGCTGCTCGGCATTCTGCTCGTTATCGTGACGGCGTTCGGCCGCGTGAAGGAACGCTTCGCGAGCGGCACGAAAATCGCGGTGAGCGGCGCGCTGCTCGCAACGCTCAATACGGCATCCGAGTACGGCTTCGGCGGCGTGATCTCGGCGCTGCCCGGCTTCCTCGTGATCGGCAATGCGCTCAAGGCCATTCCGAATCCGCTCGTGAATGCGGCCGTGTCGGTTTCGGCGCTCGCGGGTATCACGGGTTCGGCGTCGGGCGGCATGAGCATTGCGCTCGCCGCCATGTCGGACACCTTCATCAAGACCGCGCAGACCATGCACATTCCGATGGAAGTGCTCCACCGCGTGGTAGCGATGGCGAGCGGCGGCATGGATACGCTGCCGCACAACGGCGCGGTCATCACGTTGCTCGCAGTCACGGGCCTCACGCACCGGGAGTCGTATCGCGACATTTTCGCGGTGACCATCATCAAAACGCTCGCGGTCTTCTTCGTTATCGCCGTGTTCTACCTGACCGGTATCGTCTAACCGGCATTCGTACCAGGCCCTAACTCATGCATATCCCCAACACGCTCTCCCTCGCCGGAAAAACCGCCGTCGTCACCGGTTCGACCAGCGGCATCGGTCTCGGCATTGCGACGGCGCTGGCGCGCGCGGGCGCCAATATCGTCCTGAACGGTTTCGGCGATCCGGCGGCCGCACTCGCGCAAATCGAAGCGGCCGGCGTGCGCGCCGCGCATCACAACGCGGACATGAGCCGTCCTGCCGAGATCGAAGCGCTCGTGGCTTTCGCGGCAAGCACGTTCGGCGGGCTCGATATTCTCGTCAACAATGCGGGCATTCAGTATGTCGAAGCGATCGAAAACTTCCCGGTTGAGCGCTGGGATCAGATTATCGCGATCAATCTGAGCGCGACGTTTCACGCGACGCGCGCGGCGCTTCCCATCATGCGCTCAGCGGGTTGGGGACGCGTGATCAATATCGCGTCGGTACACGGGCTCGTGGGCTCGGTCGGCAAGTCGGCCTACGTCGCGGCCAAGCATGGCGTGATCGGGCTTACCAAGGTCGCCGCACTGGAAACAGCGCGCAGCGGCGTGACCGTCAATGCGATCTGTCCAGGCTGGGTGCTCACGCCGCTCGTCCAGAAGCAGATCGACGATCTGGCCCACCGCGAGGCAATGTCCGTCGAAGACGCTACGCTGAAACTGCTCGGCGAAAAGCAGCCGTCGGCAAGCTTTGCGACGGTCGAGCAAATTGGCGGCGTGGCGGCGTTCCTGTGCTCGGAGGCGGCGAACGAGATGCGCGGCGCTGAGCTCAAGGTGGACGGAGGTTGGCTCGCGCAGTAAAAGCGGCAGCGGCGCGCGATGTGTGTTGGCGTGTTGGCAATACAACGCGTCAATCGCGCGCCATGTGCCGCAGCTTCATGTCGTGCAGCCGCTGGCTGAGCCCTTTGAATACACTGCTTTCGTGCGGGTCGCCGAAGTGAAACAGCACTGTGCACCGAACGCTGGAAGGCGCGCAGGCCTGATTCGCATGCAGCGAGCGCAAGCCCCAAATGAAGTAAAGATTACCCGGCTTCAACGTCACAACCTTCGCAGAAAACCATTTCTGCACACGCGCTGAGCGCCAAATCCTTCCGAGCATCTTTTCCATTATCGCCTTCTCGACGATATTAACGATCGCCAACCGCCGCGCATTGCGTAGATTCGGAAACATCACGAGATGGCCTGCCAGTTCGCCCGGGTCATTGGGAATCAGAACGGGCAGCAAGATCGATATGGCATACGAGTCGTAGTGGAAAATGTTCGAGTGACGGATTCCCTGTTTTCCCGAAAGCACGCGCATGACCGGGTAAATCCGGTCGCTGGGCGGCGGCGTCCCCATCTTGCGCACATACAACTGGCGCAATAACGCGTGCAGCCCCGGGTCTTCGAAAAGCGGGGCGAGACAGGTGCCGGTTATCCATTGCGCCCCGCTAAAGCCAAAGTATCGGGTGCCGTGCTGCCCGACCAGTTCGGCTACCCCGCTGCGGAGCTTCGTGAGAATTGCGGCTGGCACGATGTCGTCAAGCACGCCCACTCCGTCGTCGTCCATCGACTGAGCGAGCGCCTGCGCACTCTCCACATCTACCCGCGCGATTTCATCGAGCGGCCGTTCATCGTTCAACACGTTCATTGCGGTCCCTCGCGCAGCCTGATCGGCGAATACAGGCACACGGTCAATGCAGACCGTAGACTGAGGGAAAAAGCTTTCGTGTTCCGTACGTCTTCGTACAGAACGCCTGAACGCGTCGATTGATATGCTGGCTGATTATTTCGGGTCGTTTCGCAGTGAGTCGATACGATGCTACCGCATACATTCGTTAGCTATCGCCTCGCTCCTGCTCGCCCGCCGCGCCTTCTGCGACCAACGGCCAGACCACCTGCTCGAACTGCTCGGGCTCGATCGGTCTGGAATACAAATAGCCCTGCGCGAAATCACAGCCCATCGACTTGAGAAAATCCCGTTGCTCGACGGTTTCCACGCCTTCGGCGATGACCTGGATTCCCAGCTTGTGTGCCAGCACCACCATCGCCTCGCATAGCACCTGATTGTTTTCGTCCACGCTCAGGTTCTGGACAAACGAACGATCGATTTTCAGGTAATCGATGTCGAAGCGTTTGAGATAGGCAAGCGAGGAATAGCCGGTGCCGAAGTCGTCGATCGAAATGCCAATGCCCGCAAGACGGAAATCCAGCAACCTCTCGTCGATATTCGATTCGGCCTGTAGCAGCAGCCCCTCGGTGATTTCCACCACCACGCTTTGCCCCGGCATGCCCTCGCGATCGAGATAGTCGTGCCAGCGCCCGCCAACCGTGCTGTCCTGGCGGACCTGCACCGGCGACATGTTGACGCTGATCTGGAACGACGGATCGAATTGCTCACGCCATAGCCGCGCTTGTTGCACGGCTTGCCTGAACACCCAGTCGCCAATGGGGATGATCAGTCCGGTATCTTCGGCCAGCGGAATGAATTCCAGCGGATTGATCATGCCGCGCTCGGGATGCAGCCAGCGTATCAGCGCTTCCGCTTTGCGGACCTGGCCCGTTGCCAGGTCGACGACCGGCTGATAAAGCAGCCGAAACTGATTGCGAGGAAGCGCCGCACGCAGGTCGCTGGTCAGGCGCAAGCGCGTTTGCGCCTCCAGTTGCATGTCGGGCGTGAAGTAACTGAAGCGATTGCGTCCGGCATTCTTGGCCGCGTACATGGCCTGGTCGGCGTTCTTGAACAACGCGTCGAGTTCAACCGTGTCGTCAGGGAAAACGGTTACGCCGATGCTCGCCGAAATGTAGACCTCGTCCGCGCCGAGTTTGAACGGCTCAGTCAGTTTGCGATTGATATTGCGCACGGTCTGCTCCACCGCTTCCATGTCTTCGAGATCGGGCAAGATCACCGTGAACTCGTCGCCACCAAGTCGCGCGACGGTATCCAGATTGCGCACGCACGCGCTAATGCGGCGCCCAGCCTCGATCAACAGCACGTCGCCGCGGTCGTGCCCCAGCGAGTCGTTGACCTCCTTGAAGCGATCGAGGTCGATCAACATCAGGGCCACCCGCCTTTCCGAACGGCTCGCGAGCGCCGCCTCCTCAGTGAGACGATCGTGGAACAACTGCCGGTTAGGAAGACCCGTCAGCGCATCGAAATTGGCCTGCTTCCAGATGGTCGCCTCGAACGCCATCCGGTCTGAGAGGTCGCGACCGACCGCCAGCACGGAGCTGACATGGCCGGAGCGATCGATCTCCGGCGTGATGCGAATGTGAGTACATTGCTCCTGCCCGTCCTTTCCTGCCCACCGCAGTTCGAACTGCGCGCTTTTTCCCGTCGTGAGGACTTCGCCGATCTTCCTTTCGTAGACCAGCGCATTGGGCCCGCCAGGAAGCTCCGAAGGCCGCTTGCCGAGGACGCTGGCGAGTTCGCATCCCGCCGACGTGCAAAAGGCCGGATTGGCGAATGTGCGGCGCAGCTCGCGGTCATATCGCGTGATCGTATCGGGCGAATTCTCGATCAGCGTGCGCGACTCCCGTTCGCGGGCGACGAGTTCCGCCGTTCGGTCGACGACAGTCTGTTCGAGCGACGCATTGATTTCGTTGATCTTGTGAATCTTCTGTCTGATCGCCGTGCGCATGCGCTCAAAACGCTGCGCGAGCCGCGCCAGCTCGTCCGGTCCGCCAACCGAGCCTTCCCCTTCCTTGCCTTCGTCCTCGACGGCGCCGGCATCCTCGCCGGTGTCGTGCATGCGCCGCACCAGATCCTGGAGCGGCGCCGAAATGCTGTACGAAATAAAGTAGGCAAGGAAAATAGAAAGCAGAAACCCGGAAATACCGACTACCACGATCTGGTTGCGTACGGCCTGTGCCTCCGCAGTCAGATTCTGTTCGGCGATCGTGCTGACCACGAACCAGCTCGTGCCGGGAATGCGCGCGTAGGCGGCGAGATAACGCCCGCCGCGCTTTGCTGCGAAATTGACGAACCGGCTCGACTCGCCCGATATGCGGTGGCGGGCGATATCCTCCATCAGGCCAGGCTCGGGCGTGGTGCCCGGGTTGGGCGACGACGCATTATGCGGGACGACGACGATTTTGTTGTCGCCCGCATCGAATACGTAAATCTCTGTTCCGCTGCCCGAAGCGACGTCGTTGAAAATCGTCGAGAAGTATTCAGGGCGAACGACCAGAACCAGACTGCCGATCTTCGTGTTGTCGCTCTTGTTGTAGATGGCGCGCACCATCCCCAGGTTCTGCTGCCCGACCCCATCGTCGTAGCTGCCCCAGTAGGTGCGTTCATGCGACTCTTCCGCGATGCCGACGAGCGCCGTCACCCCCGTAGTCAACTGCGCAAACGCCTGCGTATCCAGAATCCGGTCATTCTGGTCGAGCAAATATTTCTGATTGATGAAATCGACCGATCCGTAATGTTCGAGCAGCAATCGCGTCATGTCCTCGCGCGCCTCGCTCTGCTCCCTGGCGCTCCCGCTCGCCGCTCTCGCCAGCGCACCCTGGACCCGATCCGAAAGCACGAGAAGATTGCTTTCCGATTCGATCTGCTGCATGCGCAGTTCGACATTTCTCGAAACCTGCCTCACCACCTCTTTCGAGAATATCTCCGCATTCTCCTTGATCGCCGCGACCGACTTCACATAGGAAATGCAGCCCGAAATGATAATGGGCAACAGCGCCAACAGAATGAAAGCGGCAATCAGTCGATAGCGAATCTCGACGCGTCGAAGCAAATCCTGGCAGAGGTAGTCGAAAGCGCGTCGCAGCAACGCGGAGATTGCATTCATTTGTAGTGCATCTTCGCTTCAGTCTTGACCGAGATGTCCAGGCGCTCCGCAGCCTGCCTGGGCGTAATTTTCCTGAGCAGCACATCCTGCATCAATTTGTGCACCAGCTCAATCGTATTGGAAGGAAGCGACGAATAATAGGGACTTGCCGTGACCGGATAGCGACTGACCGCGTTCGCGTAGTCGACGATCTCCACGTCGCTCACCACGGTGCCCATGCCTCGCTGAAACGGCGAAATGTTGTGGCGTTTCCTCTGAAGAATCGGAAATCCCTTGCCGGCGATGAATTCCAGAAAACGCATGGCCGCGGCCTTGTTGGGCGTTTCGCAAACGGCAAAGCCCGTTTCGCTGCCGAGCACCGGCACGACGCGTTCGCCGCGCGCGTTCCATGGCGGCACGAACACGCCCACCGAGAAATCGTTTCCACGCAGCATCAGCCCGGCGGCCCAGCTACCCTGGAACGCCATCGCCACCTTGCCCTCCTTGAAAAGGCGAATGCCCTCGTCGTACCCCGTCGTCATGAACGATGGCTGCGCGTAGCCACGCTCGGGTATCAACGCGATCCTGGCGAAGATATCGGCCACTTCCGGCGTATCCAGGTTCAGCGTGCCGTCCGCCATTTTCTCTTTCCAGTGAGGCTCGCGCGCGACCACATTGTTGGCAAAGCCGGAAGCGAATGGCCCGTTGCCGAGCATGTTCGGAAAGCCGCCGCTCCACATCACCGGAATCATTCCTGCCCGCTTGAGCTTGGCGCACACCGCCAGAAATTCATCGAAATTCGTTGGCACCGTGTCGATGCCGGCCTTGGCGAACATGGCGCGGTTGTAGTAGATCATCGTCGTCGCCACGCCGCCCGAAACGCCAAAGCCCTTGCCGTCGCGACTGGTCCAGTCGGACTTGAGCGGATCCAGCATGTTGCGCCATGCGGCGCTCTGGCGGACATCGGCGAGCACGCCCTGGTCGGCCAACTCGGCGGCATAGGCGTTCGGATTGATGCTGACGAGGTCCGGCAGCGTTCCCGCCGCCACGCGCGGCTTGATGTTCTCCTCGACCGAGTTGCCAACCATGAACTGCACGTTCACGTGCAGATCGGGATTGAGCTTGTCGAACTCGGCGGCGATCTGGAGCATCTCCTCAGGCCAGTCCGGCGCCCAGATCAGTGCGGTGATGGTGGTCCGTACAGGCGCAACCTTGCTGCTCTGGGCGCTATTCTGCTGATCGCAACCCAGGAGCAAGAGCATGCCGATCAACCCAGACAGCAGCCAGGCAAACTTGATTCCGTGCACGTAACGCTCGCTTTCAGTTCGGGAGTGGCAGACCCTGCGGAACGCAGGGGAGCCAGATTGCATATCGGCCGAAGCTGAGCGTCACTTGAGGGTGTCTGCGCGTGAGCATGGCACGCGGTAATCGGCGAGCCTTTGCGGACGAACGTCCATGCCCGTTCGCAAACGTTGGCGCGGTGCGATGCGCTAGCGTGGTGCAATGGCATCAAGTCCTTTGCGCAGACCCAGAACGGGCGTGCGCGTTTTGCGCATCAGGGTGCGGCGAGCTCGATGGCTCGCCGCCTTCCATCGCTCTCGTTTCAATCGAGCGACGGGCTGCATTCGCATTCGAGCGCCGCGACCCGCGCCGGCCGCTCCATTGCCGCAAGCCGCTGCAACGTCACCAGGCCGAACACTGCGAGCGCGCAGCCGAGCACCAGATCGGCACGTACGCCTGCACGGTCCACGATCGCGCCGCCCACCGACGAGCCAAGCGCGATCGCCACCTGGATCACGCTCACGAACATTGCCGAGCCCGCTTCGGCGAGATCGGCCGTACTGCGCTGAATCCACACGGAGAAGCACAGGGGAATCGCGCCAAACGCCACGCCCCACATCAGCATCGCCGCGATCTCGCCGATTCGCACGTGGTCGAGCAGAATCATCGCCGAGAGCGCGCACAACAACAGCGCCGTCATGGTCGCCACGGCGGACTTCAGGCGCGTGGCGACGACCGCCGAAGTCAGCGCGTTCGAGAAAAAGCCGATCACGCCGAATGCGAGCAGCAACAGCGTGATCGCGCTCATCGAGAAGTCCTGCTGAAGCAGCGGGGCAATGAACGTGTACGTCGAGAAATGCGCGCCGAACACGAGCGCCACCATCAGCATGCTCAGGCGCACATCCGGGCGGCGCAGCAGTGTGGCGAAATCGGCAAGTCGCAATGCGGCAGCGGAAGGAAGCGTTGGCACCAGCAACGCCTGCGCAACGAGCGCGAGCGCGACGAGGCCGCCCGTCACGAAAAACGACATGCGCCACGACGCGAATCCGGCGATAAAGGTGCCGAGCGGCACGCCGATCACCGTCGCGAAGGTCACGCCGGTCAGGATGATGGCCGTTGCGCGCGCGGCGTCGCTCGTATGCACGAGGCGGCCCGCCGCTGCGGTCGCGAGGGTCCAGAAGCCGCCGAGCGCCGCGCCGAGCATCGCGCGGCCAACCAGCATGAGCGCAAAATTCGTCGAAAGCGCGGAGACGATATTCGATGCGAGCAGCACGGCCGTGAGCAGGAGAAATACCTGCCGCCGGTCCATGCGGCCGGCAAACATCATCAGGCCCGGGGCGAAGATCGCCGCCATGACGCCCGGCGTGGTCACCATGAGGCCAGCGGTGCCCGGCGTCACGCCGAGGTCGCGGGCGATCTCGGTGAGCAAACCGACCGGCAGGAACTCGGACGTCACGAACGCGAATGCGCTGATCGCCACGGCAAAGACAGACAGCCACTGGCGCAGTGTCGTCTCTTCGAGCGGCGCGGGCGCGAGATTGGGAGAACGGTCGTTCATGTTTCGATGACTGTATTGTGTGCGGCGAATAATAAAAGCGATTGTTCGGCAATTTCGCACCAAAAAATGGGGAAAATCGCCGCTTAAATGGCCAATCGGGAATTAGGTTTAAATTAACATCAAAAAAAGAATCGCGTGCGGCCCTGCGATTAGCGGGGTCGACAAAAGGGTTATGAATGGAATGTGACGTGACCTGCCGCGCGCCGGCCGGCGGGGCAGAGATTATGTCATTTCAGCGCCGGAAAAATAACCGTTATTTTTCCGGGGACAAATTAGGCATCGAATAGATGCTCGTGCTTGTCGCTGAATAGCAGGCCGAGGGCGCCGGGAAGACGCCCCGTGAGGAATTGCCGGAAAACCGGTCTGTCAATTCGAGCGCGGCGCTTGCAAGCGCCTGGGTTCAGAACCGCGTTTGCACGCCCACGCGGGCGATGAACTGGTTAGGACCACTCGACGTACCGTCGGGGTCGAGCACACCGCTGATCAGCGCCTGAGCCCCGGCGTTCGTGCGCTGATACACGGTCTCCGCATAAACGACCGTACGCTTGGACAGGAAGTGATCGACGACGGCCGTGATCTGGTGCGCGTGATTGTTGTCGAGATACGCGTTGCCCTTCATGTACATGTAGTCGGCGGCAATCGCCCAGTCTGGCGCAAGCAGCCAGTTCGCACCGGCCTCGGCCTGGGCAATGGCGCCGCCATTGAAGGTGTTGCGCACGGTCGTCACCAGCAGCGTCGCCATGACCTTGCCGAAGTCGTAGTGCGCGCCCACGCCCCAGTTGCGAATGCCAACATCGGGTTCGCCGTCCTCGACGTATTTGACTTCCGTGTAGGCCGCCGCCATGCCGAACGCGCCGTTGGTGTAATTCGCGCCGGCGCTGACCGTATTGCCGCGTCCGAATGCGCCCGGAATGCCGCCAAAGCCGTACAAGCCGCCGAAGCTGAATCCGCCAAACTTCGGCGATTGATACTTGACCGAGTTCTCGACCGTGGCGCCCGCCATGCGGTCCCAGTCGAATTGCGGCGCGAAGGGCGGGTTGCCCGGAATCGCGATCTTCGCGAACGGCCCCGCGCGGAAGTTGTAGAGCCCCCCTACCTCCATCGCCGCGTCGTCGTGGCCGAAAAACAGCGAATCGGTCATAAAGTCGTACTGGTTGCCCATTGTCAGTCTGCCGTACTGGTCGCTGTCCAGGCCAACGTACGCGTTGCGCCCGAAGATCCCTTGTCCCGAGACGATCGAGCCGGTCCCCAGCGAAAATTGATCGACGAGATCGAACACCGCGTGCAAGCCGCCGCCCAAATCTTCGCGGCCGCGAATACCGAGCAGGTTCGGCGTGAAAATGCCGTCGTCGAACTTCAACACCGAGTGGCCGCCCTGGTTGCTGACCCACGACACGCCCGCGTCCACCATACCGTACAGAATCACGCTGTCGCCCGCCGGGCCGCCTTCCGCATGTGCCTGGGCGCAAACCATCACCGATACCGCCGTACACCACAGTGCGAGGCTCTTCATTGACGTCTCCTTTACCTTGATCTCTTTGTCGGCATCCATTTATTACGGATGCCTTAATAATTGGATTAATCTTCGAACTTCGGGAAACAGTAGCGGCGCCGGGGCGCCGTTACCGCAACATCAGTCGGATTGCAATGCGACTGGGACCGAACGGCGCGCCAGCGCGCGCGGTGCGGTTTCGATCAGGAACATCGAAACGAAAATGCCGCAGATCAGCCCGCCGAGCGCGAACTGCAGCGTGAACTGAATGCCGTCGTGCTGCGCGACATACCCGGCAATAGCCGGCGCAATGCCGCCGCCAAAAATCTCGCCGGCGCCCGAGGTGATGCCAATGGCCGAGGCGACGAGACCCGCCGGCGCCGCTTCAGTCGCGATCGGCCCGGTGAGAACGCCCAGCATGCCAAGCGCGAAGAACGAAACGACGAACAGCACCGCAAAGAGCATCCACGGGTTCGCGCCGATGCGGGCGAACACATAGAGCGAAATCGCCGCGCCCGCGAACGAGACGACCGAAGTCAGCCGCCGCCCCGCAACGTCGGAGAGACTGGCAAGACCGAACTCGCCGAGAAAGCCGCCGAAACCGATCGCCGACACGACAAAGCCCATCTGCGAGGTGTCGAGGTGCAGATAGTCCACGAGATAGTTGGGCACCATCGCGCCGATCACGAAGATGCCAGCCATCGCGCAAAGCGTGGCCAGCATGGCGAGCACGACATTGCGGCTGCCGAAGAGCGCGCTCCAGCGTGGACCGCCCGTTGCGTGCGCAACCGTTGCGTGCGCCGGCTTGATTTGCGGCGCGTCGCGCAACATCGTCGCGATCAGAACCGCCACGATGAGACCCGGCACGGCGGAAACCGCGAACACCCAGTGCCACGACGGCACGACGCGCAACAACTGCGTCGCAATGATCGGCGCGAGGCCAAGGCCCATCAGCGCGAACATGCTGAGCTGCAGCCCCTGATTGCGCCCGCGGCGCGACGGATGCGAGGCCTCGCCAACCGTTGCCACGCTCGTGGGCGTGAATGCGCCCTCTGCGACGCCCATCAGCGCGCGGATGAGCAGCAGGCTCGCGAAGCCGGTGGCGAATCCGGAGAAGCTCGAGAGCAGCGAGAACATCACCATCGCCGCGATCATGATCTTGCGCCGCCCGATGCGGTCGGACAGGCGGCCCATGAGGATCGAGAACACGCCCCACGCAATGCTGAGAATGCCGATCAACTGGCCGAGCTGCTGGTAGCTCAGGTTGAGGTCTTTCATCATGTGGGGAAAGAGCGGCGCGATCATCCAGCGATCGAGCCCGACCAGTCCGAAGCCGATGGCGAGCAGGATCAGCGTTCTGCGTTCGTTTTTCAGATCGTGTGGTTCGTGCGGATGGTGTGATTGGGCATGCCTCGTCACGTTTGTCTCCATGATTGTTGTGCGTTCGCATTGCGAACGTCGTTTCGTTTATCGAACTCCGAGCGAGATCGTAGGAAACTTCACCTATTGATGTCAATCAAAAAAGACCCTCGCTGTACACAATTTCTCTTTACTTCCCGCTTACTTTTCCACGTTAACCCTAGATTTGGCGTCCATTCGATTGAATTGACCCAATAGTTGTATACAATATGTACACGTTGCGGCGCAGACTACAGGCTGCATCTGGCCGCATCCACATTCGCTCCTCACCACTTCCTCGCTTATGAACGGCATCGACGACACCCCCGCCAGCACGCGCGCCGGCTCCGCCGCCTCGCAGACCGTCAAAGCCCAACTCGGGCTGCGAGAACTGATACTCGGCGGCGAACTCGCACCCGGCGAGCGCATTTCCGAACTGGCCGTGGTCGAGCGCCTTGGCGTCTCGCGCACGCCGGTACGCGCGGCGCTCATCCGCCTGCAGGAGGAAGGGCTGCTCGAACCGATTCCGAGCGGCGGCTATGCCGTACGCTCGTTTTCGGAAAACGAAATACGCGACTCGATCGAATTGCGCGGCACACTCGAAGGGCTGGCTGCACGCCTTGCCGCCGAGCGCGGCATCACCCATTCGATGTTCCGTGACCTGCACGACTGCATTGACGAGATCGACGAACTGCTCGTGGGCGAACTGAGCGAGGAAACCTTTTCCCGCTATGTCGAAGTGAATGGCCGCTTTCACCGGCTGCTGGCCGCCGCTTCCGATAGCGAAGTGGTTGCGCGGCAGATCGAAAAAGTCGCCACCTTGCCGTTTGCATCGGCCAGCGCATTCGTGGTCGTGCAGTCGCTCGACCCGCGTGCGCGCGAAACGCTGATCGTTGCGCAGGCCCAGCATCGCGCGGTGCTCGAAGCGATCGAAAGCCGCGAAGGCGCGCGCGCCGAAGCGCTGATGCGCGAGCACTCGCATATCGCCCATCAGAACCTCAAGCGCGTGCTCGACAACCAGCGCGCCATGACGAGGCTGATTGGCGGCAATCTCATTCGCCGCAATCCGCGCTAGTGCGCGGCATGCAGGCTTGTTAAGCGGCTTGATTTGAACGGCGGCATGCGTGCCGCCCCTCACCCTGAACGAAGGCGCAACGAGGCGCCCTGGAGGAGACACATGTTCCTGAAAAACGCATGGTATGTCGCGTGCACCCCCGATGAAATCGACGGCAAGCCGCTTGGGCGGCAAATCTGCGGCGAGCGCATGGTGTTCTGGCGCTCGGCCGAAGGCGGCGTCGCCGCGCTCGAAGACTTTTGCCCGCATCGCGGCGCGCCGCTCTCGCTCGGCAGCGTGCGCGAGGGGCATCTGGTGTGCGGCTATCACGGCCTCACCGTGGGCGCGAGCGGGAAATGCGTGAGCATGCCGTGCCAGCGCGTGGGCGGCATTCCGTCCGTGCGCAGCTATCCCGCGGTTGAGCGCTATGGCTTCATCTGGGTGTGGCCAGGCGACGCGGTGCAAGCCGACCCGGCGAAGATCCATCACCTCGAATGGGCCGACAATCCCGCGTGGGCGTATGGCGGCGGCCTGTATCACATCCAGTGCGACTACCGCCTGATGGTCGACAACCTCATGGACCTCACGCACGAGACCTATGTGCACGCCTCGAGCATCGGCCAGCCCGAGATCGAGGAAGCGCCGCCCAAGACCACGGTCAACGGCGACGTGGTCACCACCAGCCGCTTCATGCACAACATCATGCCGCCGCCGTTCTGGGCCGCGGCGCTGCGCGGCAACGGCCTCGCCGACGACGTGCCCTGCGACCGCTGGCAGATCTGCCACTTCTCGCCGCCCAGCCACGTGATGATCGAAGTCGGCGTGGCGCACGCGGGCAAGGGCGGCTACGACGCCGATGCGCGCGACAAGGCGTCGAGCATCGTCGTCGACTTCATTACGCCGGAAACCGAAACGTCGATCTGGTATTTCTGGGGCATGGCGCGCAGCTTCGCCGTGCACGATCACGCGCTCACAGAAACGATCCGCACGGGCCAGGGCAAGATCTTCTCGGAGGATCTCGACATGCTCGAATCGCAGCAGCGCAATCTGCTCACGTGGCCCGAACGCCGCATTCTTAGCCTCAACATCGATGCAGGCGGCGTGCAGTCGCGCCGTGTGCTCGACCGGCTGATCGCCGCCGAGCGCAACGCAACGGCCACCGCCGCGGCGGTCTGATTCGACCAAAGCCACGGTCGCGCGGGTACGCGCGGCCGCTCCCCTTCTATTGCCCCAACGCATCATGAAAGTCACCCTTCTGCGCAAGATTCCCGTTGCCACCGACATCTGCGTTTTCGAACTGGCGAGCGTCGACGGCGCGCCGCTCCCGGCGTTCGCGGCGGGCGCGCACATCGACGTCCATGTGGATGGATTCGTGCGCCAGTACTCACTTTGCAACCGTCCCTCCGATAACAGTGCCTACCGCATCGGCGTGTTGCGCGACGCGGCTTCGCGCGGCGGCTCCGTTGCGATGCACGCGCTCGATGCAGGCACGAGCCTGGAAATCAGCAATCCGAAGAATCATTTCCCGCTAGACGAGCACGCCACGCATACCATCCTGCTCGCGGGTGGCATCGGCATCACGCCGCTCATCGCCATGGCCGAGCAGTTGCGCGAGGAAGGCCGCGCGTTCGAACTGCACTACTGTACCCGCGACCCACAGCGCGCCGCCTTTCGCGAGCGTCTTGCCGAAGCGGGTTTTGCGGAACACAGCCACTTCTATTTCGACAGCGAAGGCACCGATTCACGCATTGACCTCGCGCGCATATTTCGCGCTCCGCACGACGGTAAGCATGCCTACGTATGCGGTCCGGCGGGCTTCATCGATGCCGTGCTCAGCGCAGCGGCCAACGCTGGGTGGCCCGCTCAGAACGTGCACCGCGAGTACTTCGGCGCGGCCCAACAACCCGCGAGCGCAAACGCCGACGCCAACTGCGCCTTCCAGATCACGCTCGCGAGCTGCCAGCGCGTGTTCGACGTCCCGGCTGGTACGACGATCGTCGAAGCGCTGCGCGCGGGCGGCGTCGAGGTGCCGGTCTCATGCGAGCAAGGCGTATGCGGCACCTGCGTCACGCGCGTGCTATCCGGCGAGCCGGACCATCGCGATCTCTACCTGACCGACGAGGAGCGCGCCGCGAACGACCAACTGCTGCCGTGCTGCTCGCGCTCCCGCACGCCCATGCTCGTGCTCGACCTCTGATACGGCGCGGCGCCGCCGCATATCAAGACTCGCGCGCTCGCCTCACCGCGAGCAGCGCGGCGAGCGCCGCCACCACCGTAACCGGCACGCTCGCGCCAATCACCGTCGTGGCGCTCGCGCCGCCCGCCAGCAACTGCCCTGCCGCGAGCGGACCGACGATCGAACCCACGCGGCCCACCGCCACTGCCGCGCCTACGCCGGTGCCGCGCATGACGGTGGCGTAGCTCGCAGCGGAAAGCGCGTAGAGCATTGACTGTGCGCCCACCACGCCCATGCCCGCGAGCAGCACCGAAACGGAGATCCAGAACATGTTGCCCGCGCCTGCCAGCATGAAGAGCGAGATCGCGATTCCGGCATAGACAGCCGCGACGACACGCCCAGGCCTCAGGCGGTCCATCAACATGCCGATGGCAAGCACGCCGATCACGCTGCCGACGTTGAAGAAAATCTGCGTGACGCCGGCCTGGCTGCGCGTGAGGCCGCGGCTCACGATCAGCGAAGGCAGCCAGTTGAGCAGGAAGTACAGCACGATGAGCGTGCAGAAAAAGCTGATCCAGATCTGCGCGGTCACCGCGGCGCGGCCCTCGCCGAACAGCACGCGCCACGTGGGCGGCGGCCCGCCCTGCGTGGACCGCGCGCGGCTTGAGGCCGCTTCATAGGCCGCCGATTCGGGCAGGCAAGCGAGGATCAGCGGCGCGACCACGAGCGGCCCGACGCCGCCCGCATAGAAGATATGCCGCCATTCGGTGTCGCCCGCACTGAGCACGCCGATCAGCGCCGCAAGCGCGCCGCCAAGCGGCATGCCGCAATACATGATGCTGACCGCCGTATTGCGCAGCCGCGGCGCCACGGCTTCGGCCGAAAGCGCGATCAGGTTCGGCATGGCGCCGCCAAGGCCGATACCGGTCAAGACGCGCGCCACCAGCAGCGTGGCGAAGCTCCACGCTTGGGCGGTAAAGATCGAGAACACGCCGAACGCCACCATCGAGAGCAGCAGCACGCGCTTGCGCCCGATGCGGTCGGCAAGGCGCCCGCCAATCATTGCGCCGGGCAAGAGCCCGAGCATGCCCGCGCTGAACGCGAGCCCCATCTGGCTCACCGATAGACCGAACTCACGCGCCATGCGCGGCGCGGCCACGCCTGTCGACTGCAGATCGACGCCCTCCAGCACCGCCACGATCAGACACAAACCCAACACCCATGCGGTGCCCGCCGCCGTGCGCGCGCTCCCCTGCGTAGTCGATGACAACACGTTGCCTCCTCGTTTTGTAATGGAATATCGCGGCCTCTCACCGCGCCGGTACTACTTAGTTACCCTAATCTCCGCGCTGAAATATTTTCAGGTGTACGGCAGCGGAGCGCGGCAACCCGCTTCGATGAGCCGCAGCCGGTAATCGAAGGCCGCGAGCGGGTAGGCGAAGAAGTGATGCGCCGTGACGCGCTTTTCCGCATAGAACGGACCGTCGGCAGGGGCGTTCAGCGCGATGCGCAGCGTTCGCGCCCAGGCGAAGGCAAGCAGCAGCCAGCCGAGGAGTGCGAGATAGTCGTCGGCCACGCGGTAGGGCAGCTCGCGATCGTCTGCGCTGCCCTGCTCGATTTCGCCTGTGATGCGCTGCACTTCCGCTACCAGCGCATCGAGCCGCACGCCCGCGCCGTGAAGTGCGTGATCGTCGGAAGCCGCGCAGCACGCGGCCTCCGCGATGACATGCGCGAGTAACGCGCGCAACGCCTTGCCGCCATCGCCGAGCACCTTGCGGACAAGCAGATCGATCGCCTGGATTTCGTTCGTGCCTTCGTAGAGCATGGCGACGCGGCTGTCGCGCACGGTCTGCTCCACGCCGTATTCGTGGATGTAGCCGTAGCCGCCGAACACCTGCAGCGCACTCGATGCCGCCGCAAAACCATTGGCGGTGAAGAACGCCTTGGCGACAGGCGTGAGCAGCGAGGCGAGTTGCCCAGCCGCCTGGCGCTCGCTCGCATCGGGATGGCGCGCAGCCACGTCGAGCCAGTAACCGATCCAGTAGCCGATAGCCCGCTCGCCCTCCACCGTCGCGCGCAAATCGAGCAGGATGCGCCGCATGGCCGGATGAAACGCAATCGGCGCTGCCTTTGCCGGCTCGCCCTCGTCATGCGCGGGCGCGCTCACGGCACGCATTTGCGCGCGTTCGTGCGCGTAGGCGTGCGCGCGCTGCCAGGCAAGCTGCGCATGGCCCACGCCCTGCATCGCCACCTGCAGGCGCGCCGCATTCATCATGACAAACATCGAAGCGAGGCCGCGGTCCGGCTCGCCCACCAGCCAGCCCAGCGCTTGCTCGAAACGCATCGAGCACGTTGGGCTAGCCTTGAGGCCCATCTTCTTCTCGACGCCTTCGCAATGCACGCCGTTGCGCACGCGCTCGCCGGTCTCGTCAAAGGTCCATTTCGGCACCACGAAGAGCGAGAGGCCTTTCGTGCCCGCCGGCGCATCGGGCAGACGCGCGAGCACGAGGTGCACGATGTTCTCGGTCAGATCGTGATCGCCGCCCGTGATGAAGATCTTGCTGCCGTCGATGCGCCAGGCGCCGTGCGCCGCGTCGGGCGTCGCTCGCGCGCGCAGCAGCGCGAGATCGCTGCCCGCCTGCGGCTCGGTCAGGCACATCGTGGTAAGCCACTCGCCGCTTGCGATCTTCGGCAGCCAGTCGCGCTTCAGTGCATCGCAGCCGTGCGCCATCAGACACGCCGTCGCGCCGTGCGTGAGGCCGGGCGACATGAGCCATGCATGGTTGGCCGCCGCGAGCATTTCCTGCAGCGCGACTTCGAGCAGTTGCGGCAAGCCCTGGCCGCCAGCGTCGGCGTCCAGCGCGAGCGTGGGCCAGCCTGCCGCGACGAAATCCGCATACGCCTCGCGAAAGCCCGTTGGCATCGCGACCTCGCCGCCCTCGAAGCGGCAACCTTCAAGGTCGCCCGCCGAGTTCAGCGGTGCGATGCGTTCCGTGACGAAACGCGCCGCTTCTTCGAGCACCTGCTGCGCGGTCGCGCTGTCGAGGTCCTCCCATGCGGGAACGCTGCGCCACCACGCGCTCGCTTCGAGCCATTCGTCGATCACGAAGCGCATGTCGCGCAGCGGCACCTGATAGTCGAGACTCATCGTGACCGTTCCTCAAACGTGCTGCAAATGACGGGCGAAGATCACGCGCGTCTCTGCGCCCCGCGCGGCGTATAACGCATTCACGAGCGCCGCGCGCTGGCTCAGCACGACGCGCTGGTTGATGGACCCTTTGTCCGTGATCTCGCCGAGATCGAGCGACGGCGGCGAGTCCATCACGTGCAGTCGCGTGATGAGGGTTGCGCTACCCGTCGCGTCGCGGTTCAGCCGCTCCATCAGGTCGGCAAAGAAGTCGCGCACGGCGGGCGTGTCCAGAACATCGCGTGCTGCCGCGCTCGCGTCGAGGCCCGCGAGCTGGCGGCATTCGTCGAGGCGCGGGAAGATCAGCACGCCGATGTCATCGCGGTCCATGCCTGCGATCACCGCGTCCTGCACATACGGCGCGCCGCCCGAGACGATGCGCGCACGCATGGGCCCCACGCTCACGAACGTGCCGGAACTGAGCTTGAAATCTTCGGCAATGCGTCCGTCGAACAGCAGGCCCAGTTCGGGCCGCGCGGTATCGACGAAGCGCACGGCGTCGCCGGTGCGGTAGTAGCCCTCTTCGTCGAACACGTCGTGACGCTCCGCTTCGTTCGCGCGCCAGTAGCCGCTCATCACGTTTGGTCCGCGAAAGCGCGCTTCGAGCTTGCCGTCCACGGGCACGAGACGCGTCTCGCAGCCCGGCGCTGGCAGGCCGATATAGCCCGCGCCCATCACCGGGCCGGTCGTGAAGAGGCACGACGGCGCGGTCTCGGTCATGCCAAGGCCCGCCATGATGCGAATGCGCTCGCCGCAATGGGCCTGCGTCACGCGTTCGAGCCGGTCCCACGCCGCCTGCGACAGCCCCGCGCCCGCGAAGAAATACATCTTCACGCGCGAGAAAAACGTCTCGCGCAAGCGCGCGTCGATTTCGAGTGCGGCGGTCAGTTCTTCCCAACCCTTCGGGACGTTGAAGTAGAGCGTGGGCGCGATTTCGCGCAGGTTGCGCAGCGTGTCTTCGAAGCGGCCAGCAACGGGTTTGCCATCGTCGATATAGAGCGTGCCGCCGTTGTAGAGCGCAATACCTACGTTGTGGCTGCCGCCGAAGGTGTGATTCCACGGCAGCCAGTCCACCAGCACCGGCGGCTCGATGCCGAACTGCGGGAACGTTTGCAGCAGCATCTGCTGGTTGCTGCACAGCATGCGATGCGTGGTGGGCACGGCCTTTGGCAGGCGCGTCGATCCGGAGGTGAAGAGGAACTTCGCGATCGTGTCGCCTGTCACGCGCGCTTGCGCGTCTTCGATGCTGCCCGCCTGCGTCTCGAGCAACGCCGAAAACGGCGTCTCGCGGCGCGCGCCGCCAGCCGGCGTCACGACCACGCGCTCGATATCGTCCGGCACCGCGGCGTCGAGCGCAGCGGCAAACGCGGGGCCGTCTGCCGCGAATACGAGGCCAGGATTGAGCAAGCCCAGCGTGTGACGCAGCTTGTTGTAATCGCTGGATACGAGCGAATACGCGGGAGAAATGGGCGCATAGGGCACGCCGGCCCATAGCGCGCCGAACGCCATCTGCAGATGTTCGAGATCGTTGCCCGAGAGCAGCGCGACCGGGCGCTCGGCCGACAAACCGCGTTCGATCAAGGCCTGCCCGATCGCGCGGGCGCGCTCGACCATCTGCGCGTAGCTGATGCCGTGCCATTGCCCATCAGCGCCGCGGCGCGCCACGAGCCAGCGGTCCGGATGCGCGCGCGCACCGCTCACGAGCCGGTCGGTCACGCGCTCGGGGAAGTCGTCGAGCGCCTCGGTCGAGCGCAAATACCAGCAGTCGCCGCGCCGTTCGATCTGCGGCGCGGCCGAGCCGATCGCGACGGCGCGGTAACCGGCGAAGTCCGGTTGCACGACGGCGCGAGCATGCGTTTGGGTCGGCTCCGAATCCAAAGCCTGTCTCCTTTGCTTGGCCGATGCCGGGCTGCGCGGTGTGTCGGCGCAGTCGGCCCGGTAGTTCATGTCGTGATGGGCGCGTTCAGATCGGATAGTGGCGCGGGCCGGTCTGCACGGTAATCCAGCGCAGGTCCGTGAATTCGGCGATCGAAGCCTTGCTGCCGAAGCGGCCATAGCCACTCGCCTTCACGCCGCCGAACGGCATTTGCGCTTCGTCGTGCACCGTCGGCCCGTTGATATGGCAGATGCCCGATTCGATACGCCTGGCGACGTTCATCGCGCGCGCGATATCGCGGCTGAACACCGCCGCCGAAAGACCGTATTCGCTGTCGTTGGCAACCTTCACCGCTTCTTCGTCGCCGTCCACACGCTGCACCGTCACCACAGGGCCGAACGATTCGTCGGCGTAGAGCTTCATCTCGCGCGTGACGTTTTCGACGATCACGGGCTGCATGATCGCGCCGTTTACCTCGCAGCCCAGCGGCAGGTTCGCACCCTTCTCGCGCGCGTCCTCCACGAGCGCGCGTATGCGCCGCGCCGATGCTTCGCTCTCCAGAGTACCTAGCACCGAGCCCGGCTGCGTGGGGTCGCCGGCCTTCAGCGTGCGAGCCTTCGCAACGAGCTTTTCGACGAACGCATCGGCAATCTTGTGATCGACGATCACGCGTTCAGTCGACATGCAGATTTGCCCCTGGTTGAAGAATGCGCCGAATGCGATGCCTTCCACCGCTGCGTCGAGATCGGCGTCGTCGAGCACGAGCACGGGAGCCTTGCCGCCCAGTTCGAGCAACGCCGGCATCAGACGCCGTGCGCAATGCTCCGCGACGACGCGGCCCACGCGCGTCGAGCCCGTGAAATTCACGCGCTTGACGGCGGGGTTGGCGATCAGGCGCTCGACAATGGCCGGTGCATCTTCCGGCGCATGGGTGAGCACGTTGACGACGCCCTCGCCCAGACCCGCCTCGTTGAGCACTTCGCCGATCAGCGCATGCACGCCGGGACACCCTTCGGAAGCCTTCAATACCACCGTATTGCCGCACGCGAGCGGCATGGCGAGCGCACGCGTGGCAAGAATCACCGGTGCGTTCCATGGCGCCATGCCGAGCACGACGCCGCACGGCTGGCGCACGGCCATCGCGAGGCTGCCGGGCACGTCGGAAGGGATCACCGCGCCGTCGATCTGCGTGGTCATGGCAGCCGCTTCGCGCAGCATGTTGGCGGCGAGCATCACATTGAAGCCGTACCAGTTCGCCATCGCGCCCGTTTCCGCCGCGCCGATGGCGATGAAATCCGTTGTGCGCGCATCCATATGGTCGGCGGCGGCGAGCAGGCGCTTGCGGCGCTCCGTGGGCGTGAGCGCGGCCCACGCCGGAAAGGCGTGCGCGGCCGCGGCAACGGCCGCGTCCGCATCTTCCAGCGTGGCGGCTGCCGCGCGCGTGGCCACCGCGCGCGTGGCCGGATTGATGCGCTCGAAGGTCTTGCCGTTCGACGCGGCGCGCGCCGCGCCGCCGATCAAGAGGCGGGTTTCATGCATGTCGTTGTCTCCTCTGTCTGGTGCGACGCTATCGATTAGCGCTTGTATGCCTGCAGGCCCGGCTTGATGCTCTTGTCGTCGAGGAACTGCTTGAGGCCCTGCTCGCGGCCGCCTTCCTTATCGCGATGGTTGGCCTGGTCGAGCTTCGCGTAGAGATAGTCCTCGTTCTGCTCCCACGTCAGTTCGCGCGAACGCTTGAAACCATGCTTCGCGTTGCGCAGCACGACCGGGTTCTTGTCGAGCAGTTTCGCGGCGAGCGCGAGCGTTTCCTCGCGCAATTGCGCGAGCGGTACGCTCTTGTTGACGAGCCCCATTTTCGCGGCCTGCTGGCCCGTGAACGTATCGCCCGTCATGATGTAGTAAAGCGCCTCGCGGTGGCCCACGGTATCCGCCATCGCCTTGCTCACGAGGTTGCCCGGCGGAATGCCCCAGTTGATTTCCGAAAGACCGAACGTGGCTTCGTCCGCGGCAATCGCGAGATCGCACGCCACGAGCGGCGAGAAGCCGCCGCCGAAACACCAGCCGTTCACCATCGCGATGGTCGGCTTCGAATACATGCGCAGCAGTTGCCATTGCCAGCGGCTTGCGTCGCGGCGAATGCGCTCCTGCAGCACGTCGGGTCCCGCATCGACTTCGCGGAAGTATTCCTTCAGGTCCATGCCGGCCGTCCACGCCGAACCTTCGCCGGTCAGCACGAGCACTTGCGCCTCGGCGTCGAGCTCGAGCGTTTCGAGCACGTCGATCATCTCCTTGTTGAGCGTCGGGCTCATGGCGTTGCGCTTGTCGGGCCGGTTCAACGTCACCCAGGCGATGCCACCCGCAACCGCAACCTTGACCGTTTTCCAGCGACCTTCGTAGCTCATTCTCTATCTCCGTAGACACTGCCGCACTCGCGGCTTGAAATCAATTTACTATCAGGCTACCTGATATGTAAAGTAGAATATGATCTCGTCGGTACAAACCCGTAAAACGCGATGACCCAGAAAACCTCCCCCGCCGCGCCGCGCGCCCGAGTCGCGCAGCAGTCCGCCGAGGGCGGCCCGCACACCGTGCCGCCCATGCGCCTGAGCTACCTGATCGGCCAGCTCGACCGCGTCGTTTCCCGCCGCCTGACCGAAGCGCTCGCGCGCCACGGGCTCACGCTGCCGCAATACACCGCGCTTTCCGTGCTGCGCGCGCGCGGCCGCTCGTCCAATGCGCAACTCGCGGAGCGCTCGTTCATCACGCCGCAGGCAGCCAACGAAGTCGTGAAGACGATGGAGGCGAACGGCTGGGTCATGCGCGAAGCCGACCCGATGAACCGCCGAGTGGTGCTGCTTTCGCTCACTGAAGCCGGCAACGCGCTGCTGGGCGAATGCGACACCGCGGCCGATCACGTGGAAGGCGCGATGCTCGACGATATGGATGCCGAAACAGCCGGAAAACTCCACGCGCTGCTGCATGCCTGCGTGCGCAATCTGCGCGCCGCTTGAGCGGGCACGCAGCGCATAACAAGAAGGAGGAGACACCCTTGAACATCGACCAGCTCGTTGCCATCGACACGCACGTCCACGCCGAAGTGTCGTGCTGCCAGCAGCCCGACCTCTTCGCGAAGGAATTCGACGAGGCCGCCGACAAGTATTTCGGCACCGTGCTAAAGCTTGGCCGCCGCCCGACGATTCCGGAAACGATCGAGCACTACCGCGAGCGCAACATCGGCTTCGTGATGTTCACGGTGGATTGCGAGGCAAATATCGGGCGGCGCCGCATCGACAACGAAGAGATCGCCGCGTTCGCGCAGCAAAACGCCGACATCATGATCGCGTTCGCCAGCATCGACCCGCACAAGGGCAAGTTCGGCGCGCGCGAGGCGCGGCGGCTGATCGAGGAGCATGGCGTGCGCGGCTTCAAGTTTCACCCCACCATGCAGGGCTTTTTCGCCAACGACCGGCTGGCTTACCCGCTATACGAAGTGATTGCCGAATATGGCCTGCCCGCGGTGTTTCATAGCGGCCACTCGGGGATGGGTTCCGGCATGCGCGGCGGCGGCGGGTTGCGTCTGAAGTATTCGGAGCCGATCTATCTCGACGATGTGGCCGCCGATTTCCCCGACATGAAGATCGTGATCGCGCATCCCTCCTGGCCGTGGCAGGAGCAGGCGCTTTCCATCGCGCTGCACAAGCCCAACGTTTATATCGACCTGTCGGGCTGGTCGCCGAAATACTTCTCGCCGGAACTGGTGAAGTACGCGAATACGCTCTTGCGCGAGCGGGTGCTGTTCGCTTCCGACTTTCCCTTGATCCGTCCGGATCGCTGGCTCGCGGATTTCGATACGCTCGACATCAAGCCGGAAGTGCGCCCGTTGATCCTCAAGGAGAATGCCGTACGGCTGCTGGATCTCGCCGCGAAAACCTGAAGAAAGCGGCACGCCTGGCGAGGATCACGCAGGTCTTTCGACCGCCGGGACGTGTTCGCCCGGCGCCTTCTCGCGCTTGACGGCGTACATCGCGAGATCGGCGCGGCGCAAGACCTGATCGACGTCCAGGTCGTCCGCCGCGACCATCGTGAAGCCCACGCTCGCCCCAACGCTCACCAGCAGCCCCGGCGCAAGCTCGAACGGCCGCTCGATCGCTTCGGTCACGAGGCTGGCCCATTCGCGCGGCGCCCGGTCCACCTGAGGATCGACGATGACGAATTCGTCGCCGCCCATGCGGGCCACCCATGCGCCCGTGCTGGCAAGCATGCGCAGACGGCTCGCGACCTGCACGAGCAGCATGTCGCCGGCCTTGTGGCCGTGCGCGTCGTTGACCGACTTAAAACCGTCGAGATCGACGAAGAACACTGTCATGCCCGCCTTGATGGGCGAGGCGCTCGCGGGTCCGGCCGCGCTGAACAGGCCATCGCGGTTCAGGAGTCCCGTGAGGGCGTCATGGCGCGCGCGATGGCTGTTTTCCCGTTCGGCCTTCATCGTCGAGATGAGCATGGCGTTCAGGTGGCGCGCGGCGGCGCTCATGGCGAACAGATAGAAGGGAATTTGCAGGAGCGAGAGCAAGAGAACCGGCTCGCCGCCCAGCAGCGCGCCAATGCAGCACGGGCCGAGCGAAAGGCAGATCATGACCGCCACCAGTCGCGGCGCCGCAAAATTGCGGAAGCAGATCCCGCCCACCATGGCTGCGGCGGAGAGAAAGGCGAGCGTAGCGGATACCCAGTCGCGGCTCATGGCGCTGACGAGCGCGCCATAGCCGACCGTCGCGCCCCACAACGGCGCGAGAAGAATATAAAAGTCGGTAGGCGTGCTCTTGCCTTCCCTTGCGCGGCGGCGCGACAGGGTGAGCGTGGCGAGGCGCACCACGCAGACGACGATTTCGGCGATGAGCCAAAACTTGAACGGCAACGTCCCGTGCCGGCGAGCGAGCACCCACGCCACGGCGACGGTATTGGATACGCCGCCGAAGAAGATCGGCAACGTTCCGAACAGGGTGCCGACAAGGGCGACACGTATTTCGTGCGGCGTGTCCTGTCCGGGTTCGGTCAACCAACGGGCCAGCTTGCCGCGCGGCAAAGAGTAGATTTCGTTGCGGGAGCTCACATGCGTCACCGTCGGTCGTACCGCGCGCCAGACGGTTTCGCGTCTCGCGCCCTGTAAAGTCCGGGTCGTACGGCCGTGCGAGAGCAACGGGCGCCGCCGCCCCAATGCGATAACGGCAGGCTGTAAGGAAAACTTTAGGCAGGCGACGGGTGGGAAGTCATTGGTTGCGCTAGCAACCAATCGACGATATTGGCGTGCGCTTTGTGCGATTCACATCAAGCGAAGCACGATTCTTTGGAGGAGCGCTTGCAGGTCGCGTCGCGTGTCCGATCGCAACGCACCGTTTTTTAGGGCCGGGTTAGAGCGTTCGCAACGCCGCGCCATCGAGCACATAACGTGCAAACAGAAAATCGCGAATGCCGGTGACCGCATCGCCGCCAAAATCGAGCGCCACGAAATACGCCGGGCCGCCAGCCGGATCGTTGCGGTCGAACACCACCATGACGGGCCGCCCATCCACCCATGCCGCTTCGAAGCGCCACTGCTCGGCAAGTTTCACCGCGCAACGCTGGGGCGGCGCAAGACGCATGAATGTATGCAAACTCGCTGCCGCGATCTCGCGATCCTGCTCCACGTCGCCCGGAGCCGCGATGGTCTCGTCGATCTCCAGCAGTTGAGCCGTGCCATGGCGCGCGTGCCGGCGCAGGAAATCCATCGCGGCGTTATGCGCGATGCGGAAAAGCCACGCCTCCACATTCGCAATCCCGCCGGCGGTGGAACGCGCTTCATAGGCGTTGAGCAGCGTGTCCTGCACCACGTCCTCGCCGTCAATGACCGAACCCGTCATCCTCGCGCAATAGCGGTGCAGTCTTGGCCGCAGGGTGCCAAGCAGACTTTCGAAGGCTTCGAGGTTCGTGGGCATGCCCGGCATGAAAGCGCTCCTGGTCGTTGGTGGCGGCTAAGCGTCCAGCGGTGCGATCGGGGTATCGCGCCGGAACCCGTAGGCTACGCCATCGGCGTAGCGCGGATCGGTCAGGAGCGTGGCGACGTCCTCGCCATATTGTTCCGGCCGAAGTGGCGCGCCGTAGCGCGCCAGATGATCTTCGACGGTCGTGCCCGCCCGCCCGGCGTATGCCGCCGCCACCGCGCGCCCGAGGCCGGTGACGCCCACGAGTTGAAGCGGCAACAACACCTGGAAAAGCAGGCCGAGTTCGCGTGTGCGCGCAACGCTATTCGCGTTGTGCGCCATCAGCCAGATCATGCGCTTGGCGCCCACATAGCCGCCCGAAAGGCGCATCGCCTCAGCGCGGATGGCCGGCAACGAAAGCACCAGCGCCGCGCCGCTCGAAGCGAGCAGCACGCGGCCGCCTTTGGGCATCGGCGCCTTCAATGCGGCCTGGACACCGTGAAGCGTGGCTTTGACGTCGTTGTTCCACACGATGGAGTAGCTTTCGAAGGTCTGTTCTTCGATCGACCCCATCCACGGCGTCGCCCCGGCATTGAGTACGAGCACCTTGGGGCGCAGGTCCGCGACGAGGCGGTCCATTAACGCCGCGTCCGTCGCGTCGCCTTGTATGCCTTTCGCGCCCAACTGCTCGACAGCGGCGAGGCTCTGGCTATCTCGCGCCAGAACGGTCACTTTCGCTTGCCTTCGAAGCAACGCCTCCACCATGGCAAGCCCCAATCCCCGGCTTCCCCCGGTAATCAGCACCGTTTGATCTTGAATCGTCTCCATCCTGCCCTCCTGTCTGGTCGAAGCCGTCGCGCTCTGCGACCGGCATGCTAGAGACGGATGGGGATGTGAAAACGGATCGGTACGCTCAAAAAATCTTCGAGTCCGGGGAACGATCGATACCGGAAACGCGCGCGAAAGCGGGCGTCCCGCAGCGAAGCCGCTAACGGGCGACGATGACCGTCATCTCGGATTCGTACTTGATCCGCACGTGGCTATGGTGCTTGAGGTTCTGCATCACCTCGATCAGGTCCGGGCGGCTAACCCGAATGGAACGGGCAGTGCCGGACTTGTCCACGACGGTCAAGAGGTTGAGCTTGCGGTCGACGCCAGTGACTTGCGCCACGCCGCTGAAGACCCGGAGCACCTGGAAGTTTTCCTGGTCGGCGCCGGAGGAATGCTGGGTCACCTTTGCCGTGTGGTTCAGGCGCGTGACCGCCGCGCCCTCGGCGGGCGTCAATTCGGTGACGTACGGCTCCATATAGTGGGTTGTCAGCTTGTCGCCAACTTTGACGACATTGAGCACGTCGCGATGATCTTTCACACTGAAGCTCAGGTCGTCGCGACCCGGCACGGTCACGACGATGAGTGCATTCTTCTGATCGATCAAACTGATGGTGCCGCTTTCCGTGTCGACGGATGCCCCGGCTGGCACGGCTTCCGAGGCGGCGGAGGCGTCCTGGTCAGCCGCGCGGCATATGGGCGCCGAGGCGGCAAAGAAGCCGCAGGCCGCGACCGAGAGCGCGAGGCAGCGCGCGAACGCAATGCACGTATTCGACCGATAGAGCATGGTAGTCCCCTTGAAACGATCAGGTGCCACGCTTGTTGCGCCGGTCTGGGACCATGGCGTGTGCTCTCCGAGCCTAACACTGCAGGACGCCCCGACCATCGGACTTTGGTCGTATAGGGTCCTATGCGGCCGATACGGTCGGAACAGCCGCGCGTCGCGCTTGCCGTCCCGTCGATCAAGGCTGCTTAACGCGCGAAGGCCGCTGCGCAGCGTGCCGGTGCCTGCCCCGGCACTGGCGAGCGAAACGAGAACAAGCCGCCCGCTAGCGGCTGTTTCTCGCGCTCGGCTGCCGTGAGTCCCTTCCACGCGGTGGAAACGTAAGCGGTCTTCAGATCGTCCCCGCCGAACGCGAGCTTCGTGATGTTCGCGCACGGAAACGCGATCCGACCGGCCAGTTCACCCTCAGGCGAATAGCGGTCGATGCGCCAGCCACCGAATAGGGCGACCCACACGTAGCCCTCGGCGTCCACCGCCATGCCGTCCGGGTGCCCGTCGCCGGATATTGCAGTGAAGACGCGCTTGCGCGACAGCGCGCCGTCAATCGCTACGTCGAACGCATACACGACGCGACGCATCGTGTCGTTGTGATAGAGCGTGCGGCCGTCCGGACTCATGGCCGGGCCGTTGGTAATCACGTAGCCGCTGTCCTGTACGCTCAACACCCCGCCTGCGTCCACGCGATACAGCGTGCCGCTCGGCGCTTGCTCGCCATCGTCCATCGAACCGAACCACAGGCGTCCTCGCGCGTCGGCGAAACCGTCGTTGAGGCGATTGCCCGGCAAATGCGGCTCGACATCCATCAGCTTGTCGAATTCCCCGCTCACGGCGTCGAAACGATACAGGCCGTCAGGCAGGCCGCACACGAAAACCCGATCGCCGAGCGGCGCGATAAAGCCGACCTGGTCGGGCGCGTACCACGTCGTGCGCTCACCGGTCGCGACCACCAGGCGATGAATCCGGCGGCCCTTGATATCGACGAAATAGACCGCGTTTTCCGCGGCCTGCCACAGCGGCCCTTCGGCAAGCTCTGCGCCGATCGGCCATACGCACACGGGAACCGGCATCGTCATTCTCCGTACCATCCCGCGTCGACGAAGTAATCGCGCCCGGAGCAGCGCGAGGCGTCGTCGGATGCGAGGAACAAGGCCATGCGCGCGACGTGCTCGGGCTCGATGCGCAGTGGCAGACACTGACCCGCGACGACCTTCGCCTCGCTCTCCGGCGTTTGCCACAGGTTCATCTGCCGCGGCGTTTTCACGGCGCCCGGGATGATGCAGTTCACGCGAATGCCCGCGGCGCCCAGATCGCGCGCGAGGCCACGCGTCAGACCTTCAATGCCGGCCTTCGCGGTCAGGTAGATCGGCAGGTTCGGCAAGGCGACGTGCCACGACACCGAACCGAAGTTCAGAATCACGCCGCGCCCCGTCTGGCGCATGCCCCTCGCGGCGGCCTGCGCGCAGAAGAACTGGTGGCGCAGGTTCACGGCGATACGCTGGTCCCAGTAGCTCGCGGTCAGCTCGCCAATATCATGGCGGTCGTCGTTGCCCGCGTTGTTCACGAGCACGTCGATCGGGCCGGCGACATCGACAATCGACGCGAACACGCTTTCGATCGCCTCCACGCTGCACAGGTCGCAGCGCTTGAACAACGGCAGATGCTTCGCATGACGAAGCGTTTCTTGAAGAGCGAGCGAATCGTGTTCGGCCACGTCGAGGAAGAACACGCGCGCGCCCTGCTGCGCGAATGCCTCGACGACCGCGGCGCCAATCCCGCTACCGCCGCCGGTGATAACGACGGTTTTGTCCGCCAGGCTCGGATAGATTGCGTACGACATCAGATATTCCAGTGTTGACTTGTCAGAACCCAAACAGGGCGGCGAGCCGCAGATAGCTCGCCGCCCTGACCTGCCGCATGTCTTGCCCTTACGATACGACGTCGACCGCGCTCAGCATGCGCCAGTCGCGCGGGAGCGTCCGCGTTGCATTGCCCACCACCGTGACCGTGCCGCTCAGATGGATGTCGCGGCTCGAACTGCCCACCATCAGATCGAACTTGCCCGGCTCGACAATGCGCTCGCCGCGTGCGTCGGTGAAATTGAACATATCGACGGGCAGCTTCACGCGCACGCGAGTCCGCGCGCCTGCCGCAAGCGGCACGCGTGCAAACGCCTTGAGTTCGCGTACGGGCCGCGCCGCGGACGCGTGCTGATCGCGCACGTAAATCTGCACGATCTCCGTGCCGTCGCGCGAGCCGGTGTTTTCAACCGTGAAGCTCAGTTCGACCGTGCCGTCTTCAAGCGGGACTTCGCGTTGCGCCACCGCGAGATCGCCGTAACGGAACTGGGTGTAGCCCAGGCCGAAACCAAACGGATAACGGCTTCCAAAGTGGTAGGCGACCGGCGTGCCTGCGCTCTTGAGGCGATGGTTGTACACATACGGCACTGCCCCTGCGCTCTTCGGCACGGAGAGCGGCAGGCGGCCGCTGAAATTGGCGCGGCCTACCAGCAGATCGGCAAGCGCCTCGGCGCCACGCTCGCCCGGCGCAAACGCCATGATCTGCGCGGCAATGCGATCTTCGAGGCCGCCCAGGTTGTACGGCCGGCCGCCCGTCATCACGACGACCGTAGGCGTGCCGCTCTCGACCACGGCCTTGAGCAATTGCAGTTGCACGCCCGGGAGTTCCAGGCTGTCCGTATCGGAGCCTTCGCCCACCGTACCGGACTGGAACAACCCCGCCAGATCGCCGACGAATACGACGGCTACGCCCGCTTTGCGCGCGGCTTCGACAGCGGCGGGAATGGCTTCGGTATCCTTGCTGATCAGGTCGTCGCGGTTGGTGTTGCCGCTCAGGTCGAGCGACACGTCGCCCGGGAAAACCGGCGCGCCCGCACGGCGTGCCTTGATGATGTCGCAACCCTTGGCATGCAGCACGCGCGCCTCGCCCAACAGCGCGCGCAGTGCACCCAGCGGTGTGGCGATCGAAGCGACCGACTGCTCGCCCGAGTTGATGAGATGCACCGGGAAGCTGTAGCCGGCGAGCAGCGCGAGCGGGTCATCGGCGGTCGGGCCGATCACCGCGATTTTCTCCGCGCCATTGGTGTTCAACGGCAGCACGCCGCCTTCATTGCGCAGCAGAACAGCCGATTCGAGCGCGACCTGATACGCCGTATCGGCCGCCGCCGTACCCTTCACATCCACGCGTTCGGGGTCCACATAGGGATTCTCGAACAGGCCAAGGCGGAATTTCGTGTGCAGCACGCGCGAAACCGCGGTGTCGATCGTCGCTTCGGTGATTTCGCCGCGATCGAGCGCTTCTTTCAGATGGACCGCGCACTCGTGTCCCGGCAACTCGACGTCGAGTCCCGAATTGAACGCGAGCGCCGCCGCCGACGCGCTGTCGTGGGCCACCGCATGATGGCTGTAGAGCAGGTCGACGGCAGCATAGTCCGCAACGACGAGCCCCTCGAAACCCCACTTCTCGCGCAGCGTATCGTGCAGCAGCGTGCGGTCCGCATGGCAGGGCACGCCGTCGATATCGTGGTACGCCGGCATGATCGAGCCGGCGTGCGCGAGCTTGACCGCCATTTCGAACGGCAGCAGAAACACGTCGTTCAACTCACGCGGCCCGACATGCACAGGCGCATGATTGCGGGCGCCTTCGCTCGCCGAGTGGCCAACGAAGTGCTTGAGCGTGGCGAGCACGTCGCGCCGCTCGCCTTGCAGACCGTTCACGTAGTGACACGCGAGCACGCCCACCAGATACGGATCTTCACCGAGCGTTTCCTCGGTGCGGCCCCAACGCGGATCGCGCGACACGTCGAGCACGGGAGCCAGGCCCTGGTGGCAGCCGATCGAGCGCGCCTGCTCGCCGATGATGCGCCCCACTTCGCCCACGAGATTCGGGTTCCACGTCGCCGCGTAGTTCAGCGGTGACGGAAACAGCGTGGCGTCCTTGATCATCAAGCCCACGAGGCATTCCTCGTGCGACATCACGGGAATGCCCAGGCGCGTGTCTTCGACCATCTTGCGCTGCAACTCGTTGAGCGCGCGCACGCCCTCTTTGGGATCGACCGTATGCGTGCCGAGCGGACGCGTGATCTGCCCAAGACCGTGTTCCAGAATCTGTTCCACCGTGAGGCTGTTGGCGCTTTGCGCGAAATCGATGGTCCGCGCCTTATGGTCGCCGTCTGCCGAAAGCTTCAGCCACGCGGCGTGAAGCTGAGCAATTTTTTCGTCGAGCGTCATGCGCGCGAGCAGGTCGGCCACGCGTTGCCCGGCCGGTGCGTCGGAGCGGCGATAAAGCGGAACCTCAGTGGTGTGTTCAAGCGACATTGCTTCACTCCCTGGTATTGCACGAGGCGGTTTTTCTCTCGCCGCCTGCTTAGTTGTGCTTTTGAAATCGGCGTTGCGCGGGCGCGCGGCGAAAGCCGCGCTCAACTTAGATGAGACGTCGCAGCGCCATATCGTGATCGTCAAATACGTGGCACGCCTCGGGTGGCAGCGCAAGGCTGACCATTTCATCGTGCGTCAACGCGCTGTCGCCTGGCACCTTTGCGATCAGTGTCGCCGCGGCCGGGCCCGTCTGAGTCGCGTGGATATAGCTGTGCTCGCCCATGTGCTCGACGAGCTTCACGCGACACGCCAGCGTCTGTTCGTTGCGCGCATCGACGGCCACACGCAGATGCTCCGGACGCACACCGAGCGTCACCTTCATGCCGGCACGCGCACGCGAGCTGTCCACGCGCGCGCGCACGCGCTCGCCGCTTAGCAGGTCGATGACCACGCCGCCATCGTCGCCACCCACCACCGTGCCCGCGAAGAAGTTCATCTTCGGCGAGCCGATGAAGCCCGCGACAAACCGGCTCTTCGGATGGTGATACAGATCGAGCGGCGCCCCCACCTGCGCGACGCTGCCGTGCCGCTCCATGTGATCGCCCGCCTGCAGGAGCACGATGCGATCGGCCAGCGCCATGGCTTCGACCTGATCATGCGTCACATACACGGCGCTCGCCTCGCTGAACTCGCGATGCAGACGCGCGATTTCGGTACGCGTCTGCACGCGCAGCGCCGCGTCGAGATTCGACAGCGGCTCGTCGAACAGGAACACGCCCGGCTCGCGCACAATCGCGCGCCCGATCGCCACGCGCTGCCGCTGGCCGCCGGAAAGCGCTGCGGGGCGGCGCTCGAGATAGGTGTCGAGTTGCAGTGCGGCAGCCGCGCTGCGCACCTTCTTGTCGATAGTGGCCTTGTCGACTTTCGCCTGACGCAGACCGAATGCCATGTTCTCGTACACGCTCATATGCGGATAGAGCGCGTAGTTCTGGAACACCATCGCGACCTTGCGCTTCGCGGGTTCGACCTCGTTCATGCGTTCACCGTCGATGCGCAGTTCGCCGTCGGTAATCGATTCGAGTCCGGCGATCATGCGCAGCAGCGTGGACTTGCCGCAGCCCGACGGCCCGAGGAACACGCAGAATTCGTTCTTGCCGACTTCGAGGTTGGCGTCGCGGATCACCGCGTTGCCGCTCGCGTAGGCCTTCTGTACGTTATTGAGGGAAATGCTTGCCATATCGTTTTGTGCGAAGTTCGGTTTGCGATGCGAATCAGCCCTTGAGCGAGCCGGCCATCATTCCCTTGATCACGCGCTCCTGACCGAATGCGTAGGCAACGATCAACGGCAACGACGTGAGCACGAGAACAGACAGCATCGAGGGTATGTTCGACGCGTATTGCCCCATGAAGTCCCAGATCGCGAGCGGCAGCGTACGGTGCTCGGACGTCGACGTGAGCATGTACGCGAAGATGAACTCGTTCCAGAGACCAATGCCGTTGAAGATCGCCACCGTGGCGAGCCCCGGTCCCGAAAGCGGGAAGAAAATACGCCAGAAAATGCGGAACGGACTGCAGCCGTCGAGCTGCGCGGCTTCTTCGAGCTCGCGCGGAATCTGCCGCATGAACTCGGTCAGGATGAAGATCGACACCGGCAAACTGAGTGCCACATAAGGCCCAAGCAGCGCGAACTGCGTATCGTAAAGGCCGAGATTACGCGTGAGCAGATAGATCGGTACCAGCGTCGCGTGCAGCGGCACGATCATGCCGGCGACCACGAGACCGAAAAGCAGCTTGTTCAGCCTGAAGCGCATGCGCGCAAACACGTAGGCCGCCATCGCGCTGATGATGACGATCAGCGCGACCGACACGCCCACCGTGAACAGGCTATTGCGGAAATACGTGAAGAACGGCCCCTTCAGCACGGCCGCGTAATTGCCCCAGTAGAGGTGATTCGGCGGCGCCCACACAGAAGTCGTGAATGTCTCTTCCTGGCTCTTGAAGCTCGACACGACCATGAAGATAAACGGGATCGTCGTGACACCCAGCCAGATCAGCGCCAGCAGAGGGATCGTCACGCGGGGGAAGCGGAATCTCTTGTTCATGGTTCAGACCTCGGTTGCATAGCGACGCGTGAAGTACATCGACACCGCCGCCACTGCGATGACGATCAGGAACATCGCCGAGCCGATGGTGCTGCCGTAGCCGAGCTGGAACGAACTGAATACCGTGCGATACATGTAAGTGGCCATCACCTCGGACGAGGCTTCGGGGCCGCCGCCGGTCATGACGAAGACGAGATCGAAGTAACGCAGCGAGCCGAGCACCGAAAGGAGCACGGCTGTGCGCACTGTGCCTTGCAGGTGCGGCAGCTTGATGCGCCAGAAGATGGTCCACTCGGAAGCGCCGTCGAGCAGCGCCGCCTCGTTGACCTCAGCCGGCATCGACGAGAGGCCGGCGAGGAACAGAATCATGTAGAAAGGCGCGTTCTGCCAGATAATCACGGCGATGGTCGCGCCCAGCGAAAAATGCGGGTCGCCTAGCCAGTCCTTCGCGAGACCATCCAGCCCGAATGCCTGCAGCGCGACGTTCAGGGGTCCGAAATTCGGATCGTAGATCTGCTTGAACAGCACGCCGATCGCCACGCTCGACATGAGCAGCGGCAGAAAATAGAGAACCTTGAGCACGCGCGAGCCACGACCGGCCTTTTCCAGCAGCACGGCGAGCGCAAGCGCGACAGGAAGCTGGATCACGATCGAGGCGAACGCGAGAATCACGTTGTTCTTGAGCGATTGCCAGAACACCGTGTCATGAGCGAGCCGCGCCCAGTTCGCGAGCCCGGTATAGTGGGCGGTATTGCCGAGGCCATTCCAGTCGAGCAGCGACAGCCGCAAGCTGGAGACGAGCGGATAAAGGAGGAACACGGCCAGCAGCAGCAGCGACGGCGCAAGAAACACGACCGTGACGAGCGTTTGCGATGAGAGCTTCAGCCGGCGTTCAGGTGTGGCGGAAAGTGCAATATTCACGAGCTTGTCTGCCGGCCGGCGTCTTGCGGCGCCAGCCGGACTTTTCCTGAGTGCTGGAGATCAACCGCCCTTCTTCGAAGCGGCTTCCATTTGCTGCGCAGCCGCCTCAGGCGTCAGCGACAGACCGAACAGCGCCTGCGTCGTGTCCTTGTGCAGTTCGCCCAACGCGGGCGGCAGGGCCTGGTCGTACCAGAGCTGCACGCTCGGCGCCGCGGCGAGCAATTGCTGCAGACGCTGCGTGAACGGATCGTCGATCTTGACGTTATTGATCGGCGGGAGCTTGTGGTCATCCGACGCGCGTGCCTGCATCGCCTGGTCGTCGGTCAGCGCCTGGATCAGCTTGAATGCGGCGTCCGGCGTCTTGCACTCGGTCGAGATGCTCAGGAAGCCATCGCCCACCGTGCCGATCAGGTCGCGCGGATCGCCCTTGCCGCCCGGCACGCTCGGGAACGGGAAGAAGTCGAGATCCTTCGAGAACGCCGGATCTTCGTTCGCGATCGTCGAAGCTTCCCAGGCGCCCATCAGTTCCATTGCGGCCTTGCCCGAGTACAGCAGACGGCGCGACGCGCCCGAGTCGTAATCGAGACCGTTGATGCCCGGCGCGAACGCGCCAGCCTTCACGAGCTCCTGAATGCGCTTGCCGGCTTCCACGAATGCCGGATCTTCGAAGCCCTTGCCCTTGCCTGCGATCGCGTTGCTCACGACTTGCGGACCACCGATACGGTCGACGAGGTACATGTAGTACATCGACCCCGTCCACTTGTTCTTGTTCGCGAGCGAGAACGCTGCCACGCCGTGCGACTTCAGCACGTCCACGACGTGCATCAGTTCATCCCACGTCTTGGGCGGCGTGATGCCGTACTTCTTGAACAATTCCTTGTTGTAGAAGATCACCGCGGCCGCCGCGTTTTCGGCC
The DNA here is from genome assembly GCF_024206475.1 of Paraburkholderia sp. CNPSo 3274. Lineage (GTDB taxonomy): Bacteria > Pseudomonadota > Gammaproteobacteria > Burkholderiales > Burkholderiaceae > Paraburkholderia. The sequence goes on from NZ_JAMBPR010000011.1 coordinate 60,723, forward strand.
GCCACACCGTAGGTCTTGCCGCCGTACGTCGTGACGCTCCACGACGACTGCATGAAGCGGTTGCGATACGCCGGGTCCTTGTTCAGGTACGGCGTGAGGTCGACGATCTGACCGGATTTCACATACTCCTGCAGGCCGCCGCCGCCCCAGTTCTCGAACACGCACGGCGGCTGGTTCGCGCCGAACGCCACCTTCAGCTTGGTCTTGTAGGCCTCGTTCAGGACGTGCGAATTCTCGACCTTGTAGCCCGGGTCCGCCTTTTCGAAGCGATCCGAGGCGTCGCGAATGATCTTGCTCGACGACGCATTGGTCTGCTGATCCCATTCCGTGATCGTTTTGGATTCAGCCGCAACGGCGTTCGAAACTACGGCAGACAGTGAAAACAGCAGTGCCGTGGCGCCGACAATCGCCCGCGCCTTGGAGAAACCTGGGTACGCCATGTTTGTGTCCCCTCTTATGGAATTTTGAGAGCTACCTGAGTTATCTGCGGGTTTAACGTTAGCCTTAACGTTAGTGGATGTTAAGCCGAGTCACGAACTACGGCTATGCGGGATTTTCCTGGTGAGCCCCCGCCGGAGCTTGCGCCGCGCGCAAGGTTGGTGCGCTCGGCAACGGTTGAAGAAGCGCGCATCTGATAGAATAGCCAGCACATAAACGGTATCGCTAACGTGACTAGTGACTAACCCGCGGAGTAACCAGCGAGTCACGAGCGAGTCTTCGCAGACATGACCTCTCGTAAGCCCACACCACGCATGGCAAGGCAAACTCCCACGCTTGAGCACGTCGCCAAGCTGGCCGGGGTGTCGCAGATGACCGCGTCGCGCGCGCTCAACGGACGCCCGGGCGTGTCGCGCGAAACGCGCGACGAAGTGCTGAGAATCGCTTCGGACATCGGCTATGTCGTGAACCGCACCGCGCAGAAACTCTCGGGCGGCCGCAACGGCATCATCGGCATCATCACGCCCACGCTCGACACGCAGTTCTCCAGCGAACTGGTGCTCGGCGCGGGCCGCGCGGCACGCGGCGCGGGCATGGAAATGCTCGTGTACACCGTGTTCGACGAAGACCGCCATGCGCATCACGACCTGCTCGGGTTGATCCAGCAATTTTCCGACGGCATTCTCGCCATCCTGCCGCGCGAATCGCTCTGCCTCGAAGCACTCGCCACAGCCAAAGTGCCGGTGGTGGTGGTCGATCAGCGCGGCACGCTCACGGGCTTTCCTTCGGTATCGGTCGACAATTACGGGGGCGCCTGTCTCGCGGTCGAGCATCTCGCGGAACTCGGCCACAAGCGCATTGCGTTTCTCGCCGGCGACGAAACCATCGAGGGTGTGCGCGACCGCCAACGCGGCTATCGCGACACGCTCGCCAAGCTCGGCCTGCCGCGCGAAGACGCGCTGGTGGCCGCGGGCGATCTCTCGCAAATGATGGCGTTCGACGTCACATTCGACCTGCTCAACCTCTCCGATCCGCCCACCGCGATTTTCACGGCCAACGACCAGAGCGCGTTTGGCGTGATCGCCGCGGTCAGGGAAGCGGGCCTGCGCGTGCCCGACGACATTTCCGTGATCGGTTTCGACGACATTCCCATGTCCGAGCAGTTTCATCCCGCCCTCACTACGATTCGCCAGCCGTTCCAGCAAATGGCGCGCTCGGCGGTCAATACACTGCTCGCACAGATCGCCGGCATCGACGCCGCTTCGCAGCGCATCACGCTGCCCGCGGAGCTGGTGGTGCGCGACTCGACCGGACCGATGCGAGCGCGGCACCGCCGCTCGCGTCACCAGATCGTTTCGACGTAAGTCGAGGCGCGCACCTTCGCATCGGAGGTCACGAGCGCGCCGCCGTGCGTGCGGGCGGTCGCGACGATCAGCCTCTGATGCGAGGTGAGCGCGGGCGGCAGCGTCGCCGCCCGGAACGCAATTTCGGAGTCGACCGGAATCAGGCGCACACCATCCAGCTTCAGAAATGTGGAGAGCCAGCTACGGGCGTCCATGGAAAGCCCGAGGCTGCCGGCCTTCACGAACTCCGCGATTTCGAGCGCGCTGATTGCCGAAATGAGGATCTCGCCGCCATCGAGTTCACGGTCGATCGCATCGTGCGCGGCCTGACTCAGCGCTTTCTGCCTGCCGAGCCAGCACACGAGCGCAAGCGTGTCGAGCGTGATCATTACTCTTCCTGCTCGGCGGGGACCGGTGCAAGCGCGTGCTTGAGGTTGAAATGCGTAATCGACGCGCGCAGCAACTCGAGTGGATTCTCGGTCTTGCTGCGATACGGCCGGATTTCAATGGTGGGTTGTCCCCGGTCCGTCACGATGACGGTTTCCCCCAGCGTTTCGACCTGGCGGAACAGCTCGCAGGCCCGGGACTTGAAAATGGCTTTGGATACTCGCTTTTCCATGACGCTCTCCACCCATCAAAATTCTATCGGATTTTTATTGCATCGGGTCGTTGCGCTTGCAACCAAATACCTGCGCTTCGCGCCCCAATGGCTCTTTATCGGCGTTGCCCAACGGTTTGCTACCTGAATTACGCCCAGCTCCGGTGTATTCCGCACGAACGAACTGCGGGTTTTTACCGGTAACATCTTTCGCCCGAATAAGCCCCGGCGGCCCTTGCCCTTTCCTATAATCGATCTGTCGGGTGAATGCCCGTCACGCAGTCCGAGTTGCGACCGGGTGAACCGCGAGGCACGACAACAGGGTTTGTTGCTTGCCGGCGGCCAGGTGCGAATGGCGGTGTACGCCTCGCTTGCCGATACGGACGCCGCCGCAGGGAAGCGGAGCGTTGGGGGAGATGATTGCCCTTCCTGCAAACCGTCGATTAAGCAGAAACATAATAACGTTACCCTTAACGTTAATCGATGTTAAATGCACCGTTCTAGCATCGCCATGCGTGGTTTACCTGGGCTTGGCGAAATGCCGCGAGGTGCGCGTAACCCCCGCCAGAGGCCAGCCCAGCAAGGAAAGAGCGCCTGCGAGGTTCGAAACAGGGTACTGCAAGAAAGTACCGTTCCGGCTAACGTTAAATGTGCGGTAAGAAAAGTCGTAACGCCCATTCGCGACACTCGTAATCATCCCTGCCCCCCACATCGTCACACTCGCTAGTCCGGATAATCCGGAGGCAGCGGCTTCGACGAAGGCTCCGCATCGAAGTGGACGATGAACGCATGCAGCGGCTCGCGCCGCTTCTCCTGGCGGTTGCGTTGCGGCTCGCGTTCCCTGTCCGTCACGTCGTGCGTTTCGGCTGGCGTCGCGGGCTGCCCGGACGGCGCCACTGCAACGGACGCGAAATCGTCCTTCGACCCTTTGTTCGCCATCGCACTCTTCCCCTTCGCAAACCAGCACATCAAACGACGGCTTGAACGTTCTCTCCCACTTCGGGGCGCTCGAACGCCACCGCCGCCCCCTTCGCATCGAACAGCGTGACCGCGGACGAGCCCACCTTGATGCCCACGCGCGTGCCCGGCTCGTACTGCGCGTCCTTCTTGTCGAGCTTGAGCGCGATGGCGTGCGCCATGCCGTCGAGGCGCGCGTGCAGGATCGACACGTCGCCCAGATGTTCGACCAGCTCCACGCGCGCTGCGATGCCTTCGTCCGCCAAGCCGATGCTCAGGTGTTCGGCGCGCACGCCCAGGGTCAATTCGCCATTGAGTGCGCGATCGGGACGGCCCGACAACGCAATACGGTGGCTCGTACCCGCAAGCACGAGGATGGTTTGCACGCCGTTTTGCGACACGACCGTGGCGCCGAGCATGTTCATTTGCGGCGAGCCGATAAAGCCGCCGACAAAGCGGTTCGCGGGCCGGTCGTACAGATCGAGCGGCGCGCCCGTCTGTTCGATGTTCCCCTTGTTGAACACCACGATTTGCTCGCCGAGCGTCATCGCCTCGACCTGGTCGTGCGTGACGTAAATCATCGTCGTGCCGAGTTCACGGTGCAGCTTCGCAAGTTCGATACGCATCTGCACGCGCAGCGCCGCATCGAGATTCGACAGCGGCTCGTCGAACAGAAACACGCGCGGCTTGCGCACGATCGCGCGGCCAATCGCGACGCGCTGCCGCTGGCCGCCCGAGAGTGCCTTGGGCTTGCGCTCGAGCAGGTGGGTGATCTGCAGGATCTCGGCCGTACGGCCCACCACTTCGCGTACTTCGCGCTTCGACTTGCCCGAGAGCTTCAGCGAAAAGCCCATGTTCTCCGCAACCGTCATATGCGGGTAGAGCGCGTAGCTCTGGAACACCATCGACACGCCGCGATCCACAGGCTGCAGATCGTTCACGCGTACGCCGTCGATCAAAATGTCGCCGCCGCTCACTTCCTCGAGCCCGGCGATCATGCGCAGCATGGTCGACTTCCCGCAACCCGACGGCCCGACGAATACCGTGAACTGTCCGTCCGGAATATGAAGATCGATGCCCTGAATGATCTGCGGACCTTCGCCATACGTCTTCACGACGTTGCGCAATACGAGTTCGCCCATTGTTACGTCCTCCTTAGTGCTCTTGCTTGTCGTCCCGCGCGAGGTTGGGGTGTCTTCCTTCTTCGCGCGGGCTACGGTGCTGTCTGTGTGGCCGCGTTAGCGCGCTGTCTCGGCGGCAGCGTGCTCCGCGATGACCTCGCTATACCAGTGTGCGCTGTCCTTCAGCGTGCGCTTCTGGGTCTCGTAGTCGACATACACCATGCCGAAGCGCTTGTCGTAACCGGACGCCCATTCGAAGTTGTCCAGCATGCTCCATGCGAAATAGCCCGCCACATCCACACCCTGTTGTGCGGCATCGGACAGCGCGGCAAGGTGCAGATCGAGGAAGTGGATGCGGTCGGTGTCCTGCACGCGGCCGTTTTCGAGCACGTCTTTCGACGCGCAGCCGTTCTCGGTGATATAGATCGGCGGCAGCTGGTACTCGGCATTGAGTTTCGTGAGCAACTCGGTCAGGCCTTCCGGATAGACTTCCCAATCCATGTCCGTGAAGCCGTGCACGCCCGGCGGACGCCTGTCGCCCGAAGCGCTCGCGAAAATTCGCGTGTAGTAGTTGATTCCCAGGAAGTCGAGCGGCGTGCCGATGATGTCGAAGTCGCCTTCGCGAATCACCTCTTGCGGGCCGTTCGCCCCATACCATTGCAACGCTTCGGCCGGATATTCGCCCTTGAAGATCGGGTCCATGTACCAGCGCACGAACTTCGCGTATTCGAGCGATGCGGCAGCGAGATCTTCAGGCGCGTCGGTCGCGCCGTGTGCCGGCGACTGGTTGAGCACGATGCCAAGGGGCGCCTTCACGCCATCGGCGCGCATGGCCTGAACGGCAAGGCCGTGCGAAAGCAGCAGATGATGCGCCACGTGCGCCGCTTTCTTCAGGTCGGCGTTGCCCGGCGCAAAGTAGCCCGTTGCGTTGCCGAGCCATGCGGTACACCAGGGCTCGTTGTGCGTGGCGATCGAAGCCACGCGGTCGCCCAGCACGCTGCCGATTTTGCGAGCGTAGTCGGCGAAATGATAAGCCGTGTCACGGCTTTCCCAGCCGTGTTGCTCCGTCTGCAACGCTTGCGGCAAGTCCCAGTGATACAGCGTCGCGAACGGCTGGATGCCGCGCTCGAGCAAGCCGTCGACCAGACGCTCGTAGAACGCGAGGCCCTTTTCGTTGAACGCGCCGCGACCATCCGGCTGCACGCGCGGCCACGCAATCGAAAAACGATAGGCATTGACGCCCATTTTCGCCATCAGATCGAGATCCTCTTCGACGCGATGGTAGTGATCACAGGCCACGTCGCCGCTCTCGCCTTTCACGACCTTGCCGGGCACGCGGCAGAACGTGTCCCAGATCGATTCGCCACGGCCGTCCTCATGGGCTGCGCCTTCGATCTGATACGAGCTGGTGGCCACGCCCCAAACGAAGTCTTCCTTGAATCGAAACGTCGACATAACTATAGGTATCCTGATTAATCGTGTCCGCTTTGGCATGTATTTTACGTAAGCGGGCATGAAATGAATGAAGAGAAACTCAGGCCTTGACCGCGCCGGTCGTCAAACCGTCGATCAAGCGCCTCGAGGTGAAAGCGAACAGCACCAGCAACGGCACCACGGCGACCGCGGAGCCGGCCATCACCGCGCCCCAGTCTGAATTAGTGGGGCTTTGCAAAATGCGCAGCGCGAGGGGCAGCGTGTACATCGAAGGCGAGCGCAGCACCACGAGCGCCGAGAGAAAGTTGTTCCAGGCCTGAATGAAGCTGATGAGCCCGAGCGTGCCCAGCGCCGGCCCGAGCAGCGGCAGCACGATGCTCCAGTAAATGCGGAACTCGCCGCAGCCGTCGATGCGCGCCGCCTCGATCAGGTCGGATGGAATGGCCGACGAGATGTACTGCCGCATGAGGAACACGCCGAGCGCGGCAGCCGCTCCGGGCACATACAGCGCGCGCGGCTGATTGATCCAGCCGAGCAGGTTCATCGTCATGAAGGTCGGAATCATGCTGAGGAACGGAGGCACCAGCATGGCCGTGAGCGCAACGGCAAAGAGCGTCTTCTTGAAGCGGAACTCATACATCGCGAATGCGTAACCGGCCATCGAGGTGACGAGCAGCGTCAGGACGGTCTGGATCGTGGCCGTGTAGAAACTCCAGCCCAGATTGCGCCAGAACGGAATGTGACGCATGAGCGACGCCATGTTATCGAGAAACGCGTTGCCGAACCACAGCGGCGGCGGCATCGAGAAAATCTCGGAACTCGTGTGCGTGGCGAAGACGAACATGAACCAGAACGGCGAGAACATCAGCACCGCGCCCGCCAGCACAACGGCGTAACCCGTATAACGCGCCTTGTTTTTCGACAGTTTCATGGCTGTGCCTCATCTTTCATGCCGCTGCGGTGGAAAATGCGCGTGTTGAGCCACATCAGCGCGGAAATCGTGATAAAGAGCAGCCACGCAATCGAACTGGCCGTGCCGAAGTCGCCGTCGTGGAATGCCGTGCGATACATGTAGACCGCCGTGGTCAGACCGGACTGGCTCGTCCCCATGCCTTCGTTCGGGAGCAGGATGAAAGGCTCTTCGAACAGCTGCAGCCCACCGATGATCGAAAGCGTGACCGCGAAGAAGATCATCGGTTTGAGAAGCGGAATCGTGATGCGCGTGAACTGCTGCCAGCCATTGGCGCCGTCAATGCGCGCCGCTTCGTAAATGTCCTTCGGAATGGTCTGCAGCGCGGACAGATAAAGCACCGTATTCCAGCCCACATAGCGCCAGAAGACGACCACGGAAACCGCCGGTTTCACATTCGCCGGGTTATACAGCCACTCGATCGGTTTCGAAGGCACGATCCAGTGCAGCCCCGGAATCTTGCCGATTTCGGTAATGGCGAGATTGATCATTCCGAAGTCGGTCGAATACAGCGACGAAAAAATCAGCGCGATCGCCACGCTCGACGTGATGAAGGGCAGAAAATACAGCCCGACCACGAAATTGCGCCAGCGGCGAAATGCGGTTTGGAGAAAGAACGCCAGCGGCAGTGCAATGAGGTGTTGCGGCACGCCGGACATGACCGCCATCGAAGCCGTGTTGTAAAGCGATTTCCAGTACCAGGGGTCAGTCAGCGTGAACGTGAAGTTCGACAGGCCCACCCACTTCATGCTCGCCAGGCCCGCTGTCGCGTCCCAGCTCTGGAACGAGAGATACAGCGAGAACAGCAGCGGAAATGCCAGGAACACGGCGAACAGCAGGAAAAACGGCGCGAGAAACAGATAGGGCGCGAACTTGACCGGATTGAGCCGCGGTCTTCCACGAGCGTGGGCGAGCGGCGCAAGCGTATCGCGCACGAGTCCTTCCCGGGAGACCTGTTCAGTTGTCGGCAGAGGAGAGTTCATCGATAATTCCGTCCATTCGGGCGTGGCCGGCCTGGGTGACCGGCCACGCTGTTGCAGCGGGCTTCAGAGCGCGGCGGTGTACGCCGCGCCGTTTCATCAAAACCGCTTAACGGCGGATACGATGCGTGATCTCAGCCTGTGCTTCCTGCAGCGCCTGATGGATGTCCTCGTTGCTGTCGACCACCTTGTCGAGCGCCGAGTGGACCGCCTCTTCGGCAACCTGGTCATACTTGCTGCGCTGGATCGCCGGGATATGCGAGGCCGCATCACGCCAGATCAGGCGAGCCTTCTCGTTGCCGAGGAACGCCACGGGCTGCGCAAAGAAGTCGTCGTGCTGCGCGGAAAGCAGCGCCGGGAAGGCGTCGATCGAGCGGAACGAAGCGAGCTGCTCGTCCGGACGCGTCGTCAGGAACTTGATGAACTCCCACGACAGTTGCTTTTGCGTGGCCTTCACCGGAATCGACCAGAACGTGCCGCCGAAAGAGGCATAAGCGCCGTCGGGCAGATTCGTTGCGCGCCAGAGACCCTTCGTATCCGGTGCGATCCAGGACGAGAGATGGCCGCCGAGCCATGCGCCCATCATTTGCGTGGCGACCGTACCGCGCTTGAAGCTTTCGGCCCATTCGTTCGACCACGGCGTGATCTTCGCGTCGAGACCGAGATCGCGTGCCTTCTTCGCCAGCTCGAATGCCTTCACGAAGCGCGGCGACGTCACGACCGGATTGCCGGCCTTGTCGAAGTAGACGCCGTCGCCTTCCTTCAGGTCGGCGCGAATATAGATGTCTTCGATATCGCGCGACGACGCCATCAGGTACGCACCCGTCGCCTTCTTGATCTTCTGCCCGGCCGCGAGATACGAGTCCCACGACTTGGTCAGGTCGGCTTCGGTCACGCCCGCCTTGTCGAGAATGTCCTTGCGATAGAACAGCGTGCCCGGGCCGATATCGCCCGGCATGCCGACAATCTGGCCGTCCTGCGTGGTAGCCTGCGCGAACGTGTAGTTGATGAACTGGCTCTTGTACTGACCGGCGTTATAAGGCGGCTTGGCCAGGTTTTCGAGACCGCCGCCTGCGGCGAAGCGGCCAATGAAGCCGACTTCGACGGCCATCACGTCGGGCAGGTCAGAACTCGTTGCGAGCGCGGTGGTCATCGCGTTGTGGTGATCGGCGATCGCAAGCGACGACACCTTGATGTCGACGTCCGGATGCAGCTTCTTCCACGCGGGAATCGCGTCCTTGATTTCCTGATCGAGCTTTGGAAAAACCGCGACAGACAGCGTGGTGTTGGCATGCGCAGCCACTGTAGCCAGGCTGAGCAAAACGGCAGCGGCAGCGCCTGAAAAACGGAAATTCATTACATGTCTCCTGGTGAAACGTTTGTGAGTGACGTTCAAATGCTCCCCTGCTGCTACGAACTACTTCCCCTGTTGTATTGATTCGCAATGCTTGACGACCTGCCTGCCGCGCCCTGTTGTTTGAAAGCGCTTTCACCGCAAAATTAAAAAAACGGCCCGATGTGGACACACACGTTATGCACCCGTGTCTCCCCGGCTCAACGACGGCCCGATTCGACGCGTCGTTTCGCGCGTCACCAGCGTGAGCGGAATGGGGCTCAGCGCGATGGGCTGCTTGCGGATCATCTGCACGATGCCTTGCGCGGCGAGACGGCCGATCTCATAGGTCGGCTGGCGCACCGTCGTCAAAGGCGGTGTCATGTACGAAGAAGTCGGCAGATCGTCGAAGCCGACCAGCGACACATCCTCGGGCACGCGCACGCCGCGGCGGAACATCGCCAGACGCGCGCCGTACGCGGTCTGGTCGTTCGCGCAGAACACCGCGCTCAACGACGGCCGGCGCACCAACAGCCGCTCCATTGCTGCGAGTCCGCCTGTTTCAAGGTAATCGCCCTGCTCGACCAGGTCGGCGTCGAAGCCTATACCCGCTTCTTCCAGTGCGATGCGGTAACCGTCGAGACGCTCGATCGCGTCCTCGTGACTGCTCGGGCCGGCAATAAACGCGATTTCGCGGTGGCCCTGCTCGATCAGATGGCGAGTCGCGTCGCGTGCGCCGTGCAGGTTGTCGATCGGCAGGCCTGCTAGCGCCATGCCGTTTTGCACCGAGCGCCCAAGCACGAGCATGGGCGCGTAGCGCGAGTATTCGGTGAGCGTCGGTTCGTCGAGTTGGGCGTGCAACAGAATGATGCCGTCCACACGGCGCGCGACGAATTCTTCGAGGCGGGCCTTTTCGTCGACGACATTCCAGCGGCTGCTCACGAAAATCGGTGTGAAGCCCGGCTCGGAAAGCGCCTCTTCGATACCGCGCAGCCACTCGGCGTAAAACGGGCTCGATACGGCCTGCGTCAGGACGCCGATGGTTTCTGTCCGGCCGCTCGCAAGACTGCGCGCCAGCACGTTGGGACGATAATTGAACCGCGCGATCGCCTCTTCCACCGCGCGCTGCTTTTCGGGGAGAACACGCGCGGTGCCGTTCAGGATGCGCGACACCGTGCTCGGAGACACACCGGCTGCACGCGCAATTTCTTCCAGCGTCACGTTGGGACCCGGAGTGGGTCCACTCTGGACACTGGGCGCGCCGGGTGCTTCGTTGGTGCCATCGGTCATGAGTTCCGCCTGAACATTTTCATGAAAGCGCTTTCAAATTCCGTAAAAAGCGTTTCCAGATACGAATTCGAAGTGACTAAGAGAAAAACCCGCAGAAAAAGCAGCCGGTGCGACCAGGGTGGAGGAGAGATCGCACCGGCCTCTCTATGAAAGAGAATTAAGCAGTACCTAACACAAAGAGATCACAACAACTACAGGTCACACGAAGTCAAATCAGAACATATGCATGATGCCCGCGAACACGCCGGTCTGGCTGTGACCGTAGTTCGGGTTGTCGTTCGACGACGTGCCCGTCGTCGCGTCGAAGTTGTTGTTGCCGTACGAACCGTTGCCGAGGTTGATGTTCGACGTCGAGCTGTTGTGCACGTAGCCGGCTTCCGCGTACAGGAACGTGCGCTTCGAGAGGTTGTACGTCGTGCCGAGCGTGAACAGCGTGGCGTTGCCGTTGCCGTTGTTCGCGTTCGCGTGGAACACGGCAGCCGTGATCGCCGAAGCGTCGTTTACCTGCCAGCCAGCGCCGATCCATTCGTGGTCCACCGTCGTCGGTGCGCGCACGCCAGCCGGCTGCGACGCATCGGTCACGCCCATGCTTGCGTTGGTGGCGCTCGGTGCGCTCAGGTGCTGGTAGCCGGCATAAATCTTCACCGGACCGATCACGTACGTGCCGCCGGCGAGAATCGAGCGCGAAGCCGAATACACGTTGTTGAACGAACCGTCTGCGCCGCGAACTTCGTCATAGATCACGCGGAAGTCGCCACTGCCCCACGTATAGATGCCTTCGATCGCGTTCGTGCGGCCCTGGCCAGTCGGCACGCCCTGCGCGTTGACCGGCGCCGAGTTCCAGCTCGTGTTGTTGGTCAGCGAATACTGGCCCTTGAACACGAGACCGCCGAACAGCGTGGGCGAATCATATTCGGCGCCGTTGGACGTGCTCGTCCAGTTACGGCCGCGCACCAGCGTCGAGATAGCGTAACGCTGCATCAGCTGCGGGTCCGCGCCCCAGCTGTCCTGCGCAAGTTCGCCCGCGCCGAGGTTACCCATCTTGAACAGACCGAAGCGGTCGTTGCTGAAGCCCACCGTGGCGTGACGACCGAACAGGTTGCCCGCCGAGGCGCCCGTCATCGTATTGAGCTGACCTTCCAACTGGAACACCGCCTTCGTCCCGCCGCCGAGATCTTCCGAACCCAGCAGGCCGAACCAGGAGCAACCCCAGTCGCCGCTCTGTGCCGAGAACTTGTTGCCGCCCGGCAGGCCGGTTTCATACTGCACGCCGTTGTCGATACGGCCATACAGCGTGACGCTGCTCTGCGCGTGCGCCATCGTCGTCGCAGCTGCCATCACCGACAAAGCAATAAGCTTCTTTTTCATTAGATATCCTATATATATTTTGGCGTCTCCAAACCGCGCAGGTCGCGTGCGCTCTACACGTTCCCTACCAGGCTGCCTCACTGAAATGTTCCAAATCACATTTCGAGGCGATTATAGGGACGCCCCTGCCCCGTGTATCGAACCGGCAGTCCAGGGAAAACGCTGTTACCGATAACAGTTGCGCGCCGCCCGGCCCCGGAGTAGACCCCTGCTTTGTGACCATCCCGTTATGGTCACAAAGCGCGCAAATCCGTTTGCGGTCGTGAGGGAAAATATGCGCGGCGAGGGAAATGTACCGAACACCCGTGCTACTTCGGCCAAATCGCGCTTGACAGCGCTTTCAAACGCCACGCTCTGATGTTGTGAAGTTGCAACGACAAAACGAGAATTTTTCGCCCGTTGCGTCCGCAGCGTTCCAGATCTGCTGATAGCGCTGTCACCAGCAAGCCTGGGTAATAGCGACTATGATCAACGTATACCCTGCCGGGCAACGAGTTGAGATTCTCCGGTAAGCACGCTCAGCGCGGGACTGTGAATGCATCCCGCGGGCTTTCCGGCTTCAGACCATAGCGCCACGCAAAACCCCGCGCCTCGACTCCCGCTGTTCCCCGCCACGTCGCACGCGCGACGTCCCGTCCGAACGCAATGCACCAGCACGCACCAGCGCAACTTTCGCCGGGCGACGGCACTGCCGTTCCATGCCCGGCTGGCAAAACCCTCGACGCACCATTGCGGTGATCAGTACGCCGCGCACTGCGCGGGCTGGTTTGCCCTCTGACTTCCGCGGCCCTGCGTTGAAGAGGACCGGAAGACTTGCTGCCGGAGTTGACCGGCACTTCTGCCACACTGCAAGGAGGTATCGTGAAAGCCATCATCACTTCCACGCTCGCATTGCTGATTTCCAGCGCCATGGTGCCGGCCGTTAAGGCTCAAACCGACTCGGGCGCAAGCAACCCGCAACTGGCGCACAACGTCCGGGTCGCTTTCGCGCGCAATGGGGTCAACACTTCTCATGTATTTGTCTTTGCTCGAGGAAGCACCGTCACGCTGCTCGGATGGGTAGACGCGCACGAACAGGTCGCGCTGGCCGAGCGCACCGCGGCTTCGGTCGAAGGCGTGCAATCGGTGGACAGTTGGCTTGCGCGTGGACGCTGAAATGCGCGAGCTTGAATGAAACGGCGCGCGCACGAAGTTTATTTCGTACGCGCCCGCTCAGGGTCCTCCTGGGCATGCGCGAGGATGAACCGGTAACCGGATTCGAGTGCGTGGTCTTCGAACGCGCAGACCAGTTCGATGAAGAACGAATTGGTCAGGTCGGGAACCACGAAATCAATCGACGTGGAGCGGCAACTGCGAAATTCGGCGGCCAGACTGTTGCGCCGGTAGTCGAACTTGCGGGCCGCTTCCCAGACCTGGCGCTACCGTCGGTGAAAGAGCGAGGACTAGCGGTAATTCACGAAGTTGATGATGTCGTTGAGGAACCACGGAAGAATCAGTTGCGTGTCGGGATCGCTAACGCCCACGGTGAGCCTCGGCCGCTTCGAGGTGGGTGCACCGGGCTTTGCGCCATCGGGGATGTGCAGCATGTAGGTGTCCGTGTCGGCAGCGGGCGGCGGCGATGAGGCACAACCGGCAAGAAGCAAGACGAGGAACGCTGCGCAGCGCAAGCGCTTCATGATAGGCAATCTCCAGCCGGGTGATCTTGAGAACCCCAAGCGTACCATTGGCCACGCCGCAATCGCGCGGAGCCGTGCACACACCTTGCTTGCCTGACAGTCAATCAATAGCCGAATTGAGTTGCGCAAGAACCAGAATATTTGTCGCATGCCATCTCCCTGCTTTACGCAAAAGCCGATACATCAAATGCGGCCGCGACCCGCGATCTTCGGCTTCGTTTTGCCCTCCATTGACACGCATCAACGGGAACAACGCTTATTGATCCAACTACCTACGCTATCGAATGAGCACGAGATATTCTCTGCCGACTTATCCAGGCCACTATGGGAAAAGTTTCCATGAGAATCAATCGCATTGCTTTTATTCCTGCCGCAATACTGATCGCGGGAACGGCACTTCCGGTACTTGCGCAGCAAACCGTCGTGTACCCGTCGAAAGGCCAAAGCGCCCAGCAGCAAAGTTCCGATGAAGGTGCTTGCTATGCGTGGGCAAAACAGAAAACGGGCATTGACCCAGCGGTCGTGGCAAACGCTGCGCCGCAAACTCAAGCGCCGAATGGCCAACGCGTCCGGGGCGCCGCCGGAGGCGCGGCCATTGGTGCCGCCGCTGGTGCGATCGGCGGCGACGCCGGCCACGGCGCGGCCATCGGCGCCGTGGCCGGCACGGTTGCTGGGGGCGTAGCGCACCGGCGCCAGGGGCGTGCCGCGGCGGCGCAGAACGCACAGATGGAATCGGCGCAACAACAGGCGCTCGCTAGCTATCGCCAGGCGTGGGATGCTTGCATGCAGGGCCGGGGCTACTCGCTGCGCTAAGCGCTAACGATATCGAAGAGAGACGAAGCGAAGAATCGCGACGATGGAAAGACCACGTTGCACGAAGCGAATACGTGCAACGCGGCCCTCCCGAAAGCAAGAGGCGCGCTCAACGGAAGCCGTAAATGAGTACCTTCTTCCCTTCGAATTGCTCCTGCACACCTTGATCGCAATTCGGCGGGCACGTCGTGCCGTCGGCGGTCGGCCCGGACGACGGCGAATACGCTTTGTAGACAACGGATTCAATGAGCGTCCCGTCGTCGGAGACCACGATTTGCAGGTCGGTCTCCACGCCGGCCGGCACCGGGCCGCCACTGCCATAAACCAGTTTCATGATCCCCGTGCAATCGGAGTTCACGGTGTAGGTGCCGCTCTGATACGGATTGAAGGCAGTCTGGCCGCCTTTCGGCAAGCCATTGATCATGCCGAAGTCGGTGCGTGTGAATTTACCTGAGCCGTCGAATGTCACTATGGCGACGTCATCGAGTGTCGACGGTGAGGCAAACGAGTGCAGCTTGTTGTTGCTATCCAGCAAGCCAAGAATTTCACCATGACCGTGAAATCCGTAAGCTCCCCTTAACGTTGCGTTCGAACAAAGGCCGCCGGCCTGCGCGGCGCTACTGAGCGAGAGAAGTGCAAAGGCTGTTACCGACAAAATTCTTGAATGCTTGAGCTTCATGGTCATCTCCTTGTCACCGTATCAGGCGCCTGGATTCGCAACGCGCAGCGGGCCAAATCAGTCGTCGACGGAGGCCCTGGCTCGTGCCGGTGAGCGATCCGCTTCCTAAGCCTATGGAACCGCGCACGCTTGCGCCTCCATCATTTGGTGGAGAGAGCGAACAGGTGGAGATTTCGTGTGCAGGCAAATTCGATGAGAAAGGCGTTACGGCTTCACTGCGTAGCGCACCAGTTCGATTGCGTTCGTCGCGGGCGCGCCCCTTCCGGCCAAACGGCCCTGAAACTCTTCACGCACCACGCGCTTGACACTCGGGGCATACCAGAGCGTCTCCTCCATCGGGCCGCCGCCCGGGCCGTACTGCGGCTGCCAAACACCGCTCATCGTGATCTTGATCGCGGAGAAAGCGCCCGCCTTCGTCTCGACCGTTTCCACGCCGTCCACTTCACATTGGGCTCGGCGCTGCACCCTCATGCCTGAAGGGGCGGTGGCCATGCAGTCTGCCTCATAGCGCTCGCCGGCTCGCAGCGGAAAATGCAGCGCGATCCCGCAGGCACGCGCGTCAGCGCCGTTGGGAATCACATTGGCTTCGGAGGTAAGTTCCAGACGCCCGCCGCCAGGGCCGATCAGCAGCGATGCACTGCCGTCGGCATGGACGGACGTCACGGTTTGCGTAAAGGTTCGACTCTTACCGGACAACGGGTCGGACCGCTCGAAGGTCCAGCTATCCCCCACCTCGTAGTGCGGTGCATCTTGAGGCAGCACGATGGAAGCGGCGTCGAGCGCGAAACTGGCGGGAGCGCCTGGCCCCGCCGCCAGCACGCTCACGACGCCGATCACTGCAGCGCGACAGACCTGCGGCCTCATTGGCCCTGTTTCTGCAGATATTGCCGCACGTCGCTCATCGACACCCGGCCCGTATGCGCCGTGTCGATCTGGTCGAAATGCTGCGCGATATACCCCAGCCCGCTGCTTTGCGCCTGAGCTTTCGTGATCGAAGCACCGTTGCTCAATGCGGAATTCGCGCCCAGCCGAGCCTCCACCCGCTGTTGCGCCTGTTGCTGCAATTGCGTACCGGTGGAGGGTGTGAGCGGCGCTGGCCGGCTCGACGGGAAAAATGGGCCATCCACACCGTGGCCGCCCTTCGGAAGTTGAACGGGCGCCACAGCCTGCGTTGCCGCCTGGGCATTGCCTGTCGTGACCGCAGCAACCGCGCAAAGCATGAGCGGCACAACCCACCACAGCTTTTTGAATGTAGACATGATCGCTCGCCTTCAATGAGTGAGGAGCGGGCCTCAAGCGACTATCGATTATCGACGCTCGACGAAAGACCCCGGCCTGTGAGGTTATTGGCCCGCTGCAGCGACTGCCGTGGAAGTCGGCGTACCCGCGGGACTCTCGTCGGGCCACGGCTGCGGAAGCGTCCAGAGCGAAAGCGCCAGTGGTATGGGTTGACCACCATAGTAGCTCACGAGATCGGCCTTCATCTTCGGGCGTGCCACGTCGTCCAGATAAATCATGTGTCCGCCCTGGAAGAAGTTGACCTGCAGGTTCGGGCTCAAACCGGCCACCGTTTGCAGACGCGCAAGCTGCTTCTCCGTATTGAAGAACGGCGTAGCGAGATCGTGATAGCCGTTCTCTGATAGCACCTTCAGCTGCGGATTGAGCTGGATCGCGCCGAGCAGGTCGGGCAGCGTATCGGGCAGCGGCTGGCCGTCGTGCGAGAAGTCCCACACCTCGATGATGTTGTCGTTCAATGGCATGTACGTCGCATTCGGCGCCGTGTAGCCGAGATAGTCTGGCATTTGCGTTGCGAGTGCTGTCGTGAACGGCTGCGAGATAAGGATGTCCGATGGGTCGCCGTCGCTCTGCAAGCGCGGATCCGAATTCGGCAACGATACGCGCCCGTCGTAACGACCGATGGTCGTGCCTGGGATCAGTTCATTATTGAACGGATTTACGTTGAAGTAACCGTTGAGCGCCTGCAATGTGAGGCTCGAAGGCCAGCGCCACGAATCCAATGTTTTCTCGGGCGGAAAGACTGGCTTGCCGAGCGCGTCGGGAATGCCGAGTTGGCTCAGCACCCACGATTGCGCATATTTCCGGAAATGCCGGTACTCGCCCGTCGCGAAGATCTCCGACTGCAACGCAAAGAGGCCTTGATCGATCAATGGCGGCGAAACCAGATTGAAGTAGGCGGCCACCTCGGCATAGCCGGGGTAATACCCCGCGAGTGTATCGGTATCGAGCAGCAAACCAGCCGTCGAATCCGTGATGGCGGTCGCCTCGATCGCATCGGCAAAGTAGTTCAGGATGGACGACTGAAGCACGATGCCGGTCAATTGCACGCCCGCCGCTTCGAGCGCGAGCGCAAGCATGTCGGTGCGCGGCGTGCCATACGATTCGCCGTAGAGATAGATCGGCGAACTACTGCGGTTGTTCACTGCCAGATAGCGTTTGATGAAATCGCGCATCACGTTCACGTCTGGATCGCAGCCCCAAAACTTCTGGTTCGTGTTCGGCAGAATGGCCTCCGAAAGGCCCGTGCCCGGCGGGTCGATGAACACCATGTCCGTCGTATCGATCAGGCTCTCTGCATTGTTGACGAGCGGAAAGTTCGGCCAGTTGGTGAGCAGCGGATCGGGGGTGGCGACGCGCGTTGGCGCAAACGAGCCGAGACGCAACCAGATCGACGACGAACCAGGTCCGCCGTTATAGACAAACGTCACTGGCCGCGGCGAACCGTTCGTGCCCGGCGCGGTATAGGCGACATACGACATCGTCGCCTCCGGATTGCCGTTTGCGTCCGAGGCGGTCAGGTGGCCGGTTGTCGTCGTGTAGTTGATAGTCGTTTTGCCCGAGGTCCACTGGTAATGCATGATCGCGGCTTTTTCGGCGACCTGCGACCCAGCAAGGCCATCAGTGGCGTTCGGCGAGTATGCGATCGGGTCCGTATAGGGCTGGTTGGCGTTTGGCGAGTTTGGCGTTTGCGCGGCGGCTTTCGCGCTTGCCGAAACCTGATTCAGCGCGCTCGCCGCAGACGAGGATGGGCTGCTATCGCCGCCGCCGCAACCCGCAAGCACCAGCACGCCAATAGCGATTGCGGCTGCATGGCGCAGTTGGCTCCGACTGCGGCTCAAGCCCACGCTGGGTTTACTGTCCGGATGCATTGTTATACCCCTTCGAATGATAACGTCACACTACGCGGGGGCCGCGTTTACCGGTAATAACGCCTTGAAAAAAGCGTCGAAATTCAAATGCAATTACCAGCATGAAGCGGCTGACATTCAACTTTCCATTCCTGACAAAGTCGATTCAATTTGAGCGCTATTTATCTACTATGGATACCTAAATAACCCATAGAGCATGAGGCGAAAACGTTGAATTTCGCCGAGCTTATTTCGCTGGAAATATTTGGTAATTAAGGATGGCAGAGGAAAAATAGGAGGCGTCGCAGTGCTTTGTCAAGGGATAGTTTTGGAACCTATGCGCGGTGATTCGTTGCATACGCAGCAATTGCATCGAGCGTGAAACGGCCGCGTGCATGCGGGTCGGCGATGCGAGATCTCGTTGCAACGCGGCCGTAAGCGAAGGGAGAAGTGGAAGCTCGACAACGCCCCACAGGTTGTTTAGATGATTGTAATCCGTGGCTTGCGCGGGCCGGCCAACGTACCCAATTGGGGCCATACTTCTCGCTCGATGCGGGGCCGGGAAGAAGCGCGCCCGGTCATTTAGCTACTCTTATAAATAAAAGCGGCACGCACCCGGAACATGCCTGCACGGTAAAAAGTTCCACAACTCGATCTTTACCAGAACGCAGCCATCACGCATATGTGTGCTGGGCAACAACGGAGATTGACGCGCTGTGCGAAATCAACCATATTTTGACCAGACGGCTGCGCTCGGTCCGGCCCCGTCGATTTCCTGCGCATGCAGATCGTGAGTTCCGCGAGGCATAGCCCATCGCTTCAACGACGATTCTGAGCATGCCGAAATGGCATCGCCATAACGGTGGGACGACATCATGTCCGCTCAGATTGGTCGCGACCAGAATTTCCCTGCAGCGTGCAAGCGTTGCGGCGGACTGCTGTACGAGAACTTCGAATTCTGCCCTTACTGCGGCACGGATTGTCCGCTCGACAAAATTTCGCTGGGCACCCATCCGAAAGCCACGTTGACACCCCTCGGCGCCACGGCGGCGGCGCCTCCAGCACCCGCGGCCGCGAAGCTCGCGCAGGCGGTCGTGCCCGCGTCCGACGGGCCGTCACTGGACACCGGCTACCAGCCCGCCGCGCAGCAAGCCGTGGCACTTGCACACGGGTTGCGGTTTTCGCACATGGGTCAATGGATCTTTCCCAGGGGCCTATTCGTTATCGCATTCATACTTGCGTTCGCGTACGGCACGTATCTGCTGTTCGGCACGAACCGCCAGCGGGAGGGCACAGCCAGCGAAGAGACCCTGCACTCTTCGGGCGGTTCTGTTTCGACCAATGCGTCTGCGCAACAGACCGATGAGACGCCCCCCGCTGCCGGCAAGCAGACCAGTGCGCAGCCGCAATCGCCCCCGCCGAATGCGCACGCCGCGCCGCAATTCGCGGACGTGGCCGACGGTCTGCGTGTCGCGCGTACCAGCCTTGCGGAAAACAACCTGTTCGACGCGAAGGCCGCGGCCAATGCCGTGCTCGCGCGCGACGGGGGCAACGAGGAAGCACGCGCGATACAAAGCGATATCGCGGCGCGCGAGCAACGGCGCGATAGCGCGTTGCAAAACGCGGACCGCTGTGTCGCGCAGCGCGCCTGGGCCTGCGTGCAGCAACAGGCTTCGGAAGCACTTGCGATCGACTCGAGCAGTCAAGCCGCGCAATCGTTGCTGGAGCGCGCCATCGTATCGACGGCATGGAAGCCGCTCAGCCCACCCAATGGCGCCCCACAAGTGAACGCGACACCGCCCATGCCGCACGGCGCGAACACCGTGCGGCTGCCGTCGTCGCAGGATTGGAACGCGAGCGCATCGCCGCCCCCACTGCCCGGCGCGATGAACGCCCCGAACGCGGCGAACGCGGCGAACGTCGCCAGCCCCGCCAGCGGCGACAACAGCGTCGACGCACGAGAGCGCGCGATCGTGCAAAACGGCTGGAAGCAGACCGCGCCGCCTGCCGCCACGCATTGAACAGGATTCCAAAATATATCGCAGTCTGCCGTACAACGTGACCAAGGCGGGAGAGAGACCATGCTGAAAACGATTCTAGCGGGAGTGGCGGCGCTGATCGCCCTGCTTTGTTCGGCGCTCGCCGTCGCCGCCGAGGTAGACGCGCACTACCGGATCGTGACCGGCCCGGAGCGCGGCACGTACATTCAGATCGGCCAGGACCTGGCGAAATGGGTCGCGCAGCCGGCGGGCATCGACCTCGAAGTGATCCCATCGAAAGGCTCGGCCGAAAACGTGCAGCGCATGCGCTTCGAGCCCGGCGTGAAGCTCGCGCTCGTGCAGTCCGACGTTTACCAGGCCTACGTCGACATGGCCAATGCCGGCAACGAAGAGGCTGGCACATTGATCCGCCCGCTGCGGCTCATCATGCCGCTCTATGACGAAGAGATTTACTTCGTGGTGCGTAACGACTCGCCGATGAAGATGATCAATGAGATCAAGGACAAGGTGATCAGCGTCGGCCTGATCGGCAGCGGCACCGCGCAGTCGGCAACCACGCTGTACCGTCTCATGTTCGGCCAGCCGATTCCCGAGCAGAACGTGCAGCACCTGAGCAACGAAGACGCGCTGGCCGCGCTCATCGTCAAGAAGATCGACGTCGCGATCATTGTCGCCGGGCAACCCGCCAAGCTCTTTACCGACATGAACCCCGAGTTGCTGCAGCAGATCCGCTTCCTGCGCGTCGACCCGAACGCGCCGGAAACTGCGCGGGCAAAGCAAACCTACTATCCCGCGACGATCCACGTATCGAGCTACCCGAACTGGCTCAAAGAAGACGTGCCGACGTGGACGGTCAAGGCTTTTCTCGTCACTTACGACTACAACCTGCGCGATACGGTCGGCAACCTGAAGCGCTTTGCCGATTCACTCTGCGAGAACTTCGACAACCTGCAGGAGCACGGCCATCCGAAGTGGAAGCAGGTGAAGCTCGAACTACCGGGCCTCGGCAAAGGCTGGCAATACTATCAGCCCGTTGAGCGACGTCTGAAGGCGTGTTTCGCGCATCGCGCCGCGTTGCAGGCCACCGCGGGTTCGAACGCGGCGCAAGGCGCCGCAGCGACGCAAAAAGTCGATGGGCGGCCATGCTCGGATCAGGAGCGCTTGCTCCTGCTTTGCAAATAGTCCCGCAAGGAATCCGCCAGCGGAACGCGATCCCCAACGCGCGTGAACAGCAAGCAAGTGGGCCCTTCCAACGCCGGTACGACGTGGAAGGTGATCCCCTTGCGCCCGCATGCAATCTCTCCTGGTATCTGCTTTCAGGATGTCCTAATGTCCATGGGTGCCGTGATGCCGGCACGTCGACACGGTCTTCCCGATGCAGTGCGTCCTACCCTAACAACAAACAAGGAAACACCCATGAGAGATACCCCGTTCGCAGTCCGGCGTAAAACGGCACGGCTCAGTGCCGCGATCGCCATAGCAGGCGCGGCGCTCGTGCCCGGCGCCCACGCTGCCGGGAACGACGCCAATCACCCGGCAATCAACAGACTACCGTCGTTCGTCGTGGCGAGCAGTCTTCAAACCACTAGCTACGATGGAGTCAGCGACGATCTGTTGACCGCCGGGCTCGGCAAAACCGGGCTCGCCGGAGCGCAACCGACCATCGCGAACCCCGCGGCCCCAACGCCAGCGGAACTGCGCCGGCTCGCGATCTGGGCGAACTACCGCGCGCTCGTCGATATCAGCGCGAAGGGCGGCTATGGCCGCTTCTGGGGGCCTAACGTCGATCTTTACGGCAACGACACACTCGGTGAAGGAAAAATTGCCGGCACCGAATATCTCGCGTTTGCCGACGACGGCAGCGGCCGCCAGAACGTCAGCCTGCTCGTGCAGGTGCCAACCAGCTTCGATCCGGCGAACCCGTGCATCGTGACAGCCACGTCGTCGGGCTCGCGCGGCGTGTACGGCGCGGTCTCGGCGGCCGGCGAGTGGGGACTCAAGCGCGGCTGCGCGGTCGCCTATACCGACAAGGGCACGGGCAACGGCGCAGAAGAACTGATGAGCGGTCTCGTTACGTTGATCGATGGCCGCACGGCCGACGCCGCAACGGCTGGACGCACGAGCATTTTCACCGCGAACGTGCCAGCAGGCGCGCTCGCCGCCTACAACCAGAAGTTTCCGAACCGTTATGCGTTCAAGCACGCGCACTCGCAGTTGAACCCCGAAGCGGACTGGGGCAAGGACACGCTCGAAGCGGTCCAGTTCGCGTACTGGGTGCTCAACGAGCAATTCGCGACGCGCGCCGACGCATCGAATCGCGGCGTGCGCTACGCGCCCGGCGACATCACGACGATCGCGGCTTCCGTGAGCAACGGCGGCGGCGCGTCGCTCGCGGCAGCCGAAGAGGACACGGGCAAGTGGATCACGGCGGTCGTGGTCGGCGAACCGCAGATCAATGTGCGCATGCCGGGTGACGCGCAAGTCAGGGAAGGCGGTCAGCGGATTGCCGCGGCCGGCAAACCGCTGGCCGACTACATGACGCTCGCGAACCTGCTGCAACCCTGCGCCGCGCTCGCGGACACCGCCGCCGGCGCGCCCTATCTCACGGCGCTGCCCGTGGCGACCACAACCGCCATTCGCCAGGCACGCTGCACGTCGCTCGCGGCGGCAGGGTACATCCACGGTGGCGACACGCAGGCGCAGGCGAACGACGCGCTCGCACGCTTGCATGAGGCCGGCTATGAAGCGGACTCCGATCTGCTACACGCGCCGATGTGGGATTCCCAGGCCGTGCCGGCTGTTGCGGTGACCTACGCGGATGCCTACTCGAGGTCGAGCGTGCTCGACAATCTGTGCGGATTCAGCTTCGGCACGACGAACGCTTCGACGGGCGCCGCGGGCGTTACGCCCGCCGTCTCGCCAATGCTCACCCTCTTTGGCCTGGGCAACGGCGTGCCGCCGACCAACGGCGTCAATCTCGTCTACAACGTCACGCCGCCAGGCGGCGCCGACCATCGGCTCGCCACGCCCGATGCCAGCTTCGCGGGCGCGGCATGTCTGCGCGCGTTGTGGACGAAGGGCGATCCGCGCATGCGCCAGAGCGTCCAGGCGATCAGCGTGAACGCGAACCTGCACGGCAAGCCCGCGATCATCGTGCAAGGCCGCAGCGACGCGCTCGTGCCGATCAATCATGCTTCGCGCGCATATCTCGCGGCAAACAGCGAACGGGAAGGTTCGCGCAGCCACTTGTCGCTGTACGAGGTGATGAACGGGCAGCATTTCGATGCGTTCCTCGCCGTGCCGGGCTTCGATACGCACTTCGTGCCGGTGCACTACTACAACATCGCGGCGCTCAATCTGATGTGGAGTCACCTGAAGAACGGCACGCCGCTGCCGCCTTCCCAGGTCATCCGCACGATCCCGCGGGGCGGCAGCCCGGGCGCCGCGCCGCCGCTGGGTCTCGCGAACCTGCCGGCCATTGTGGAGAATCCGGGCAGCAATGCGATTCGCGCGAATGACGGCGTCGTGAACGTGCCGCATTGAGGCGCGAAGCACGCCGGCGCGGCACCCGCATCACACCAGCAGTTGCCGCGCCAGCACTTCCCTCGCTTGTGTCACGGCGTCCCGTTCGCCGGGATGCGGCGGCACGAGCGAGAACACCGCGTCGGGCAGGACCGGCAGCCGGTGCTTCGGGCCGAGCCGCACGAGGCCCTCGCCGATTGCCGATGCGCACAGGCATCCCACGCCCAGACCGGCTGCGAGCATGGACTGCAGCCCGGCCACGCCCGACGCGCTGTGAACGAGCACGTAGGGTATGTCGCTTTCTTCGAGCGAGCGCACCGCGACCTGGTGCATCATGCAGTCGCCCGGCAGCAGCACGAGCGGCAACGCTTGCGGCAACTGCTCGGCGAGCGTCGGCGACGCGACCCAGTAGAGCGGTTCGCGCAGCAACTCCCAGCGCGCGTCCGCGTCGGTGGCCGCAGGCCGGAACGGGCCGCTCGACAGGTGCATGACCACGCCGAGATCGACCTGCCGCTTCGCATACGCGACCTCGATATCGGCGCTCTTCATCGCGCTCACATGCAAGCTCAGCTGCGGATAGCAGTCGCGCAGCCGCACGAGCAAACCGGCCACCTCGTTGGTGCGGAAGTACTCGGTGATCGCCACGCGCAGCTCGCCCTTGATGGCCTGGCCGCGCACGTCGTCGAAGGCGGCTTCGTTGAGCGCCACGAGGCGCCGCGCATGTTCGAGCAGACGTGTGCCCGCGGGCGTAAGCTCCACGCCACGCTTGCTGCGCACGAAAAGCGGCATGCCCGCGCGCGCCTCGAGCTTGCGCACCTGCTCGCTGATCGTGGATTGCGAAAGATGCAGCAGCGGCGCCGCCGCCGAAAGGCTGCCCACGTTCGCCACGGCCGCGAACGTCTTCAACTGGTCGAATTCGAAGCCACGCATGACATTCCACATCCATCGAGTAACTCGATTGATAGTACCACCAATTCCCGCTTTTCCGTTAGATCGAGGTTGATCACAATGTCGACTAGACGCTCACGCTGCGCGTCCGCTGGATAGTGCAGCCTGACGAAATCCGGCCCTTTATCGCTGAGCACACTCATGTCTGACAATACGTACGCCGCCTGCGCCGTGGCGCCTCGCGCCGCCGCCGATGCCAGCCACGGCCATCACGGCTGGGCGCTGGTCGTTTTGCTGGTGGGCGCGATTCTGCCGCCGCTCGACTACTTCATCGTGAACCTGGCGCTGCCCGCCATCCGCGACGGACTTGGCGCAAACGCGTCCGAACTCCAGCTGGTCGTCTCGGCCTACGCGTGCGCGAATGCCGTCATGCTGATCACGGGCGGGCGCCTCGGCGACCTGTACGGCCGCAAGCGCATCTTCATGGTGGGCATGGCGGGGTTCGTCGTCGCCTCCACGTTCTGCGGCCTCGCCACCAGCGGCACGGCGCTCGTCGCCGGGCGCATCCTGCAAGGCCTGTTCGCCGCGACCCTCGCGCCGCAGGTGCTGGCCACGATCCGCAGCGTATTCACGCCGCACGAGCAGGTGCGCGTGATGGGGCTTTACGCCTTCGTTTTCGGCGTGGCCGCCGTGATCGGCCAGCTGGGCGGCGGCGCGCTCATCAGCCTGCACCCGTTCGGTCTGGGCTGGCGCGCGATCTTTCTCGTCAACCTGCCTATCGGCGTGTTCGCGCTCATCGGCAGCTGGCGCTTCATTCCAGAAAGCCGGCCGCCGCGCGGCAAGCACATCGACGTACCGGGCACCCTGCTGCTTTCGCTGTTTCTGCTGATGCTCGTTTATCCGCTCACGCGCGGGCGCGAGTCCGGCTGGCCGTTGTGGATGCTCGCCTGCCTCATCGGCTCGCTGCCCATGCTCGGTCTGCTGCTGCGCGTGGAGTGGCGCAGCCTCGTCAACGGCAAAGATCCCCTGCTCGACGTGCGCCTCTTCCGCAATCCGGTCATCGCGCTCGGCCTCGTGCTGGCGTTCCTCTTCTATACGATGAGCGCGTTCTTCCTGACCTACGGCATCTATCTGCAAGGCGGCCTGCATTGGACGCCGCTCGCTTCGGGACTCGCGATCCTGCCGTTCGGCATCGGTTTTCTTTCCAGCCCGCTGTTGATGCCGCGCCTCGTGCACCGGTTCGGCGGCTATCGCGTGCTGACGCTGGGCTTCGTGCTGCTCGCGAGCGGGCTCGCCATTGCGGCTGCGCTCGCGGGCGTTGCGGAGCCCGGCCCTGGGTTCTATCTGGGACTCGCGGCGATCGGCATAGGCCAGGGGCTCGTTTTGCCCTCCGTCGTGCGCATCGTGCTTGCCGAAGTGGAGCCCGAGCGCGCGGGCATCGCCTCGGGCATGGTCACGGCAACGCTGCAGATCGGCGCCGCCGTCGGTGCTGCAACGCTAGGCGGCCTGTTCTTCTCGAAGCTCGGCGTGGCGCCCGGCGTCACCGACTACGCGCATGCATTCAGGACGGCGATGTTCGCACTCGTCGCGATCCTGCTGCCTTGCGCGCTGCTCTCCACCGCGCTGGGACCGCTGCATCGACGCACACATGCGAACGATCCCCGCACGTAAGCCAATGCGAGAGCCAGGCGGATTCCCTGCGTACCCTGGCTAATGCGCGACGGCCTTGATCGTCAGCGCATTGTTGACCGACGCCACCCCGGCCACGCCTTGCGTACGGCCTTGGCCAACGCCGCGGCAGCGCCGACAATAACGGCGAGCTTTTGAATACCCATGGTCATGTTGCTCCATTTTGATTGTTGGGCGTTGCCCGGATCAGAAGGTCGTGCGAATGCCGACGTTGGCGCCGACCGTCGTGCCCGGCGGCAGGCCGAGGCCTTCGGCAGCCAACCCGAGGCCTTGCAGCCCTCCCACTCCACTACCGCCGCTCTCGACGGAAAGACCCGAACCCAGGCACACACCGTTGTGCGCGCACGTGTTGTTGACGAGACCGACCTGCGCATATAGCGCCGTGCGCTTCGAGAGGAAGAACTGTGAGCCGATCGCGCCCATCACCGAGTGCCCCCCGGAGTTCACGCGGTCCTGCTGGTAATACACGCCAGCATTCAGATCGAGGTACGGCAGCGGGAAATAGTCGAAGCCGCCGCTATAGATGTTCACACTGGTATTGGTCGAATACATCAGTGCCGGGTTCACCGACACCGGCACACTGTTCGCCCTGAAGTTGGCGAACGCGGCCTTGGCAATCAGCCCGCCGAATTTGTAGCTCATCCCCGCGGTATAAGCGCGGACGTTGATCGGATAGAGTTCTCCAATGCTCGCGAGTGCACTATCGGCTGCGTTATTGGCGCTGATGTACGCCGCCGCGGCGAGGAACGTGCCGTTGGTGTACCTCGCGCTGACCGACCACGCGCGGCCGGTCTGGAAGGAGCCCGCGACACCCCCCAGTGCGAACAGGCCCGCCGCCTGGAACCCGCCTATGTCGGGTGACGTATAAGACACCGCATTGGGCATGAAGACGGCGGCGATCAGGCTGTTTTCGCTGACCGGAGTGAGAATGCTGCCGAATTCGCCAGCACCGCGCGGATCGAGTGCGTAAATGATGTTGAAGAACGGCGAGATCTGCAGGCCGGCCATGACCGTACCAAAGCCGCCCGACAATCCGACCTCGGCGATACGGTTGAACAGCCCATTATTGCCGCCCGGGTTATCGAAACCGCCGTTGGCGAGATTGATACCGCTTTCGAGCTTGAATTCCGCCTTGACGCCGCCGCCCAGATCTTCTTTCCCTGTCAAACCCCACAACGAAGGCGAGTAGCCCGCGTTGGTGAGCTGGAACACGTGGCCAGTCCCCGTGCCACCGTTGAATTCCGGAGTCGAATGACTCAGATACATCATGCCGACATCGGCGATACCGTACAGCGTCACGCTCCCGTCCGCATACGCCGCGCTTGCCACACAGAGTGCCGCGGCGGCCACCCCTGCCTTGAGTGGCCATTTCCATTGCTGCGCCATCTTCATGAGTCTCCTGCCTTTAGATATGGTTTTTAAAATAGTTATTCGCCGTCTTGCCGATGACTAATCCGGAATATTAATTTCGGATTCCGTAACATTTATCATTTAAGCTTCGTTAGAGACCGGCGTTTCATGTGCCCGCTGTGCTTTCTGAATGAAACCTGGAATCGTCTCTAAACGGTTACGTCCGAATCATCTTCGGCAAGCCCAGCGACGGCCTGCCGGGCCACGACACGCATCTGCCCGATAATCAGCCCCTTCCATGCGTCGTTGTCGCAGTAGAACGCGTCCTTCAGGTTTTGCCGGATCTGCGCGGCGGCGGCGGCCCCGGTTTCCGGGTGACGGTGGAGCCAGTGATCGGCGCGGAGTGCCTGCAACACGTGCAAGGGTTCGTAAGTCCCGAATTCGAGGCCTAGCGTCGTCTTTTCGACGCCCGGGAATTCGTCGCAGGAAAACGTGATGATCGGGCCTTGTACGTCGGCCGAAATCGAACCCGGTTCATGGATCGGCTTCACGTCGTTGCCCCACCAATGGCGCGCTCGCTCCAGTTCGGAGCGATCTGTGCTCATGAAAATCTTTTCACCGTGACCATACGGGCCCAGTCCCGTGTGGAGATCGATCCACGCCAACCGGCGATAGCCGCTCGCGTGCGCGCGCAGAATCGAGTGAACGGTCTGCGTGCTCCAACTCGCTAGCGCACCGCCGTAGAACATCCCGTCCGGCACCGCGTACTGTCCCTTCGACACCGTATTGCGCAACGCCTCTTCGCCATGCGTCTGGATGTAAGCGCCGAGGGCGGCCTGGTTGGCCGCGTCGGGCGGCCAAACCTCGGGCAGCAGCAATGAGTCGAGTTCCATGTAACTGGGATTCGAATCGGCCAACGTCGCATAGTCCGCGCTATTGCGATTCAGATCGACGTTGTCTTCGTTCACCCGGCGCAGATGAGCGAATCCGTAGGGGTTGACGCCGTGAATCATCAGTAGGGCGACGCCGCGCCGTTTCGCCTCGGCGAGGAAGGCCGCATCCTCGAGCAATCCGACCTGGCAACCCGATCCACAGAAACCCTCGACCCCATGGGTGCCCGACGTGACGATGAGCACCGCACGAGCGCCGGCAGGCGCGTGGATCGCGAGATCGATCGACAGGCTGCCGCCATCGGGACCAAGTGCCGTGGGGTGCACGATCTGCTTCAGTTCGAACCCGCCAGCGCGCGCTGCCTCCGTGAATCTCGCGCGCGCCTGCGCATAGGAAGCCGAGAAATATTTTTTTATTACCATGCGGTGACCCCGATGAGATGCACGCGAGGCGTGCGTTCGGTCACAATGATCATGACTAACGCACCGGCGCACAAGGCAATAAAAAAACGGCCTTGATAACGCTTTTTTATCCCATGGGGCAGAATGAAACTTCGTCAATTGCGGGTATTCCTGAGTGTCGCCGAGCAGGGCAGCTTGCATGGCGCCGCGCGCGCTGCGTTTGACGCAACCCGCCGTCACGGTCACGATCCGCGAGCTGGAAAGGACGCTAGGCGTGCCGCTCGTCGTGCGTTCGGTCAACGGCGTCGCGCTCACCGAATATGGCGTCGTATTTCAGCGCCGCGCACGCATGCTGGTCAACGACGTGCAGCACATTCATGAAGAACTGTCGACCATGCTCAATGGCGCGGGCGGCGAGGTCGCCGTGTCCGTCTCGTCGGCCGTTGCCTGTGCTTTGCTGCCCCAAGCGTTTGGGCAGTTTCGCGCGCAGAATCCCGATACGTCGGTGACCGTTCGCGAATTGGCGCTGCCTGCCGCACTCCACGCACTGCGTGACGGCGACACCGATTTTGCGGTCATCACGGCTGTCGCGGACACGCAATGGCCCGATTTCGTCGAGCGGCGAAAAATCATGTCGATGCCGCTGCTGGTCGTGGCACGCCATGGCCATCCCCTCGCGCAGGCACGCTCGATGTCGATGCTGCATACCGCGGAATGGCTCCTGCCTTGCGAGCCCGGCGACCAAATCGACAAGGGGTTCAGCGCCTACTTCCATTCGCTGGGTCTGTCCGCACCCAGCAGGATCATGCGCTGCCAGGCATTGGCGCCGTCCGTCGCCTTGATCGCGAAGACCGATGTGATTTGCGTGGCCACGTTGCCGACGTTCCAGCTCGAGATGAAGCGCCGCAGGATCCGTGAGCTGAAGATCCACGAGTCGTTTCCCGACATGGACGTCTACGTCGTGCAAAGGCGGGAGCGCCCGCTCATCTCGGCGGCCTCGCGCTTTCTCTGCTGCATCGAGGAAGCGGCGATGCAGTGAAACGCTTGTACTTATACTGGATACCTAACTATATTTACCGCATCACAGCGCCTCTTCACCTACGGGAGGAAATACATTCCAGTAACCGTCGTCGTGCTGAAAGAAGAACAGCGCGTGAAATCCCGTTGTCTGGCGCGTCTCCACGCACACATAGCGCGCCCTGCCCGAAGGCGTATGGCCAAACGCGGTGACGTGCACCGGCGTGGTGGGTGCGAGCCACTTTTCGACCTGATAACGCAGTGACTCCGTCTTCGTGCGTCTCATCGGGTCCTCCCAGAGGTCGGTTAGTTTTGCAGCCTTTTCGCCGGAAACCGCGAAAACGCCCTGCGCAAACCGGACGCGCTTGATGCAAGGCGCAAATCTTACCGCGTCGCATCAAGTGCATGAGAAAGCACTTTAACTATAGCCAGAAAAGCCTTTCACAACATCGATTTCAGCAAGATAGCAACAAAACAACAGAAACCCGGAAACGCGTGTTCGGCAGCATCGGGCGACGTTGGCTGATGCGCCGCACCAGGCTGTCGAATGAATCGAAACATACGCATGTGCAGGCAGGCGTGGTCTGGGCGTATCCTGATTCCACGGCAGCTAGCAACCGGGATCGTTTGACCGGCGATTGAAATGATGAGAAACGTGTACGTTGCGATTTATATTTTGTTGTTGATAGCCGTTGTCGTCGGTGTGGATGTCATTTTCCTCAAAAATCTGTTCTGGCTAAGGCTGGCCGTGAACATCGGCATTGTCCTGGTGTTTGCCGCCGTCTACTTCGCATTATTAAAGAATCTGTAAGCCAGGGATCGCGGATGAAGGAGGCAGACCCTGCACCGCGCCCCAGACACCAACGGCACACACAACCGCCCCCACGAAAATAACGAGCCACAGATAAACCCCGCGAGGCCGATACCGTTGCGGCAGCGCGGTGAGACTAAGGGCGACGAGCAATCCCAACACGAGCGGCAACATCAACGTGTTGACCACTTGCGCCGCAACGTTCAGGGAAACGAGGTCGGGCGCGAGCCAGACAGCCCAGGCACTGCCTGCAACGGCCAGCACATACGCGCCGTAGAACCAGGGCGCGCGGTCGGGACGGTCCTCGAGCGATGCCCGATACCCGAACACATCGCCAAGCCCCCATGCCAGCGCGAGAGAACTCACGATGGCTGCCACCAAGGCCGCGCCGAGCACGCCCGCGCCAAATAGCAGGCGGCCTGCGAACGGGCCCGTAACAGCAACGAGTGCACTGCTGATTTCGCCGATGCTGTCGAGGGAGCGCGCCTCGCCATGCGCCGACAACGTCGCCGCCGCAGCGACGAGCACCGCTGCCGTCAGCAATTGCGTAAGGACGGCGCCGACCGCCGTCTCGACTCTGGCCGACGTGAAGTCATTTGCCGTGAGGCTATCTGCGACCGCCGCCTGCTGATAGAACACCATCCATGGATTGAACGTCGCGCCAATGAGCGCCGCCGCCAGATAGCCGGCTTCACGGCCGCCTGCTGCCAGGTGAGTCATTTGCGGGACCATCACCAGGAGTTTGTGGCGCGCACTCCATGCGACGGCGAAAAACGTCAGGGCGAATGCACCGATGGCAATGGCGATCCGGTCTACGCGCTTGTGCGAGCCCGTGAGCACGATGCCTGTCAACAGGACGACGGCGAGCGGCAGCGTGACGGAACGCGATACGCCATACATTTCCCCCACGCCGGCAACGCCAGTGAACTCCGTCACCAGCGACCCCAGTACGGCCACGACCAGTCCCGCTGCGGCCAGCGCCGCCCAAACCGGTCCGAAGCGCGAGCGGATGAGTTCGCCATAACCGCGCCCGGTGAATATGCCAAGGCGCACGGTCAGTTCCTGAACCATGTAGAGCAGCGGGACAAGCGCAAGCAGCACGGGCAAGAGCCGCAGCCCCGTTTGCGCGCCAGCCTGCGCGGCCGTCACGACGTTTCCGGCGTCGCAGTCGGCAAGCATCACGAGCAGCCCTGGGCCCCATAGGGCGAGCCGGCGCAGTCCTCGCGAAATGGTTTCCTTGAGCGTCGAGAGACGGGTCATGCGTTCTGAAAGGATGCGCCTGTAGTATCTGTCGAGCGATTGTAGCGTGCGAGTCAGGACCCGCTGTGCCTCCGCGCCTTCGACCACACTTTTGGGAATACAACATGACGACGACATGGCTCCTTCTGGGTTGCGGCTTTGGTGGGGGCCTTCTGATTGCAATCTGGGGGACATGGAGTCTCAGGCAACCCGACGCCCAAGAAAATCGGGCGAACGTTGCAGACGAGGCGCCTGCCTCCGGAACGCAGCCTTCATGAGGCCGCGTTACCCCCATCAGCCGCGAGACCAGGCCTGACGTTTGCGCTCCGCAGCCCGTCCCGAGGGACGTTGAATTTCATTTTCCTTACCCATGGCCTCTATATCCGCGCGTTCATCCAGTCAAACTACAGACGTTCCCCCCGCCCTGATTCTGGGCGCCATAGGCGTCGTTTTCGGCGACATCGGAACCAGCCCGCTCTACACATTGCGCGAATGCCTGAAAGCCGCCGGCGGAATTAGCCAGACCAACGTATTCGGGATCGTGTCGCTGATCCTCTGGTCGATCATCATTGTCGTGACGCTCAAGTACGTAAGCTTCGTCATGCGTGCGGACAATGACGGCGAAGGTGGCATTCTGGCGCTCACGGCATTGGCCGCTCGCGTGGCGCCCGTGCGTCTGCGCACCGTGCTTCTGACGCTCGGCGTGTTCGGCGCCGCGATGTTTTATGGCGACTCGATGATCACGCCATCGATTTCGGTCATCTCGGCAGTGGAAGGCGTCGAACTCGTGGATCCTCATCTGGCCACGTGGGTCGTGCCGATCTCACTCGTTATCCTGACCGGCCTGTTCAAGCTTCAAAAACACGGCACGGCCACGGTCGGAAAAGTCTTTGGACCGGTCATGATTGTCTGGTTCCTGACTCTCGCCGTACTCGGCGTTTCTCATATCGCACGCAACCCCGGCATTTTGCGAGGCGCATTACCGTCTTACGCCTTGAGCTTCGTTGCGCACGCACCCGGTACGGCGTTCGTCGTCCTCGGCTCCGTGTTCCTCGCGTTGACGGGGGGCGAAGCGCTCTATGCTGACATGGGGCACTTCGGCAAGACACCCATCCGGCTCGCGTGGCTGCTGCTCGTCCTGCCAAGCCTCATTCTCAACTACTTTGGCCAGGCCGCGCTCGTGCTTTCGACGCCTTCGGCGCTCACGCAGCCATTCTTCTCCCAGGCGCCGGGTTGGGCACTGCTTCCGTTGGTGCTGCTGGCCACGGCGGCGACGATCATCGCTTCGCAGGCCGTCATTTCCGGCGCGTTTTCCATGACGAAGCAGGCTGTCCAGCTTGGGTTGCTGCCCCGCATCCCCGTCATCCATACTTCAACACACGAAGTCGGCCAGGTCTACGTACCGTTCATCAACATATCGCTCTATGCGGCGGTCGTATTCCTCGTCGTGTTCTTCCGGTCTTCCGATAACCTTGCGGCCGCTTATGGCATTGCCGTCGCCTCGACGATGCTGCTCACGACGCTGCTCATGTACTTCATCACCCACTGCCTGTGGAACTGGAAACCAGTCGCAACGCTGGCAGTGATCGGGCCGCTGGCCGTCGTGGATGCGATATTCGTCGCGAGCAATGCGGGCAAGATCCTCGATGGCGGATGGTTTCCGCTACTGGCAGGCGGCGTGCTGTTCACCATCATGACGACATGGCATCGCGGGCGGGAAATGGTCGTCGAGCGCGTGAAAAGCGACAACCTGCCGCTTCCGGCATTCATTCACTCGTTGTGCGATGGATCGCACCCGCCTCCCCGCGTGGGCGGAACGGCGGTGTTTCCGGGCGGTGTGCCCGGCATGACGCCGAGCGCGTTCATGCACAATCTCAAGCACAACGGCGTGATGCACGAGACCAATATCTTTTTGGCCGGCACAACCGAGAACGTTCCGCACGTACCCGAAAGCGACAAAGTCTCGGTTAGCGATCTTGGGCACGGATGTTACGCGGTCGCGGCGCGCCATGGCTTCATGGAAATGCCCAACGTGCCGGCACTGCTTCTGCTCGTGCAGAAACAGATACCCACATGGCAGTACGAGCCCGCAGCAACGTCGTTCTTCCTGGCCCGCGACACGATCCTCGCAACGGCACAGAGCAAAGGCATGTCGTTATGGCGCGAGAAGCTTTTCGCGTTCATGGCGCGCAACGCGGCGCAAGCGGCCGAGTACTACAGCCTGCCCGCGAACCGGGTTGTCGAGATGGGTGGACAGATCAACCTCTAAGGCACACGATCCGGCGTATCACTGGAGCAAAACGACGCATGGCGAATGACGATCGCACCACGATGGTTCCCAGGCGAACGCCGGAATCCGCGGCGATGACCGCAAACCTCAAACGAGCGATGGCGATCACCGCCACGATCAACCGGTTGACCTTCGACGATGCCGATGAAGTCCGGGCCTTGTTCAGTGAACTCATCGGCAAGAAGGTCGACGACAGCTTTCTATTGATACCGCCGTTCTACACGACCGGCGGTGTCGAGATCCGCGTCGGGCGCAATGTCTTCGTCAACCAGAATTGCACGTTCTATGACCTGGGCGGCCTCGACATTGCCGACGACGTGATGATCGGCCCGAACGTCAGCCTCATCACGTCCGGCCACCCCATCGAACCTTCCCGACGGCGCGACGGCGTCATCGCAAAGCCCATCGTGATTGAGAGGAACGTCTGGATCGCCGCCGGCGCGACCATCATCGGCGGCGTAACAGTCGGCGAGAACTCGGTGGTGGCGGCGGGATCGGTGGTCACCAAAGACGTTCCCCCGAATACGCTTGTCGGTGGCAATCCGGCACGCGTCATTCGTTCGATTGCGGAGCAAGGAACTGCCCCCCAGCTTGAAAAATCCGCAGTAGCGGCGGAATCGTCAAGAATGCACTCGCGCAACTATGAATAGCTCAATTGCTTGTTTGCGGTGAGCATACCGATCGGCAAGAATGGCCCTGCCAAACTTTGGTCAGGATCACGATATGTCGAACACCCCCAGCCTTCAACTCGATTCCGCCACGCTCGTCGAAGAATACGACCGGCTTGGCATTCGCCAGTTTCATCACGGTCTGCAACTGCTCGACGTGCTCGGCTTGCACGAAGGTGAACGTGTGCTCGACGTGGGTTGCGGCACGGGCCGCCTCACCGAATCGGCGGCGCAGCGCGTGGGCGCACACGGTGAAGTGCTCGGGCTCGATCCGTTGCCGCTGCGCGTGCAACGCGCGCTCGAACGCGCGCAGGGCCGATTCGCCGCGCGCGTTGGCCGCGCCGAAGCGCTGGAAGCGGTGCCCGATGCGCATTACGACGTGGTGTATCTCAACAGCGTGATTCACTGGATCCCCGATCAGGCTCAGGCGCTGCGCGAAGCGTGGCGCGTGCTCAAGCCAGGTGGCCGGATCGGCTTCACGACCATGCCAGAAGAAGCGCCACACGACCTGCATGTCGTGCTGCATGCGCTATTTGCTGGCGAGCCCGAATGGCAGCGCGCTGGTATCGGTGCGCCGAACAAGCTCACGCGAGAGCGCTCGGCAGCCCTGCTCCAGGGCGCCGGCTTCGCCGTGACGCACAACGAGATTCGCACCTTCGGCGACACCTTCGACAACGTCGACGACGTGCTCGCCTTCAGCCGGTCCAGTTCCTTCGGCAATTTCCTCTCCTCGCTCACGCCCGAGGACATTGCGCGCGTGCGCGCACGGCTCGCGAGCGCGCTCGAACCGCATCGCAGCGCGCGCGGCTATGCACTCACGCGGCGCATGATCATCGCCACGGCGCACAAGCCGCTGGCGCATTGAATCCTCACATTCCATTGCGTAGCGAACGTCAACCACAATCGAGGAGCACGCATGAGCCCAGCA
The DNA here is from genome assembly GCF_024206475.1 of Paraburkholderia sp. CNPSo 3274. Taxonomy (GTDB): domain Bacteria; phylum Pseudomonadota; class Gammaproteobacteria; order Burkholderiales; family Burkholderiaceae; genus Paraburkholderia. Next base: position 96,563 of record NZ_JAMBPR010000011.1, read on the forward strand.
CCACGACGTCAGGGACAATTGAGCCTCGGCGCCTTCCTGATGGAGACGGGACACCATATCGCCGCGTGGCGTCACCCCGACGCACACGCGGCTGGCGGCCTCGATTTCGCGCACTACGCCGAGTTGGCGCAAACGGCCGAGCGCGCCAAATTCGACACCATTTTTTTCGCCGATAGCGTGAGCGTGCGCGACACGCATGTGCCTTCGCTCTCGCGCACCGCCCGCGCCGATCATTTCGAGCCGATCACGCTACTCTCCGCGCTATCGGTGGTCACGAAGCACATCGGGCTCATCGCCACGGTGTCGACGTCATTCAACGAGCCCTATAACGTGGCCCGCAAGTTCGCCTCGCTCGACTATCTGAGCGGCGGCCGCTCGGGCTGGAATCTCGTGACATCGAGCACCGAAACCGAAGCGCACAACTTCAGCCTCGACAAGCATCTCGATCACGCCGTGCGCTACGAGCGCGCGAAAGAGTTCTACGACGTGGCCATCGGGCTTTGGGACAGCTGGGAGGACGACGCCTTCATTCGCGACAAGGCGAGCGGCATCTACTTCGACCCGGAGAAGCTACACACGCTGGACTATCGCGGCAAGCACTTCAAGGTGCGCGGTCCGCTCAACGTCGCGCGTTCGCCGCAAGGCTGGCCCGTTGTGGTGCAGGCGGGCGCTTCGGAAGCCGGCAGGGAGCTCGCGGCGCAAACCGCAGAAGTGATTTTCGTCGCGCATCAAACGCTCGATGAAGCGAAGCAGTTCTATCGCGACGTGAAAGGGCGGCTCGCGCGTTACGGCCGCCGCCCCGAGCATCTCAAGATCATGCCGGGCATTTTCCCCGTGATCGGCCGGACTCAGGAAGAAGCGCAGGAGAAGTTCGACGCGTTGCAGGCGCTGATCCATCCGAGCGTGGGACTCCAACTGCTCTCGAACATGTCGGGCGGCCTCGACCTCTCGCAGTATCCCGTGGATGGCCCCGTGCCCGACCTGCCGGAAACCAACGGCGGCAAGAGCCGACAACGCTTGCTGCTCGATCTCGCGCGGCGCGACAACCTCACGATACGCGATCTTTATCTGCGCATTGCGGGGGCGCGCGGGCATCAACAGGTGATCGGCACGCCGCAAAGCATTGCCGACCAGCTTCAGCAATGGTACGAGGAAGAAGGCGCCGACGGCTTCAATATCATGTCGCCGTGGCTGCCTGGTGGCCTCAACGAATTCGTGCAGTACGTGGTGCCCGAATTGCAGCGACGCGGACTCTTTCGCACGGAATATACGGGGCGCACGTTGCGCGAGCATCTTGGCTTGCCTCGTCCCGCGAACCGCTTCGCCACGCAGCAGGAAGACGCATTGAGCGTCGCTTCCTGATTCTGTTCATCGACACGCAACGCCCGGGCGTTGCGTGTCGTTCAGCGATCAAACGATCCCATCGCTCTCCTCGCAGCGTCGACAATCCACATTTCATTCCAGGCCGAAATATTCGTATCGAAGATGCCCGCATACTCTCGGTACGCGCGCTACCCTTGGCGCGTGGCCCCGTAATCTCACCTCGATCCGCGCAATCCATCGACCAGCATGCAAGCCACGACTGAGAGCAAATCGACCGGTCTCGACCTGCTTTCGCTCCTCGCACTTTCAACCCTTTGGGGAGCGTCGTATACGTTCATTAGAGTCGGCGTGGCGACCATCCCGCCGCTCACGCTCATCGCCGCGAGGACGTTGATCGCCGGAACGCTCCTTCTGCTCTGGATGCTGTGGCAGCGCATTCCCATACCGCGAGACCCGGCCGTGTGGCGGCGCTTCGCCGTGCAGGCGCTGCTCAATAGCGTGATTCCCTTTACCTTGATCGCGTGGGCCGAGCGTTCGGTGGAAGCCGGTCTGGCGACCATCCTCAATTCGACTTCACCTGTCATGGCGTTCCTCGGAACGTGGCTGATTACCCGCCACGAACGCGTCACCATGCGCAAGCTGTTCGGCATCGCCGCGGGCCTGGCCGGTATATGCCTCGTGGTTGGCGTGAGCGCATTCGAAGGACTCGGCAGGCAACTCGTTGCGCAACTGGCGATCGTCGCCGCGACGATTTGCTACGCCGGCGTGCGATCTACGGTCGATCGTTCAAGGGACTCGCGCCAGTCGCTCCCGCTGCGGGATCGCTCATGGTGGGCGCAATCCTGCTGGTCCCCGTGAGCCTGATCGTTGACCGCCCGTGGACGCTTCATCCGTCATTGCGATCGATGACAGCGCTGATCGCGCTCGCCGTTTTTTCCACGGCGATCGCGTTCGTCATTTACTTCCGGCTCGTCCAGACGCTCGGCTCGATTGGCACTACCGCGCAGGCCTATTTGCGCGTGCCAATCGGCGTGGCGATAGGCATTGCGTGGCTCGGTGAATCGCTCTCGACCTCGGCGTGGCTGGGACTCGGGTGCGTAGTTGCCGGCGTCGTCGCAATGACGCTGCCATCGGCCAGCCAATGCCGCGCGAGCGGCCACAGGCTGCGCTCGAATCGCGAGTGAAAAAACGCGAAGTGTCCGATGCTCCGCTCGCCAATTGAGGCGGGTGCTATGCGTACATGTGTCGAGTGGCTCTGTGTGAAATAACGCAGCGTGCGTTCGATCGCCCGGATCGTGCCAAACGGATCATCGGGGAAGCTGACTGCAAGAATGGGCGCATGCATTTTGCCAAAGCGAGCGACGATGTCCGCGCGCTGCGCCGGCGTGCGCGCGAGCGACCCTTTGCTGAGCGTGTCTTCAAAGCGGGCGCGGCCCCGGCTCCAGATGTACACGACGCCGCGCGGCGTGTCCTCCATCCATCCGAACCACGATGCGGGGAAATACCCCATCAGGCCGGTTAAAACCGGCATCACGACATGCCATTTCCAGAGCATGAGCGGCATGCTGCGCGGCGCGTAATCGCGCCAATACGCGTACTGCGTACCGACGGTGAAGACGCGGCGAATGAGATGATTCGACGGCGCGAGCCCGATCAGGAAGCCGCCAATGCTATGCCCCACGACGTCGATCGGCTGCCCGGGGAACATGATTCGTGCGTAGCGCAGCACCGCTTCGAAATCGCGTTCGCCCCATTCCAGCCAGCTCGCATCGAGCGTTGCGAGCGTAACGGGCTGCGAAGCGCCAATGCCACGGTAGTCGTAGACCAGCACGTCGAAACCCTGCTGGTGCAGCCATGCGCCAAAGCGGAAATAGTAGTGGCAGCGCACCGACGTGGCCGAATTGACGATGACCGCCGGACGCGACTCGTCCGCGTTCAGCACGGCGTGACGACGCCACACATAAGCGCGAAGCGTAAAGTCATCGGCGGCTGTGATGGCGACGGCGAGAGGACACGCCTCGCCTGGATCGGCTGAATGCATGAACGTGCTCCATGAAGAAACCGGAGTGCCGATTTCACTTGACCTTGCCCGCCGGTTCAATCAATCTTTGCGCAGCTTTCGCATGAGGAAAACGCATGTCGGTATCGCTCGTGAAACTCCCTCCTCTGGATCTCATTCGCGGTTTCGTTGCGGTGGGCCGGCGCATGAGCATCACGCTCGCCGCCGACGACCTGTGCGTGACGCAATCCGCGGTGAGCCGCCAGATCGCCGCGCTTGAAGAGGCGCTAGGCGTGCGCCTCTTCAACCGTGGCTATCGTTCGATCTCGCTCACACCGGAGGGCGAGCGCCTGCTGCGCGTTGCGGACAGCGCGGTGCAGCAGATGCAGGAGATCGTCGGCGCGCTGGCCGCGCCGCAGACGCGCCAGCCGGTGACGATCACCGCCAGCATCGGCATTGCCGGCTTGTGGCTGCTGCCGCGTATCGGTGAGTTGCAACGCCTGCTTCCCGATATCGATCTGCGCCTTGCGACCTCCGAGAAGGTGCTCGATCTGCGCGCCGAAGGCATCGATCTCGCTTTGCGCTACGCGCCGGCCCGTATCGCTCCGGAGGCTGCGAATCGCGCGGTGCATCTGTACGACGAATACGTATTGCCGGTCGCGCATCCGTCGTTGAATGTGAAGAAGCTCGACGCGGCCACGCTCGCGCGCCACGCGCTGCTCGAATTCGACGGCGTGCGCCGCCCGATGCTTCGCTGGGCGGATCATCTGGGCCCGCGCGGGCTCGACAGCGCGGCTCTTCGCGGCGTGCTGCGTTTCAACCAGTACGATCAGGTCATTCAGGCCGCCATTGCCGGCCGCGGTATCGCACTCGGGCGCCTCGCCCTCGTCCAGCCGCTGCTTGCCGACGGAAGGCTCGCCGCCGTCGGCAACATGCACGCCGAGGGCCCGACTGGCTATGCCTACTGGCTCCATCAAGCCGACGAAGCGCCGCGCGACGACGTACGCGCCGTCATCGACTGGATCGTCGAACAGGCTCGCCAAAGCCAAATCGCATGAGCATTACGCATGCGAAGCATGCCTGAAACTCGCTTGAGCCCACTCGCCTCCCTACGCTCTACTAGGCGCAACGCTGCGCAACAGTGAATCACCCAGTGCGAGGAGGTGAACGATGACCGGAATGGACGATGCATGGCGCCGCCGCTGGCTGCTCGTGATCGCCGGTGGCGTGGTGATGGGGGCGGCGCTCGGCGTGCGCAACGTGCAAGGGCTTTTTCTGTTGCCCGTCACGCTCGATCGCGGGTGGTCGCGCGAGACGTTCGGCCTCGCGCTCGCGCTGCAAAACCTGCTGTGGGGCATTGCACAGCCACTCACGGGCATGATCTCCGACCGCTTCGGCTCCGCGCGCGTGATCTTCGCGGGCGCGCTGCTCTACGCGCTCGGCCTGACCATGATGGCACTGAGCGCGACACCTGCCGTCTACACGTTTGGCGTGGGCGTGGTGCTCGGCGTTGCATTGTCCGGAACGGCGTTCGGTGCGGTCTATGGTGCGCTCTCCCGGCTCTTTGCAGCCGATCAGCGTAGCTGGGCGCTGAGCGTGGCGGGCATGTTCGGCGGCCTTGGCCAGTTCTGCGTCGTGCCGCTCACACAAGGGATGATCGGCAGATTCGGCTGGGTCACCGCGATTCTCGTGCTCGCCGCCGTGATGCTTGCAAGCGCGCCGCTCGCGGCGTGGCTGCGCGATCGTCCGGTGGAGCGCGGCGGCGCGATCGATACGCACGACACACTACGCGGTGCGATTGGAAAGGCGTTTGCGCATCGCGGGTTCTGGCTGCTCAATCTGGGATTTCTGTCGTGCGGCTTCCAGCTTGCGTTCATCGGCGCGCACCTGCCGGCGTATTTGCTCGACAAAGGCATGAGTGCGCGCGAAGCGAGTCTGGCGCTCGCGCTGATCGCGCTGGCCAACACGGCGGGCACGTTTCTATGCGGTTACGCGGGGGGATTTCTGCGCCGCAAGTATCTGCTCTCGGGGATCTACTTCGCACGGGCGGGCGTAATGGCGCTGTTCCTCGCCTTGCCTCTCTCGCCCCTCACGCTTTATGTGTTCGCGTTCGCGATGGGATTCATGTGGCTCGGCACCGTGCCGCTGACGAGCGGGATCGTCTCGCAGATGTTCGGCGTGCGCTATATCTCGACGCTATTCGGCTTCGTGTTTCTCGGGCATCAGATCGGGAGTTTCTTTGGCGTCTGGCTGGGCGGCGTGGTGTTCGACGCGACGCATAGCTACGGCCTGCTCTGGCAGGGCTCGATTGCGCTCGGCATCATCGCTGGGTTGATGCATCTGCCGATCGACGACGAGCGGGTCGTGCAGCACGCCATGATCGCGGGCCAGCCTTCGTGAGCGAGGCGTTGGCCGTGCGCATCATGCAGGCCATGCTGGCCATTTCGTTCGTAGCGCTTATTGTCTGGACGTTGGTCGAGTATCTCGCGCCGCCGACGATGCTTGCCTTGCTCGCTGGCGCTGCGTTTTGCCGATGATCGCACTGCTTGTGGCCGCTTACTTGATCAACTGCAGTATGTCGCGGAATCGCGGGTGCTGGCTCGAGCGCAGCCATTCGAATGCCACCATCTCGACCGTCGCCACTTCGGCGCCCGCCTTGTTCAGCCGCGCAATGGCCGCCTCTTTGTCGACGGCTTTGCGCGAACCCATCGCATCGATAACGAGAGTGACCGATAGGCCGCGATGCAGCAAACCGATCGCCGTTTGCAGTACGCAGACATGCGCCTCGCATCCCGCGACGATGGCTCGGGTTCGCCCTTCAGGCAGCGCTTCAAACAGACCATCGACGGTAGCGTCGAAATGGTGCTTCGCAACAGTCATCGAGCACAGATCTTTTATTTCCTGCGCGTTTTCGCCGAGTGCGCCCGGATTCTGTTCTGTCCCGATGACCGGAACATCGAGACCTCGAGCAATCCGCCCGAGCCTGAGGGCTTGCGCGGTAACGGATGCGCCGTCGTGAATCGCGGGCATCAGTCTCGTTTGCAAGTCGATCAGAACTACGATCGATTCGGAAAGGCTATGCAGCATCACGAATCCTTTTCGCAGATTGCAGTGCGCAAAAGTGGCACCTGTCAGGGATATTACTAAGTATGCGACAAATGGTCGCCATGCGACTCTATGTCCCAATGCCATTCCCCATGGAGCCAGGCATGCAAGCAGAGACGCTAAAGAAAGCAAGAGCCGCCACTTTTCTCACCCGGTCGGCGCTGTGTCTGATGCTGTTGCCAGTTGCCTGTCTTGTCTGGGCGCTCCAGGCGTATCCGCCACAAGAAGCGATTTGGGTTTGCTTCTCGCTGGCAATCTATATCTGGCCATTCGCCGGAGTCCTGTTTGTGATCTCGGCGGGATTCCACGTCGGCACCCACGGTCGCCGACTCGAAAAGGACGCCGGATTCCGCGAGGCGCATGGGCACTAACTAGCCCGCGCGCCGTTCTGCCAGACGATCTGCTGTCGTTGCTCGAATAGAAGCCTGATGGAAACAACAGACTTCCGAGGCGCGGCTGGCCGTTTGTCAGGACTGCCGATATGCGTGGTTAGCAAACCTTATCGGCACATCAGCCTCCGCCGCCAGCGCGGGGCGCAACAACGTACGCAGTGACGGCGCGGGTGACGCGGCGTCTTGCGCGTGCTCAGCTACCGCGTGTGCACCCCGCACATTCAATTCCGTTCGGCATCCTCAAAAAAAGTGTCCATTCGTCGGCCTCAGATGCGCCGCGCGCCATGGCGACGTCAGGCGCGCAATGTGCTTCGACACAATGTACCTGGTGAAAGGCTCGTTGATCGCTCTTTCGCCAAAGGTGTCGTATGCAATGCACCCAGGCCGTAATCACGAGGAGAAGAACGATGACCCTGCTCATCTATCTGATCGGATGGATCATTTTTATCGGCGGCGTGGCGTGGGCATTGATGGCGCTACATGTTGCGCTGCACATCATCGAGATCGTGGCGGTGATACTGCTCGGCGTCGCGGTGATCACGGGCGCCACGCGCGCGCGCAATCGCGACCGCTCGACTTAGCCATAGACGGGCAGCCCGACCGGCAGACCACTACGCGCGACAGATCGAGTCACGGCTGTGTGCAATTGGGCTGCGTCTCATACGGCCATACCAAGATCGGCAAAACTGGTGACTTTTGCCTCACAAGCTCGCGCAAGCTGCAAGTCGTGACTCGAAAAAAAGACCGCACTGTCTTTGGCCAGATTCTTGAATAGCTCGATGAGAACAGCGCGCGCGGCGGCGTCCAGTCCGTTGCCCGGTTCGTCCGCGATGATGACGGCGGGCTCGCCCAGCGTGGTCGCCGTCAGGAATATTTTCTTGCGGGTGCCGAGCGACATCTGCTCGAAGCGCTTCTCGAGGTGCGGCGCGAGGCCGAAGCGGTGCGCAAGATCGAGCGTGCGCGTATCGAGGGTTGTCTTCTTTGTCGACGCCACGAGTTCGAGAAACGCCCGACCCGTTTGGAACGGATACGCCATGCAGTCGTCGGGCACGTAGGCCAGCGCGGATTTCGCCTTGAGCGGATCGGCGCGCAGCGAATGACCGTCGAGCCATACCTCCCCCTCGTCTGCGTCGATCGCTCCGGCGAGGATGCCGAGCAACGTGGACTTGCCACTGCCGTTTTCATCGCATAGGGCCACGCATCCAGCGCCGCAAGCGTCATGCAGTCCCTGGAAGATAACGCGCTCGCCATAGCGTTTGCTGAGGTTTTCGAATCGAAGCATGGTGGAGTCGATCAAGTGAACAATTGCCAGACGACAGCGACCCAGACAGCGGCCGACATCGTGCCGAGCAAGACGGATTGTCGGGGCGCATAACGTTGCGGGAGATACAGCAAGGCAAGCAGCGGCGCGCCCGACCACAAGAGCGCCGCTGCCGACCACAACGGCAAAACGCCGTGTGCGACCAGCAGCAGCGGCGCAACGCATGCGAACGGCAGCGCCAGCGCGGCGACAGTCAGCATATCGGCTCGAGGCTGCGCCGCCGCTGCAATCGGCAGCGATCGCATAAAGCGCTCGGCGCGAAGGTGCGTCGGCACTCATGCACCTGGTATTTAAAATAACCGACAACTTACTTTCATATTTATTTCATAACGAGCCTTCAGCTTTTTATTCAGCGACTATGGCGGGATCTAAATGCAATGTTATATCATTTCATTTAGATCCCGAGGCAAGCCGAAACTTTGTGAGGAGCGCCCGGAAACAATAACTCTTCCCTACCGCATCATGATCCACCGCACACTCATCGCCCGCGCGGCGTTTGTCACGTTCGCCATGATCACAGCCAGCCCGGTGCGGGCCACAGACGCCAACGCCACGCTCAACGGCACAGTGAAGGACATGGCCGGCAAGCCGGTGGACCACGCTGCCGTCGTGCTCCAGGACGCGAACGGCACGGAGGCAGGACAGACCACGACCGATGCGACTGGACACTTCAAACTCCTTCACGTCGCCACTGGCACTTACGCAGTGTCCGTAACGGCACCTGGTTTTACCGCCGCCTCGCAGATCGCGACCACCGCGCCTGCGAGTCCAGCCAACGTGGCAGTGGTTCTGAGCAAGGGCGACACGCTCGACGTGCAGGTCAATGCGCAGCGCCTGAACGAGGCACGCAACGGCCTGCTACCGGAGACTGGCAGCAGCATCTACCGGATCACCCAGGCCGACATCCAGGCCATGCCACAGGGCCAAAACACGCCGCTGAACCAGGTGCTGCTGCAGGCCCCCGGCGTCGCGGACGACTCATATGGCCAGCTGCATGTGCGGGGCGACCACGCCGACCTCCAATACCGGATCAACGGCATTCTGATTCCCGAGCCGATCAGCGGTTTCGGGCAATCGCTCGATACACGCATCATCGACCAGGTGAATCTCCTGACCGGCGCGCTGCCGGCCGAATACGGCTACCGCACTGCCGGCATCGTGGATATCCGCACCAAATCGGGCGACCTCGGCAACGGCGGCTCGATCGATGTCTATGGCGGCAGCCACCAGACCATCCAGACGAGCGCCGATATCTACGGCAGCAAGGGCGATTTCAGCTATTTCTTCAGCGGCTCGCTGGGCGAAAACAATCTGGGCATCGAGGCGCCCACCGCATCGCCGAGCCCGATCCGCGATCACACGCGCCAGGGCAATGCCTTCGGATATATGTCGTACATCATCAACCCGCTCACGCGCGTGAGCGTGATGTTCGGCACGGCAGCCAACCAGTTCGAGATCCCGAATACACCCGGCCTCACGCCAAACTTCATGCTCGCCGGTGTGCCGACGTTCGATTCCGCTAACCTGAACGAAACCCAGTCGGAGCTGAACAACTTCGCTGTCGTCGCGCTGCAGGGGACCAACGGCGGAGCGCTCGACTATCAGGTTGCGCTTTTCACGCGCTATACGCGCACCCAGTTCAATCCGGACCCGGTCGGCGACCTGATCTTCAACGGTGTCGCCTCGCAGGACTTCCACAGCGATACCGCCAACGGCCTGCAGGCCGATACCACGTACCGGCTGAACGACCACCACACGCTGCGCGCCGGCGTGCTCTTTCAGCAGGAGCATGCGAGCTTCTGGGACAACGTGTCCGTTTTCCCCGCCGACGCCAATGGCAATCAGACTTCGGATGTGCCCTTTACGCTCTCCGATTCGAGCAGCAAGACGGGTTACCTGTACAGCGCGTATATCCAGGACGAGTGGAAGATCAACAGCAGGCTGACCCTGAACTACGGTCTGCGTTATGACGGCATGGACGAATACGTGCAGGCGAACCAGTTGAGTCCGCGCATTGGCGCGGTGTTCAAGCTGACAGCCACCACGACATTTCATGCCGGCTACGCCCGTTACTTCACACCGCCTTCGTTCGAACTGGTATCCAGCTCCACCATCAGCCGCTTTAATGGCACAACTAACCAGAGCGAGGTTACGCAGAACGATCCGGTACAGCCCGAGCGCGCCGATTACTTCGATCTTGGCGTGACCCAGCAAATCGGCTCGGATCTCACGCTGGGGCTGGACGCCTACTACAAGAAAGCGCATAACCTGCTCGACCTCGGCCAGTTTGGCGCGGCGCTCATCTATACGCCGTTCAACTACCAGTACGGGCGTGTGTACGGCGTCGAATTCACGGCCAACTACAAGCATGAAAACGTGTCGGCGTATCTGAACCTCGCCTACAGCCGCGCAATGGGCAAGAACGTCACTTCCGCCCAATTCAACTTCGGCGCGGACGAACTGGCCTTCATCAGCAACAACTGGGTATTCCTCGATCACGATCAGCGGGTCACAGCGTCTTTCGGCGGCGCCTACAACTGGCATCGCACCACCTTCACGATGGACGGCACCGCAGGGAGCGGCCTGCGCAACGGCTTTGCCAACACCGGCAAGATGCCCTTCTATGCGCAAGTCAATCTGGCCGTCATTGAGCATTTCAATTTGCCCGTGGTCGGCAAGATGGATGGACGTGTGGTGGTGATCAACGCATGCGGCAGAACCTATGCGCTGCGCGACGGTTCCGGCATCGGCGTGTTCGCGCCTCAGTACGGTCCCTATCGCGCGTTCTATGCAGGCCTGACCAAATATTTCTGAAAGAACCACATAACCGGGAGCCGCCATGCAAGACTGGACAGGAATCGTACAGGCCGCGCGACTTGGCGGATGGGTCGTTTATCCGCTCACGCTGCTCGCTATCGTTGCGCTCATCATCACGCTCGATCGTGCGTGGGTGTTCTGGCGCTTCGCGGTCATTCCCGCCAACGAGGAGACGCAAGCCGATGCAGCGGACGAGCCCGATCGCACCCCCGCGCTGCTGCGACTGCCCCCCCAGCACGCACTGCGCAGGTTGCTCGAACCGTTGATCGCTCACACTACAAAGCCCGCATGGTGGATCGAAGCCAGGACTGGCGCGCTCGCACTCGATGTGCAGCGCGACATGTCCAGAGGCCTGTGGGTGCTCGAAACAATCGTGACGGCAGCACCGCTGCTCGGCCTGCTGGGGACGATCGTCGGCATGATGCATGCGTTCCGGTTGATCGGAGATAACGGCCTCGTCAATCCTGGCGGGGTGACCGGCGGCGTGGCGCAGGCGCTGGTAGCGACAGCCATCGGCCTCGTGATCGCCCTGGTCTCGCTGTTCGCCTTCAACTATTTTTCAAGGCGTATCGACAGGCTCATGGACGAGCTCGAAGCGATCGCCAGCACGTGGCTCAGCAACGTGAGACTCGCGCAGGAAAACGAGGCACATACGTCATGAAGCTGCGCCGTTCCCGGGCATCGAAGCGCGGTCGCATCGAGATCATTCCGATGATCGATGTGATGTTCTTCCTGCTCGCCACCTTCATGCTCGCGTCACTCACGATGCAGCGGCTCGACGCAGTCAAACTCGATCTGCCGCGCGGCACGGCGCAACGGCTTGCCGGGCAGCAGCCACTCACGCTCAGCGTAAGCCGCAACGGACAGATCGCGGTGAACCGTCAGGACGTACAGTTAAATGAAGTGGCGGGAACGGTAAAGCGCCTGCTCGCTGCCGATGGAAACGTGGTTGTCGCCGCGGACGCCTGGGCTCCGAACGGCCTGGTCGTCCAGGCCATGCTTCAGGCCCGTGTGGGCGGAGCCGGCCATTTCCTCATTGCGGTCCACCGTGACCAACCGTAGCATCGCGCGCTTCGTCAGGCTGCTTGACGCGCGCGGCCCGAGAGCCGTGGCCGGATGCGTTGTGGCGCTCGCGGTGTGGTCTGCGTTCGTTAGTGTTTTTATAGTCGGTCTTTCGGAGAATCCGGAACCCGCCCGTCCATTGACGCTCGATGCTCGCGTGGTAGAGATCATTACGCCGACGCCGCCCCATCCGCAGGCTGCGGTCGCACGCCCTGCTCCGAACATCGCAGCGACATCGCACCCTGCGCGCGTGGTTCGGCCGACGAATCGGCCTGAGGCAGCAGTTGCCACGCGGCTGCCTGCGCATACCGAATCCCCATTGCCTGCGGCTGCCGCTCCGCCGCCGGCCATGACAACGGCTCATGCCAGCGCTGAAAATGCATCGGCTACGCCCGCCCCGGCCGGGAGCACTTCCGCAGCGTCCGGCGATACCACCGCGCATCCGCTTAGCCAGCCGTTGCCCGTGCTTCCCGATGACCTGCGCGAGTACGCATATCAGGCCATCGCACTAGCTCGCTTCACCATTCATCCGGACGGTTCGGTCGACGTCGCGCTTGTCAAACCCACCCAGAACCCGCGCCTGAACCAGTTGTTACTGGAGACGCTTCGAAACTGGCATTTTTTCCCGGCAATGAAACAAGGACATCCGGTCGCAAGCGAACAGGACATCCGCGTCCATTTCAATATCGAGTAAGGCCGGCAGGTTGGTGATTCCCGGAAAGCCGGCCCCCCAGCGCTGACATATACTCGTCGTGCCGCGCCAGCAAAAGCCTCGACGGCTCGAGTCTGGTGCGACCCCTTAAATCTGGCGCAATAGTGACTTCGTGATTTGAAATGAGCGATGGCGTGGAGTACAAACGGCTCGTCGACCTTCCGGGACTGGTTCTTGGCATTGGGCGTTCCAAAGCATTCAATTTCGGCCGGCATTACCAACTGGGGCGCTTTCATTTTTTGCGTCGATTCAAGCAGACGGTTGGCATGACGCCTCATGCCTGGCTGCTCCGTCTGCGACTGGAACAAGCGTGCGCCTTGTTGGCACGCGGCAAGCAAACCATAGCCGAAGTCGCCCAGGGCGTCGGGTTTTACGATCAAAGCCATTTCAACAGGGCGTTCCGTCACGCGTTTGGCGTGGCCCCTTCCGCATACTGAGCTGTTGGGCCTTCGATCGCCTCGCGTGTCAATTTTTTACAAGCCAGCCTTCCCCTTCCTCTTCAGGATCAGCAGAAGTTCGGCAACGGTTGTTCCGATCGCAAACCTGGAAGCCCATCGCAATGAATCTGCACTTTGAAACCCCTTTGATGGAGTCGCGCGCCTTGAGCGTCCCTGGCGAACAATCCGTGTGGCTCAAGCTCGACGCTTTGCAGCCATGTGGATCGTTCAAGATCCGCGGCATCGGCCATGCTTGCGCCGTCCACCAAAGCCGTGGCGCGCAGCGTTTCGTTTCCTCCTCCGGGGGAAATGCGGGTCTTGCCGTGGCCTATGCGGGCCGGCGCCTGGGCATTCCAGTTGTTGTCGTGGTACCGGAAACGACGACGGAGCGTGCCAAAGAGTTGCTCTGCCTGGAGGGTGCACAAGTCGTGGTGCACGGCAGTTCCTGGCAAGAGGCAAACCAGTTCGCGCAGACTTTACTGGGCGCGACGGACGCCTTTCTGCATCCCTTCGACGATCCGCTGCTGTGGCACGGCCACGCCTCGATGATCGATGAAGTTGCGCAAGCTCGCTTCAAGCCGGATGCCGTAGTGCTTTCCGTGGGCGGGGGTGGTCTGCTTTCTGGCGTGGTGGAAGGCCTGCAACGCAATCGTTGGCACGATGTGCCGGTGTTGGCTGTCGAAACCGATGGCGCCGCTTCGCTCCATGCCGCTGTCGAGGCGGGTCATACGGTGACGTTGCCGTGTATCTCCAGCGTCGCTACTTCGCTCGGCGCCAAGCGGGTATGCGAGCAGGCATTGCGCTGTGTGCGCGAGCACCCTGTACGCAGTCTCGTCGTGTCGGACTCCAGCGCACTCGCAGCCTGCGAGCGTTTTCTTGCGGATCACCGGATCCTGGTCGAGCCGGCTTGCGGCGCAGCGCTGTCCGTCGCCTACGAAAGACATCCGGCGTTGGCCAATTACAAGAAGATTCTGGTTGTTGTATGCGGCGGCGCCACGGCCACCATCGATCAGATACGCGCGTGGGCGGACCAGGCCGATAGCCGATGACCTTGTGCCCGCAACGGCGGAAACGATAGAATCTTGTCCGCCGAAAATAGAGTGGCAGGTTGGTATCTCCTGCGCCCAGTTGTTGGGTTCTAGTACCGCCGCGGCGTCAACCTTACTTTCACCAAGTTGAGCGGACGCGCTGTGGACAGGACGCTGCGCACCCCTCTAAATGAGGAGCCTGCACAGATGCGCAGCAACACGAAAGACCCGTCAATCGGAGCAGGAGCGCTATTCAGCGGATTGACCTTCGACCGCGAAGCGCTGACCCGCCTGCTTCGAGAATGCGGCGACGGACCGACGTTCGAGCACTGCAATTTCGGCGGCGAAGATTTTTCGAATCTCGATCTCCGTGCCGCCCGATTCACACAGTGCAACTTCGAGCACACCCTCCTCGAGCACTGCGAACTCGCAGGAAGCCGATGGTTGGCGTGCAAGTGAGCGGCCGCAAGATTTCGCTACGCCAATCTGAGCGACGCGCGCTTCTACCGTAGCGATCTGAACAATACCGATTGGACAGGCTCGAAACTCGCCTCGGCGGCGTTTACCGAGGTGAAGCTCACAGGCGCCCGCTTTGTCGACGCCCGCACGCCAGGGCTTAGCTTTCACGATTCGCTGCTCGTTGGCGCAGACCTGAAGGGTCTCTCCTTCCGGAAACAAACCCTCGAGGCACTGAGTTTCTCCGACGCGGATCTGTCTGACTGCGACTTTCGCGACGCTTGTTCGAAGGCGGCAGCCTGAGCAACGCACAGTTACGAAACAGCCGCTTTGATGGCGCGGACCTGCGCTCTGTGAACCTAAGCGGTTTTCGACTCTCCGATGTGCTGCAGCATCTCAAAGGCACGATACTCTCGGTCGATCAAGCCGTGACGCTGGTTGGAGACTGCGGAGTGCGCGTGTTGTAATTCGGTGAGGGCCAGCACGAGCTGGCCTTTGCGTGCCAATGGCAACACCTGGCGATCAACCAAAGCGAATCACTGAGAATCGCTGCGCGCATGCGTCGTGATCTGCACGAAATCGGCAACGATATGCGCGGCGCCATAGTGCGCTTTCATCTGCTTCAACTGCTGCCCGACCGCGGCAAGGTAAGCCGAGCGCGACTCCGAAGCCGGGCGCAGGCCATCGAACAGCGGCGCCGGCGTAATCAGCAAAACGATCATCTCCGTGCCGAACGGCTTGTCCACGAGCCAGTATCCCGATCCTCCAACCGTCGCCGAGAAGCCAGGCGGCGCCTGGTTGTCGCGCTCGACGTTGCTGGGGACAAGATGCACGACACTGCCGTCGAGCGCGAAATAATCCACGTTGACGTATGAGTCGTAATGCGGCGTCGTGATATCGACGATGAGCGGCATCCCCTGCGTCAGGCGCGCGTCGAGTGGCTGGGTATGGATCGTCGCGGCGCCGCCCGCCAGATGATTGGCGCGCCAATACGGCGCGAATGCGCTCACGACTTCGCAGTTGTGGTTCTCCACCGCAGTCACATCGAGTTTCGCGGCCTGCCCTCCGGGCGTTTGCGCAAGCGCGTCGTGAACGTGCGCCATGTTCTCGCCCACATTGGCAAAGCCACCCACCTGGATCACGTGCTCCGGCAGCGCCGCCGCAAGCGCCGAGCATGGAATACGCGCGAGCGTCGCATTCAACGCAGCGATCGACGCCGCGTCGGCCACCGGCGCGCTCGATGCAGGAGCCGCTGCAACCGCGCTGGTGGCAGGCACGCTCGCGACAACCGTTGCTGGCATTGCGGCAAGCACCGGGGAGGCCGGCGCCTCCGAGGCCGCCTTCGTCGCGCTAGCGGGCGCCATGGCGGCCATGGTGGGCCTCGCGCCCGTTTGCCCATGCCCGGAAAGCACACGATACCCCACCCATAACCCGGCAGCGACAACGATCGCCCCCACGCCAATCGCGCCGACCCGGGCGCCCGAGAACGCCGGCGCATGCGTGAGCACGCCCATGCCCTCGAGAAACTGATTGACGCTCGCGGTGCGCGAGGCGCGGTCAAACGAAAGCGCCGCGCTCAAGGTGCGCCATTGGCCACGATCGAGCCCAGGCGGCCGCTCGGCGCGCATCTTGTCGCTGCGTGCCTGCGTGGCCGATTTGCGGTTGAACGGATGCTTGCCCGTCAACAGCTCGTAGGTCACACAGGCGAGCGCGTAGATATCGTCGCGCGGATCCGGCTCCCGATGCTCGAACATCTCCGGGCTCGCATAGGCGGGCGTGATGCCGCCAAGCGTCGCGGGATCGAATACGGTGACGTCGGGATCTTCTTCGGGCCTCTGGAACACGCGCGCAATGCCGAAGTCGATGACTTTCACATCGCCGCCGTCGGTGAGGAAAACGTTGGCGGGCTTGAAGTCGCAATGCACGAAGCCGCGCTCATGTGCATAGGCCAGCGCCTGTCCCATCCCGGCGATGATGGGCCGCGCCTGTTCGAATGGCATACCCGCGAAACCCGGTGCGCGGAGAAGCTTGCTGAGCGGCTTGCCCGACAGATATTCCATCGTGAGGTAGACGAGCGGCCCGTCGCGGTCGAAATCGTACACCGTGACGATATTGCGATGCGCGAGCGTCTGCGCCTTGCGGGCCTCGCGCTGCAGCGCGATCAGCGAAGTCGGCTGGCCGCGGAACTGCACGTTCAGCACCTTGATCGCGATATAAGGTTTGCGGTCCGAAGCTTCGAGCTTGCGCAAATCGAGCGCCTTGTAGACGGTGCCCATGCCGCCCACACCCAGACATTCTTCGAGCACGAAGCGTCCATTGAGCGTGTCGCCAATCCCCTTCACGTGGTCCGCGTCGTCGCCCGCGGCGGCGGAACGCGCAGCGGCAAGAGCTTCGTGGATGCGAGTGGAGTCGTCCACGGCCGCCGCGTTGTCCTGGCGATGTTCGATGCGGCGCAGGACTTCGGCATACACGGCATCGGGCAGCGGATGGACAGTTTGCGTCGCGTCCACCGCCTCGCGCAGGCGAGCGCAATTGGCCGCGTCGACCGCGAGCACGTGGTCGATCTCGGCGAAGAACGCCTCGCGTGAGAGCGCCCCGCTCTGGAATGTCTGGATCAGCTGCGCAAGGCTCATCATTCGTATGCCTTCAACTCAGCTTCAGGATGGCCGAGGCGCTTTCCGTCACATGTTCCCGGCGCGCGATCGCGCCGCGTGTGGCTGTTGCCGCGATCCCCGTCGAGCCCGCTGCAACGTGGTCTCGTCATCTTTAAAGCATACAGAGTCGCCGCCGAATCTGCGCGCACCGTGATCTCCGTCGGCGCACGCGCTTTCAACCATGCAACAAGGTCTGATGAGAGATTAATCTGCGGCAACGCGCAGTGCAATCGGTGCCTGAACCAGGCCCTTGGCCCGCACGTGTCGCCCCGGATCCAACGGCCGCGCCGCGCGCTGTTGGGCTCGCACCATCAGCGTTTTCGCGCGCGAGCGCTGCCACCTGTCCTGCACACACGCGGCGGCTTTCCGCAAAGCCCTGTCGCACAAGGCGTCGAGCGGTTCGTGACGTGAGCGCGAAGCCGCTGGCACACCCTGTGCATTAAGAGGAGCGAGCCCGCAAGATACTGCAGCTCAATCGCCAACTACCCTGTACTGCCCTTCTGGAGAACTGTCATGAGCAAGCTGATGATCGCCGACCTGAGCGTCGCGCAAGAACTCGACCGCAGCGAAATGAGCGCCGTGCGCGGCGGTGGCGGCCTGAGCCTCTGGCCCGGCTACTACCCGGCGCCGTCGTTCAAGTACGACACGACGAACTTCAGCGCCCAGCAGTTGATCGGCCAGACGAACACCATCGAGAACAACGTGGGCAACGACGTCGCGTTCGCGCAGAACATCCACGCGACGGTCAACCCGGTGCAGACCGCCCACAACACGATCAACTTCTGATCGTCCTGGCGGCGGCGCGGCCGCACCCTGCGTTCATTCGCGTGCCGCGATCGCCCGGGTCCATCCGCCCCATTCATCGACAACTGGAGGCTCATCATGACTTCCCTCGTTATCCGCGAGCTGGCTCCCGGAACGGCACTCGACCGCCGCGCCATGACAGCCGTACGCGGCGGCAATAACAGCTCCTACGGTGGCTACGGCTCGATTGCCAACATCACCGTCTCGCCGAACATCGTGCAGAACATCTCGCAGGTTCAGGTGGTCGACGTCGCGGCGCTCAACAACATCGGTTATATCGGCGCTGGCTTCGGGCCGCTGAACCTCAAGGTCAATCCCTCGCAATACGCCAACACCGGCGTGACGTTTTAGCCGCTGCCGCGAAGGGAACATGCAGACGGCGCCGCGAGGCGCCGCCTGTTTGTTTACGTGCGCTGCGCGCCACCGCCTATACTCAAGCGAAACCCCTCAAGCCGAATCCGCTCTCGTGGAGCAGACCATGAGCATTATCGTCATCAAGGACCTTCCGGAAAGCGTGGAACTGGACAGGCAGGCAATGGCTGCGATCGTGGGCGGCGCCCGCATCGCGTCGCGGCGGACGCTACTCGTGCCGCGGCCGTTCATCGGCGTACGTGTGGAGATCGAAGGCTCGCCCGCCCAGCGAGGGCCGGCAACCGTCCCCACGGCGCCGCCCCGCCCGACGCTGCTGCGTTGAATTCACGCAGCGCGCGCGGTCATGGCCGGACGCGTGCTGGCAGGCGGAAATACGCACCAGGTGCCATCGTCGTGACGGAAGAAGAAGATTGCAATCGTGCGCGCGGGATGCACCGCTTCTACGCAAACGTAGCGCAGCCGTTGCTCCTGCGTGCGGCTAAAACGCACCACGCGGGCCGGCACACGCGCGTTCGGTGCGAGCCACTTGTCGACGAGGGTGCGCAGCGAAGTTTCGGCGGAATTCATGATGGTCTCCGAAGCAAGTGGCGATGCGTGTCGTATTGAGGTCGACAGGAAATGGCGTTCACGCCGCCTGCGCGGCGTACCCGTCGTGGCTGGCTTGCAGGCGGCGAGCGTGAACCAGCGCGCGCATCACGCGCAAGCCGGCCAGCGGATGGGCAATGCAGGTGCGGACCTGCTCGCTGCGGCCCTTGCCGTCCACGCACCAGGTGCAGAAGTGTTCGCAGTTGTTGCTGAGCAGGCGGTAGCGGTCTTCGCCCAGACGCGAGCGCGCACGCACGACGGCTTCGCGACCCACGAAGGCCGCGCACGGATGCGCGACGATGGCGACTTCGTAGCCGGCCGCGAAACGTTCGAGCGTGACCTCTTCGATCGGACCGCGATGCAGCGATACGCACAACCCGGCGTAGTGGACGACGCGGCCGCCACCGACATAGATACCGTGATGGCTGTAGCCCGCGCGACGCGACACGAGATGCGCGCCGAGCGGCGGTTCATCTGCGTGGAACGTCGGTTGAAGATCGGGGCTCATTGCTGCATCCGTCTGGCTGGTTGCTGGCTTCCCGTGCTGCTCGACGGTTTGCCGGTTGCCAACTAACCTGCATCAGACATGCCAGGCGGCCGATCACGGTTCTATAAGGCGTAGCGGGAGAACATGCGTGCTGGAGGCGCCCGTGTGTCGGCGGTGCACCAACTCGAGTGCTTCGATTGTGTCGGCGCTGAACCATCAATTCGCCGCCGACCCGGCTCACGAAGCGCGATCGTTCATGTGTCGGAGTCCTGATGACGACGGACAACCAACGTGTTGGCGAGCGCACGACCAGTGCACCGCGGACCCATGAGGCGCGGGCCAGCGCAGAGCGCGGCTCGCGCGCGCAACGTCATATGGGGCAAGCCTCACGGGGATGTGGCGCGCGAGCGCCGCGCTTCGCCAAAAAATGGCATGCTGCTTGCAAGGTATGGTCGGAACGCCGCGCGCCCGCGGCCATCATCTTGACGGAGACTTGTCATGACCTCGCTCGCCATCACCGACCTTCACCTGCAATGCGATCTCGACCGCAAGGCCATGTCGTTCATCCGGGGCGCCGGCGCGCCGTGGGTATTCGGCTGGATACAGCCCTACGAGCCCGCACAGCCTTCCCCGCTCGGATCCATCATCAATCTCTACCAGACCAACAATACGTTCTACGCGAATCAGGTCGTCAATCAGTACCAGACGCTCGACGTGACCAATTCCGCGTCCAATTCGAACGTGACGGTAGGCGTGGGCCAGAACGGCAAGAATAACGGACTCGTCGCGTAGCCTATGGAGGCTCGATCGTGACAGGCGGATTGTTATGGAGTTCGGCATCGCGCACTGACGTGGGCTGTGTGCGGGCGCTCAACGAGGATGCGTGTCTCGATCAGCCCCAACGGGGCTTGTGGGCAGTGGCTGACGGCATGGGCGGGCACACGGCGGGCGATCTTGCCAGTGGCATGATCGTGCGCTCGCTTGGGGCGCTTGCCGCGCCCAACGCGCTCACCAGTTTCTCGGCTGCGGCGCGCGGCACGCTGCAGACGGTGAACCACCAGTTGCGCGAGGAAGCGGTGCGGCGCGGGGTTCGCATGATTGGCAGCACCGTTGCCGTGCTGATGGCGAGGGGGCGCGAATTTGGCTGGTTATGGGCGGGCGACAGCCGCATTTACCTGTACCGCGATGCGCAGCTCGAACCGCTTACGACTGACCATAGTTACGTGGCGGAGCTTCAGGCGCAGGGGCATTTGAGCGCAGAAGCGGCGCGTCACCATCCATCGCAGCATTTGATAACACGGGCCGTCGGTGCGGCAGACTGGCTTGATCTAGACGAAGGCCGCATCGTCGTGCGCGACGGAGACCTCTTTTTGCTATGCAGCGACGGCCTGAGCAATGAAGTGCAGACACCCGAGATGGTGCGCGCGCTCGAGGGCGGCGACTGCCAGCATGCAACTGATGTACTCGTTGAGATGGCCTTGCAGGCGGGTGGGCGCGATAACATCACCGCGGTCGTCGTGAGGGTGGATGATCCTGTTGCGTCGGATCGTACGCTGGTTAATCCTGCTGTTGGGCGTTAGTGTTTGCCTTTGGCATTTCCTTGTCTTCGCGTCGGTCTGCCTGGTGTTTGCCTTTGGCATTTCCTTGTTTTCGCGTCGGTCTGCCTGGGTTGCCCCTGTGCGGGGCGGCACCTACTTTCTTTGCCGCGGCAAAGAAAGTAGGCAAAGAAAGCCGCTCAAACCGCTAGTGCCAGCCACGGTTCACCTCTCGCCTTTAATGGTTAATGGCTCCGGAGCGTCTGTCACCTCGCGCCTTCAAGGTTAGTGACAAGGCGCTCATCCCTCCGGCGGCGCTGCGGGCGCCGTGGGGCATAACCAAAAACCGTTGGGGCGCGTGCATTCTCGCGAATCCTGATTCCTCCCATTGGGTTTCCCTTGCAGACCCGACCGCAGCGCGCGTAGCGAGCAGCGGGATGCATGACTGCCTTGTCACTCACTTTGGTGGTGCGAGGTGACAGACGCTCCGGAGCCATTCACCATTAATGGCGCGAGGTGAACCGTGGCAGGCATTGGCGGTGTGAGCGGCTTTCTTTGCCTACTTTCTTTGCCGCGGCAAAGAAAGTAGGTGCCGCCCCGCACAGGGGCAACGCCTGCATACCGACACGAACACAAGGAAATGCCAACCCGCCAAGATCCACGACAAAAATCACCCACTGAGCACTCGCTCAGGATTCCTTCTCGTGATTCACCTTATCGGCATGCCGAAAATCCTTCGAATGAATCCCGTGCTTCTTAAGCAGCATCTGCAAATGCGAGCGATTCATATCACAGCGCCGGGCGAGCTCGGCCACCGTCCCCCCCGTCTCCTGCAACCCACGCTCAAGAAACGCCCTCTCGGCCTCATCACTCGCAGCGCGCTTCGCATCGCTCAATGAGAGAGGCGCACCTGCCGCTTCAGCCTCCACGACCCGCAAAGCCAGCGCGGCAGGCTTAGGCCGAATATCATCGGGCAGATGCTCGATATCGGCCGTGTCACCCGCCAGGCACGAAATCCGATAAATGAGATTACGCAGCTCGCGAATATTCCCCGGATAAGCATACGTAAGCAGGAAATCGCGCAGCTTGGGCGTAAGCTTCACAGGCCGTCGCTTGAGCTGCCCAGCGGCCTCATCGCCGAAATACGCAATGAGTAGCGGAATCTCGTCGTTGCGTTCGCGCAGCGCGGGCAGCGTGACATGAATCACGCTCAACCGATAAAAAAGGTCCTCGCGAAACTGCCCGTGCGCGGCGAGTTCGCGCAAGTTGCGGTTGGTCGCGGCAACGATGCGCGTGTCGACTCCAATGGGCTCATCGGAGCCCACCCGCTGAATCTCGTGCGATTCGAGCACACGCAGCAGCTTCACTTGCCCCTGCAGTGGCAACTCACCGATCTCGTCCAGAAAGATCGTCCCCGTATGCGCGCTTTCGAACTTCCCTTTGCGATCGCTCGACGCCCCCGTGAACGCCCCTCTGCGATGGCCGAACAGCTCCGATTCGAGCAGGTTCTCGGGTATCGCGCCGCAGTTGACCGAGATGTATGGACGGTCGGCGCGCGCGCCGTTGGCGTGGATCACCTTCGCCATCAACTCCTTGCCCGTACCGCTTTCGCCGTCGATCAGCACGGGCAAGTCGGTGGGCGCCGCCTTTTCCGCGATCTCCAGCGCTGCGAGCAGCTTCGGGTTGTCGCCGAATATGCCTTCGAATATGAAGCTGCGCTCGATAAGCGCCTCGCGCCGGCGGTGCGCGGAGGGCGTAAGGGCATCCGGCCTTGCCAGCGTATCGAGCGCTTCGGGCGCCTCTGCCGCCGCTTCGACGAAGCGCTCCTTGCGCGAAAGTTGCATGACTTCGTCGCGCAGCGCGTTCGACTGGTTCAAAAGCTTTTCGATGTCGGTGCGTTCGAGCCGCGGCGCCCAGCGCAGCGTCGAGCGCAGGATCTCGATCTTCTCGAGCAGCTCCGCATATGACACAACGGAACTGCCGAATCCGTGCGGGTCGAAGAGTTTCATGATGCCCCCAGCTGCTTTTGAACGAGCTGGTAATACATGCCCTTGCGCTCGACGAGTTCTTCGTGACGCCCCTGCTCCACGATCGCCCCTTCATAGAGCACGAGGATCTTGTCCGCCCGCATGATGGTACTCAGCCGGTGCGCGATGAT
This sequence comes from Paraburkholderia sp. CNPSo 3274, assembly GCF_024206475.1. GTDB lineage: Bacteria > Pseudomonadota > Gammaproteobacteria > Burkholderiales > Burkholderiaceae > Paraburkholderia. The sequence continues at coordinate 119,810 of NZ_JAMBPR010000011.1, forward strand.
GAGCGCGGTGCGGCCCTGGAGAATGTCGTGCATGTTCGAGAGGATGTTGCTTTCCGACTGCGTGTCGAGCGACGAGGTGGCTTCGTCGAACACGAGCAGGCGCGGGTCGTGATAGAGCGCACGCGCTATGCAAAGGCGCTGGACCTGCCCGCCCGAAAGGCCCATGCCGCGCTCGCCCACCACCTGTTCGTAGCCGAGCGGCATCTTGCTGATGAACGCGTGCGCATCGGCCATACGCGCCACTTCCTCCATGCGCCGCCAGTCCGGCGTTGCATCGCCGCACGCGATGTTCTCGGCAATCGTGCCGGAGAACACGAGGTTCGTCTGCATCACGTAGCCCACCTGGGCACGAAAGTACGCGTGGTCGATCGCGCTCATGTCGTAGCCGTCCACGTTGATCTTGCCTTCGGTCGGCGCGTAGAAGCCCACCAGCAGCTTGGCGAGCGTCGTCTTGCCGGATCCGCTGCGCCCCACGATGGCCACCATCTGGCCGCGCCCCACGGAAAAGCTGATGTTTTCCAGCACATAAGGCGTTTCGTTGCCGCCATAGCGGAAATACACGCCGTCGAATTCAATGTCGCCCTGCAGGTCGGGAAGCAGCACGCGCGAACCCAGGTCGGCAGGCTTCTGCTCGGGCTCGATGTCGAGCACGTCGCCTAGCCGCTCCATCGCGACCGCCGCGTCGTTCATGAGACTCCAGAGCCCGACGAGGCCCATGAGCGGCGCAAGCACGCTGCCCATGAACGCATTGAACGCAATGAGCTGTCCGATGCTCAACTCCTGATCGAGCACGAGCGTGGCGCCCGCCCAGAGAATCACGATCGTGGTCGCGGCGTTGAGCAACTGGCTACCGAGTCCAACCAGAATATGGAACGCCTGCGCGCGATACTGCACTTCGAGCGACTTCGCGTACTTGCGCTCCCATTTCAGGCGCACCGCTCTTTCTATCCCCATGCCCTTCACGGTTTCGACGCCGCCGAGGGTCTCCATCAGCATGGAGCGCGCGTCGGTGGACACGGCAAAGACCTCGCGCGCGTAGCGCTTGATTCGCGGCGTGGCAATGGCGGTGAGCGCCATGATGGGAATCACGAACGCGATCAGCAGCAGCGTCAGCTTCACGTTGTAGAGGAACATGATCGTGAAGTAGATGAAGATCATCAGCAGGTTGAGCGCCGTTGTCACCGTCGATTCAGTCAGAAACGCGCGTATCGTCTGGTTCTCCTGAAAGCGCGCGAAGATATCGCCCGTTTTACGGCGCGCGAAAAACGAGAACGGCAGCGACATGGTGTGCTTGAAGAACTGCGACATCATCGCGAAGTCGAGACTGCGCACCATGAAATTCGACAGATGCGCGCGTATCGTCGTCATGAGCTGCGTAAACACGTGCGAAATAATGAGCCCCACGATCAGGAGATGCAGCAAGCTCACATTCTGGTGGACGATTACGCTGTCGAGAATGTTCTGGATGATGAGCGGCGGCACCACGCCCAGCATCTGGATCACGAAGGTCGCGAGAAACAGGTGGGCGAGTATTTTCCGGTATGGCAGCAGATAACCGATGAAGCGCACCCACGGCGAGCGCGTCGCCGCCTGCGCGCCCGTGGTCTCGCCCGCGGTGAACAAGAGGCACGTGCCGTTCCAGCCGCGCTCGAACGCTTCGACGCTCAGCTTGCGAAACCCGAGCGCCGGGTCCGCCACCCTCACCCACTGCTTCGAAACGCCGTACACGACGATATAGTGGTAGCCCTCCCAGTGCGCGATGAAGGGCAGCTCGAACCCTTGCAGCGCTTCGTAAGTGCACTGCACGCCGCGCGTGGTGAAGCCGAGCGCCTCGCCGGTGCGCGCGAGACTGTCCAGCGTCGCGCCCTGCGTCGTCACGTTCGCGAGGTCGCGCAACTTGCCGAGCGTCATGGGAATGCCGTAATGCCGGCAGATCATTGCGAGGCACGCCGCGCCGCAATCCATCTCTTCGGCCTGCTCGACCAGCACGAAGCGCTTGATCACGCGTTCGCTGAAAGTCGCGTCCGCCCCGCTGTCCACGGCAACGGGCCGGCTGCGGCGCTCAGCGACCTTCTTCTGCCGCTGCAATTCGCGCTCGTTGAAGCGCACGCGCTCTTCCAGCACCTCGCGCAGCTTCGGGTTGCGCTCCAGCATGAAATGCACGGTCTTCTCGGGAATCACCAGCAGCCGTACATCGGTGAGCGCCGTAACGCTCGCAGGCTGATCCTGCCGAAGCAGGCACGCGCGCTCGCCGAAAATCTCCCCCGCGCCGAGCTTCGCGATCTGATAGACGGTGCCGTCTTCCTCGCGCGCAATACTGACCTCGCCCTGACGCACCACATACAGGCGCATGTCGCCACCAGCGCCTTGATGGATGATCTCCTTGCCCGCGCTCACGCGCTTGACGCCCACGCTCGACACATACTCTTCCAGTTCGGCGCGCGAAAGCTTGCCACGCAGGTCGAAAAGCCGCGTGACGAAACCGCCCGCGGAGCTGATCGCCACATAGCTCGTCACGAACGACTGCGCGGCCGGATTCGCGGCCAGTAGCGGTTCGAGCGCCGCGCGGGGGATGCAAAGCACCTCGGTCTTCGCGGAAGCGCGCACCGACACTTCGTGCCAGTAATCGCGCAACATGGCGATTTCGCCGAACACTTCGCGTTCCTTGCGCACGCCGAGACTCATTTCCTTGCCGCGCTCTTCGGCGATGAGCCGCACGGAGCCCGAGCGGATCACATAGAGCCCGGCTGCGGGCTCGCCGCGCTTGCAGAGCGTGTCGCCGAATGCATAGCTGCGCGTTTCGACCTGCGCGGCGAGACGGTCGAGCTCTTCGCGCGAAAAAAGCGAGAGCGGTTCGACCGATGCGAGAAAATCCGCCAGCGACGGTGCGCTAGCCGGTGCGGGCGCCTGGGTGTCCATCAGCGTGGCTCTGCGCGCTCAGTGCGCGTCGATGATATGTTCTTGCGCGCGCTCCGCGAGCCACTCTTCGCGCAAAAGCCGCCGCACCTCGGAAGAAACGTCCGCTTCGAGCGACGCCGGATGTTTTGCCGTCACGCAGAAAATTTCGAAGAACGAACCGTCCGACGCGGGAAACGGGCCAAGCAGGTCACCAACCTGCGCATTGAACACCTTTGCCTCGATGTCCGTTTTCAACGACCCGCGCAGCACCTTGCCGATCACGCCACCGCGTTCGCTCGTGTCCGCGATCGAATGCTCGCGCGCCATTTCGCCGAACGCCTGCGGCTCGTCCTCCAGAATCGACATGACCTCGCGCGCCTTGCCTTCCGAGTCCACCACGATGTGGCTCACTTCGATGCTGTCGAATTTCGGCGAATTGAGCTTGAAATAGCTTTCGACCGCCTCGTCGTTGCAGATCAGGTTGAAGGTCTTCTCCTGATAGAGCGTATCGGTAATGAAGCGCTCGAATTCATCGAGGCTGATACCGAACACGTCCAGGTAGCGATTCATGTCCGCCGCGCGGTGCAGCCCCCGCACGCGGCGAAACTGGTCGGCGCGTTGCTGGATTTCGTCGGGCTCCACCTTCACGCCCATTTTCTTCGCGGCGATGACCGTCAGCCGGTCGCGCACCTGCTGTTCGACGAGACTCTCGAACTGCCCCGTGAGTTTGAGCGCGCGGATGAAATCTTCCGTGCCTATCGCTTCATCGTCGATCCGTACGATTGTCGTCATTGCATTCCCCTGATTTCTGATGCCCGAATTCTGAACTGGTAAGTGTCTTCAGCCAGCGATCTGCCGGAACGGGTCCAGCGCGAAATCGATCACGCGCCGCTCGCGCACCACGATTTCGGCGGTTGCCGTCATGCCGTAGCGCAGCGGATACGTCGCGCCGCCAATCGAAAAGTGATCGCGTGCGAGACGCACGCGCCCCTCGTAAACTGGCTCCTTCGTCTGCGCCTGCGGCTTCGTAGTCGGCGAGATATATTCGAGCGTGCCGTCCACCACCCCATAGCGCTGATACGGAAACGCGTTGAATTTCAGCTTGACGGGCAAACCCTCGTGCAGGAACGCGCGGTCCTGCTCCGCAATCGCCACCTTCACGACCGGGCGCGCATTGGCTGGTGCAATGCCCCCTAGCGGCGTGTTCGCCTGGATCTTGTCGCCGGGCTGCGTCGTCGTCACGTCCGTAATCACGCCCGAGACCGGCGCGAGCACGAGCAGGAAGTTGTCCTTGTCGATGTTCTCGAAGCGGATGCGCGCCGCAGCGTCGGCGGCAAGGCGCGCGGTTTGCACCTGCAGGCGCAGCTTGTCCTCGGTATTGGCGATTTCGCGCTCCGTCGCGTCGTATTCGATGCGCAGTGAGGTGAGTTGCCCGGCGCTGCCTTCGAGCTGCGCCTTCGCCTGTGAGAACTCGTGGCTCGTTTGCGCCTGCAATTCGGAGAGCCGCGCCTGCGCGATCCGGTAGTTGTTATCCGCCTGCAGGAACGCGCTGCGCTTTTCCTCGACCTGGCTTTGCGAGACCCCGCCTCCGCCTGGCAGCGCGAACAGGCGCTCGTACTTGTCCTGGTCTTCCTTCGCGAGGTCGCGCACGTGGCGGGCGTTGTCGATATTGCCGCGCGCTTCGTCGAGCTGGGCGTTCTCGGCCTGCTGGAGCTTGCTCGTGCCTTCCGCCACGCGTGTTTCGTGCATATGCGCTTCAACGTCCATCTGCGCCTTGAGCGCCTCGGCCTTGCGCTCCATGAGCGCTTTCTTCTCGGGGAACTCCTTCCAGTCGCGCTCGGCGTCGTCGAGCTTCAGGCGCGCGTCGAGCGCGTTGGTCGCCGCCTGGATCGCGCCGCGCGCGTTGATACGGCCAATGACGTCGTCCTTCTCCACGGGCTGACCTTCGGCAATGTAGATATCCACCAGCTCTCCATCCACTGGCGCGTAGATGCGGCGCACTTCGGACTCCGGAGCAAGTGCCCCCTGCGCGCTCACGATGACATCGGCGCGCCCGACGAACGACCACAGGAGCGCGCACACCACGAGCGCAACCATCGTGATGATCGTGGCGTCAATGAGGCGCCACGGGCGCGCCGTGAGGATCGCTACGCCCTCCTCGCTGTGGTCGCCCAGCGCCTCGCCAAGTGGCCGCGGAGGTTCGGGCGCCGCATGCCCCCCATACATGCCGAACACCTTGCGCAGGCGCTCAATGAGCTGGCGCGGATTCAACATGCCCTCCCGCTAGCGCAAGCTTTTCGAGCGCGCCCGCATGGGCAGCGAACGGCGGCGTCGCGAAGTGAGCGGCGGCCAGGCGGTCGTGCACGGCCTGCACATGGCCCGCGTGCGCCTCGCTGTCGATCTGCTGATACTCGTCGACGTCGGCGCGCACAGTATCGAGCCCGGCGAGGCGCGGATAGCGCTGCGCATAGTCGCTCAGCATCGCGGTGAGCGCGTCGAAGCGGTCGCTTGCGAGCGCGCTGTCGATTGCCTGATGGATGCGATCGAGCGCGGCCACATACACGGAGTCGTCGCTCTGCAGCTTGCGCAAGTGGCTGAGCGAATCCGCATACACGGCGGCAAACGCTGGCACGTAGGCCGAGATCCGGTCGAATGCACGTTGATGCTCGCCGGGGTCGTCGTTCCAGCGGCTCGTCAGCGTGTGGATCGGCGCTTCGTCGCGGTAGATGCGAATCAGCGCTTGCGGACCGCCCCGTCCCTGCACGAACGATTGCAGCGCGCCGATCCAGCCGATGTTTTCCACGAGCGGCGCGGCGTCCGGATTGTGGCGCGCGAGCGTACGCATATCTTCCACGATGGCACGCGCACGGTCGAACGCACCCGCATTGATCGCGGCGACCCAGTCGGGTACGTCCGCCTTGATGAGCGCTTCTGTCCCCATCGCGCGCCACGTGCTGTCATTCGGGTGGCGCGTGAGATATTGATCGGCCACGCGCGCCGCGCTTTCGAACTGGCCGCTCGTGAGCAATGCCTGCATGTCGCGCTGCGGCGCGCCCTGGAAATACGTGAGCGCAACGAGCGCGACGATCACGGCAAGCCCGCCGCCGCCCCAGCGCGCGAACGCGCCCATGTTGATCTTTCCGCTGCCGCCCAGCGCTTCGCTCAGCTCGCTAAGGAAGACCTCGAGCCTGCCGCGCCGGCGTCGCGCGTCGTGGCCCGGTTCCGGCGCGGGTTGAGGCGCATCGGGGTTGATTTCGTCGTCCTGGGCGGGCGCGGGCGGCGTGCAGAAAATGTCGAGAAACGAGTGCGCGCTGCCGATGAAGGTCGTGCGGTCCGCGTCTTCGGCGAGCACCGACGCGTGGCGCTCGCGCGTCGCGGTCACGGTGGCATCGCTTCCATACGTACTTTCGAGGCCAACCCGGTAAACGAAGTGCTCGCCGCCAAATGCGATCCGCTGCCCGTCTTCGAGCCTGACCGCGTGATCGTCGAGCCGCTGTCCGTCGAGGAACGTGCCGTTGGTGCTGCCCAGGTCTTCGACATACATCGCGTCGTCTTCGGCATAGATGTGCGCATGACGCCGCGACAAATAGTTCACCTGATGCGGATACGCGTCGTGATACTGCGAGAACGTCTCGTCGGCCTTGCTGACCAGGAACGGAAAGCTCGTGACGACGATCTGCTGCAAACCGAGATCGGCGCGCTCCGGCGTGAGCGTCACCACGGTCGCCCGCACCGCCGCGCGCACCGTACGCGGCGCGAAGCTCACGCGAAACGCGAGCGCGCCGGCAAAGCTGAGTTCGTCGCCGTCGTTGAGAACGTGGGGCTTCTGGGTGACTTCGACACCGTTGACCGCTGTGCCGTTCTTGCTGCCCAGGTCGGCGACGTAGGCCGCCGCGCCCTCGCGGAAGATGCGTGCGTGACGGCGCGAGACATCGACGACGACCTCCGGCCGCGCCGCGGCAAAAGGCGGCTGTGTCCGCCCAACTGCGAAAAGATCCTTGTCGATGCGGACCTCGCCCAGCTCCGCATGCGATATCGGCCGCAGCACGATATCGAACGTCCGGTCGAGCGATGTCTGGCTCTCGGCAATGGAAGCGGCGTCAGGCACCATGATTCCGCCAGCGATCAGCAGTTGTCAGCCAGGCGGCGCGTGGCGCAAGCGCCGCGTGCGCACTGACTCTCCGTGTGAAGCCGCGCGCCTTGCACACGGCGATCGGGGTGTTAGAAAAGTGTAGGCGACTGTTGGCTGGAGTCAAACAACTGACGCGGCCCAACGCAACGAGCGCGCTCACTTGACGGGCGCCGCCGACACAGCGGAACTCGAGGCCACGTTGGCTACATCGGCGTCGGGCCAGCCGCCGCCGATCGCCTTATAGAGGGTGACGGTGTCGCTCAGGATCAGCTCATGGTTGGAGAGAAGCGACTGTTCCGCGTTAGCGAGCGAACGTTCGGACTCCAATACTTCGAGCTGCGACACGAGCCCTTCCTTCAACTGCGCCTCGACCTGCGCCGCGACGGTGCGCAGCCGCTCGTTCTGCTGCAGCAATTCGATGCGCTGCTTTTTATGCGCGTCGAGATTCACGAGCGCGCTTTCGACCTCTTCGAAGGCCGCGAACACCACCTGGCGATACTGCTCTTCGGTAACCTTGCTCTGCGCCTCGGTCGTCTTGATGTGGGCATGCACGCCGGGGTCGAACATCGGGAAGTCAATGCTCGGCATGAAGCTCAGCGTGAACACCTTGAAGAGGTCGGAGAGCGAGAACGCGGCTGTGCCGGCGCGGCCGGTGAGACTGATGGTCGGCAATTGCGCGAGCCGCGCGGAACCGACTTCGTCATACGATTCGAGAATGCGGTACTGCGCGGCCACCACATCGGGGCGGCGCCCCAGCAACTGCGCGGGCAGGCCCATGGGCACGTCCGGCAACTTCACGCGCTCGCGCAACTGGCCTGATGGCATTTTGAACTCGCCCGCCGGCACGCCGACCAGCGTGGCAAGGGCGTTTTCGGCGGTATCGCGCTCACGGTGCAGTTCCAGCAGTTCGGTCGTCACGCCATTGACCTCCGCGCTCTGACGCAGCACCTCGGTTTTGGGCGCTACACCGTTTGCGTACATCTGCTGGTAAATGGTGAGAATCTGCTTGTTCCTGTTGAGCGTGCCTTCCTCGTCCCGGATCTGATCGTCGAACTGGAGAATCTGGAAATAAGTGCTCGCCACATTCGCAACGAGCGTCAAATAGCCTGCACGCCAATCCGCTTCGCTAGCGTGATACTCAGCCTTTTGGGCCTGCACGCTTTTTTCGACTTTGCCCCAGATATCGATGTCCCAGTTCACCTGAGTGGCGACGTTATAGGTCTTCGAGAGCGCTAGCCCCGTGCTCTTCTCATAGTCGATACCCGCGCCCGCGTCGACCGTGGGAAGTGCACCGGCCTGCACTTCCCCGATCTGCGCCCCGGCCACGCCAATGCGCGCCGCCAGCACCCGGATATCGATATTGCCCGCAATCGCCTTTGCTATAAGTGTATTCAGGTAGGGATCGTCGAACGCTTTCCACCACTGCGGATTGACCGTATCAGCCGCGGAAAACGTGCGGCTCGTATGCGCCCAGGCGTCCTTCGCAGGCATGTCCGGGCGTCGATACGCAGGCGTACTCAGATCCGTGCAGCCGCACAGCGCCACGGCACACAACCCAGCCGTTCCGACGAAGCGGGTCAGCCAGCGCGACGCGCCGCGGCCTGCATGTGCGGCGGACGGCGAGAGCGGTGTGTTCACAATCGACTCCTTGAGCGGAAGGCGGCGAATGATGCGACGACGAAGCGGTGTGCAACGGATGCGGTGGAGGGCGGCGCCGTGGAGGCGGGTAAGCCTCCACGGCTGGCAGCACGATCAGAAGTTGATCGTGTTGTGAGCCGTCTGCACGGGGTTGACCGACGAATGGAGGTTGTTCACGAACGCCACGTCATTGCCCGTGTTGCTCAGGATGGTGTTCGTCTGGCCGATCAGCTGCTCTGCGGTGAAGTTGGTGGAGTCGACCTTCACGCTCGGCGTCGGGTAGTAGACGGGCCAGAGGCCCAGGCCGCCGCGTACGGCGCTCATTTCACGGCGGTCGAGTTCTTGTGCGACGCTCAGGTCGGCGATCATCAGCTTGCTCATGGCAGTTCTCCAGAAATAGGATGCAACATTGTTGGGGTTTTGAGCTGCAAGGTTGCGGGCTCGGGTCCAACAAGGCATGAGGCGTGCCAGGTGCACGAACGCGCGAGCGCGCCTCGGCACAACGCCCGTTTCATAAGGACTATTCTGGAATTCCCGGTGTCTCACGCGCGGCGCGTGGCGCGCGCGAGTCGTGCACTGTGATGGGTGTGCGCCAACTCGTCGATCGGCTTATGTTGGTGTGTTGCGAACAACGCTTCGCGGAGTGACGTGAAAGCGTCGCAAACGTTCGTGTGTCGCCGTGGTGTGCGCGATCGAATCGTATGAATCACTTAACGTAAATGGTGATTTTCTTCGAATGCACAGGCGGGTTGTGCGGCACGTGGTGCGCGTCGCCCATCAGCAGTTGCAGCGTGTGTTTGCCCGGCGGCAACTGAAGCATGGTTTCGGTCTGGCCGGCGCCGAAGTGCAGATGGTTACGATCGGATGGAATGGGCTGATCCATCGGCGGCAAGTCAGTATCGACCAGCAGATGGTGGTGGCCCGTGTTGGGAAACTCGACTTCAGCCGGCGCCACGCCCATGTTGCGCAGGCCGAACCAGACGCGAAATGGCCGCCCGGCCGGCATGACCTGGCCGTCGTTGGGCCAGCCGATATAGACGTGCGCGTTCGGGTCGGCCGGCGTCGTGCCTGCATGCGCCGCACCGCCCGCGAGCAGCACGAGGCTGGCAGCAAAAACAAGGAACCTGTTCATGGCATGCACTCCCGCTTCTTTTGCGCTGCGGCTAAACACGGACGTCCTTCGCTACTTGACCGTGACCGTGATCTTCTTCGAGTACACCGGCGGATCGTGCGGCACGTGGTTGTAGTCGCCCATCAGCAACTGGAGCGTGTGCTTGCCCGGCGGAAGCTCGATCCGGGCTTCCGTTTCGCCCGCGCCGAAATGAAGATGATTGCGATCCGACGGGATCGACTGATCGAGCGGTGGAAGATCCGTGTCGATGAGCAAGTGATGATGGCCAGTGTTCGCCTTGTTGATCCCCTTGGGGCAGACGCCCATGTTGCGCAGCCCCATGCGCACCCAGAACTTGCCGGTGGGAATCGTCGCGCCGTCGGGCGGCCAGATGATGTAGACCTCCGCGCCGGGCGGCGACGGGGTACGCTCGGCAAACGCGAGTCGCGGCATCAGAACGGCCGCTGCCAGGGCCAACAGGGTTGCTCTTCGTTGCATCTTCGTGCTCCTTGTTCGGCAGACGGCGCGCGGCTTTGGAGTTCGGTGCGTGTTCTACAGCTTAGGACGGATTCAAGCGGATGGAGATAAATCGGCGCGGGCGCGCGAGTGCCACCCAGTTACTGCAACGCCCGGCGTGCGTGCTATTTTGTAGTTGTGCGCAGGCAGTGCTTGTGCCGGCGGCGGCCCGCGTTTCACGCGAGCGCGGCCGGCGACTGCAGCGGGGTAGCGCACTGTCGGCGTTGGAAGGCGATGACGCCTGGGTTTGCACCTCGGCTGGCACCTGATAGGGAGAACGAACATGTGGCGGCTAGTGTTGCCTGTGTGCCTGTTGATCTCGCTAGGCCTGACCTCGACGCTACGCTCAGCCGCGCCGGCTGCGCATGACCGTCCGGCTCCGGTTCGCGTGCAGCCGCGTCTCGAGCTGCGAGACCCTGGTCGGTACGCAACCGCCCCCGCCGCGCATGGCTGGGTCGCCGCGGCCAGCGCAGCGCGGCAACGCTATGGCGTAGCGATCGTGCGAGTCGGCCTGATGCCGAAAGACACTTCCCAGGAATACGAAATCACGTTCTGGAATTCGATCAAGGACAGTCAATACCCGAGCGACTACGAGGCGTATCTCAAGGCCTATCCGAATGGACGCTTCGCGCCGCTCGCGCAGGCCCGCCTGACACGTTTGCGTGCGGAAGCATCGAAACCGCCTGCAGCGTCCGCCGCACCTGCTACGTCCACCCTGCACCCGGCTAGCACCCCCGCTGCCGCCGCGCCGGCACCCGCGCCAGCGCCAGCGCCTCAGGCAAAGACACCGCCGCCTCCGGCCGCCCCGTCACCCACACCGCCAGCCGCGCAGACCAAGGCAGCGCCCGCCTCCGCGCCTCCCGCCGCGGCCACGGCAGCGGCGACGGCCGCAGCCGCGGCGATTGCTGCGAAGGCGAGCCCCGCCATTTCGAAGCCGGGTCCGCACGACATTCAGGACTGCCCATCTTGCCCGGTGCTGATCGCGGTGACGCCAGGCAACTTCACCATGGGCATCGACACCGACGACGCATCGGAGCGGCCTGCGCATCACGTGACGATCAGCCATAGCTATGCGCTCGCGAAGTATGCGGTGACGGTGGCGCAGTGGAATGCGTGCGTCGCCGCCGGCGCCTGCCCGCGCCTGTCGAACGAGAACAACGTCTCGCCGAACGCCCCCGTGCGCGACCTGAGCTGGGACGACGCGCAGCAATACGTGAAATGGCTTTCGAAGGTCAGTGGCAAACCCTATCGCTTGCCGACGGAGGCGGAATGGGAATACGCCACGCGCGCCGGCACCGAAGCACGCTACTGGTGGGGCAACGACATGCGCAAGGGCACGGCGAACTGCAAGGACTGCGGCCCGCCGTGGCACGTCGAGGCGCCCGACGACGTCGGCTCTTTTCCGGCCAATGCGTTTGGCTTCTACGACATGGCCGGCGGCGTTTGGGAATGGGTCAGCGACTGCTGGCATAACTCGTATAAGAACGCGCCGAACGATGGCCACTCGTGGGACGAGCCCAACTGCCAGACGCGCGTGATCCGTGGCGGATCGTGGCGCGACGGCGCGGGCTATATGCTCGCCGCCACGCGCTTTAAATACGACAGCAGCGTTCGCTACGAAGCCAATGGATTTCGCGTAGCGCGCGATATGAAATAACGCAGATTACGCTGCGGGTATTGCCTGGAAGCGCATAGCCGCTTCCTTGAATTTGCCTGGGCCTGTTCATAGACTATGGGCAGCCGCCCAAAACCTGTGAGCACACGCGTAAGGTTCTGGTTACCGTACGTGGAGGCGCAACATGGCTTGCGATGTTCCGATCACTCGCCGGACATTCCTCAAGGCCATGGGGAGTGGCGCATTCACGGTCTCGGTCAGCTCCATCACCGCCCTCGCCGCCGCCAGTTCTACCGCAAACGCCACAGCGAATGCCGCGACGAACGCCCACACCACGCCGCAAGCGCCGAATGGCGCGCCCGACTGGGCGCCGGAGCCGGGCAAGGCGCGCTGGCGCATCGAGGGCGTGCCCAAGGTCACAGGCGGGAAGCTCTACGCACGCGATTACAAGGCGCGCGATTTCGACGGCTGGCCGAAAGAGGAAAACTGGCTATACGCCCTGAGATGCAACTGCATCGACAGGAATTACGAAGGTTTCGACCTGAGCGTCTTGCCGCACCCTCTTCGCCCGATCGCCGTGGTATCCAACCAGACGTTGAATGACAATCGCATCTATCTCGCTTCCGAGAAGGATCCGGTCGGTCACCAGGATATCTATCTTTTTGCGCAGGAAGGCAGCCCCGCCAATTGCTACGGCCAGCCCGTCGCCTTGTTGATCTTCGAAGACTTCGATACCTATCGCCACGCAAAGAAACTGCTCGATTTCAACACGTCGGTGATTCGTTACGGCGCAACGGTACCGAAAAGCACCGTCACCACCTTGTATGCGTCCGCATCCAAGGCTTATGTCCGCGACGACGCCAGGTCGTTTTCGAACCTCCAGAGGAACAGCCTCCCCGAGGAGAAATTCACCGCCGCGCGCAACAGCGCGAGTAAAGAAATTCTCGATCGAGCCAACGCCAAGGTCGACAGCAAGACGTGGCACCAGTTCGATGGCACTTTCAAAACGCCCGCAATGGATCCCGTCTTCATGGAGCCGGAGTCGGGGCTGGCGTGGTTTCAGGCGGATTCCGGTTGTCTGAATCTGGTGCTTGGCACGCAATCGCCGCGCGGCGATTGCACATCCGCAGGTAAGGTGTTTAAGGACAGCAATATCAACGTCAAGCACGTTCACGTGATCAGCTGCTACCCAGGCGGCGGATTCGGCGGCCGCGATGAATCGAATTTTCCCGTTTATCTCGCCCTCGCTGCGCCATTCGCGAAGGGGGCGTTGCGCTGGCAGCAGTCGCGCTATGAACAGTTTCAGGTCGGTTTGAAGCGCGCGGAAACGCATTTCACGGAGTCCATCTGGCTCGACGATCACGGCAGGCTCCAGGCACTCATCAGTTCCTTCAGCTTCAATGGCGGCGGCAAAGAGAATCTCACGGGCCCAGTTGGCGACCTTGCCGCCATGAGCGCCATGAGTTGCTACGACATTCCGCGCGCCATTGCGCAAAGCTACGTGAGCTATACGCCTGCGTTGTTCGGCGGCTCGCAGCGCGGCTTCGGCGCTCCACAGGCTTATCTCGCCATCGAAACGCTCATGGACGAGGCCGCCCAGGCGCTGAATAAAAGTCCGTTCGATATCCGGCACAACAACCTGCTCAGCAAGGGCGATGGCAAAACAATCACGGGCGCACCCATTCTGTTCGACCTGCAACTCGCCGAGCTGCTGAACCGGCTTGAAGCGCACGAGTTATGGCGCAACAGGGAAAGCGTGCGCGCGCAACGGCGCACACACGGGTTGCGATATGGCGTTGGGCTTGCCATGTCGAATCAGGCATACGGCACCGGCAAAGACGCCGTATTCGCGATGGTGCAGATTCAGCCGAACGCGGGCCTGCATGTGCTCACGCATTACACGGACATGGGCAATGGCGCGGCGACCACGCTAGCCCTCGCGCCTGCCAGCTACCTTGGGCAGAACGCGCAGAAAATCACCATGAACGAAGTCGAGGCGTTTCAGATACCGGGTTTCGATTACACAAAGCTGGGCATCCTGGACGCTTACGGAAGCAAAGCGATCTCGGGCCCCTTTAGTTCTTCGAGCGCCTGCCTCGGTGCGTTCCATCACTTTCAGGCGGTAGACCGCGCGGCAATGGTATTGATGTTGCAAAGCGTGCTGCCTGCCGCACGCGCACTATGGCGCAACCCGCACATCGCGCGGCAAGACCTCAAGTGGACAAACGGAAAGCTGACCGCCGCGGGTCGCGAGCCAATTGACTGGCCTGCGTTGCTCGACGAGATCAACCGCCGGCAGTTGCCTACCGTGGCCGCCGCTCACGTCACCTATGCGGGTGGGTTCTGGAAAAGCACGTACACGTTCGCGTCGGGCTCCTTCGAGATGGACTGCGACTTCATAGCCGTTGGCACCGATACGCACAATCTCAAGAGCTTGCCTCAAGGCAAGTTGCTGCCGCCAACCGATACGTTCAATTTCGGGCGCACGAACTATGCGCCTTCGGCAGCGCTCGTCGCGGTGTCCGTGAGCCCCGAAAGCGGCCACGTGAAGGTCGAACATGTCGTCACGACGCTCAGCGCCGGCCGCCTCATTTGCCCAGAGATCGTACAAGGCCAATCGCAAGGCGCGGTGGCCATGGCGATGAGCAATGTGTTGAGCGAGTCGTGTCCGCTGGACAATTACGGCCCCGGCAACGGCGAGTGGAATCTCGACCGTTACCTCATCACGCGTATGACCGACGTCCCGCAGCAGGAACTGATCGCGCTGCCGCCGCCAGACGGGGACCATCACAGCGCGCGCGGCATCGGCGAGGCCGTGATGTGTCCCATTGCGCCGGCAATCCTGAACGCGTTGGCCATGGCAACCGGGCATCGCTTCAGGGAAACCCCCGTCACGCCCGAAAAGATACGCGAGGCCCTGAAGTGAGCGAAGCCGCCATCAAGATTCACGTGAACGGACACGCCGTCACTGTGCCGGCCGCCGATACCGACATGAGCCTCGCCGAATACCTTCACGAGCGCCTCGACCTGACGGGGACCAAGGTGTGCTGCGGCATTGGCGCATGCCGTGCGTGCACCGTCGGCCTGCGCAGCAGCCACGACGCGTTGATGGAGAAGACCCTCGCGTGCGTCACGCCTGTGAGCGCGCTTGCGAATCAACATATCTATACCGTGGAGAGCCTCGCGGACGGCAATAAGCTTTCGCCGCTGCAGCAGACGTTCCTCGAGTCTTTCGCATTTCAGTGCGGCTACTGCACGCCGGGCTTTCTGATGGCGGCGACCGCCATGCTCGAACATGTGAAGGCGTACCGTATCAGCGCAGACCAGCTCGAAACGGAAATCGACACTTGGGTGGGGGGAAACCTGTGCCGATGCACAGGCTACGTGAAGTATCGCGAAGCGATTCGCAAAGTCGCGCAAATGCAGATGAAAAGCGGAGGATGACCATGTCTGTCCGCGCCCGCTTGTTCGCTCTGTGCTGCTTGTTCGCCGTGCCCCTTGCTGCCTTCACGCATGAGCAGACCTTGCTCGAATACGCTGATCAATGCGTGAGAGAAATTGGCGAAATCCCACCGTTCAATTGCAATGACGGAACGGATATTCCCATTACGATCGATGGAAAGCCGCCCGGCCCAAATGAGTCCCCGAAGCGATGCGACAAGCCCTCATTGCTACACCCACGCACCGAAGCAGACGGTCAATGCACGCCGTTTTCGAAGATTCTGAATCTGTCGCGCGGCAACACGCAAATTTCCGCGTACTGCCGTCGCGATGTGCCGCGCGGCGACAACGATCCACACTATGACCTCGTAGTCGTCGTGATGCATCACTCGGGCAACGGCAAGACCTGCTGGTTCGCGTCGAAGCCGCCGCCGCTACCCAAATCGCAAGCCGACGTGCCAGCGAGTAGCGGATTCGTTGCGACACGTGTGCCGCCGCCAAACGAGAGAAGGCCGCCCGCAGGACAGCTCTCCGCAGTCGAATTCTGGGCGACACCCGCCATGGTCGCCTCCAGCACTGCGGACAACCCCACCTGTCTAAAATGCCACGACGCGGGACCCTTTATCTTCAGCCCGTATATCGGGCAGGTGTGGGACAAGGTGCCCACCGACCCATGGGGGAAGTATTCGAGCATCGGGCAGGCTTTCTCGTCGTATCACCTCATGACGATGAGCACACCCGGCAACACCTGCATTGGCTGCCACCGTATCGGCAGCGAGCAGAGCTGTACGGTTTTTCTCGGGCTTTCGGTGGGCAAGCTCAAAGCGCCAGGAAACGACCGGCTCGCCAACAACTATCCACTAAACCACTGGATGCCGACCGACAACGCGATGAGTAATGAGCAATGGGACAAGGCAAACGTCGCGTCGGTCGATGCCTTGCTGGCATGCTGCAAAGATCCGGCGCACAAAGACCCAAATTGCACATTCACACCCGTGCCTTCGAGTACGAATACCCGGTCATTGCGCTGACCCAAACGAGGAGACCTGAAATGGCAGAGAACGTTAGTGCGAGCAACGTCATATCCGATGTCACGCAAACCCTGCAGACTTTCGATCTGCTCGAACTGCAGCAATACACGCGCGAGAAAAGCTATTCGAGCA
The DNA here is from genome assembly GCF_024206475.1 of Paraburkholderia sp. CNPSo 3274. Classification (GTDB taxonomy): domain Bacteria; phylum Pseudomonadota; class Gammaproteobacteria; order Burkholderiales; family Burkholderiaceae; genus Paraburkholderia. The sequence continues at coordinate 136,324 of NZ_JAMBPR010000011.1, forward strand.
CAGCCAGCAAGGACTTCCATCTCTTCTACGTGGGACGCGACGACGTCCACGACATCCTGAAGTACGTCCTTTCCCGCGCCAGCGTTTCGCTTTACATGAACATGTTCGGATTCGACGACGAAGAGCTCAACGAAATCCTCATGCAGCAAGCGCTCGACCCGTCCATCACCATGATGATCACGCTCGACAAAAGCCAGGCGGCCGGTGTGCATGAAAAGAAGCTACTCGAGTCCGATATTGCGCAGGACCCGGTCAAATTCAACACGTTCTTCGTAATCGGCGAGTCGACGACCCATCAAATCAGTCATACGAAGGGATTCGTGGCCGATGGCAAGGTGGGCGGCGAGGGATCGGTGAACTGGTCGGCGTCCGGCGAGGGAACGTTCGTAATCAAGGGCGCGCCGGGAGGCCCGGGCTACCTGGCTCAAAACAACACGCAGACCATCTTTACGGACCCCGACACGATCAACCGGTTTCAGACGGAATTGATTGCCGAGCACATGACAGCGAAAGCGCAGGGCTACACACTCGCCGCCGCGCCGTCCACCGCAGCGCCCACCGCAGCGTCGACCCCCAAAGCCGCCGCGAAAAAAACGGCCACCGCTGCGGCAGCCAAAAAAGGCGCGGTGGCGGCAAAGCGCGGTAAGCGGAATTAAGCGCTATCCCTTGGCGGGTTCAGGTCGGCATGCCAGCCCAGTAAGACACGGCATCCTGCCGATCGAACACGAACGTCTTGAGGGCGACCTGGTTCTCGGGAGAAATCGCGTCGAATTCGAGTCCGTGCAAGGTGAGTCCTTCCTGTGGAGTATCGGCGCGCAGATTGCGAATCACGGCGACGGCCTGGAACGTCGCCCCCATGTTCCCCGCTTCAATTGGAAACACCACGCAAATGCGCTCGCCAATCTCGCCAATCTTGCGCCCGGCGGCGAGCGACATGCCCAGCACGCTGATATCGCAGCCAATGCCGAGCCGGTCCAGTTCCGAGCCCGTCAGGTCCACGCCATAGCGCACTGCGAGTTGCGTGCGCACGCGCACGGCCCGGCGTTCGCGCAGCCGGCGAATCGTGCCCGGTTCGGAGAGCACGAGATAGCGGAACGGATGCGTGCAGACCGCCTCGACGGTGCAGACGAGCCAGAACACGGCTTGTGTTGCGATCGCAACGATCTCGACCTGCTCGCCCTGGAACGGCTCCCACGCGGGCTTGGACGCGGCGGGTGGCGTGACGAACATCGCGCCGCCCGGCCGGAAACCGATCAGCCGGCACGGCAGCATCTCGCGCCCCGTGCCCGCCTGGCTGCGTATGCCTAGCAGCGCGCCAATGGCGAGATTCATGTCGTCCAGCGTCAACGGCCCTTTGCCACGCTCGCCACGCTCGCCCAGGCTGTCTTGCGCGCTCGCGAGACTCGCCTCCTCCGCCGTGTTGCGATAAGGCTGGAAGTGCGCGAAGAGGAAGTCGCGCTGCTCGCCGTTCAGCACACCGCCTTGCGGCAGTAGCATCGTTCCATCATGGTGAAACACCGCCAATGGCAGCGGTGTTTCCAGGGGCAGCTGCCCAGGGTCCGCGAGGAGTTCCAGAGTTTTTGACGCAGTACCGCTGCCAGGCTCGTGAAGGTGCATGACCGATTGCGTGTGAATTTATTGGTTTTGTTCGACGCCTGCATTGTGACCGAAATATAGTGACCGATGTCAATAAAAATGCGGCTATCTCCGGCCCTGTTTAGCGAAATATTCATGCCACATAAATCCGGCGATTACGCGTCACAATATTTCTCTTTCCGGATCGTCTACACGGGTATGGAACCGCCGCCCACCCCGAGCCCGCTGAGTACGCAGGACCGCGAAATCGCCGACACGGTCGCCCGCGAGCGCCCGAGGCTGCGCAATTTCATCCGCCGCCGCGTGATCGACCAGGACGAAGCCGAGGACATTCTTCAGGACGTGTTCGAGGAACTGGTCCAGGCGTGGCGCCTGCCGGACCCTATCGAGCAGGTTGGCGCGTGGCTCTTTCGCGTGGCGCGAAATCGCATCGTCGACCGGTTTCGCAAACGCAGGGAAGTGTCGCTCATCGAGCCGCAAGAGGACGAAGGCGAGTACCGCCTCGACCTCGCGCTGCCGTCGCCCGACGCCGGCCCCGAGGCCGCTTACGAGCGCGCAGCGATGCTCGACGCACTGCGCGCCGCGCTCGACGAATTGCCCGTCAGCCAGCGCGAGGTGTTCATCGCGCACGAACTGGACGGGCGCAGTTTCAAGGAGCTGGCCGCAGCGAGCGGGGTAGGCGTGAACACGCTGCTGGCGCGCAAACGTTATGCGGTGCTGCATCTGCGCGAACGTTTGCGCGCGTCATGGGACGACCTCGAGATTTGAACCGAAGGAGACTGGAATGAAGTTTCGCCGCAAAATGTTTGCCAAGGCGCTGCTGATGATTGCGGTCATCGCCGTGCTGGGCGGGATCGTCATGGGCCTGTGGAACTGGATCGCACCGGCGATCGTGGCCAATGCGCATGCCATCGACTATCCACGCGCGATCGGCCTGCTGGTGCTGTGCCGGATCCTGTTCGGCGGATTCCGCGGACATGGCGGCTGCCGCCGACGCATGCACTGGCACCAGTGGCAACAGTGGCAGCAGATGACGCCGGAAGAGCGCGAGCAGGTGCGCAATGGAGCCACGCCGCCCGCGCAGTAAGCCAGGGCCAGCCTCGTCCTGCCACGGGCTGGCACAATCCCTTCATTGTCGATCCGCCAGGAAGCTCCATGCCAGATGTCGCCGCCCGCCGCCCTTCACGCGTCGCGCCCCTCTTCGCCCTTTTGCCCTTCCTGCGCCCCTATGCGGGGCGCTGGGCGCTTGCCTTCCTCGCGCTCCTGACCTCGGCGGGCGCGACGCTCGCGCTGCCGGTGGCGTTCAAGTACCTGATCGACCGTGGCTTCGCCAGCGGAGATCGCGCGCATATCGACCGCTATTTCATCGCGCTCTTCGTGGTTTCGCTGATCCTCGCCGCGGCGACGGCGCTGCGCTTCTACTGGGTCTCGTGGCTCGGCGAGCGGGTGACAGCCGACTTGCGGCGCGCCGTGTACGACCACGTGATACGCATGAGCCCGCAGTTCTTCGAGACCACGCAAACGGGCGAAGTGCTCTCGCGTCTGACCACCGACACGACACTGATCCAGACCGTGGTGGGCACCAGCCTCTCACTGGGCCTGCGCAACCTGCTCCTCACGGTCGGCGGCGTGGCGATGCTCGTCGCGACGAGCCCGGTGCTGTCCGGCTACATCATCGCCACACTGATCGTTGTGGTCGCACCTATCGTCATCTTCGGGCGGCGCGTGCGGCGGCTTTCGCGCGCGAGCCAGGACAAGGTGGCGAGCGCAAGCGCTTTGGCGGGCGAAGTGCTCAACGCCATGCCCACGGTGCAGTCGTATGCCCAGGAATCGTTCGAGGCAAAGCGCTTTGGCGGCGCCGTGGAAGCGGCCTTCGAAACGGCGCTCACACGCATTCGGGCGCGCGCCGGGTTGACGGCCGTGGTGATCGTGTTCGTGTTCGCCGCCATCGTGTTCGTGCTCTGGCTCGGCGCGCAGGCAGTATTGGCCGGCCAGATGAGCGCCGGCCAGCTCTCCCAGTTCATTCTCTACGCGGTGTTCACGGCCGGCGCCGTGGGCGCCGTTGCCGAAGTGTGGGGCGATCTGCAACGGGCCGCTGGCGCCACCGAACGGCTGCTGCAACTGCTCGCCGCGCGCTCGCCCGTGGCGCAGGCGGCGGCGACCGTGCCGCTGCCGGCTCACGGCGCGGGCATCCGGTTCGACAACATTGGCTTCTCCTACCCCTCGCGCCCCGGCATTGCCGCGCTCGACGCCTTCTCGCTCGACGTGCGCCCGGGCGAGCATGTCGCGCTGGTCGGTCCGTCGGGCGCAGGCAAAACCACGCTCTTTCAATTGCTGCTGCGCTTTTACGACCCGCAATCGGGAAGCCTCAGCATCAACGGCGTCCCGACGCAACAGGTGTCGCTCGCGGCGTTGCGCCAGGCGATCGGCGTCGTGCTGCAGGAGTCGGTGATCTTTTCGGGCAGCGTGCTCGACAACATTCGCTACGGCTCGCCCGACGCCACGCTCGAAGCCGTCCAGCGCGCCGCCGCCATGGCGGCGGCGGCCGGCTTTATCGACGAACTGCCGCAAGGCTACGACACGTTCCTCGGCGAGCGCGGCGTGCGCCTTTCAGGCGGCCAGCGGCAGCGTATTGCCATCGCGCGCGCGATCCTCAAAAATCCGCCCATTCTGCTGCTCGACGAGGCCACCAGCGCGCTCGACGCCGCGAGCGAACGGCTCGTGCAGACGGCGCTGGACAACGCTGCGCAAAACCGCACGACGCTCGTCATCGCGCATCGTCTCGCCACCGTGCAGCAAGCCGACCGCATTGTCGTCATGGACCAGGGCCGCATCGTGGCGCAAGGGCGGCATGCGGACCTGCTGCAGAGTTCGCCGCTTTATGCGCAGCTCGCGGCGCTGCAGTTCGGCGCGCAGCACGCGAATACCGTAACGTAAAAATCAACCGGACCGTTTCGGCGCGATTGCCTACATGCGTTTCCGAACGTTCGCAAATCGAAGCGCCGCCCAAGCGGGGGTTAGCGCACATTCAAAGCTTTCAAAAAGATTAACTCCACGTCCTGTCAATCCGCCCTCTCCGTCTGCGGCGATCGTCGCCGCAGCGCCTCAAAATAATCCACTTGGTCCGAAGTCGAACGGGGTCCTTCGCCAGCTCGCTTGCGAAGTGTCTTTTCTGCGATGAATTACTTAGGATAACGATGATGAATCCCCAAGGTACACCGCGCAACCTCGTCGAAGCCCATGCGGGAATGAGCCGCCTGAACGAAGAGTTGACTTCGATTTTCCCGCCGCGCTTCAATCACCATGACCCCGCGCACCTGGCCGTACTCGCCCGAGGTATGCAGTCAGCGGCGGAGACCGTATCGAACGATCCCGACCCCGAGGAGAACCTTTATGTACCGGCTGGATACACGTATTTTGGCCAGTTCATCGATCACGACCTGACGCTCGATACCACGTCGCAGCTGACCTTGATCCAGGCGCGCACGACTGGCCAGCTTCCAACGAATCTGCGCACGCCGCGCTTCGATCTCGACAACGTCTACGGCCCGGGACCCGACGACGCGCCCTATATGTATGCGGACGAAAACCACCCGAATAAGGGGATTTATCAGGGCGCCTCGCTGATCGAGGGTCACGACGATCTGCCGCGAACCGAGAATGCGTATAACGCTCGCGCGATTATCGGCGACAAGCGCAACGACGAGAATTCGATCGTCTGCCAGATTCAGATGCTGTTCCTGCGTTTTCACAACCGCGTGGTCGCGCGGCTCGCGAAAGCCGACGACACGCTGCGCGGAAGCGATCTGTTCGAAGCGGCGCGCGCGCAGGTGCGCTGGGCCTATCAGCGCGTGCTGGTCGAAGACTTCCTGCATCGGATCGTCGATTCGTCTGTCGTCGAAGCATTCGCGACCGCGCACGACCAGGACCGTGCGCATGCCTACAAGCTCTATGGTCCGGGTCCAGCGAGACGCAACCTGCCGCGCGAATTCACGGGAGCCGCATACCGGTATGGCCACTCGGGCGTGCGCAACGGCTATGTGCTGAACGACAATTTCAGCGCACCGATATTCGACGGCACGAATGCGAACAAGGATAGCCTCGTCGGTTTCGACCGGCTGCCCGAAACGCACGTGATCGACGACTGGCAACGCTTCTTCCCGCGCGAGCATCCGCTACCGGGCGAGAAAGGCGGACCCGGACTCGATGGCGCGAACAAAGCCGCCGCCGGTATTGCCGACAATGCTTCGAACGACGTCAAGCGTTTGCAATACGCGTACAAGTTCGATACGTCGCTCGTCGATCCCCTTTCGAAACTCCCGCACAGCGTGTCCGATGTGCCGATTCCCGACGCGGCAAACAAACTGGCATCGGCAAACGGCTTTCGTTCGCTCGCCATGCTCAACCTGTTGCGCGGCAACGTCTACGGCCTGCCGAGCGGCGAAACGGTGGCGAGTGCGCTTGGCGTAACGCCGCTCGGTCCCGACGAACTCGTGGTCCGCACACAGGTTTCGGGCGACCCGTCGAAGACCTTCCGCTTCGATCGCATTGCATCGCTGAATGCGGATGGCGAGAGCCCTGCGCTTGGCGACACGTTCAAGGACGACACGCCGTTATGGTTTTATATCGTCGCTGAAGCGCAACTTCCGGTGCTCAAACTTGCGCCCGTTGGCGTGACTTTCAGTGAAGACACGATGCTCGGCACACAGGACGACAAGCTCGGCGTCGGCGCATTGACGCGTCTTGGACCGGTGGTCGGCCGCATCGTCGTCGAGGTGTTCTACGGGCTGCTGGACGAGGACCCGGATTCGATCATTCATCGCACCGGCGACGTACCCGCGCTCGAGGCCGAGATTTTCAAAAGCGCGCCCGCCACGTTCTCGCAGATCATCGCTTTCGCGACCGCCGGCGAATGGCGGCTGATACCGTTGAAAGCCGTTGTCGGATGAAGGGCATGCCGGCAATCGCAAGCGAAATTGCCGGCGATGATTGCGCGCACGCGCTCGCGAACCACTGACGCCAGGCGCAGGACCACCAGACCTAATGACGCCGGCCGAACGACACTCCAGGAGTCAGCGCACACAGCGCCCACTTGTCCCGGTGCGCACCGATGCATGCGAGCACAACGAACAGAACGCCCGCGACTAGGCATACGTCCTCATTCCACACGATCAATTGCGGATGCCGATCCACAAACGCCGAAGGTGGTGTGGAAGAGGCGAAATTCTGCAGATGCCGCGCAATATACTCCGAAGGGCTGAGTGCCTGCGAGGATAGCTGGGAGATCATCGCGTCTCTGTGTTGCGTGATGCACTGCCGCATGGCGATTTCATTCAAAACACGCACACTGCATCACAACGTGATATACCATCTACTTGTATAACAACGTCTCAACCCATGCCAATCAGGATGGAGCGATAGCGAGGGACGTATCACTTCCACCCGATCCGGCGAAGCCATCATCCCGGCAGATTGGGGCACGTTTATTGCGCGCCACCGGGAGCCCTGGCCATGCGATTTGCACTGGCCATATCGCCCTTTCCTTGGGGGTGCGAAATGAATGCCGATCAACCGGGAGCCACGCTCCTTTCGGAGGAAGACGCCCATCGCCAGTTGCGCCGCGCTGTGATTGCCAGCACCATCGGCACGACGATCGAATGGTACGACTTTTTCCTCTACAGTATTGTCACCGGGCTTATCTTCGCGAAGCTGTACTTTCCTGAATCCGACCCGCTCGTTGGCACCCTGCAGGCCTTTCTCATCTATGCCGTGGGCTTCATCGCCCGACCGGTTGGCGCAGCCATATTCGGCCACTATGGCGATCGCGTCGGCCGCAAAGCCACGCTGATCGTCACGCTGCTGCTCATGGGGCTCGCCACCTTTGCCGTGGCCTTTGTTCCGACTTATGCATCGATTGGCATCTGGGGCGCCGTTCTCCTAACAGTGCTGCGCTTCATTCAGGGCGTGGGCGTGGGCGGCGAATGGGGTGGCTCGGTCCTGATGTCCATGGAATGGGCGCGCACCAATTCGCACCGCGGCTTCGTCGCTTCCTGGCCGCAATTCGGCGTGCCGGCGGGTCTCTTTATCGCCAATCTCGTGGTGCTCGCCGTCAGCCAGTTCTCCGGAGACGCCTTCATGACATGGGGATGGCGGGTGCCGTTCCTGCTCAGCATCGTGCTGGTCGCGATCGGACTCTATATCCGCCTGAGCATTCTTGAAACACCGATCTTCGCGAAGCTCCTCGCCGAGAACAGGATCGAGAAAACGCCGATGCTCGAAGTCATTCGCCGCCAGCCCAAGGACATTCTCCTCTCGGCATTGGCGCGCATGGCCGAACAGGCGCCGTTCTACATCTACACGGCCTTCGTCTTTACCTATGGCGTGAAGACGCTGCACGTTTCGCGTGACCTCATGCTCACCGCGGTTTTGGCGGCCGCCGTGCTGCAGTTCGCGACCATTCCATTCTTTGGGCACGTGTCCGACCTGATCGGACGCAAGCGCATGTATATGATCGGCGCGGTGGCCGCGGGCATCTTCGGCTTTATCTACTTCGGCATGGTGGATACGAAAAACACAGCTTTGATTTTCGCGGCCGTGGTGCTTTCGCTCGTGCCGCACGCCATGCTCTATGGTCCGCAGGCGGCGTTCATCGCCGAATCGTTCACGGGGCGGCTGCGTTACAGCGGCGCCTCACTCGGTTATCAGCTGGCTTCCGTTATTGCCGGCGGCCCGGCGCCGTTGATCGCAACGGCGCTCTTCGCGTACTACCGCACGGGTTATGCCATTGCGATCTATATCGCCGTGTGCGCGGTGATCAGTCTGCTCGCCGCCTGGCGCATGGGCGACTACACGAACAAGGATATTTCGCGCGAATACGACGACGTGCGCGGAGCAGGCGATCACGGGCACGCTTCCCACCCCGCGTGATCGACTGCTGAAAAACGCAGCGCGCCCCTGCTTGACGAATCTCGCAGGGGCGCGCTCTTTTTTCACACATCAACGACAAGCGATCCTGACCTGTCAAATCCTCGGTGCCTTGTCGAGCACCACGCCCGTCGTCGGGTCGAGGAACAGCGTGCGGTCTTCGTGGCCGCGGCCGCGGCGGTCGAAGTCGAACATGCCCATGATGCTGCCTGCCGTCGCATCGAACGAACCGCCGCCGATGCGCTGGCCATCAAGCCAGTTGTCTTCGATGAAACGCACCACGGATGACTGGTCGATCAGCGTATGGTCGACGTAGTTCTCCTTGGCCCACGGCGAGATCACCACAAACGGAATGCGCGTGCCCGGGCCGCAGCGGCCGTTCACGGGCTTGCCGCTCAAGCCGGCCGGCGCCGTACCCGTGCCGCAGATGCCGGCCGCGGTCAACTGGTCGGCAACGCTGTCGTACGAGGCGCTAGTGGGCTGCGCGTAGGCATGGTCGTACCAGCCGTCCGAGTCATCCCATGCCACGATAACCGCCGTATCTTCCCAGTCGTGCTGCTGCTGCAGGAAGTTCACGACCTTTGTGACGAAAGCCTGCTCGTCGAGCGGGTCCGAATAACCCGCGTGGCCATCCTGGTAGGCCGGGGCCTTGAGGAAGCTCACCGACGGGAAATTGCCCGCCTTCACGGCATTGAAGAAGTCGTCGATATCGTACTGGTGATTCGCCGGGTCGGGGTTCCCATTCTTGCCCACGGTGTGCCCGATCGCGGCGAGCGAGCCCGGACGCAGATGCTGCGGGTTCGACGTCGAAGCGTAATACTGGAACCAGTTGTGGTGCGGAATATAGTCGGCCGTGGACGCGCCGACCACCGGCGAGAGCGTGCTGCGCTTGCAACCCGTCGTGCCGTTGCTGTTCGTCGTCGCGAGGTTGAAGCCGCCCATGAAGCCGCCCCAAGAGACATTACGCGCGTTCAGCAGGTCGCCGATATTCTTGCCGGTCATCTGCGCCTGATCGGTCGTGCTCGAGCAGAGGTCGTAGGCCGGATCGACGTCGTTGATCATCGTAAAGCCGTTCTGCCCGTCGTTCACATAGTACGAACCGGCGGTCGAAGGCTTCTTCGTTGTGAGCACAACCTTCATGCCGTTGGTCTGACCCGAGACCACTTCGAGCGCGCCGGGCGTCGAAGGACCGTAGGTCGACGTATAGGCGTTATCGCTCAACGCGAAGTGCTGCGCGTAGTTCCACAACGCCGTGACCGTGTTGCCGTCGTAATAGCCCATCACCTGGCCCTTCGTGCCGAACGCGCCAGCGCCGCCGCTCGTGCCATTACCCGTGAACTCGGGGAAGAGGTCGGCCCGGCCGTCGTCGTACGCTTGCTGCTCGGCCGTATAAGCGTGGTTCTGGTCGGCCGTGGCCGCCTGCGTGCGATCCAGACGGAACGGATTGGCCGCGCCCGCGCCATTGCCCGGATTCGTGGAGTTCGGGTTCTTGGTCAGCAGCGTGCCCGTAAGACCGTTCACTTCGGGCGTGCCGGGTTGCGCCTTGAATGCAGGCTCGCCGGACGGGTTGGTCGCATGCGGATAGGTCGCGAAGTAATGGTCGAACGAAACGTTCTCGCCATAGATCACGACCACGTGCTTGATCGGGGTGGCAGTGTGACCGTGTTCCGGATGATTCTTGTCGTGATCGTCACCAGCACTCCACGCAACTGTCGATGCGAATGCTGCGGCTGTGAGCGAACCAACTGCGACGTGACGCCATTGCATATTCGGCTCCTGGTTGGTTTCGTATTGTCGGGATCACCGTGAAGCCGGCAAAGGCGTTATGCAGCCCGCATCGTGGCACTCATGCCAGCTGAATGCGGAGGCTACACGGCATGAGGATTAGAGCATCGGGGTATGAATGCTCGGCGTCAGACTCCTTACGAAATATTTTCGATTGGTAAGTTTGGCGCTGAATCGGCACTCAATTGGCACTGCGGCGATAAAACCGGTCTTGAATTCAGGTATGAAGATTGCGCGGCGCTCACGCGCCGGTTAGCAAACAAGATGAACTAAATGAAATGGCCACAGCACCGCGACCGGAAATTGAACAGGTGGCTTAGATGAAACTGACGCCACCTGTTCACGAGCACATCGACCGCGCCGAGGCGGCGCTCTGCCTTCTGCGATTTGTTTCCATTTCATAGCCGCTCTCGCGCAAGACGCTCGCCTTAACGCGCTCACGGCGCGGTGCCAATGCCGCCGCCCGGGCCCGCCAGTTCACCGTCTACGCCAAGCTGAGTCGCATCGCCGTGAGCGTTCGCACGGCCGCCATGACGCGAAAACGGCGTGGTCCGCAGCCGCGCGCGGCGACGCGGACCGGAAACCGGGTCCAGATAGAACATGACGAGCGTGCCTGCCGCGGCGGCCGCCGCAAGATGGAACAGTGCCTTCATGGATGCCTCTCGATAGTTGCAACGCATGCAAAGCGCGGAGATCGGCGCGATCGGAACAAGCCACCGCTCCTCCAATCCGCGCACCCATTATGCCGCTGACAACTGCGCGCGAGGCGCCGCCATGCCTTCCGCGCTCAGGAAAAGCCCTCGTCCCAGCGCGTATCCCGAACCTGCACCATGCCCGCTTCCACGCGCACCGCGAACACCGCAACGTCCTCATACGCGGGCGGTGCGAGGACCTTCCCCGTCTTGATGCAAAAACGGGCGCCATGTCGCGGGCAAATCACCTCGTCGCCCTCCACGTCGCCGCCCGTGAGCACGCCGCCATCGTGCGGACAGGTGTCCTCGATTGCATAACAGATCCCTTCGAGATTGAACACGGCGACCGCTGTGCCGTCCACGTCGACGCTACGTACCGAGCCCGGTTGAAACTCGGCGTATGGCGCCACGTCCACCCAATTGGCCATGTCAGAGCATCCCCAATTGCAGCAGCGCCGCTTCGGACATGCGCGCTCTCGTCCACGGCGGGTCCCAGACCAACTCCACATTCGTCGCGCTCACGCCCTCCACGTCGTTCACGTATTCTTCGACCGTGCCGGGAAACGTCTGCGCGACCGGGCAGCCCGGCGCGGTCAGCGTCATGCGGATCGTCACGCGACCCGTTTCGGCGTCCACGTCCAGTTGATACACGAGCCCCAAATCGTAGATGTTCACCGGTATCTCCGGATCGAACACCGAGCGCAGCGCGTCGATCACGCGTTCGCGCAGATCGTTGCTCGCGGTTTGCGTATTCATCGTCATTTACCTCCAGGCATGCGCAGCCTCATTCCGTCGAAACGGTCCCGCGCTCATCGCGCAACGCGGCGTGCAGCGTGTGCCACGCAAGCGTCGCGCATTTGATGCGCGCCGGAAATTCGCGCACGCCCCCGAGCACCGCGAGCTTACCGAGCCCTTCGGCAGAGACTGGGCGGTCCGTAGGCGCTGTCGCCATTGCGTGAAAGCGTTCGAACAGCGCCTCGACTTCCGCTTGCGTGCGGCCCTTGAGCGCTTCGGTCATCAACGAAGCCGAAGCCGTTGCGATCGCGCACCCCGCGCCCTCGAACCCGGCGTCCTTGACCACGCCGTCCTCGATACGCAGATACAACGTGACGCGGTCGCCGCACAACGGGTTGTAGCCTTCGGCGCTATGCGTCGCACCGGGCAGGGCGTGACAGTTCCGCGGCCGCCTGTAGTGGTCGAAAATCGTTTCCTGGTATAGGTCGCGCAAGTCGCTCATAGCGGAAACACCTCCTCTACGCGCGCGAGGCCGTCCAGCAGCGCGTCGACTTCGGCGCGCGTGTTGTACAACGCAAACGAGGCGCGCACCGTGGCCGGCACACCATAGCGCTCCATCACCGGCATCGCGCAATGATGGCCCGTTCGCACCGCCACGCCGTACTGGTCGAGTATCGTGCCGATGTCGTGGGCATGCGCGTTCTCCATGACGAACGAGAGAATTCCCACTTTTTCCTTCGCAGATCCAATCATTCTCACGTGAGGCATCGCACGCAGTGCTTCGTCGGCATACGCGAGCAGATCGGCCTCGTGCCTCTGTGCCACTTCCAGCCCAATCGCGCTTACGTAGTCTAGTGCGGCACCGAGCCCGATCGCGCCGGCCATATTCGGCGTGCCCGCTTCGAACCGCCACGGAATCACGTTGTACTCGGTCTTCTCGAACGTCACGGAGCGGATCATGTCGCCGCCGCCCTGCCATGGCGGCATGGCTTCGAGCAGCGCAGCCTTCGCGTACAGCGCGCCGATACCGGTGGGGCCGTAGATCTTGTGACCCGAAAACGCGTAGAAATCGCAATCGAGCGCGGCCACGTCCACGGGGAGATGCGCGATCGCCTGCGCGCCATCGACCAGCACCGGCACGCCGCGCGCATGCGCAAGCTCGATCATTTGCGCAAGCGGATTCACGGTTCCCAGCGCGTTCGACGCATGCGCCACTGCCACCATGCGCGTGCGTGGGCTGAGCAGGCGCTCGTATGCGTCGAGGTCGAGCGTGCCGTCGTCGTCGATTGGCGCCACCTTCAGCACCGCGCCCGTCTGTGCGCAGACGAGTTGCCACGGCACGATATTCGAGTGATGCTCCATCGCGGTGATGAGCACTTCGTCGCCGGGCTGAAGGCGCGGCCGCGCGTAGCTTTGCGCCACCAGATTGATCGCTTCCGTGGTGCCGCGCGTGTACACAATCTCCTTCTCGTGCGCCGCGTGAATGAACCGCGCAATGCGCGCGCGGGCGCCCTCGTAGGCATCGGTCGCGCGCTGCGACAGCAGATGCACACCGCGATGCACGTTGGCATTGTCGTGCTCATAATAGGCCTGGCCGGCGGCGATCACGCTCGCGGGCTTCTGCGTGGTAGCGGCGTTGTCGAGGTACACGAGCCGCTTGCCGTGCACGCTTTCGCGCAGAATCGGAAAGTCGCGGCGCCAGCCCATGACCGTTTCGGCGTCGGGAATACCCACCGGTTCGAGTAGATTCATGACAGTCCTCGCAGGTATTCGCCACCGGGCAGGCGCGCGAGCAGTTGTTGCGTGAGCCGGCTACGCAGTGCGGCGCTTTCCACGCGATCCACGCTCACGCGCGCGAACGACCACACGAGTAGCGCGCGCGCCATCCGCTCGTCTATGCCGCGCGAGCGCAGGTAAAAGAGCAGGCTCTCGTCGAGCTGGCCGACGGTCGCGCCGTGCGTGCACTTCACGTCGTCGGCGTGAATTTCCAGTTGCGGCTTCGTGTCGATCTCGGCGTTGCGCGAGAGCAGCAGATTGTCGTTGCCTTGATGCGCGTTGGTCTGCTGCGCGTTCTGGTGCACGATCACACGGCCATCGAACACCCCATGCGAAGCGCCGTCGAGCACGCCGCGATAGTATTCCCGGCTCGTGCCGCGCGGCATCTCATGGTCGATACGCGTGTGATGATCCACGTGTTGCCGCGCGCTCACGAAATACAGGCCGTTCAGGTCGGCTTGCGCGTCTTCCGCATCCAGGCGCGTGTCGATTTGCGTGCGCGACAACGCGCCGCCAAACGCAAACGAGTGCGAGGTGAAGTGGCTGGCCCGCCGCTGCGAAACGCCTACGTGTGCGATATGAAACGCGCTGCGCGCCTCCTGCTGGATGCGGCAATGCTGAACGTCAGCCTCTTCCTCGGCGACGATTTCCGTCGCGGTGTTGACGAAATAGGCCTCGTCGGTGATGCCCGCGAACTGCTCGACGATCGAGCATCGCGCGCCCCGCTGCGCCACCACCGCGTTGAACGGATGCATGGCGAGCGCGGCCTCGCTGCTGAAGAACAGCACGTGCAGCGGCCAGTCCAGCGCACAGCCGGGCGGCAGTACGACCACGTAGCCGTCGCTGCGAAATGCGCCGTTGAGCGCCGCAAAGCCGTCCTCGGGCGCACGCCGAGCCATGAGGGATTCGATCCGCTCAGGAATCCTGCGCATTGCCTGTGCGAGCGTGCCAACGAACGCGCCTTCCGGCAAAGGCGGCAAGGACGAGAGCTTCGGCGCGTGGCGGCCGTTTACGAACACGATGCGCCCCCCAGCATCGGCGGGCACGAGGTCGTCGATCAGGCGGGCGTAGTCTGTTTGCTCGCCGTCCGAAGGCATGAAATGCCAATGCGGCTTTGCAATGGGCATGACATTGGTGTATTTCCACGCTTCGAGTTGCGTGCCGGGAAAGCCCAGTATTTCGAACCGGTCGAACGCGTGCCGCCTCGCCTTGCGCAACCATGGCAGCTCGACGCCCGCCAGCGTTCCCGCCATCGTGCGGAAAGCGTCGCGGTAATGCTCGCGCGTTGATTCGCTCATCGTTGCTCCCTGGCGGATGCCGTGTGTTGCGTGCCGGCGCCCTGCCCACCTGCCGTCCCGTCACTATCCGGCTCGCCTAGCCAGCCATAACCCCTGCGCTCCAGTTCGAGCGCGAGCTCATGCGAACCCGAGCGCACGATGCGCCCTTGCGAAAGCACGTGCACCTGGTCCGGCACGATGTAGTCGAGCAGGCGCTGGTAGTGCGTCACGAGCACGATGGCCCGGTCCGCGCTGCGCATCTGGTTCACACCACGGGCGACGAGTTGCAGCGCATCGATATCGAGCCCGGAGTCGGTCTCGTCGAGAATGGCGAGACGCGGCTCCAGCACCGTCATTTGGAGCACCTCGTTGCGCTTTTTCTCGCCGCCTGAAAACCCTTCGTTCACGCCCCGGTACAGCAGGTCTTCCTTCATCTCCATGGCCGCCATTTTTTCCTTCACCAGCGCGAGAAAATCCATGGCGTCGAGTTCCGCCTCGCCACGATGTTTGCGCTGCGCGTTGAGCGCGGCCTTGAGCAGATAGATATTGCTCACGCCCGGTATTTCCACTGGATACTGAAACGCGAGAAAAAGCCCGCGGCGCGCGCGCTCGTCGGGCGCAAGCGCGAGCAGGTCGCAGCCGTCGTACTGCACGCTGCCCCCCGTGACCACGTATTGCTCGCGCCCCGCCAGCACATGGGCGAGCGTGCTTTTGCCGGAGCCGTTCGGCCCCATGATCGCGTGAACCTCGCCCGCATTCACGCGCAAATCCACACCGCGCAGAATCGGCTTGCTTTCCACTTCGACATTCAGATTGCGGATGTCCAGCATGCTTCTCTCCCTTTCAACCTACGCTGCCTTCCAGGCTCACGCCCAGCAGCTTCTGCGCTTCCACGGCGAATTCCATCGGCAATTCCCTGAGCACGTCCTTGCAAAAGCCGTTGACGATCATCGACACCGCGTCCTCCTCAGTGAGCCCGCGCTGCCGGCAATAGAACAGCTGGTCTTCGCCAATACGCGACGTAGACGCTTCGTGTTCGACCTTCGCACTCGGGTTCTTCACCTCGATATAAGGAAACGTGAAGGCACTGCAGCGATCGCCGAGCAACAGCGAATCGCACTGCGTGTAATTGCGCGCGTTCTCGGCCGAGCGCGCCATTTTCACGAGACCGCGATAGGCGTTCTTGCCGCGGCCAGCCGATATCCCCTTCGAGAGAATCGTGCTGCGCGTATTGCGCCCGATATGGACCATCTTCGTACCGGTATCGGCCTGCTGATAGTGGTTGGTGAGCGCCGCCGAATAGAACTCGCCAATCGAGTTGTCGCCCCGTAGGATCACGCTCGGATATTTCCAGGTAATGGCGGAGCCGGTTTCGACTTGCGTCCACGAAATCCGGGCGTTAGCCTCGCGGCAATCGCCGCGCTTGGTCACGAAGTTGTAGATGCCGCCGCGCCCTTGCGCGTCGCCCGGATACCAGTTCTGCACCGTCGAATAGCGGATTTGCGCGCCCTCCAGTGCAACGAGCTCGACCACGGCGGCGTGCAACTGGTTTTCGTCGCGCATCGGCGCGGTGCAGCCTTCCAGGTAGCTCACGTAAGCGCCCTTGTCGGCCACGATGAGCGTGCGCTCGAACTGGCCCGTGTTGCGCGCGTTGATGCGGAAGTACGTGGACAACTCCATCGGGCAACGCACGCCCGGCGGGATGTAGCAAAACGAACCGTCGCTGAATACGGCCGAGTTGAGCGTTGCAAAGAAGTTGTCGGTGTAAGGCACGACCGAGCCGAGGTACTGGCGCACGAGGTCCGGATGGTCGCGCACCGCTTCCGAAAACGAGCAGAAGACAATGCCAAGCTCGCCCAACTGCCGGCGAAACGTCGTGGCGACGGACACGCTGTCGAATACCGCGTCCACGGCCACGCCCGCGAGCACCTCGCGCTCCTGCAGCGGCACGCCGAGCTTTTCGTAAGTGCGCAGGAGTTCCGGATCGACTTCGTCGAGGCTCTTCGGTCGGTTCGCCTGCGTATGCGGCGCCGAATAGTAGGCGATGTCCTGGAAGTCGATGGGCGGGTGTTCGATGCTCGCCCAATGCGGCTCGGTCATCGTGAGCCAATGCCGGTAGGCGGCGAGCCGCCATTCGAGCATGAAGTCCGGCTCCTGCTTGCGCTCCGAGATGAGACGTACCACTTCCTCGGATAAGCCGCGCGGCAACGTATCCGACTGCACGTCCGAAACGAACCCGTGCCGATATTCCCGCTGTAGCAATTCCTCGAATGTTTTCGCTTGTGTATCCATGACGTTATTACGGTCTCCTTTACACTCACGACCTCATTCTAGAACCCCTTTCAAAACCCTGGCACGGTCGGGGTTTAACCGGAGCGCATGAAACGCGAAGCAGGCACGCCCAATGCGAAAGACCCTGTTCTCAAGAGAGAAATGACGTCGCGCCGTGCATGCGATTCGCGACACCTTGCTGGACCATGACGATGAAGACCAACGGAGACGCCATGAAGCCAGCGCATGTTCACGTCTGGGGCTCGATCGCCTGTGTGGCGCTCGCCGCCTCCTCGCTACCCGCCAACGTACAGGCCCAAACAACCGCTCATCCACCTGCGCCGCCGATGGTGAAGCCGCCGGCAGCGGCTCCAGGCATTGCGAGCGAATCCAACCCCGACAACATGCCTGTGAAGAAACCCAAGGGGCCCGCCGCTCACGACAAGATGATGCGCAGCGACCCTGCCAGTGACGCTCAGGCGAAATAGCGCAAAAAGAGCTCACCATTGGCCGCGCCAGGCTCTACCCTTTAACGATGAAACTCACGGAGGACCAGGATGAGAATCGAATTCACGAGTCGCCGTCACGCCGTGGCTGCCGCACGCGTAGCGTTCGAAGCCAACGTGGACAACCGCCCGGTATGGTGCAGCGTATCGCTCGACGCGCTGAACGACCGCTTCGGCAACACCGGCACATCGGCGCATGCGCTATTGAGCGCATTCGAGGCGAACCGCCCGAGTATCGAATTGGCCGCGCGCCACGCGCTGGAGAAAAACGGGGGCCAGTCCGTGGAGCTTGAAACGCGCGATCTGGAGTGATCGCGCCGACGCAGGTGCAATCGCAATCGAGTTCGAATCGCCAGCCGAACCGGCCTGCTACCGGCAGGCCTTGATACTTCCCCAAAGAACTGAAAAGCGCACGCCCGAGTGCCAGTTTGGCAAGGGCGGCAACAAAAAACGCCCGGAATCCCGGGCGTTTTCTTTCGAGGAGGGACGCTTCTTCAGACCTTGCGCGCCCGGAGATATTTGAAGAACTCTGCGCCCTCCTGCAGGCGCCGCTTCATCATCTCCCAGCTCACCAGCATCTCGCGGACGATTTCCCAGATCTTCGACGGCCGGAAATAAAAGCGCTTGTAGAATTCCTCGACGCCAAGGTAGATCTCTTCGCGCGACAGGTGCGGATAGCCGATCGTCGATGCCTGCGTGCCAGCCGAATTGATGAGCGTGATGACCTTGGTATCGTTCAGCCAGCCATTTTCGACCGCCTGTTTATGAAGCACCGTGCCAGGATAAGGCGCGGCGAGCGAGACCTGAATAGTATGGGGATTGATTTCTTTTGCGTACTGAATGGTCTTCTGGATCGTTTCGTGCGTCTCGCCCGGCAGGCCGAGGATGAAGGTCCCGTGAATCTTGATGCCGAGCTTGCGGCAATCCTCGCTGAACTGGCGCGCGAAGTCCGTACGCACGCCCTTTTTGACGTTCACGAGAATCTGGTCGTCGCCGGATTCGAAGCCGACGAGCAGGAGCCGCAAGCCGTTGTCCTTCATCACCTTGAGCGTCGAGTACGGCACGTTCGCCTTGGCATTGCACGACCACGTCACGCCTAGCTTGCCAAGCCCGCGCGCGATCTCTTCGGCGCGCGGCCTGAGATCCGTGAACGTGTCGTCGTCGAACATGATCTCCTTGATTTCGGGCATGTTGTCCCGAATCCATTTCACCTCTTCCAGCACGTGCTCGACCGAGCGCGTGCGATAACGATGGCCCCCCACCGTATGCGGCCAAAGGCAGAACGTGCAGCGGGACTTGCAGCCGCGCCCCGTGTAGAGCGAGAGATACGGATGCTTGAGATAGCCGCTGAAATAATGCTCGGACGTGAGGTCGCGCTTGTAGATTGGCGAGACGAATGGAAGCCGATCCATGTCTTCCAGTATCGGCCGGGCGTCGTTGTGCATGATCCCGCCGTCGGGCAGGCGATAGCTCAGGCCAAGGATCGATTCGAACGGCAGACCTTGGGCGATCTCAAGACACGTGAAGTCAAATTCTTCCCGGCACACGAAATCGAGCACGTCGCTCGCACTCAGCGAACCATGGGGATCGACCGCCACTTTTGCGCCGATCATGCCGATGAGGATCGTGCTCTTGCGCCGCTTCAGGTGCTCGGCGAACTGAATGTCGCTCTGGAATGAGGGCGAACTCGTGTGAATGAAAACCAGTTCGTATTCCTGAGCGATATCCAGGGTCGCTTCAAGCGTCAGGTCGTCTGCGGGGGCATCCACCACGCGGCTGCCTTCGACCAGCGCGGCGGGTTGGACGAGCCACGTGGGATACCAGAACGAGCGGATTTCGCGCTTCGTTTGAAAGCGCGAGCCCGCGCCGCCATCGAAGCCTTCATAGGAAGGTGCCTGCAGAAACAGCGTTTTCATGAATGCCCTCGGAGAAAAATCGTGAATTTGTCTCGAAGCCTACAAAAACATGACAATTTGCTGGATAGCCGCTTTGCCCGGGTCAAGAATACTACGACTTGCTGTCGCGGGACGTCGAAAAAACGTCTGTGCCCGCCTATCGAAACACCCAATTAACAACGCCGCCGCCGATTGAACACGGCAGAACACCGCGAACACCGCATTCGTCGGCATGAGCGATGCTTTCTGTACTATATTTTTTGGCATTGGCAGCAGCATTCACAGCGCTCCAAAGCGGGAGGCGATGTATGTCGCGACATCACGACATGCCGGAAGGCGTGCCGGTTGGCAATGGTCACCGTATCAGCCCAGCCGAATTTCTGCTGATGGCAGGCTTTCTCGCCTACCGCGCCCCGCTCGCGTCGGTCGATGCCCGCGCGGCGGCCCGGCGTATTCTCGATGCGGTTCTCAGCGCGGCGGCCGCGCACGGGTTTGCGGGTTCGGAAGCGCTCGAATCCATGATGGCGAGCGCCGAAAAGTCGGCAGATGTGCGCAGTCTCGCGGAGCAGGCCAGCGCTGCCGTTGGCGACACGTTCGCTTACATGCAGGTGATTCGCGGTGCGGGCGTCGCGCTGGAAGCGGACCCTTATACGCTAGTCAATTGAGACCAGGCGCGTTCCGGCACGCCGCCGCCTAACGCTACGCGGTGGGATGACGCGCAGTCATTCAACTGTCAGGTGGCCGCGCCGGCACCTGCTGCCAGCCGCCTGGGCAGGTTTGCACATACGGGTAATAGGTCTGCGACGCGACGCAGTAGTACCACACGCCGTACGGTGCCTCGCCACCCTGCCCGCCTTGCCCGCCGCCTTGCCCGTACTGCTCGTTTTGATCGTACATATTGGCGCCCCCGTACTGGGGCTCGGCCTGGCCCTGGCCTTGTTCGATCCACTGAGTGGGCTGCGAGAAGTCGCCGGAAACGTAGGGGTAGTAGACGCTCGCAATGTACGGCGGATAGTAGTACGGATAGAACGGATAGCCGTAGATGAAGCCGGGGCCGAAGTAGAAGCCGACGCTCGCCGAACCGCAGCAGCCATACCAGCCGTGACGGTAGCCGCCGTGATACCAGCCGTAGCCATGGTAGTAGCCGCCATGGTAGTAGCCGCCATGGTAATAACCGCCGTGATACCAGCCGCCGCCGTTATAG
>NZ_JAMBPR010000101.1 GCF_024206475.1 Paraburkholderia sp. CNPSo 3274
ACGCCACGGGTACGCGTGATCGTGTTGATGAACTGCGCCTTCAGGTCGCCGTGCGGAACATACAGGCTGATCATCCCGCGCTTTTTCAGGCTCTGGTTATACGCGTGAGCGTTCGTGACCCGGTACCCGGCCGTCTCCCATTTGCGCGGTTCGCCTTGTTTCTGTCTGACCTTGTATGGCATTATCTGAACACGCTTTATTCATCATCACGCACTTCTACGCAAGTCGCGCCCTCTTTGCAATACCCCCCATCCGAACAAAGCCTACCCAAGCTGCGTGTTAGCGGCGGTGTAAAAGCGTCATTAGATGGTGGCGCAAAGTTGAGTAGAAGCGTCAACAACAGAGGCGGTTATGGGCCGCTGTTATTGGGTGATGGCCATCAGAATGGATCGTCGATGTCGCGAGGGTGAGGATTGTCGGGAGGCGCGCGCTGTTCGTGCAGCAGGTCATTGAGCGGAATCTGGTAGTGCGCGGCAATACGCTCGCGTAGATCGTCGATGAGTTCGACGACGGCGAGCGCCTGATCGGCGGACCAGTTGTCCGGGATCAGGAAGTCGAGCCCGTGAGTGATGCCCGAAGGCAGATGAAGGCGCTTCATGTTTTCTTCTTCTCCATGCGTGCCGCGCTGCGTTTCTTTGCGCGCTGCTCGGCCCGTTCACGTGCCTCCTTCACCCGGTAGGACTCGCCTTCGATCGCGACGACTTCGGCGCGATGCACCAGCCGGTCAACCAGCGAGACGACGCAGGCGGCGTTCGGAAACACCTCCGACCATTCTGCGAACGGCCGGTTTGTATAATCGTGACCACGGTGCTCGCTGCGCCGTATCTGCGGCTAATGAGTTCGAACAGCAGGTCGGCGTGGCGGTTCGAGTAGGACAGATATCCGACCTCGTCAATTACAAGCACGTCAGGCGCAGCGTACCGGTGCAGCCGCCGACGTAACGCCGAGTCACTGTCAAGCGCGGCGAGCTCACCGAGCATCTGGCCAGCGGTTGTGAACAGCGCGGTGTGCCCGCTAACGAGCGCCTGGTATGCGAGGTTCAGCGCGAGGGTCGACTTGCCCACGCCGTTCGGGCCGATCAGTACGACGTTGGCGGTGTCCCTGACGAACTCGAGCGACATCAGTTCTTCGACGGCGCCCCGGTCGCAACGCGTGGGCCACGCCCAGTCGAAGTCGCACAGCGGTTTGAAGCTGCCCAGATGGGCGTCCCGGATGCGCCTCTCGAGTGAACGGCGGGCGCGTTCGTCTTCTTCCCACTGCAGCAGCGGCGCAACCCAGTCGGCGTCAGTGAGTTCCGGCCAATGCGCCAGCAGCCCGTACAGGCGTAAGGCGTTCGCGCGCTCCTGCAAACTCTCAGGCGAGCTCATCTGTACCTCCCGTTATCTGGTCGTAGATGTCGAGCCGGTGAGGGGTCACCAGCGTGTCCTTGCTACGCACGTGCTCGGGCAGGTTCACAGTCACCGGCGGCGGTACCTGGCGCGACTCGCGCCGACGCTCCAGCGCCAGACGCACCGGATTCTGGTGAGGCGCGGCATCGCTCGCGAGCGTTTCCTCGATCGCTGCCTGCAGTTCGGCTGCACCATAACGGTCGAGCAGCCGCAGCAGGTGGGCAGTGATATTGCCCAGATTGGCGCCGCGTTCAGCCGCGCGCAGCATGAGTGTGTGACTGGCCGGCGCTGCGCGGGCGAGATGATCGAGGCCGCGATGGTGACGTGCTTCGCGCTTGCGTGCAACGAGGGCGTCGATGTGCGCGGCAATCTCGATCTGCGCGCCGCGATCGTAGCTGCGTACATGAGTCGCAAGCAGATCGGCACCGTCGAGAATGCGCACCTGCCGGGGATCGGCCCGGACCGTAAGCACGCGCCGCACATGGGTATGCGGGATCGTGTAGTCATTCAGGTCGAAGCGCACATAAGGCTGTTTGCCGACCTTCACGGCCTGTTGCAGCTCGCAGGGATACGGATTCTCCGGCAACGCAAGCAGGCTGGACTGCTCGCGGGCGAACGCTTCGCGCACCGTGATCGTGGGCTCTTCCCGGCAGGGACGATCGGCCGCCATGCCCGCGCACCATTGCGCGGCCTGGATGTTCAGATCGTCGAGATCGGCGAACTTGCGCGCGGCAAAGAAACTCTCGCGTACATATCTGATAGCTCTTTCGACGCGTCCCTTCTCGTGGTTATGGCCTCGAGGCCATAAAGCAGAGATTTTTTTGGTTGGCGATCGCGGCCACTTACGCGTGAACAGGCCGATCGGGACCAGTCCGCGATCGGTAATCAAAAAAATGTTTGTGCTAAACCGCTCCGCAAGCGCTGGCGTTTATGGGCATTGAATGATCGTCGCGGTGATTTGTGATGCCAGGCGCACGGGGTGGTGCGCGCCAGAAGCGGGCGGTTGGCCGGGCCCGTCGCGCGAAGACAGTGGAAATGCGGACGCCAATGGGTAAGGAATGCTGAGTTTCGCGGCATTGGGCGTGGTTCATCCCGGCGTTACACAGGCAGGGCAGAAATGAAAGTGCGGGATAATGTGGCCCACTTTAATTTCGGCGTCCCCATGACTTCATCCGTCTGCCCTGTTTCCGTAAAACCGGCTGGCTGCGACCGCAAGATGATGGCCGTTCGCGCCCTGGCGGGCGCTGAACCCGTCAGCGCCGTGGCCGCCCGCCACGGTGTCAGCCGTCCACTCGTCTATCGCCAGATGCGCAAGGCGAGCGCCGCGCTGGATGAAGCCTTTTCGCCAACGCAAATGGACGAAGACGCCGACAAGGTCCTGTTCTCGCTGCGGGTGACCCGACGATGGCTGGAGCAGGTCATCCTCGCACTGACGATGATCGGTCACGCCTCGATGCGCGGCGTCATCGAATTCATGAGCGACCTGCTGGGCGTGTCCATCAGCCTGGGCACCGTGCACAATGTTCACCAGCGTGCCGCGCAGCGGGCGATGGCCATCAACAACAGCATCGACCTGTCGGCCATCCGGGTGGGACTGCACGACGAGATCTTTCAGGGGACCCGGCCGGTTCTTACCGGCATCGATGCGGCTTCCACCTACTGCTATCTGCTGGCTGACGAAGACCACCGTGATGGCGATACCTGGGCCATCCATCTGCTGGACCTGCAGAGGCAGGGACTGCATCCCGACTTTACGATTGCCGACGCCGGCACGGGTCTGCGCGCAGGCCAGAAGCTCGCATGGCCCGATACCCCCTGTCACGGCGATGTTTTCCATATCTGCCAGCAGTTCGAAACCCTGGCCAACATCTGGACACGTCTGGCCAGCGGCGTACGCACTGAACGCAAAGCCCTCGAAGCGCGACTGGCCAATCCCCGCCGGCGCTGCCAGGACAGCCTCCTGATTGACCGGCTTGACGAACTTCGCCCGCTCGAGGCGCGGGCACATCAGCGCGCGGACGACCTTCGCACACTTACCCTGTGGCTGGAGCGCGATGTCCTGTCGCTGGCCGGGCCCGATCTGCCGACCCGCCAGGAGCTGTTCGACTTTATCGTCGAGCAACTTCGTCAGCGTGAACCTGAAGATCCCTCACGCATCGGCACGATGCGCGTGGCCCTGCAAAACCAGCGCAACGATCTGCTCGCCTTCGCCGGCGTGCTGGACCAGAAGCTCGACGCCATCGCAAGCGATACTGCCGTCGCCGGGCATCTCGTACGGGCAACGTGCCTGTTGCACCGCAAGCCGGAAACCTCCGTCGCATTCTGGCAGGCATGGAACCGGCTGCATGCGGCCATCGGCCGCCGGTTCCACGAAGTCTGGACTGCGGTTTCGCAGGCGCTGCACGACACTCCGCGTAGCAGTTCCCTGGTGGAGAGCCTGAACTCGCGCCTGCGCAACTGCCTGACGCTGCGGCACCATCTGGACGGCGGTCGCGCCTGGCTGGAGCTGCTGAAATTCTTCGTCAATCATCGCCGCTTCACACGCAGCCGTTGCAGCGGGCGGGTCGGCAAAAGTCCGCGCGAAGCGATGACCGGGGAAGCACATTCGCACTGGCTGACGCTGCTCGGACTCGGCCCGCTTCAACCCCGGGAGATCTGATGCCGGGAGGTCGTTGCAGGCCTCCTGTTTGCATCGCATTCCTTACCAATTCTGCATTTTTATGCAGGACGGTTCAGCTCGTCCGTGTAACGCAAAAAAGCGGGCTTTTGAACCACGCCCGCTCCAGGTGCCTCCCCATGTGTAACGCGCCTTTGAACCTCGCCTCAGAACCTTACTGCGCGGGCCAACTTGGCAATGCCGCGTTGACCTTTGCGAAGTTCAGGCTGCCAAAGCCCGTAACGTTGTCCCAGCCAGCCTTCGCAGTGTAGCCGTGGCCACCGTAGCCGTTGTTGCCCGATGTCACGTCGTGGTGCAGCGCCGGATTGCCCGGGAGATTCTGATAGAACTTTGGCGTTGGCAGGCCGAGGCTGTTGTTGTTGGCCGATTCGAGCCGCGCCCAGCCGCCCACGAAGATCGGTGACGAGAGGCTCGTGCCGCCGCTGAGTTCCCGCTGCCCGTTCACGATGATGTACGCGCCCGTGTATTGCCCAGCATCGAACGCCACGTCGGGCAGCGCACGCTTCGTCACCGGGCTGCCGAGCGCCGCCGCGGTCTGCCAGCTGGGCGCGGCTTCGTACTTGCTCACGCCCCCGCCCGTCGCCCAGATCCGTACTGCGTTGCCGACCTGCTCGCCGTTTCTGTCGAACATGGGTTTGACGCCCTCATTCCACGCGGTTTCGCCCGCCCACATCGTGGCGCCGGTCGTCGAGAGGGTCGTACCGCCCACTGCGACGACATACGGCGAGCTCGCGGGATGCCCCACGCTGTATTTAGACAGATCAATCGTCGGGGTGACCGAGTTGCCCTCTAACGTGCCGATGTACCCCTGTCCTCCTCGGTCAGCCCCCGATTCAATATAGGCGCCCGCATCGCCTGAGCTGACGGAGAAGATCTGCCCTTGCGCGTAAGCCTGCTTGAACAGGGCGTCGTCAGCGGCGAGCGAGCCATCCTTATTGGCCGAATCTTCGTCGATCCCTAGCGACACATTGATGATGGTCGCCTTATTGTCGGTCACCGCCTTGTTGTAAGCGGCGGTCAGCGTTGCATCGCTCAGACCGCTGTCGTGGGGGTCGCCGTTCGCGGCCGAATAGAAGATCAGCTGCCTGACGCCGCCGGATGTGCCGATGATGCACTGGCTGTCGAGACGCCACTCCGTATTGCCGTCGTCGGCCAGGGTGCCCAATCCACCCGGTACGACCGCCGTGTTCACCGTCGGCAGGTCTGCGTTCCGCGTGAAAACGTTCAGGTCGGCGATGGTCTTGGTCATGTCGCCCCAGGCGATGATGCCCACCGTCGTGTTGGTCCCGGCGGGCAGGCTGCTCGCGTCATAGATCTTCGCGAAATCGGTCGGCTGGTGGCCGACCTGCTGCGACGCGTCTGTCGTATTCTCCGGAATGGGGTTCGGTTCGATGACCGCTTCCGGCGCGAAGCGGTGTAGCGGGTGCGGCACGGCCGCATTCTGCAGGCCGAGTACCGAATCGACGGTCGAGCCGAGCGATGGCGGGACCTGGGCTGGCAAATCGTTTGCGTAGACCGGCTTGCCGTGGTAGTTAAAGCGCTTCATGCTCGTGCTGAAGGCACTTTCCGCGTTACCTGCGTTGCCGTCGGCGAAGATCAGCATGTTGTTCTCCGATACCGAGACGTTGCGGAAGCCGTTCGCCTTCAGGTGAGCGACCACGGTCGCGACCTGCGCGTCGGAAGGCGAAAAGCGCGCCTTGAACTGCGCCGGCGTGAGGTACTTGTGATAACTTGCACTGCCCGGCTGGTTGAGGTCGCGAAGGAACCTGTCGAGCTCGTCCAAGTTGCGGTTCTTCAGGGCCACGGCGATGTGCAGCGGCTGACTCAGTTCGAGCGGCGTAAAATTCGTATCGGTCAGCGGCGGATTGCTGAGGCTGTTCAGCGAGTAGCGGCGCTCCGCATCAGGTTTGGCCGATGCCGGCGCATTTGGCACGAGGAAGGCTTCGGTGCGGGTCGGGACCCAGTTGGTCGCCGCATGGGCGAGCAGCGGGATCATCGAGGCCGCTAAGCAAAGCGAACGGACCGTTAGTTCAAAGGCTCGTCGGAATTTGCGATTGCCGAAATGAATTGACTGCATTGGAAGCTCCGAAATTTCAACGAAGGTTGGAGTCCAGCGACACACTCGCCAGACTGCCGGAGAAGCATCTGTACTGCCTCGACATGATCCGTGTCGGTTCCATACTTTCAGCTTCAAGCATTGGCGGCCCGTTTATATAGTGATATTGGGCATCGAGACAGGCAGACCTTTTCCCGTACATGTGGCCCCTCGTCAGACAGTGCGCCTTACAGCCGGTCGAAGGGCTTGACTGTCTGATGATGTAAACGCTATGACCCTAGCTGCGGCTTGGACAGAAGGCGGCTGGGGGACGATGTTGCCGTCATCGCTTAAGGCAATGCTGATCAAGCCTTGTAAACGCGACTGATTGCGATTGAGCATGCGTAAACTTTCCGAATATCCAATGAAGACGGTCATTCCACTTCCTTTCATCGTGCCGCAGGCGTTCTGCACGGGCTTTTCGCCCGTGTTTCGCCCATTACGGGCGCACCTGTGGCGTTAATCGGCCTCGCGACAGGTAAAGGTTCGCCAGCGCGAGCGAAACGAAGGCGCGATTGACGTTCTTCGCCAGGCCGCGATAGCGCACCTTCGTGAAATCCCACAACCGTTTGACCACGGCGAACACATGCTCGACGCGGGCGCGAATCTTCGACTTGTTGCGGTTCTTGCGACGCGCCACTAAGAACCGGACGTGCGAGTCGCCCCGCATCCGGCTCAAGCCATTCACCAGCACCAGCGTTGGTACCGGGCAATCAATCATCAGTCGCGGCTCGACGACGGGCGAAGTAGGACGACCACGCGGAGTCAAACGGATTGGCCTGGCCACGTACCTTCACGTGACGAACAATCGGAACCGTCGCAGCCCGAAACAGCCGGGTTACTCCGAAGGCTGGGGACCGGGCAGTAAACGCCCAGGTACGGTTCCCCTCTACGTGGAAGTATTTGTTTTTCACCCAGCCCGCGCCTTTCGTGGGGTGCCGACGCATCGCCCATTTCCACAAGAGGCGCCAGATGTGAGCATCTACCGACGTAAAATGAGATTTTGAGACCACATGACGGTGATACATGGCCCAACCCCGAATCACCGGGTTGAGCTGTACGATCAGATTCCGCTGTGTGGCGCTCTTGTGCTGCCTCACGATTTCCCTGACCTTTTCCAGAAGTGCCTTCACACTCTTGTCGGCCGGTTTGATGAGCAGCTTACCCGCGTACTTGCGGACGCGATCTCCCGCTGGCAGCCCATCGCGTCGATCGTCACGATCGCACCCTTGAGCAGCAAGGCATCCAGCAATGCCGGGATCGCGGTGATTTCGTTGCTTTTGTCGGCAGTCCTGACCTGGCCCAAAGTCGCCCCCAACGCGCCGCAATAGGCCGATACCAGATGGATCGCGTTACGCCCCATCCCGTGCGAGCGCCGTACCGTCTTGCCGTCAATTGCCACCACCTGGCCCGCGACTGCCGGACAAATGCCGCTTACCCATCGCACAAAGCATGCCTCGAACTGCCGCGCATCAAGCGCCGCGAATACGCGCCCGAACGTGTCATGCGAGGCAATCCCATTTTGCAGCGGCAAGTACCGGTGCAGCCACTCCAGTTGCCCTTGCCCCCACAAAGCGATCCCCACCCAGCTGTCGGCACCCGACAGGATCGCTGCCAGTGCAACCACCAGCATCTCCGTCAGATCATGCCCTAGAGTGCGTACACGCGGGTCCTTCAGGTCCCCAAACGCGTCTTGCAAACTCAACGGCTCGTATTCGTCGTCCACACCACTCTCGGCTCTTGGCAAAACCAAGAGTAAACGCGCCTTCGTGGCAGTTTACAACCCCTATTCGTAACCCACTGTGTGTAAACAATTTTTCATGCAATTGCCCTGGCATGACACCCATGAGTGGTGGACTTGATCAGCATTGCCTTAACTGGGCCGCGACCTCTTTGAGAGCTGCGGCGACGCCTGTCACGTTGCAAGGAGCGTGAAAGCCCAAATTTGGACGGCATTTTCGGGGCATTGCGTTAATGATCACAAGTTTTGCCATGATTGAATTCGACGCGAATGTCCGCGGCTCAGGATAGATCGCAGATTATTAGTAACGGTAGTACTCCATATAAAATCCGGCACTAAGCTGTTGATCCAGCTCGGTCGCGAGCAATTGACCTAAATACCTGCATCCTACGCTTCCAATGCGGAGAGATCGTTCTAATTATGTCGCGAGCTCCTGTCAAAACGCAAGCAAACTGGAATCAATAAAAATGATGCCGTGGTTTATGATGAGGCATTGTCACGTTGGCAAGGGCGGTCAAGCTAAAACGACCAGATGACAAAGACCAAATCGCTCTATCACGGTCACCGGTTCCCTGCGGCGGTCATTCGCCCGTCCTGAACAATCCATAGAGCCTTGAGTGACAGGGCTTACCAGTGGAAATGGTGTTGTTGGAATTGCGGGGACTTGACATATTGCTGCGTGTAGCCTGCAAATTCTGACGAGGTCTGGATGGGTCCAAAGGCACCTGTAAAGCTACTGGTTGCAGGTTTTTCTCAGGTTAAAAACAGGCGGAGAGTGAGCTGGGTAAAGGGATTCGAGCGGTTGTCGTCGAAGCGGCTAGAATCCATCGCTTTGATGATGGAAAATGGCCCAACGCCAAGCCCGACAAGGGATTCCGGTGGAATTGAGCGAAGCGCAATTCAACGAATTTGTCTTGCCTCATTTACCACGGGGTCGTCGTGGCCCGCTGCCGCGACTGCCACTGTACAGGATCTTCAACTACATCCTGAAGGCGCTGTACCTTGGATGCCAGTGGCACATGCTGCCGATCGACAGGAATCAGCAGGGTCGACGCGAAATTCATCCGACCAGCATTTACCGGATCTTTCGTCGCTGGCACGCGAGCGGATGTTTCGACGCGATATTTCTCGCGTCAGTGCGCCGGCTTCAGCAGGACCAGTTGCTCGATCTGTCGATCATTCACGGCGACGGCACAACGACTGCGGCAAAGAAAGGCGGCGACAATCTCGGTTTTAGCGGTCACAAAAGACTCAAGGGCTGCAAGATCGTGGCTTTCTGTGATCGGCGCTGCAACGTCATCGCACCGTTCCTGGTCGCACCCGCCAATCACCAGGGCTGTTAACTTCTGCTGCGCCGTGTTAACGTCGCCCCTTCGAAACAAGGGGCAAAACGTAGATGATGTTCGGTGGCGTATTTTCGGAATTGCGGGACGTTCGGCGGGCGCAGGGCAAGCGCTATGCGCTGGAACCGTTGCTTTGTGCGATCGTAATGTCGATGCTGGCCGGATCGCAATCGCTTCGGACAATTGAAGCGTTTATCGAGGAGCAACTGGCCAACCTGAACCGGCTGTTCGGGACAGGATGGCGCAAGGCGCCGTGCTGGGTGGCGATCCGGGATTTTCTGCTGGGTCTGGACGAGCAGGAGCTTGAGCGCGCGTTTCGGGAGCACGCACACCGGCAGGTATCGCCGCCACCCGGTCGGCAATTCATTGCCATCGATGGCAAGGCATTGCGGGGAAGTGCAGATCGAGTGAAGGACATCGCAGCGGCTCTGGTGCAAATAGCGCGGGGGCGAATCGGTTAAGGTGTCGGGCTGAACTATTGAGAACCGACGATGAGCAAGCTGAAGAGCCTGGACGAACTGTTTGCAGGCCGTCACTTTGACCGCGATGTGATCATTCTGTGTGTTCGCTGGCACCTGCGCTACAAGCTTAGCTTGCGCGATCTGGTCGAAATGATGGCGGAACGGGGTCTGGCGCTGGCCCACACGACGATCCTGCGCTGGGTGCGGCGCTTTGCGCCGGAGTTCGTCAAACGGTGGAATCGCTTCGGCAGGCCCACCGGCCAGTCCTGGCGTGTTGACGAGACTTATGTCAAGCTGCGCGGCAAGTGGGTCATCTTTATCGGGCGGTGGATCGGGTGGGCCAGACGGTTGACTTCATGCTCCGTGCAAAGCGCGACGTGGAGGCGGCAAAAGCCTTTTTCAGGAAGGCGATCAGACATCAGGGCCAGCCACCGAAGACCATCACGCTTGACGGCTATGCGGCCTCGCACCGCGCCGTGCGCGAGATGAAGGCCGATGGCTTGCTGCCTGAGGACACGAAGGTCCGATCCTCGAAATATCTCAATAATCTGGTCGAGCAGGACCACCGCAACATCAAGTCCCGGACGAAAGTCATGCTCGGCTTCAAACGTTTCAGGAACGCAGCGATCACTCTCTCTGGTATTGAGTTGGTACATCGCATTCGCAAGGGCCAATTCGGCCTCGCGAAGCTCGGCCTCAAAGATACCACTGCGCCCGCAGTCTGGGAGGCCGTCCTGTCTGCTTGATGAGGTATCCTCTATATAACAACAATCTCGTACAGACCGCCTATTTGCACCAGAGCCCCCTCGGGCACATAGGCAATCACCGGCGCGACGATCGCATTGCCGAGGCCTTGCGCAATGCGCTCCGATAGCACCTTAACGCGGATGTTGTGCTTTCCGAGCGCGACAAAGGGGCCACTTTGCTCTGTACCGCCAATCGGGATGATGATCGTGGTTTTGCCTGCGTGAATCTGGTCGCGCAGTTCTGTCCACGTCAGATTCTCCAACTCCACCGTTGCCGGCACCTGCGCGAATGCGGTGTGTCCAAGGGCAAAAAGCACAGTTGCCGCGGCAATTTGCCGCAAGATATTTCTCATCGCAAATCCTCAACGGATAAGTGGTTGCGTCCATGTGAATGGAGCAGGGACGCTTTCGCGTTACTGAAGGCAACGGCCATGCGCTGTTCGAGGTTGACCGGAAATCTCGTGTCGATCTGCGGCATTCTGATTCACTGTGAGCGCGGTTTATCAGTCGATGATACGCGCAGGAAGGGTCGACAATGTCTGGCTCAAAGTCGAATCGTCGATGACGGATCCATGTTTCGCGACCAATTGCCGCCGGATCGCAGGCAGATAATTGCGTTTGCTCAATACAAAACGGTATTAAGCCAATGAGTTGTGCGATTACAACTTTGCGAGCAGGGGAGTGGGGATATATTTCGTGCAATCAGAGCTCGAGCTCTCTAGCTTGTCTTTTGCGCTCTGTAAATGAGTGGATGCCCCCAGAAAAGGAGCGTGCATATTGAAAGTCAATCTCAACAAGGCCTTGCTTGCTGCTGCTGCACTTGGCGCATTCAGCGCTGCGGCACACGCCCAGAGCAGCGTTACCCTCTATGGCTCGCTGGATGCCGGTATCGCGTATGTCAACAACGCTGGCGGTCACAGCGCGTGGCTTCAGTCGAGCAGCCTGCTCTCGAATACGTACTTCGGTTTGAAGGGTGCTGAAGACCTCGGCGGCGGCCTGAAGGCGATCTTCAAGCTGGAATCCGGTTTCAATCTTTCGAGCGGCGCATTCAGCAACAACAGCACGATGTTTAACCGTCAGGCCTATGTCGGCATCCAGAGCGCCCAATACGGTACGTTCACGCTCGGCAAGCAATACGACTCCGTAGTTGATTACCTCTCGCCGCTGTCGCTGGCTGGTCAGGCAGGGGTGGTCAATCTCGCAGCGCACCCGCTGAACAACGACAATATCGGCGCGCAATACTCGATCAACAATGCGGTCAAGTATGAAAGCGCGAACTATTCCGGTTTCCACTTCGGGGGCTTGTACGGCTTCAGTAACGATCCGGGCCAGTTCGCTAATGGCCGCGCCTGGAGCGTTGGCGCCGGCTATGCGGCGGGACCGCTGACGGTCGCTGCTGCCTATGACCAGACGAATACCAACACTAACGCTGCGACCAATGGAAGTGCTGCGGCGACGGTGCCGTTGGGCGGCAACGTCAAGCGTACGTTCGGCGTTGGCGCGAACTACGCGTTCGGTCCGGGAACCGCAGGCGTGCTCTGGACGCATACCCGCATTCAGGGCGCGACGGAGGGGGGTGTTAATGGTCTGAACGCGCGCTTCGACAATATCGAAGTCAATGGCACGTATAGCCTCACGCCGGCGCTCGCGCTTGTCGCAAACTATACCTACACCTATGGCAAGACGAGTGGCGCGGGAACGTCTTCGAGCGATCCGAAGTGGCACTCGGCGGTCCTCGCCGCGGACTACTCGCTTAGCAAGCGATCGGACGTCTATCTGGCCGGAGCCTATCAGCACGCTTCGGGCGATGTCTACAATAACGGTACTACCGTTGTTGACAACACAGCCAGTATCGCTGGGCTGCTGCCCGCATCGACAACGCAGAGCCAGGTTGCTGTCACGGTCGGCATGCGCCATCGGTTCTAAGCTCGCTCTCCATGAGCCGATTGCTTCCCGGTTGACGGGGCGAGAGCAAAAGGCAACGTAAACGGCAGCACCACCGCAATCGCGGTGGTGTTTTTTTAGTGCGCCTGGCATCGGCGCACTCCTGTGGGTGCAGGTCCCCCGCGACCGATCTCGCACTTGAGGTTACGTCGATGCGGGGTTGCGGGGTGAAGCCTGCGCGTGTCGTACCAAACCTAGCGCTTGTCCTCGAAAAACGGCATGGGCGCGCTTGTCGACAGTCAGTTTGGTGAAGATGCTCTTTACGTGAGTCTTTGCGGTCCCCGGCGTGATGCCTAGCGTGCGAGCGATCTCTTTGTTCGATTGCCCTTGCGCAATCAATTCGACGATGGTGCGTTCGCGTGCACTCAGCATTTCTCCTTCGCGCCGATGCCTGCCCCCCGGACAGTAGAGCTCGCGCCAGCCAGCGAGCAGACGATCGATGCAGGTCGCCATCTCCCCGCATTGCCTGGCGCCCCGCATGTCTTCACGTACTCTCTGCAGTAGCTCTCCCGTCTCGAGCCCTTGGTCGAGTATTGACCGGTAGATCCCAGCAGGTGCGGCGGCACGCAGCACATCGCGAAACGTCTCGATCGCACTTGACGCGCTGATGCGCAGCCAGTTGGGCGAGCGCCAGCAAGGTTCGTAGACGCAAGGCGACATAATCACTGCGGTGGACCGTGACGTCGTGCAATGCGCGACCCAGTGACGCGACGGCTGACTGCGCATCGCACGTGGCCATCGCCACATACGCCGCCGCAGACGTCCTGTGGTCGTCGATCTCGGGCGTGCGCTTGCGCGCAGCGAGTTGGTCGAGCTGCACGACGCAGGCCGAAGCTTCAGAGAATCGTTCTTCGGACAAGTAAAGCCGCGTTCGTTCGACGAGCGCAGCCGAAATCAGCCGATTCCAGCCTCGCTCGTGGCCCAAGGCCAAAGGGGGTGCTTGAAGTCTTGTTGCAGCAGGGCCATAGAAAATGGAAATGCGCAAGGCCGCGGAGATGTTTGCCGCAGGCTCGATGCTTACAGAGATGGCCCACGCTACGGGATTTTCTGATCAGCTGAGCAGGAGGTTCAAGCGCTACTTCGACATCAAGCCATTATTCATTAGCAATCCTTTGTTAATGCGCCTCAGATAAGCAAGGACTTCTCTGGCAACCCCGACGCAGTGAGGTTTGACAAACGGTAATGGTGTTGAAATCGCCAATTCGGGATCGACGCGCGGCGCGCAGATCGTCTGGGCGCATTGTCACGGCAGAAAGGAGGAAACGCGGCGGAACGTCGTTTGGCCACGATGCTGTCGCGGAATCTAGGGGCGCGGATCTCGATTGCAGTGTTTCATGGGGGCACCAGCGAAACCGCATTTAACATAAAAACAATTATCGCATTTTTATCTGTAGTCCTTATGATGCACAAGCCCGGTGCGGTACAGACCCGCCCTGGTACGTCGAGTATCCGTCAGCGTGCCTTCTTTCCTTGACCCGCCTGGATGGCGTCATGTGTCCAGGGCGTCGAAGCACTCCCTCAGCAACCGTTCCTGGGCATCGAATTTCTCAGCATTCCTGTTCTTGAGCTTTTCGAGATTCTGCAGCTTCCATCGGATGGCCGGCATGTCCTTCAGGTGCGCGTATGGCATGAGGCCCCAGTCGGGTGCCAGCCGCACGAGCGAAAGGAGAAACTCACGATGTTGCTGCGTAATCGCCCGGGGAAGCTCGTGATGGAGTCGCGCCTGGACCGTCTGGAGCGTTTCGACAGAAACCTCCTCGAGCGTCATGCCGACGAACTCAGCATCATGCGCCGACTCGAGCGACTTGGCACTTGCGCCGAGCAACTCGTGAACAGGCCTGTCGTGACCAGCCACGTAGCCGACAAAGGCATCGACGAAGTCTCCTCGAAGACCGAACATCTCATACATGTGCATCACATCAAAGATGTCTCGCGGATGCTGCCGGTCCAGCGCGGCGACCAGCTTGCTTCCGTACAATTCTGCTTCGTGCAGGGTCGGTAACGCTACGTCGACATTGAACTTCTCGCGTGCAGCCTGCACAAGCTGCCTCGACTGCGGCACCAGCAGCGTGCCGCGAAAGACATAGTTGACCTCGACCTTCACCGATGTCTCGTCGGAAAAAACGGTCAGCTTCACATCGCTGCCCTTTTGCTTGCCGTTTGCCGCAGTCTGGCTGTACTTCGCATGGAATCCCTGCCTTTCGATCGCGGCCTTCGCGCGCGCAAGCTCCTCCCCGATGTGTTTGAGCGCCGCGTCCCGATCCGGTACATGATCGGTATAGACGACGTCGATATCCACCGACAGCCGGGGCAGGTTCTGCAGGAACAGGTTGAGCGCGGTACCGCCCTTCATCGCAAAGTTCGGTGTGTCGAAGACGTCGGGCGCGATCGACAGGAGCAGGCGGACCGTGTCGAGATAGATGTCGTTCATTTTGGATACAGGGTAAGGCGTTCGCCGTCCTTGTTCACGTTAGACCACCGCGTCCCGGAGCCCAGCCGCTCGACGTAGCGTTGCAGGTCCTCGCCCCAGGAATAGTCGCTGCTCTTGCCCAGGTCCCGAACCAGACGGACGACCTTGACGCGCTTGCAGTGCGTCATGAACTGCTCGAGTACGGCAGGCCGGATATTTCTCAGCGAAGGCATCAGGTTGATTGCTTCCTCCAGCGATTGCCCTTTGCCGATGTCACTGGCGAGTTCGAGCAGCGCGCGTTCCGGAACGGAAACGAGCACGTGCGGATTACCGCCCGGCAGGGGCTTGAGTCCTGTGTCGTAAGGCAGCTCGTTGTCGAAGATGTTGGTCGTCTGGAAGGAGTAGCGCATGTGCTGCTCAACCCACGACGGCATCTCGTAGGGCTTCTGCGCCCAGAGGACGACTTTCGCGCGGAAGGTGATGTTGTGACGCACGCCTTGCCAGTCGAGTGCCGTCTTGCCCCCGACGTGAAGACCCGGAACCCTTCGGCTGAGGTAGGCGATGATGCCGTCGCGGCTCGGGGTATCGCCCTTGAGCAGGTAGGCGCCCTTGGACAGCCGCTGCAGCCATCCGGACTTGACCATATAGGTCGCGAGTGCCGGGCTGACGCCCATATCCTTGAGCATTTCCGTGTCGAGCGGCTGCCCGCGCGGCGCCTCCTCCATGAGGCGCTGAAGCGTCTTGCTAGCCATAGAGCCTCCGGGTGCGTAGTTTTCTTCGGAATTATCCGGTAAAGTCTTTAGTTTATCAGATTATTCAATGTGGAATCGGCCGACCCAGCTGATAACGAATGGCCATCGAGTTGAAATTGGGGTCTATACATTCGCCGGGCTCAAGCGTTTTGAGCATCGCGATAGGCTGTAAGCCGCAAGTGAGGTACCGGCGACAATCAAGATGTTTGGATTTTTTGGAAAATCGCGTAGATCATTTGAGATATGATGAAAATTCCACGCGTGCGAAGGCGCCACCGAAGGCGACAACCGACGCTTCATCCGTGACCAGAGGATATGACGCTCTGCGCCTCACCGCACAATGGCTATTTCTGCCCATCCCCCGAAATCTGAAAATCCGCCGCAATGCCTTGCTTGACAAGGCTTTGCGTGGCCTTATCGAATGGGACGAGGCGCAAGACGGACACTTGCCACTCGTCGTGGTCGACGGCAAGGAGGTCTCGTGGAACGCGACCTTGGGAGAATGCTGATGAGCATGGAAGGATGGCAGTTCAGGCTCGATATCGCAGATCCCGGCGAGGAGCTTTGAGTCGTGGCGCCACCGCCACAGAACTGCCGTCCCGCTATTCCCTCGCCTGGTCAACAGTCAGGAGACCGATTCCACGACACGCGGTGCGGAACGTCCGGTCGGGTTGCCGCAGACATCGATGATGTGCGGCGGGTGACAGGGACCGGACAGTCATGTCGGCGCGTCCTTGCGGCACAGTGCTGTGCGCAACCCGTTTGCCAAATATCACGCTCGTGTAGCAGTGCTTGACACAACGAGTTCTGAAGGCCTCGCCAGAAGATGATCGCGGCGGCGATTTTCACGAATGTCCCGTATGTGCTGCGAGGCATTCGCACTGGAGGCGGCGTCGGGGTGACAGACACACGAATGGTCTACCTGGCAGGGGCTGCGCATCCTTGAACTCGCCGGTGGCGTTATGGGGACTCCTTCCGGCGGGTGAGCACCGGCCCCGAGGACCGGTGGGGATCGACATCCCGGACAAGCGCAAGAAGGCGCACCATGCCTGTATCCGGTGAGCTGTTACAGGCGCGGCGCCGCTACCGCCTCGCTCTCGGTCTGACCACCCGTCCTGTCGCCCAAGGGCCTGCGGCGAGCCCCGTCGCGCTCGACGTTCGCCGTGCTCAAAGGTCATCTTCGCGGGCGCCACGGCGTGGTTGCGATCGCGGGAACATGGAAGGCTGGTAGCGTGGCTGCCGCCGGCTCATTCCCTGGGGTGCTTCATGTTTTCCGATTCGATGGCCGCCTGCCATTCTTCGCTCGCCTCATCGGGTTCCATCGCGTCGTCGATGGACGTGCTCGCGCGCTCGGCGGCCGCCCTCGCTTCGTCTGCCTCGATTTCGTCTCCCGCATCGGCGACCTCGGGAGGCTGGATCATGTCCCGAAGCATGGCGTCCAGCTCGGGCGTGTCCCATGGAAGGTGACGCTGCATTTGCACCTTGATGTAGTGCTTCACTTCCGCATCCTGTTCAGCGGTCAGAGGCAATCCCCTGAATGTGCTTTCCGGGCCGAGATCGATCATGGCTCCCTCCTGTCGCTGGCAGCTGCTCTACAGCAGCGTAACTCCGGTGTCATGTCTCCGCACCCCGGGCGAACGCACTCAGCAGCGCGGTGAGAATGAAGTCCGCACACAGACAAACGCTCAAGCGGCAACTTCCGGTGGTTCTACATGACTGTGTCGCATTGTCGTATCGGATTCGATTTGATTTGCTAAAAATCAGGCACGATCGGTCCCGCGGCGAGTCCCCCTCGTGGTTCGCAAAGGAGGTCTAATGGCTTCCGGTTCGCACATGGCTTTTGCCAGGAACCGGGCCGGTCAGGTGGTCGCGGCGAACAACCTGCCGGCCGTTGGCCCGGCGCGCTTCCATTGCGCCGGCTGCGGTGGCGAGGTTGGAGATTCCGGCCAACCGGGTCCAAAGGCTGCTGGAATATTTTGAGGATGGCCATCCCGCAGTATCGGTGGCGGTCTTCGTGCAGGACCTCAAGTTCCGGCTTCATGCCCCCGGGCGCATCGTTGTGGCGCTGCTGCGCGAGGCCGATCTGGTCGTTGCATAACCGGGTCTGGTCGACAGTCTGGTTGGGTGTGGTTGCGAACAGAAACGACGCCGCGAGCCGCATAGCGTCACCAGGCAGAAAAACCGAGCGGCGGAAGCGACGGAGATGATCGAACGCGCGTTGGCCGGAAAAGAACGACCGTAGCCTGCGTGGTGGCTGGCGTGATTTTGCTGGATGGCTGCCCTCTCCTACCCGTTCGGAGCAGCTATCAAGTCAATTTCAGGGAGATTTGAGGTCCAATTCATTTAATATGGATTCCTACACGTAATTCGGTCATTGTTTTTATGTCAAATTCCAGTAGGACAGAATCCTTTGCTCGCCTGGTACACGGCTGTTCCCATGTAGCCATTGAAGCCACGGGCGTTTACTGGAAACCGGTGTGGCATGTTCTTGAGGATTCCTTCGAACTCGTGCTCGGCAACGCTCAGTTGTATCGAAACAGCCGGGAACCACAAGGCGCGATGCTTGGGATCGCGAACGCGTTGCGGCCGCTCGACCTGCCGGCACAGGTCGTCTGGGGCGCACGCGATCCTTACATTCCAGTTGCGCAGGCTGCGCGGCAAAGGGAGGTATTCCCGCGCGCCAATGTCGTGGTGTTGGGGGCGCTTCAGGAAACGGAAAATAAAGCACGTTTAGCCCCTGAACACCTGCGGCCTAGATAGCCGGTTAATTTGATCTGGCTCTGAAGGCGCTCCGTTCAAATGACCGGCGTACCGACTGGGAAAGCTCGAATTGCGCTTGTGCCGGCTACCGCTGGCCTCTGCACGCCGCCCATGCGCTGGCTCGATTACGCGAACTTGAATCCTAGTGGGCCCGCGGCATGGGTCGGCCAGGGGAAGACGTCCAGGAGGCGCCACCAACGGGGCGCTCCGGGGCGCTTGTTGCTGATCGCGGGTAGCGCCTTCACCTGCTTAATCTGGATTTTCGTGTTCTGCAATTTTTCTCTTGCGATCGGCCAATTCGTTCTGGCTTCGGCAACGAATACCGCCTACATTGAACATACGAATGATTTGGTGGCAAGTATTGCCTTTGTGACGCCGACGGCTGCCTCGACGTCGTGCAGACTTGCCGAGTAAGAAAACGGGGGCCATATGAAAAAGCTGATCTTAGAGGCTATCGAGAATAAACAATTGATAGAATTTTATTACCGTAATCTTCTGCGAATTGCCGAACCCCATATATACGGCGTTACAAATGGAATCAGGCAAGCTCTCGGCTATCAGACGGGGGGGCAAAGTAGCAACGGTAGGCTCCCTGACTGGCGACGTTTCGACCTCAATCAGATGTCACGACTTGCGATCCTCGCTCAAACATTTCCCGGACGCCGCCCCGTCCCCTCCGGAAAGCATAGCTCCTGGGATTCGCGTATAGC
The DNA here is from genome assembly GCF_024206475.1 of Paraburkholderia sp. CNPSo 3274. Lineage (GTDB taxonomy): Bacteria > Pseudomonadota > Gammaproteobacteria > Burkholderiales > Burkholderiaceae > Paraburkholderia. The sequence continues at coordinate 19,028 of NZ_JAMBPR010000101.1, forward strand.
CATCGTTGACTAGATCTCCGCGTACACGCGTCAACGGCTTCCACTGCGCTACCAAACCGGACTGTCGTAGGTCGCCAAGTCGCGGCGTGCTCAAGGTTAACGAATGATCCGGCGATAGACTGCTCTTTCAGGTAGCGAGTCGGTGTCGGCAACTCCATCCTCGGCAAAAGGCACAAAAAGCGGGAATCCCCCCAATGAAGATCCAATCCGTTCGCATCAGCAACTTCCGCACGTTGAAAGACGTGACGATCCCCTTCGATTCCGTCACGACATTCATCGGGCCGAACGGTACCGGGAAGTCAACTGTGCTTCGTGCACTCGACTGGTACTTTAACGGTAAGCCCGGCTCGCTAACGGAGAAGGACTGTTCCTTCGGGGTCACGACTGAGAACATCGAGGTTCAAGTCACCTTCACCGATCTCACCGACAAGGACCGCGAAGCACTCGGCAAGTACGCGCCGGACGGCGTTACCACATTCACGGCATGGAAGCGCCGGTTACCTGACGGCTCAGAGGTGCTTTCGGCGAATGCGAAGGGCTTTCCAGAATTCAACGCGATCAAAGCAGCAGGCGGCGCGGCAGCGAAGAAGGAACTATACGCCGATCTCCGCGGTAGCCGTTTGGATCTAAACCTCCCGGCCGCCAATACAGGTACAGCCGTTGACCAGGCGATGACGGCCTGGGAGTCCTCCCACACTGGCCAGCTTGTCGACGCCCCCGAAGCGCTGCAAACCAATTTCTTCGGCTTCAACAGCGGCGGCAAGATGAGCGGTCTCTTCGACTTCGTCCTAGTCACCGCTGACCTTCGCGCAAGCGAGGAATCGACCGACGGCAAAGCGAGCATCATCGGTCGAATCCTTGAGCGTTCAGTTGATCGTGCTGCTGCTGATGAGGAGATCGCGACGATCGTCGAAGAGTCGCGCACGAAGCAGCAGAAAGTCTACGAGGAAAAGTTCAAGGCGCAGCTAGAAGTCATGACGACGCAGCTCAACGAGGTCCTCACGTCTTACACGCCTGGTCGGGCTGTCACGGTTTCGCCTGCCGAAGTAGAACTCAAGGCCCCTCGGACCACTTTCGAAGTGGCCGTGCTCGATGGCGTAACTGAGACTGCTGTGGAGCGACAGGGACATGGCTTTCAGCGCACGCTCCTGATCTCGGCGCTCCAGCTCTTGGCGCAGTCAGGCGCGGCGTCGGCAGAGGGTGTCATCTGCCTGGCAATTGAGGAGCCGGAGCTCTTTCAGCACCCGATCCAGGCTCAGACCTTTGCGAAGGTACTAAGGTCGCTCGCCGAGAACGCCAGCAAGCGCATCCAAGTGACCTATGCGACTCATAGCCCCTACTTCCTTGAGGCTCGACATTTCAACCAAGTCAGGCGGCTGACGAGGTCGTCTGGCGAGACGCCTGTGGTCACTACCCATTTCGCGACGATCGACGACGTGAAGACGAAGCTCAATGGAACCGTGGATGCCGACCAAGTTGGCCGTCAACTTGATGGCATCGTCACAAATCGCCTCTCCGTCGCGTTGTTCGCCGCACGTGTGCTGCTGGTCGAGGGGGATACAGAGGCGGCCGTATTCTACGGAATCGGCGATCGGGACGCCGTGGGGCGGCTCGAATCCCAAGGACTGTCGATTATTTCAGCTGGAGGCAAGGGCGGAATCCCGCTTGCTCATGCCATCCTTACCTGCCTCGGGATTCCGACCTACGTACTCTTCGACGGAGACAGTGGCTTCGAAGTTCGAGCTAAGGCTGCGGGCAAAAATCAGACCGCTATAGATGGTGAGCGCACGAAGTTTTCGACAGAAAACCGTCGACTGTTGAGGTACCTCGGTGAGACAGAGGTTGATTTCCCATCGGAACAGATCGGCGATCGTGTAGCGACCCTGAGCGATCACCTTGAGACCTACCTAGATTCCACTTGGGCGGAGTGGGTCACGTCGTGTACGGCGATTGAGGCCGCTGCCGGAATCCAACTCGCAAAGAATCAGTATGCTTATCGGACTGCGACGCTTGAGGCGAATGGAACTGTTCCAGAAATGCTCAAGCAGATTCTCATAAAGGCGGGAGGAGCGTAGACATGCATGAAATCATCTGCCCGCACTGCCGGAAAGCATTCAAGATTGACGAAGCTGGTTACGCGGACATCATGAAGCAGGTTCGCGACAGCGAGTTCGAAAAGCAGCTGCACGAGCGGCTTGAGCTGGCCGAGCAGGACAAGAGGAACGCCGTCGAACTCGCCCAAACTAAGGGTGCCAGCGAATTGCAGAGGGCTGCCGCCGCTAAGGACGCCGAGATCCAGGAGCTGAAGGCCAGGCTCGATGCCGGTGAGGTCGCGCGGAAGCTCGCCGTGACCGAGGCCCTAACAGGTTGCGGAAATACACCCCCGGCGGAAGCGGTGCGCCTCGATGTACGCGCCCGCCAGTCGCAAACTTTCGCATTGTGCAATCTCAACGCGAATTCAACGTTCTTTCGGCGGCTTGAGGCCGACTTCTGACCTCCTTGCCACGCTTTCCGCCACTTATAAGCGGATTTGTCCCAGTGATCGCATGCGCACGAGGTTGTATGCCGCCATGTTCAACACGAACATCTGGTCCACCTTCTTCAAGC
>NZ_JAMBPR010000102.1 GCF_024206475.1 Paraburkholderia sp. CNPSo 3274
CGTAAGGGGGCGCGGAAGGGGGCGAGAAGGCCCCGTCAAGCGTACGAGGCTCACTCGACGCGGGCGGAAACGGAACTTATCGGCAGGTGTCGCTCTGTCTGCCCCCTGAATCGAGGGGGCGGCGATCTCGCGTGCGAGCGTGATACTGGTGCACACGATTTATCCACCATTTCAGGGACGCACGTTCCGAATTGGATACCGACAACGGAGACTATCCAGATGTATCTCACCCAATGCCTTCATCGCGCGCTTCAGCAATACCCGGACCGAACGGCAACCGCTTTTTTTGGGCGCCGGCGCAGTTATGGCGAGTTCAGCGAACGTGTTGCGCGCGTTGCAGGCGCGCTGGTCGGCCTTGGCATGGCCCCTGGCGACCGGGTCGCCATGCTGGCCCCGAATTCTGATCGATACGTCGAGTACATCATGGGTGTCTGGTGGGGGGCGGCGTGCTCAATCCTATCAACGTGCGCTGGAGCGTGCCGGAAATCGTCTACTCGCTGGACGACTGCGATACGCGCATCCTCTTCGTCGATGATGCATTCCTGTCCCATGTCGATGGTATTCGCGCGAAAGCGAAGCATTCGCTCATCGTGATCTATGCGGGCGACGGTGCGGCGCCGGAAGGCATGCTGTCATTCGAGACGCTGATCGCGACGACGCGCCCCATCGAAGACGTTTGGCGTGGTGGCAACGATCTCGCCAGCATCATGTACACGGGCGGCACGACCGGCTTTCCGAAGGGCGTGATGCAGACGCATCTGAACCTCTGGTCGGGTTGCGTGCCGCGTCTCGCCGAAATGCCGCAGCCGCCCAACTGTGTCGTCATGCACGTCGCACCGCTCTTTCACGTGGCTGGGCTCGGGCGGGTCGTGACGCAATTCCTCGCGGGCGGCACGCATGTGATGGTGCCGTCGTTCGACGCAGGCGAGCTGCTCGCGACCATGGAACGGGAGGGCGTGACCGAGTCGGTGATGGTGCCGACGATGATTCAGGCGCTGCTCGCGAGTTCCGACTTTTCACGCTACGACCTGAGCAGCCTGCGTCGGCTCTACTACGGCGCATCGCCCAGCGCAGGCACGATGGTCGAACAGCTGCTCGTGCAGCTTCCGGGGATCGAACTCTCGCACAGCTATGGCCTGACCGAGACGTGCCCCGTCGTGTCGAGCAATCCGCCGGAGAACCACAGCGAGGCTGCGCGCCGCAGCGGACTTTCGCGCTCCGTGGGGCGGGGCGGGATCGGCGTCACCATGCGCATTGTGGACGAGGATGGCCGCGAAGTGCCGCGCGGCACGGTAGGCGAAATCGTCGTTCGTGGTCCTAATATCACGCCAGGCTACTGGAACAAGCCCGAGGAAACGGCGCGCGCCATGCGCAACGGCTGGTTCCACACCGGCGACGGCGGGTACATGAACGAACAGGGCTACGTGTTTATCGTCGATCGCATCAAGGACATGATCGTGACCGGTGGCGAAAACGTCTATTCCGCCGAGATCGAAAACGTGATCGCACGCCATCCTGCCGTGGCGATGTGCGCGGTGATCGGCGTGCCGCATGAGCACTGGGGCGAGGCAGTGCATGCCGTGGTCGTGCTCAAGCGGGGCGCACAACTGGACGAAGCGACGCTGCGCGAGCATTGCCGCGCGTTCGTCGCAAGCTATAAATGCCCGAAGACAGTGGAGTTTCGTGACGCGCTGCCGCTTTCCGGGGCCGGGAGAATTCTGAAAAAGGATCTGCGCGAGCCCTACTGGAAATAGGACGGAGGGCATTGCGCGTGGAGGTGACGCGCGAGCGCTGCGCGACTGCGTGGACGCGATTTCGCGGCGGTTGGGCCACAGGGCACGTGAAAGCTAGGGCAGATTCGCTTTGAAAAACGCGAGCACGCTTGCATCGAACTGCTTATGAAACGCGACCCGATCGAAGCCGTGCTCATCCACGCAGATCATCGGCACGTTCTTTTTCATAGCCGCGGGGCAGGGCGCAAGAAAGGCGAAATGCGCCGAGTCGGGCACGAAGTGATAGTCGGGTTTGCGAGGCAGCGTGTGGGCAAGCGCGGGCGCGTTGTGGGGCAATACGCCGTCGCCGCCATACTGCGAGGCCCACACCTGCATGGGTGCTGTCACGTTCTTCAGATCGCTCGCGGCAGGGAATTCATTGAGCGGATCGGCGAGCACGAACGCCTTGATGCGCGCGTCGACTGGCAACGGCTGCGCGGGCACCTCGCCACGCGCGATCTCGTCGCAGACCGGCGGCCTCGGGTCTGGGCATGGCACATCGGCGTGCTTGAAGTCCGGCACGCCGCCCGCTAACACCAGACCCGTATAGCCGCCGCGCGAAAAGCCAAAAAAGCCGATGCGTTGCGAATCGATTTTCGCTGCATCGGGCGCGGAGCCCAGCATATAATCGATCAGGCGTTTGATATCGGTCGGCCGCTCGACGAACACGGACATATCGCCCGAGCGGCTCGGATCGGCGAACGAATCGCCGGGATGGTTGATTGCGGCCACAACGAAGCCAGCATCAGCTAACACTTCGGCAAGGTCATGGTGGCCCAGAAACGAGCCTGTGTGGCCGTGCGAAATGACAATGAGCGCAAGCTTGTCGCCAACGGTCGGACAGTCGCGCCGCCCGCGCAGGATGTATGGACCGAACGGCACATCTTCGGCTGGCTCGGCGCATGGCGTCCAGACCATGGCTCTCAATGCCGGGCCGTTGGCGTCGGCGGGAATGTCGAGGCGCTCGAACCCTGCCGCGTGTGCAACCGCGGTGAACAGGCACAAGAGCACGGTCAATATCGTAGCAGCGGCGTACGGAAGTCTATTGCGGGTTGTTGTCATGGCGCTTCCGGGGTGAGTGAACTCAGTGGGCGGGCGTTCGGACTTTGCCGTCCACGAGCAGGGTGCGTTTGTCTCGCCTTACGTCGTATTCGACCGATTGCTCGCGCGTAGGCAAGCCGAGAAAGACTTGTTGGGGCGTGCAATCAAAACGTAAGCGGCTGGCAATGACCGGAGGCTCGGCGGCCACCCCGCATGACGATGCACACGCGATGGTAGACGAAAGCGATGTGAGGGGTGTCAAGCGCGCTGACCTTCCTCTTCGCCGTACATCCCGCGATGCTGTCCGTGACCTACGGGGTGGCTCTGCTGTTCCGCGCGTACGCGTTCGTGGCCGTATGCGCCGCGGGCACCGGCGCGAGGAAGCGCTCGCGGCTTCGGAACGCGACGTGCGCAGCTTTTCTGGACTCCCGGCGCCACGCAAAAGCCGGCTCGGGCACAGCCGGTGCGCATACGTCGTGAGACATCTTCAAAGTCAAAGGAGCCGGCAATGCTTTACTACGCGATCGTTTTCTTCGTGATAGCCATCATCGCGGCTGTGTTCGGGTTCGGCGGGATTGCGGTGGGTGCAGCGAGCATCGCCAAGATTCTGTTCCTCGTCTTCGTGATTCTCTTTCTGGCGAGCTTGCTATTTGGCATCACGAGGCGGTGAACATTCCGCAATGAGATGGTTTGCGAGGGTCAGGTCGGAAAATTCAGGAGTCCAACAATCATGAACATTTCCTTTCCAGAAGGTCCGGTCGAGTACGACACGGAACAATATGCGCTAACCTTTGTTGCGGTGGCGGATTCCGTCCCTGTGGACTGTGCCATTACGGCAGAAGCCCTGGAGGATCGCTTCGGCGCGAGATCGCTGCGCGAGCCCGATCTGCGCCAGGCGTTCCAACGCAACCGCGCCGCGATCGAATCGGCGGCCGCCCGCCTCATCGAAGAGACGGACGGCAAGCCGGTGATGCTTCACAGCGGCTATTTGCGCATGTACGGCACGAGCAGGCACTAACTACTCACGCGCGCCTGCCTTGCAGCGGGCGATCTGATTCTTCGCTTCTTCCACCACGTGCTCCGGCGTGAAGCCGAATTTGGTCTTCAGCGCCTTGATCGGCGCGGAGGCGCCGAACGTGCGCATCACGATCTGCGAGCCGAAGCGACCGACGTAGCGGTCCCAGCCGAGCGTCGCGGCTTGCTCCACGGCCACACGCGCATGAATGTGTGGCGGCAGCACCGACTCCCGGTACGCCTCGTCCTGCAGTTCGAACACGTCCCAGGAAGGCATCGAGACCACGCGTGCCGCGATCCCCTCCATTTTCAGCGTCTCATAGGCGGAAATGCATAGCGAAACCTCGCTGCCTGTGGCGAGAAGCAGGACTTCGGGCTCTTTGCCATCGGGCGCGTCGGCGAGCACGTATGCGCCGTGCCTCACGCCTTGCGCGCTCGCGTATTTCGTACGGTCGATCGTAGGCAGCGCCTGGCGCGTCACTACCATGCAGGCCGGTTCGTGCGGCCGTGTGAGCGCCACGCGCCACGCTTGGGCGACTTCGTTGGCGTCGGCCGGGCGCAGCGTGAGCAGGCCTGGCACGCTGCGCAGCGTGGCGAGCTGCTCGATCGGCTGGTGCGTCGGCCCGTCTTCGCCCAGGCCGATCGAATCGTGCGTGAACACGTAGACCACAGGCAGCTCCATGATCGCGGCAAGCCGGATGGGCGGCTTCATATAGTCGCTGAAAATGAGGAACGTCGATGCGAACGGACGCAGGCCCGAAAGCGCGAGGCCGTTGCTGACCGCGCCCATGCCGTGCTCGCGAATGCCGAAGTGCAGGTTGCGGCCGTCGTAGTGATCGCGCTCGAAGCTTCCCGCGCCTTCGAACTTGAGATTGGTTTTGGTCGAGGGCGAGAGGTCGGCGGCGCCGCCGATCATCCACGGCACGCGTTGCGCAATGGCGTTGAGCACCTTGCCCGACGACTCGCGCGTGGCTATGCCCTTTTCGTCGGCTTCGAAGGTGGGAATATCGGCGTCCCAGTCCTCGGGCAGCTTGCCGTCGAGCATCAGGCCCAGTTCCTTCGCGGGCTCGGGGTAGCGCTTCGCGTAATCGTCGTAGCGTTGCTTCCACGCTTCGTGCGCGGCCTTGCCGCGTGCGCCCATGCCTTGCGCGAAACGTTCGCGCACGCCATCGGGCACGAGAAACTGCGCGTCTTCCGGCCAGCCGTATGCGCGCTTGGCGAGCCGCACTTCTTCTTCGCCCAGCGCCTCGCCGTGCGCCGCCGCCGTGTCCTGCCGATGTGGCGCGCCCCAGCCGATGATGCTCTTCACCACGATGAGCGTCGGTTTGTCGGTGACGGCCTGTGCTTTTTCAATGGCGGCTTCGATAGCGTTCGTGTCGTTGGCGTCGTCCACGTGCAGCGTGTGCCAGTGGTAGCCGTGAAAGCGCGCTTCGACGTCGTCGCTATAGGCGAGGTCGGTGTGGCCCTCGATCGTGATGCGGTTGCTGTCGTAAATCCAGATCAGATTCGACAGGCCCAGATGGCCCGCGAGCGATGCCGCTTCGTGCGAGACACCTTCCATCATGTCGCCGTCGCCGCATATCGCATAGACGCGGTAGTCGAAAATCGTGGCGTCGGGGCGATTGAAGCGCTGCTCGAGCCAGCGCTCGGCCATGGCCATGCCTACGCTGTTGCCGAGCCCCTGACCGAGCGGCCCGGTGGTCGTCTCGACGCCCGTCGTCATACGAAATTCCGGGTGTCCCGGCGTGACGCTGTCGATCTGGCGAAAGTGTTTGATATCGTCGAGCGAAACCGCGGGCTTGCCTGTGAGCTTGCCTTTTTCGTCGACGGCTTGCACGCCCGTAAGATGCAGCATCGAGTAAAGCAGCATCGAAGCGTGGCCGTTCGAGAGCACGAAGCGGTCGCGGTTGGGCCAGAGCGGCGCGGCGGGGTCGTAACGCAGATGATGCTGCCAGAGCTGGTACGCCACCGGCGCGAGCGCCATGGGCGTGCCGGGGTGGCCGGAATTGGCCTTTTGCACGGCGTCCATCGACAAGGTGCGGATCGTGTCGATGGCGAGACGGTCGAGATCGGATGGGTCGGCTTGGGTGGGCCTGGCATTCGGCGTGGCATTCGATGGCATGAGCTTGGACTCCTCGGCAGGGGCGCGCTGCAAGCGGGCGGTAGTTCGCAAACAGGTCGATGCGCAAATGCGGTGCCAGCGCCTGCACCGCATTTCGATGCCAGACAGGCATAGGCATAGGCATTGCGGATTGACGGTATCACGTCTCTCCCTTTCGAATACTGAACCGATGCTTCATCGGTGCAAATATTCTCGTGGATGGAGATGCGGCGTCGCAAAGGGCGCGGCATCGAACGCATCGGTGCGTGGGTCAGTTCGCCGGCTACGCCGCGCGCCGCGCCGAAGGCGTCAACCGTTACCCCTCATACAGGGCCTCAAGCAATACGGGCGCAGCGATCTCGCTCAGCCCGTTGGCACGCGTTTTCTCGCCGACGTCGAGAACGTCTATAACACGCAGCAAAAGCTCGTCGAGAAATATATTGTCGAGGGTGCGGGTGAAGGCGGCGGTGGGGGCGGCAAATACCCGTTGCAGGACGGCTTTGGCTGGACCAACGGCGTGACGCTGATGCTGCCCGATATGTACGGGGGCGGGCAGTAGGTGTGAGAGCGGACCGCTTCTGGACCGGCGCGGCAAATAGCTGCTCGAGCGCCGCGAAGCGGTCCATGCGCGCTTCATTCCAATGGTTCGGCCTGTTCGAGTGCGAGCAGCGCCGCTTTGCGATCCACGCCGCCTGCGTAACCAGTCAACGCGCCGTTCGTCGCGACAACACGGTGGCACGGAACGATCACGGAAAGGGGGTTGCGGCCAACCGCGCTCCCCACTGCGCGCGCGTGCCCAGAGTCCAGGCGCAAGCGCCTCGCGACCTCCGCATAGGAGATCACACGTCCATACGGAATCGCTTCAAGCTCTTTCCAGACCCGCCGCTGAAACGGCGTGCCCCGCAATGCAATTGGAAGCCCGAAGTCCCGTCTCGCGCCGGAAAAGAACTGAGCGATTTGCCGCTGTGCATAAAGCGCAAGTGGCGGTGCTCCGGTTCCAATGCGCGTAAGCGACATCTGCGGAAAGTACTTCTGGCCCACGAAAAAAAGGCCGGTCAGGAAATCGTCTTCTACGCGCAGCGCGATATCCCCCAATGGACTTGGAATCAGGTAGCCGGGTGTCGTTTGAGTTGGCCCTCGAGTTGGCTCCACATATGGAGGGTTGCGTAGGCGCGCCACGGTTCCCATTGTTCGGCATGGCGGCCGAGTGCGGATGCGCTCGCGTAGCCCAGTTGCTTTTTCAGCGTCGGGTCACACGGCGGAAAGGCATTGGGCCACGCGAGCGCGCGCATGGCGATGTACTGCACGGCCCATTCGCTTATGCCGTGAATGTTCCGCAGTGCGTGGAGCGTTTCCTCCAGCGGCGCGGCGGGCTCGAGCCTCATGCGACCCGACGAGACTTCGCTTGCGAGCGCAACGATCGCCTCTGCGCGCTTGCGCGACATCCCCGTATCCTCGAGTGCGGAGACTGGCTCGCGTGCGAGCGTGGCAGCGGAGGGAAAGACGCGGGTCAACGCCTGCGGCGCGCTGACCTGCGTGCCAAAGCGCCCGGCAATGCGTGCAAGGATGCATTGCGTGTTCGTTGAACGCGGTGATTGCCCGGCTAAGGCGCACACCGCGATCTCGAAGCCGTCCATGGCGCCCGGGACGCGCATGCCCGGTGAGCCGGCAGCGAGATCGCCAAGATGCAGATCGATCAGATCGGGGCGCGAGTCCAGGTCGAACAGACGCCTGACGCGCGGCAGAAACTGCCCCACGACCGGCAAGCGGGTATCGGTCAGCAGCCGCTTGGCCATCAGAAGTCGTTGGGTTTGAGCAAACTCCATCAGCGACACGCCGAATTGCGCGTCGAAGATCCTCCGCAGGTGCCGGTCGTTCACGCCAACGCGTGCGGCCAGATCTGCAAGGCTGCCCGTGTTGAGGAATCCCTCCTCGATCAGCGTCGCGGCGGCGTGCGCGAGCCTGCTCGATACGTCCAGCAGGCCGTTGCCTGGGGCCAGTTCAGGGCGGCACCGCAGACAGGGACGAAATCCCGCGCGTTCAGCCGCCGCGGCATTGGCGAAAAAGTGGCAGTTCTGGCGCCGGGGCGTGCGAACCGGGCAGACCGGGCGGCAGTCAATCCCGGTAGACGAAACGCCGACGAAAAACCAGCCGTCGAAACGGCGGTCCTTCGAGAGCATGGTCTCGTAGCAGGTGTCGGGATCGAGGCGCATGTCGAGACTTTAAAACAGATCCAGGGAGGAATCTGGCCAGATTCGGACATGAGTATTCGAGCCCGCAGCGCCGGCCTGCGACTTATGCCGCCGTATGTCTTAACAGCGCCTTTATGACTCGAACGGATAAACGTATCGGATTTGCTTCGTTGTCAGCCGGCGGGCGGATCACGTAGATTGAAGCCATCGCTTACCTGAAAGGCTTGCTGCGTGACTACCACCGCCACATTCACCGCTTCTGCCACGTCGAGCGCGCACGCCGCGTCCCACGGCTTCGACATTCTTCCCTTGAATGCGCCGCTCGGCGCGGAAGTGGTTGGCCTCGATCTCGCGCAGCCGCTGTCGAGCGAAGATTTCGCGCGCATTCATCTCGCGCACCTCGATCACCATGTGCTGGTGTTTCGCGCCCAGCGCATCACGCCGGAGCAGCAGGTCGAATTCAGCCGCCGCTTCGGGCCGTTGCAGATCCACGTGCTGCATCAGTTCGCGCTGGCGGGCCACCCAGAGGTGCTGATCGTCTCGAACATCGTGGAGAACGGCAAGCCCGTTGGTCTTGGCGACGCGGGACACTTCTGGCATTCCGATCTTTCATACAAGGAGAAGCCGAGCCTCGGTTCGCTGCTGCACGCGCAGGAGTTGCCCGCAGAGGGCGGGGACACGTTGTTCGCCAACATGCATCTCGCATGGGACACGCTGCCTGCGCATTTGCGCAGCGCCGTGGAGGGGCGGCGGGCCGAACACACCTATCTCGCGCGCTATGCGGAACTCCAGGCGCGCAGCCCGTGGCGGCCGAATCTCACGGCGGAGCAGATCGCGCAGGTGAAGCCCGTTGTGCATCCCGTCGTGCGCACGCACCCGGAAACCGGACGCAAGGCGCTGTTCGTGAGCGAGCACTTCACGACGCGCATCGTCGATCTGCCCGAAGACGAAAGCCGCGCGCTGCTCGACGCGCTGTTCGCGCACAGCGTGCGCGCGGAGCATTGCTACCGCCACGAATGGCGCGAGCACGATCTCGTGTTCTGGGACAACCGCTCGCTCATGCATCTCGCGGCGGGCACGCCTGATCATCTGCGCCGTAAGCTTTATCGCACCACCATCGAAGGCGACACGCCGTTTTGATGCGCGCCGCAGGGCGTTTTTGCTGCGTTCTGTCCTGCACAGAATAAAAAGGAATCCATAGTATGTCGCTTTCCATCGGTAATGCGCTCGCGAAACGCGCGAATATGTGGCGCCGTGCGGGCGCAGCGTCGCTCGCCATTGCGCTCGGGGCGTTTGGCCTGAGCGCGCCGGCACCTGCGCGCGCAGAAGGGCAGATCCGCATTGCGGAGCAGTTCGGTGTTGTGTATCTGATGCTCAACGTCGCGCGCGACCAGCATTTCATCGAGCAGGAGGGGCGCAAGGCCGGCGTGGATATCAAGGTCGACTGGCTGCGTCTTTCTGGCGGCGCGGCTGTGAACGACGCGCTGCTTTCCGGCGCGGTGGATGTGGCTGGCGCGGGCGTGGGCCCGCTGCTCACGGTGTGGGACCGCACGCACGGCAGGCAGAACGTGAAAGGCGTGGCATCGCTTGGCAACCTGCCGTACTACCTCGTCACCACGAATCCGAACGTCAAGACCATCGCCGATTTCACGAGCAAGGACCGCATTGCCGTGCCGGCCGTGGGCGTTTCGGTGCAGTCGCGCGTGCTGCAATACGCGGCGGCGAAGCAGTGGGGCGAGAAGCAGTTCGACCGGCTCGACCCATACAGCCAGGCCATTCCGCACCCGGACGCCACGGCCGCGATCATGGCGAACAGCAGTGTGATTACGGCACATTTCGGCAACCCGCCGTTCCAGCAGCAGGAACTGGCCGCGAACCCGAAGGCGCATATCGTGCTCAACTCGTACGACGTGCTGGGTGGACCGAGTTCGGCCACGGTGCTTTACGCCACGCAGAAGTTCCGCGACGAGAACCCGAAGACCTATCGCGCGTTCGTGGCTGCGCTCGCCGATGCGGCAAACTTCATCGCAGCGCACCCCGAGCAGGCCGCGGATATCTATATCCGCGTGAACGACTCGAAGATCGACCGCAATCTGCTCCTGAAGATCCTGCGCGATCCGCAGGTTCAGTTCAAGACCGCGCCGCAGAATACGCTCGCGCTCGCGCAATTCATGTATCGCGTCGGCGCGATCCGCAACGAGCCGAAGTCGTGGCGCGATTACTTCTTCGACGATCCGGCGGTTGCCAGCGGCAGTTGAGCAAGCACGGCATCAGCGCCATGGAGCGGGCCCTTTTGGGCCCGTTCGCATTGGCGGCGGACATCTAGCGCTTATAAGCAGGCCTGGTTTGAATATGTCGATTCATTGGTTGGGTGGCGCGCCGGGTGCCCGTATGTTGACGTTTTATCCGCTGGATTTGCGAAAAGTGAACGTCACCACCACCAGATTCTGGGAGCGCGCGGCCGCCGTGCGCCGCGAAGCGGGCGCGGCGGAACGCGTTGTTGTGAGCGAGCGGCCCGCGCATACCGAACACACCGTCGAGGCCGGGCGACACAGCGAACGCCTGCTCGCCATCGAAAACGTCAGCCTCGAATACCGCAGCCGCGAGCGCATCGTGCGCGCCACGCAGGACGTGAGCTTCGATGTCTACTGCGCCGACCGATTCGTGCTGCTCGGGCCTTCGGGCTGCGGCAAGTCCACTTTGCTCAAGGCGATTGCGGGCTTTATCGAGCCGGTGTCGGGATCGATCTCGCTGGCGGCCGAACCGGTGCGCGGACCGGGTGCGGACCGCGTGGTGGTGTTCCAGGAATTCGACCAGTTGCCGCCCTGGAAAACCGTGGCCGAGAACGTGGCGTTTCCGTTGCGCGTCGCGCGCAAACTGCCGCGCGCCGAAGCGCGCGAACGTGCGCTCCACTACCTCGACAAGGTAGGACTCGCCGCCTTCGCCGATGCGTATCCGCACACGCTTTCGGGCGGCATGAAACAGCGCGTGGCGATAGCGCGTGCGCTTGCCATGCAGCCGCGCGTGCTGCTGATGGACGAACCCTTCGCCGCGCTCGACGCCCTCACGCGCCGCAAGATGCAGGAAGAACTGCTGCGCCTTTGGGACGACGCGCGCTTCACATTGCTGTTCGTCACGCATTCGATCGAGGAAGCGCTCGTGGTCGGCAACCGCATCCTGCTGCTTTCGCCGCATCCGGGACGCGTGCGCGCGGAGGTGAACAGTCACGCGTATTCGCACGCGAGCATGGGTGGCGTGGATTTTCGCGAGAGTGTGGCGCGCATCCATCGCCTGTTGTTCGATACCGATACTGAAACCGAAGCCGTGAAGGAAGCCAGCCGATGAGCACGCCACACCCTACGCTGCCGCCCTTGCCACCCGTGCGCGCGGAATACGAGCGGCCCTTGCTGCCGGTGCAGGCGGGCGCGGACTCCGCGCCCCTGCCGCTTGCGCGGCGCGTGCTCGACGCGGGCTGGGTCCGCCGCACGCTCATTGCACTCGTGCTTATTGCAGGCTGGGAAATCACGGCGCGGATTGTCGCGAACGATTTGCTCGTGCCGACCTTTGGCGCGACGCTCGCCGCGTTCGTGCAGGGCGTTGCGAGCGGCGAATTGCTCGTCAAAACCGGTATTTCGATGTCGGTGCTGCTGCGGGGCTATGCTATCGGCGTGGTGCTCGCGTTCGTGCTCACGTCGCTCGCGGTTTCCACGCGCGTAGGGCGCGATTTGCTTTCTATGCTGACTGCGATGTTCAATCCGTTGCCTTCCATCGCACTCCTGCCTATTGCGCTGCTCTGGTTCGGGATCGGCACCGGCAGCCTGCTTTTCGTACTCGTGCATGCGGTGCTGTGGCCGCTCGCGCTCAACATGTACACGGGTTTTCTCGGCGTGCCGGCCACGCTGCGCATGGCGGGGCGCAACTACGGGTTGAGCGGGCTGCGCCAGGTCGTGCTGATACTGGTGCCCGCTGCGCTGCCCTCGATCATTGCGGGCTTGCGCGTGGGCTGGGCCTTCGCATGGCGCACGCTGATCGCGGCGGAACTTGTGTTTGGTGCTAGCGCCGGGCAGGGTGGGCTTGGGTGGTATATCTTTCAGAACAGGAACGAGCTTTATACCGACCGTGTGTTTGCCGGGCTTGCGGCCGTGATCGTGATTGGGCTGCTCGTTGAGCATCTGGTGTTTGATACGCTGGAGCGTCTTACCGTGCGGCGCTGGGGTGTGCAGGTCTGAGGTTGTGGGCCCTGAGAGGCGATTGATTCGGGACTTCTGGGAGCTTTGGCATTTCCTTGTTTTCGCGTCGGTCTGCCTGGGTTGCCCCTGTGCGGGGCGGCACCTACTTTTCTTTGCCGCGGTGTACAGACCGGAGACATAGCTGACAGGTGTACGGGGACATGGTTGACACTTTTGGGCAACCCAACGCCCGAATCCATTCATGCCCTGGAATGTAAAAGACACCATGAGCCTCAGACAGGAATTCGTCAGCCTGGCAGCCGCGCAGAGCCTGCCCTTCAGTGTGTTGTGCCGGCGCTTCGATATCAGCCGCCAGACCGGCTACAAATGGCTTGAACGCCACCGCGACGAAGGCCCGGCGGGTCTGGCGGACCGCTCGCGTCGCCCGCATCACAGCCCCACGCGTTCGCCGGATCCACTCGTCGAGCGCGTCCTGGCGCTGCGTCAGGAGTACGGCTGGGGCGGGCGCAAGATCAGGCGGCGCCTGCTTGACCTGGGCCACACGCAGGTTCCGGCACCTGCCACCATCACCGAAATCCTGCGCCGTCACGGGATGATCCCCGAGCGTGAATCTGCGCAGCGCCAGCACTGGCAGCGCTTCGAACATGAGCACCCGAACTCGCTCTGGCAGATGGATTTCAAGGGCGATTTCCAGACCCTGGAGAGCGGGCGCTGTTCGCCGCTGACGGTCATCGATGATCACTCGCGCTTCAATATCGTCCTCAAGGCATGCTCGCGCACCACGACCGAAATCGTGCAGGCCGAACTGCAGCAGGCGTTTCGCTGCTACGGACTGCCTGCGCGCATCAACACGGATAACGGCGCACCGTGGGGCTCGCCCAGCTCGCCCGGACAGATCACGGAGCTGGCCGTCTGGCTCATCAGGCTGGGCGTGCATGTGAGCTATAGCGGGCCCTACCACCCGCAGACCAATGGCAAGGATGAACGCTTTCACCGCTCGCTGAAGGCCGAGGTGCTGCAGCGGCATGCCTTCACCACCCATGAGCATGTCCAGCGGGAGCTGAACCGGTGGCGTCACGTCTACAACAGCGAGCGTCCCCATGAAGCACTGGGCATGGCCACTCCGTTGACACGCTACCGGCCCAGTCCACGCGCAATGCCAGAGCATCTGCCCGAGCCTGAATATGGCCCGGGCGATGAGGTGTTGCTGGTCAATTCAAGTGGTCTGGTGCGCTTGCGGGGGCAGAAACTGAGGCTCTCGATTGCGCTCAAGGGGCTGCGCGTGGCGGCCCGTCCAAAGGAGGACGAAGACGGTGTATTCGAGCTCTGGTTTGCCCATCACCGTGTCGCGACACTTGACCTGAAAGCAGCATTGCCGTGAGTATCAGGTGTCAACGATGTCCTCATACATGTGTCAATCATGTCTCCGGTCTGTACACCGCGGCAAAGAAAAGTAGGCAAAAGAAAGCCGCTCAAACCGCTAGCGCCTGCCACGGTTCACCTCTGGCCGTCTATGCCAGTGGCTCCGGAGCGTCTGTCACCACTCGCCCACAACCGGAGTGACAAGGCGCTCATCCTTCCGGCGGCGCTCCGCGCGCCGAAGGGCATAGCCAAAACCGTTGGTGTGCGTGCATTCTCGCTAAGGCTGACACCGCCCCCCGGTTTCCCTTGCAGACCCGACCGCAGCGCGCGTAGCGAGCAGCGGGATGAATGAGCGCCTTGTCACTAACTTTGATGGTGCGAGGTGACAGACGCTCCGGAGCCACTACCCATGACGGCGAGTGGTGCAAGGGGACAGGCATTGGCGGTTTGAGCGGCTTTCTTTGCCTCCTTTCTTTGCCGCGGCAAAGAAAGGAGGTGCCGCCCCGCACAGGGGCAACGCCTGCATACCGACGCGAAAACAAGGAAACGCCAAAGCGCGAAGAATCCCGCCCTGAGCGGCGCAGCACACGACACCGCACCCTCAACCAATCTCAACGACAATCTTGCTAGCCGCGCTCCTATCGGCCACAGCTTCATAAGCCTGCTCGGTTTCGCCCAGCGCGAAGCGCCGCAAATCCAGCCGCGGCTTGAGCTGCCCAGCCTCGGCAAGCCGCGTCGCCTCGCGAAGCATCTCACCGTGATGCACGCGGTTCTTACCGCTCAAAAGCGGATAAAGCGTGAACACACCCGAATAAGTCGCCTCACGAAACGACAGCGGCGCGAGCGCATGCGTACCCCACCCGAGCGCACTCACCACGTGCCCAAAATGCTTGACCGCGGCAAACGAAGCGTCGAGCGTCTTGCCGCCCACAGTATCCACCACGAGATCGAACCCCGCGCCCGCCGTATGCGCCTGAACATACTGCTCGACGCTTAGCACTCGATAGTCGATGGGCGTCGCACCCAGTCGCGAAATCACATCAGCATTGCGCGCGCTACCCGTCGCGAAGACGTTAGCGCCGAGCGCGCGCGCAATCTGCACGGCCACGTGGCCGACGCCACCCGCGCCGCCCTGAACCAGCACGCTCTGCCCCGCCGCCAGGTGCGCACGATCGACGATGCCCGACCACGCCGTGATGAACGCAAGCGGCAGCGCGGCGGCTTCGCGCATCGAGAGATTCGCGGGCTTGCGCGCGAGGAGGTCCGCGTCGACGGCGGCGTACTCGGCCAGCGCACCTTGAATGCCGCCCACCCCGCCCGTCATGCCGTATACCTCGTCGCCGGGCGCGAAACGCGTGACGCCCGCGCCGACCGCTTCCACCACGCCCGCCATGTCGATGCCGAGCACGAGTGGCAGCGGATGCTTCGCATGATCGGCCTTGCCTGCACGAATCTTTACGTCGAGCGGATTGAGGCCCGCAGCATGGACGCGCACAAGCACCTGGCCCCCTTGCGGCTGCGGGCGATCGAGCGTGGCAAGTTCGAGCGGACCATCGTAGTGGCTGAGGACGAGTGCTTTCATTGTCAGTGTGTGTGCCGTGGCGAGTTGAAAAGAATAGCCAGGCGAAATTCGCTCAGCCCTTGTGATTCAGCTGCGAGGCAGCGTCGCGCAACGCCGTGCGCAAGCCTTCCTCCACTACCGGGTGATAGAACGGCATCGCCAGCATGTCGTCCACGCTCAGTCCCATCTGCACGCTCCACGCGAGCAGGTGCCCGATATGTTCCGCCGCCGGCCCGAGCCATTCCGCACCCACGAAGCGCCGCGTCGCGCGGTCCACGTACACGTGGCCCAAGCCGTGGTTCTTGAGCATCACGCGGCTGCGCCCCTGATCCTCGAAGCTCACGGCGCCCGTCACGAAGCGGCCTTCCACCAGTTCCCGATAAGACTTGCCAGCCATGGCGATCTGCGGGTCAGAAAACACGATCGCAAGCGCTGCTCGGCGCGCAACGGGTTCGACTTCGGGAAAGCGTGCCGCATTGCGGCCCGCTGCACGGCCCTCGTCGGCGGCTTCATGCAGCAGCGGCAGCACGTCGTTCGCATCACCCGCTAAGAACACCGGCGCGGTGCCGACTTGCAGCGTAGCCGGGTCGAAGCGTGGCACGCCGTGCGCGTCGAGTTCAAGCGAGGTGTTCGCAAGGCCCAGGGTCGCCACGTTGGGGTTCCTGCCCGTTGCCGCCAGAACGTAATCAAACATTTCTTCGGACTGCGTGCCATCGGCACGGGCGTACCGTAACATCACGCCCGCATCGCTGCGCTCAGCCGATACGACACGTCCCTGCGTGTCGAAGTGCATTTCCCTGCCAAACACGCGATGCGCTTCGCTGATCAGACGCGGGTCCGTGAGCGGCCCCACGCTGCCGTGCGAGCCGCCGTACAACGTGACCCGCACGCCAAGCCTTGCGAGCGCCTGGCCAAGCTCCAGACCGATCACGCCCGCACCGACCACCGCCACGCTGCGTGGCAGGTCCTCCCAGGCGAACACGTCGTCGTTGACGATGAGCCGGTCGCCAAGTCCGGCGAGCGACTCGGGTATCGTGGGTATCGAGCCCGTTGCGATCACGACGTTTTTTGCGCGCACCTGCGTGTGCTCGCCAACCTGGAGCAGGCCGTCGTCGATGAAATGCGCGTGCCCGACCAGGCGGTCCGCTTCGGGAAGTGCGAGCACGCCGTCCACGACGAAACCGACAAACCGGTCCCGCTCGCTGCGCACGCGGTCCATCACGGCGCGGCCGTCGATTTCCATGCCGAGCGGATTCACGCCGAAACGCCGCGCCATCGTCACCGCGTGCGCTGCCTCGGCCGCTGCGATCAGCAGCTTCGAGGGCATACAGCCCACGCGCGCACATGTCGTGCCGTAAGCGCCGCCTTCAATGATGATTGCGCTCGCACCTTCCGCCTTCGCGGCGCGGTAAGCAGAAAGTCCGGCCGTGCCGGCGCCGATGATGGCGACATCCGTTCGCAGGCTTTGCATCGTGTTTCCTTGAGGGGTTCATGCATTCGTTTCCATGACCCAGTCTAGGAGGTCCACGCGCGAGGGTGAATGTCGGCGCTGCTCAAGTTCATGCCCGATCGTCTCACGGGCGGCGGGGCGGGGACCGTCGATCACTCGGGCATGTGCTGCGCGAGCCAGTCGATCAACACGCGCACCTTCGGCGGCAAAAACCGATTGGGCGGATAGAGCATCCACACCGGGCCGCTATAGGCGCGCGGCTCCAGCGACCATTCGGGAAGCACCCGCACGAGCAGGCCGTCGCGCAGCGCATCCGCCGCGGCGAATTCGGGCAGGCTCGCAATGCCCCAGTCCGCAAGCGCCGCATCGCGCCGCGCGCCCACGTCGTTGGCGATATAGCGGCCCTTCACCTCGACGGCATGCGTTTGCGCGCCGCGCCGGAAGGTCCAGCGGTTGTCGTCGGGCGTTTCGCCGAGATAGAGGCAGTCGTGGCGGGCGAGATCCTTCGGATGCTTCGGCGTGCCGTGCGCGCGCAGGTAGGCGGGCGACGCGCACGGCATCCACTGCAGCGTGCCGAGCCGCCGCGCCGCGAGCCCCGGCGGTGGCGTGGGCGTAGGGCGAATCACGATATCGACGCTGTCGCGCATGGGATCGACGTCGCGGTCGGTGAAGATGACCTGCACCGCGACCTCCTCGTACGCGTGCAGGAAGCCGGAAATCAGCGGATGAATGACGCTTTGCGCAAAGGAAATAGGCGCGCTGATGCTGACGCGGCCATGCGGGCGGCCGGTGAGGCGGCTGGCGGCTTGCGCTGCGCTCGCGGCGGCTTCGACCATGTCCGTGCAGTGACGGTAGACCTCGGCGCCCGATTCCGTGAGCCGCAGGCTGCGCGTGGAGCGCTCGAGCAGGCGCGTGCCGAGCGCGCGTTCGAGCCGTTGCATCTGGCGGCTCACGGTGGAAGGCGTGCTGCCGAGCTGGCGCGCCGCGACCGAGAAGTTACCGGCGTCGACTACGCGGGCGAAGGTGGCCAGATCGGGCAGCAGGGGCAGGAGGTCGGCGGGATTCATGGCAGGCAGGGCGAAGTCATCTGTGCATTCGGAGCATAAATGATGTTCCGCTCAAGCGGATTATCGCTTCGAAAACATTATCGGACAATGTCTGCGTTCCCGGCTCATCTGCAAGCTCGTTCCCCATGAATGCCCTAACCCGTTCGTCCCGCACTGTCGATCTGCTGCTCGTTGCCGTCGCGCTCATCTGGGGCACGAGCTATGGCGTGGTGAAGGGCGCGCTGCTCGTCTATCCGGTGCTGGGTCTGCTCGCGCTGCGCTTTGGTATCACGTTCGTGCTGCTATCGCCCGCGCTGCGCGGTCTGCGTCATGTGACGTGGCGCGAGCGGATCGGCGTGTTCGGCGCGGGACTCCTGCTGCTCGGCATCTTTCTGGCCGAGACGTTTGGCGTGTCGCTCACGAACGCTTCGAACGCCGCGTTTCTCATCAGCCTGTGCGTGGTCCTCACGCCGCTCGTGGAGTGGGCGTGGCTCAAGCGCGTGCCGCGGCGAGTGGAATGGACGGCGGCGGGCGTGTCGCTGCTTGGCGCGCTTCTCCTTACGGGCGGACATGTGGCAGCGAGCCCCGGCGACCTGCTGGTCGTGCTGGCCGCGCTGCTGCGCGCATTGACGACCTGTGCGGTCAAGCGCGTGATGAAGTCGGGCGCCGTGCCGCCGCTCACGGTGACGGCGGTCCAGTCCGCCGTCGTTTCGATTGGCTGCGCCGCGCTCGCGTTCACTTTCGCGCCCGAACAGTGGCAACCGTTGCCACACTGGCAGGGGCATGGCGTGTTCTGGGGCAGCGTGATCTATCTCGTGGCAGGCTGCACGCTATTCGCCTTCTTCGTGCAGAACTACGCCGTTAGCCGCAGCAGCCCCACGCGCGTGGCGTTGCTGATGGGCAGCGAGCCTGTGTTCGGTGCTCTCTTTGCATGCGTGTGGCTCGGCGAGCGGCTTTCTTTGTCCGCATGGATCGGCGGCATGCTGATCGTTGCAGCTTCGCTTTTCGCGCTCAAGCGTGAACCCCAGGTCGAAGCGCAGATTGAAGCGCAGGACGTTATGAAAGCGTAGGCCGCGCCCACATCCGCAAAGCCGATATGCAATTGCGAATTTACTGGTAGGGAATCCAGACGCAGGCTGTTCCAATGGGCATTTGGACCCGGTCGATGCCGCAGGAGCGAGCCTTACGATGGCAAAAACGAACAAACCCATTTTGCTCAACGCGTTCAACATGAATTGCGTGGGGCACATTAATCACGGGCTGTGGACGCACCCGCGCGACCGCTCGACCGACTACCGCACGCTCGCGTACTGGACGAATCTCGCGCGTACGCTGGAGCGCGGGCTTTTCGACGGGCTTTTTCTTGCCGATATCGTGGGTGTCTACGATGTCTATCAGCGCAATGCGTACGTGACGCTGCGCGAGTCGATCCAGTTGCCGGTGAACGACCCCACGCTGGTCGTGCCGGCCATGGCCGCCGTGACCGAGCATCTCGGTTTTGGCGTAACGGTGAACCTCACATACGAGCAGCCTTATTTGCTGGCGCGGCGCTTTTCCACGCTCGATCACCTCACGCAAGGCCGCATCGGCTGGAACATCGTGACGGGCTATCTGGACAGTGCGGCGCGCGCGATGGGACTCGAGCAGCAACTGCCGCACGACGAGCGCTACGACCGGGCGGACGAATACCTGGAAGTCCTGTACAAACTCTGGGAGGGTAGCTGGGAAGCGGACGCCGTGCGGCGCGACAAGGCCGCGCGTGTTTTCGCAGATCCTGCGAAGTTGCATCGCGTGGAGCATGCGGGACGTTACTACCGTGTGGACGGCTATCACCTGGCGGAACCTTCGCCGCAGCGCACGCCGGTGTTGTTCCAGGCGGGCAGTTCGGGGCGCGGGCAGCGCTTTGCGGCGCGTCATGCCGAATGCGTGTTCATTTCGCCGCCTGGTCGCGCCGCTGCGCGAGAGATGGTGCGTGCGCTGCGCGAACAGCTGGTGCAAGCGGGGCGCCGCCCCGACGATGTGAAGGTCTTCGTCGGCGTGTCGGTGGTGGCGGGTGCGACCGAGCGCGAAGCGCGCGAGAAGTATGCCGACTACCGCCAGTATGCGAGCCGCGAGGCGGGGTTGGCGCATTTCGCGTCGAGCACGGGCATCGATTACGCGCAATACGATCTCGACGCGCCCGTGGATTACGCGCCGGGCAATGCGATCGAATCCGCTTCGCGCACGGCGAAGCAACATGGCTGGACGCGGCGCAAACTGCTCGAGATGTTCGAGCTGGGCGGGCGCTATCCGGCGATTGTTGGCAGCGCTTCGCAAGTGGCAGATGAACTGCAGGCGTGGATCGACGAGGCGGATGTGGATGGCTTCAACTTGAGCCGCACTGTTGTGCCCGAGAGCTATGAGGATTTCGTGGATCTCGTCGTGCCGGAGTTGCAGACGCGTGGGCGCTATAAGACGGCGTATGCGCCTGGGACGTTGCGGGAGAAGTTGTTTGGCGGTGAGGCTGTGTTGCCGCAGCGGCATGCTGGGGCGGGGTATCGGTGGGGTGCTGATAGGGTTTGAATGGGATGTTTTTTTTGTGGCCTTCTTTCGCGCTTTGGCATTTCCTTGTTTTCGCGTCGGTATGCAGGCGTTGCCCGAACCTGTCCGCGTTTTTGTGGGCGAGGCGGTTTAAAAGAACGTTACCCTCGCGCCGTCGTGAATCGGTCGCCAAACAGGATGGCAAACTGGTTCATCGCGGATTTCCAGTCAAAGGTGGCCCGTACCGACTTGGCCAGCACGTTGCGTAGCGCTAGCCAGAGTAGTTTGATTGCAGCCTCGTCATTGGGGAAGTGGCCCCGCGTCTTGATGATCTTGCGAAGCTGCATGTTCAGACTTTCGATGGCGT
>NZ_JAMBPR010000103.1 GCF_024206475.1 Paraburkholderia sp. CNPSo 3274
AGGTACAGGACGCGCGAACGAATACGCGTGCTGCGCGAACGCTTCCCGAACGCGCGGGTTGCCGTCGCGATCGCGGTCGACCACGCTGAGCACCCAGTAAGGGGGCTGCGTCAGTCGCTGATCGCGGCCTCCGGCGCGGATACCCTTTTCAGGGCACACCACACACTCGCCCATGCTTGTTTTCTTTATTGCAACGCCTGCACGAATCTCGTCGGCGACGAACAGCAGGAGCGCGCTGCGTGCCTTCCTTTCCGGCCATACCAGAGCGTCGATCTCCGTCATCTTCTTGTTGAGAGGAGTCCATGGCTTGAAATAGAGCATCTGCGCGAGTGATAGGAGCGGGCTCAGCGCCTGCTCTGCTGCATATGCCTCGAGCCGCTCCCACGATCTGGACTTGTCATTTAACGCGTCGACGTGCAATCGTGCGAAGTCGGCGTCCTCAAGAAGCGTGTGCAGGATGCGTCCGAGCCGCGGCAGGCGACGTCCCCTTTCGCCAACGCCGCCCCCTGATCCCGTCGAGCCGCCCGGTCGCGCCGCGCCGT
Source organism: Paraburkholderia sp. CNPSo 3274 (assembly GCF_024206475.1). Classification (GTDB taxonomy): domain Bacteria; phylum Pseudomonadota; class Gammaproteobacteria; order Burkholderiales; family Burkholderiaceae; genus Paraburkholderia. The sequence continues at coordinate 543 of NZ_JAMBPR010000103.1, forward strand.
CATGCACATCGTCCAAATAGTCAAGTGCGTCGGCCACCGGTCTAAGCGGTTTGTGCTGACCTGGCCGCGCGCAATCATCGTCCGGCCCAACGTTTTCCGGATCCGGCGTCTGCCGGAACGACGCCAGCGCGCAGTGGTGCTCCCCGTACTGATGCATGCGCACGAAATGACGCGGGCCGTCGTCACGCACCCGGGCTGTCAAACGCGGCCGGCCACTGTCTGCGCTGACGCAGTCGCACTCGAGCCACAAACGCACATGTCGTCCATCGTGCATCTCTTCAAGCACGGCTTCCACGAGTCCGACGTCCTCAGGCCGCACTTGCTGTCCGTCGCCGCAGAACCGCCGCACAGCTGCAGCTTCTTCAGCACTCAGATGTCGCCTCACCGTCCCGGGGTGATCCCGCTCGACAAGTTCCATGTTGCGCTCAGTGTGAAGGTCGGACGAGCATCGCGAGGCTGTGCACGCTCAGGAGCGACGGCTCGTAGTTCCGCAACCAGCCATGCATCTGGCGGGCGAACGGTGGGGTGGATACAGCTGCGCATGTAGCATGTCTGATACAAGCGGTTTCGGTGGCTGGGGCACGAACGACAGCCGTTGAAGGCGGACGATGCGTGATGAATGACTGCTCATGTGCACAAGACCTTCTTCGGCAAGTGGGCAAAGCATGTCGTGGATCTGCGCCATCGACGTATCGAATCGCCTGGCCAGCTCGCCCGCCAGGTACTCGCGGCTCGACTCCATGATCTCAAGCATTTTTGCAGATGTGAGTTTCATCGGATCCCTCAGGAACAATGCTGAGAATGTACTGCCATCGCCAGGGTCCCGTCGCCGCCTGCGCATGAAAAACCCCGAAGTGCACAGCTGCGAGCACGCCAACTTCGCGCTCACGGTCATCGCGCACGCCGACGCCTTTGCGGAGATGCGCATGCAACTCCTTCGGTGCAAAACTGCTGGTGCGCCCAGACTCACGTGCCACCGGTCTGTCTGCAAAGCGGCGCCGAGCACGCTCGTTGGCGGCGGCTGCCGGGTTCTCCAAGGGGTATCCCCTTGGAGCACGGTATATGTAGACGGAAATGCGTCAGCATTTCCGTCTACATATACGTCGTGCCTCGACCTGCAGCCCACCACCGGTTGATAGATCACCCATGGGTCATGATGAATCGACTCTCAATAATCGCTGTATAGCCTGCGGATCATGAAAGATCGCATACCTAACAGATAGGATGCACCTTTCGATCATTCGCGGCATACTGTGCCCGTTCCCCCTGACGTGAGCGCTCAAAATGGACGCCCTGATTGCCGTACAACGCGCGCAACGCCTCGACGCCCTCGCGGCTTCGTCCGATGGCCGGTCCAAGACCGCCCAGCTTCGCGACGTGTTCGAGAGCGTCGAACGTGCCATTCACTCGGGCGTCCGGTACGCCGCGATCATCCAGGAACTCGCCGCAACCGGACTCGTCTTCACCTATCAGACCTTCGCTCTGACACTCAAAAGAATCCGGCGCGAACGGGGCATCGTGTCCCGCCTCGCGCGCGCGTCACAGGCGGAAACTGGCCCGGCAGTCAGCCGTGCTCCCGCAGATGTGCCAGGGCAGGCGGCCAACCCGGTAGCAGCCGAACGCGGTGTGCCCGACAGTGAAACTGGCGCGGCCCTGGCTGTGGCGGCCGCGCGCCCCGCCGTGCGTGAGCGGCGCCCGATTGCGCCTGTCGGTGAAAGGTTGCCCGACGACTGGCTCACCGCAGAACTGACGCGCGAACAAAAACGCCTGTTGACGCACGAACAGCGCATAGCGCGCGCAGAGGCCACCGTTAAAAGCCTGTGGCCCAACCCGTTCGACCCGGTGCCCCCCGAAAAAGACAAACCGGCATGAGCGCCGGTAACTTGGCCCTGCAATCGCGCGTGCAATGAAAAGCCGCCCGGACATGCATCCGGACGGCCTCGTATGGACTACTCGAATACGCGCGACGCGCGCTCAGTACGGCTCGCCTGCCTCCTCGCCAGGCGAGGCCTGCGCTTCGGACACTCCGTCCGCTTCGGCGGCGGCGTCGCCGTTTTCGTCATCTTCCCCCTCGTCGTCCTCGTGGTAGCCGTACGTGACGCACTCCGGAACCTCCCGGTTACGCAGCACTTCCGGCAGCCAGCCCGAGTCCGTCATGCGAAGTTCCGCCGTCGTCGCTGCGGCGTCCTTCTTCATGCCGCGCACTTCGCTTGCCGCCTGGGGCGATACGCTTTCGCCCACAACGGCAGCAATCCGGTCTTTCGCCACGTGTTCGAAATACCCGGAGCGCGTCGGCTTCCAGTAGCGCGAAAGATCCACCGCAAGCGTGTTCGAGATCTCGTTCACCGCGTGCGGGCGGTCTGCGCTGCTGATCCCGTCCACCGTCGCCGCCACGCAGAACGCGAAGAGATTCGACAGCACGTCCTCGCCCTGTTCCAGCAGCCATGGCAGCAGGTCTGCCGCGCGCCTGGGCAGCATGCGTGACCACTTCTCGCGTTCGCCTTCCAGTGCCTTCCAGGCCACGCTCTCGCCCATGTCGTCGGCATTCGATACCAGCGCCTCGCGCGTCGTGTGCACGTCGATCCTGACCGCGTAGTCCAAATACGCGCGCCCGTACACGTCATCGAAAACGACCGGAATCATGCGCTGCATCAGCACAGCAAGGGCTACGGTCGGTTGCTGCGCAAGCTCGATCTGGACGGCCGCGGTACGGTGCGCGGTCAATCGTTTGCACAGCTTCTCTCCGTGCAACGGGCGCTCCTTCGGTGCGCTCGCCGCACGTGCGCTCACGGCGTGCGTTGCGCCTGCCTGCGCAGTCGCTGCCGCCTCGCGTCGCACCAGCCCGCGCTCAATGCAGACCCGCCCATCGTCATCGAGATAGACATACGCGCCTGCCTGTTTCATCTCTTCCGGGTCGAACGCCTCGAAGCGCTCCGCGTACTGGTCCACCGCAAACGTCGCCGCCGTGGCCTGAGCCTCCAGACGCTCGCCCCGTTCCTCGTCCGGCTCGCCGTCCTCGTCGTAGTACGCATTGAGCGCGGCCTGGGCGGCGTCGTTCGTTGCGGTGAGCGCGGCCAGTTCGGCTTTCTCGGCCTTCGTGGGCTTGCGCGTGGTCGAGCCAATGCGGCCACAACGCAGGATTTCCATTGGCGGATATTGCGTCCTGGTCTCGATCCATTGCCAGCCTTCGTTTCCGACCGCCTGTGTAAGCTCGATCAGCCGTTCCGTTGCGAGCCGGTGCAACAGTTCGGCATCTTCGAGGTATCCGGCGTTCGCGTCGTCGCTGAACAGGTCGCGCCTCACGCGTCCGCCTGCCGCCTCATAGGCGTCCAGGCCAACAAACCGCGCCAGGGCGCTTTCGCGTGCATCGATTTCCGCGAGCGTGATGGCCTTACGCAACTCGTCCGGTCGACGCTGCCAGTTATTGACGGCTTCGCCCCATACGCGCTCCTGCGTCGCGTGGTCATCAGCCAGGGCCAGCACCTTCGCCTGTTCGTAGTCGAGCCTGTCATCACGCAGCAGGTCGAGCAGTGACGGCGAAAGGTTGGCGATTTTCAGCGCGCGGCGTACCGCAACATCCGGCACCGCGAACAGGGCCGCGATATGCGCCACGCTCCTGCCTTCCTCCGTCAGCAGCCGGAACGCCACGCACTCATCCGCCAGACTCATCGCCTCGCGTTCGCGGTTTTCGATCAGCGACGCGGCCACCGCCTCGCCTTCGCTGACTATCAACACCGGCACCTGGTAGTCCTTGGTAATTCGTCCCTGCTCAACCAGCAGGTCAAGTGCTGCCAGGCGGCGCTGGCCAGCACAGACGCCAAGCTTCGGCGGCTTCGCGCTGCCCTTCATTTCATGTACCACCAGGTTCTGGATCAAGCCCTTTTCGGCGATGGTGGCGGCCATGGCGTCGATGCCGGTCGGCGCTTTCTTGCGAACGTTCAGGGATGACAGGCAAAGGCGGTTGTATGGAACGTACTCAATTCCACCGGCTGCTTTCGAGGTGGGTTAGGTCATCAGATTTCTCCGGTTCGGCCATCGCTTCACTGCGAGGCACAAGTAAATTATATAGGGCTTTTAGCCCCTATATAGGTGATTTAAAAATCCGATCGATTATATATTTCAGTATACAAATACAATTGAACAGAACTTAGTCATTAATTGAAATTGAGGTCTTTTAGTCCTAAAATTATTATGTGCCTCGCAATGAAGCGATGGCCGAACCGGGGAAATCCGATGACCACTGAAGTTCAAAACCGCATTACTTCTTCTGTCGTTCCCGACGAGCTGCGCCTGAACGTGCTACCGCGCTACCTCGGTCGTCACTACCTCACCGGAGAATCAATGGTGAATGACTGGGCCGCGCGTCTGTGCAGCAGATATGAGGGAGGTTTCTGGCACTTCTTTTCCCTCTCCAATGACGGCTTTTACATGGCTCCGGCCAATATGGGCCGCGTGCATGTGCGCTGGCATATGAACGGCTACAGCGACATGATGGGCGCGGATGCCTTCGGCATTACCGTCACCCTCTTCGCCCTCTGTCACCTCGCGGAAAAGACCCTTGATGACACGATCATCGAGCGTTACCACCAGTTGCGTGAGTTCGCCACGCAGCACGTGGAAGCGGCCAACATCCTGCGCGCCATCGACTAACTGACCGGCCCCGGCCCCGGGCCGGGTTAGCTCCTTCATTGGGGAATCAAATGAACAAGCTTGCAACCCGTTTTAGCGGGAATGCCATCGCGCTGCGTTCGCAGCATCCTTTGACAAATGACCAGATTGCAGAAGTCGCACCTTCCATTCTTGCCCACACCGCGCACGAAAGCCGCTCGGCGCGCTACAGCTACATTCCGACAGTCGATGTACTCGACGCCCTGCGCAAGGAAGGGTTTCAGCCTTTCATGGTCTGCCAGACCCGTGTGCGCAATGAGGACATGCGCGATTTCACCAAGCACATGATCCGCCTGAGGCATGCCGACCAGATCGGCGGTCGCGAAGCCAACGAGGTTATCCTGGTCAACTCGCACAATGGCGCATCGAGCTACCAGATGATCGCCGGAATGATTCGCTGGGCCTGCCAGAACGGCATCGTATGCGGCAACGTGACGAACGATATCCGCATCCCGCACAAGGGTGATGTGATTGGCGAGGTCATCGAAGGCGCATTCAAGGTGGTGAAAAGCTTTGATGAGACGGCAGAGCAACGCGAAGGGATGGCGGCAACGGTGCTCGATGAGGGCGAACAGGTCGCCTTCGCCCGCGCAGCGCTCGCGTTGCGCTACGACGAGGTCGCGCCTGTGCCAGTGACGGAACGGCAGATTCTCGCGCCGCGTCGCGTCGAGGATCAGGGCTCCGATATCTGGACCACCTTCAACCGTGTGCAGGAAAACATGATTCGCGGTGGGCTGCACGGTCGGAACGCGAAGGGCAAGGCGACCACGACCCGAGCCGTCGCGGGCATCGATCAAAACATCCGTCTGAATCGTGCCTTGTGGGTGCTGGCTGACGAATTGCGCCGCCTGCGCGGCTAACCGGACCGCCCCGGCCTCCCAGTCGGGGCGCACCCATAAGGGGAATTCACATGGATCCGCTCAATACCCGTCCTACGTGGCTGTCCGCCCTGCTGCCGCTCCTGGCTGTCTGGCAGTACGGAGACCGTGGCATCGTTCGCGGCGAACTGTACCGCATGGCCCTGTCTGCTGACGCGGCGGCACAATCCGCCGATGCGCTCCGGCGCATTGCCAGCATGCTCGATCACAACGGCAATCCGGTAGAGATGCGTCGCGAAGAGTTGCGCGCCATCGCCCGCGTCGCCCTGGCTGGTTTCGAGCGAGTGCCGCCCTGCGCACCTGTTGCCATGCTCATGGAGCACGACGGGAATCTGCATTAAGATTTGGCATCCTTAATAATATTCAACGCCCGCGTTGAAATCGCGCGGACCCGTGAGGCAACCATGACTGCCGTCTTAACCATTGCTGAAATCGAACAGGCAATCAACTACTGGTGCGCACAGGAATCGCGTGGCCAGGGCGGGGCGCTGTGTGCGAAAGCGCGCCCCCTGGCTGACGTGTACGGCCTTATGATCTATGAGCGCGCCACGTCTGTAGCGGTTTCGCGGCTCACGCCCGAACAGGTCGACGCCGTCCGCACGGCGCTTGGAAACCAGCAACCGCCACCGCGTCAGCCTCGCGATCTGTCGCGACGCTAACCGGACTGCCGCGCGCTGGCCCCTCCCCCTTGCATGCCAGGAGGTTGGATAAACACGGGAGTGTCGCGCGCGCCGCGCGCCCGGATCGAGGCGCTCTCCCCATGTCCGCATCGTCGGACATGGGGAGAGCGCCGGCGCGCCGCGTCAGCGGCGGGACGATCCGGTTTAGCCCAGGCCGACCACAGCGGGGTCGTCAAGCGCCCACAGGGCGCGTGTATCCCCCGCGGCGTAAGCCGTGGGGGCTGGATAATCACGGGAGCATCGCGCGCGCCGCGCGCCCGGATCGAGGCACACGGGGTCCCCCATGTCCGCATCGTCGGATATGGGGAGAGCGCCGGCGCCGCGTCAGCGGCAGCACGATCCGGTATAGCCCAGGCAGACCACCAGCCGGGGTCGTCAAGCGCCCACAGGGCGCGTGTATCCCCCGCGGCGAAAGCCGTGGGGGCTGGCTCGTCACGAAGTACATGGAAGAAAAAACGGTTCGAGGTAAGGATGAGCTATCAAATTGAAATCCGGGCCGCCTGCCTGCGATCGGCGGAGGACGGCTGGGAACAGCCGAGCGGAGCCGAGATTCAGGAGGTTATCCGTCGCACCGGCTTGCCGGGACGCGCCGTTGCGCGTTATCTCGGAATGTCCGAATACGGCGGTCGGCAGGTGCGCCGCTGGATCAGCGAAGACGCTGCAATCCCATACTCGGCTTGGGCCTTGTTATGCGACCGCGCCGGGCTCGGGTGTATCTGGCGCCCACCAGCAGACCGAGCCGGGCAGGATCCACTCCCATAACCGTGCACCTTTCGCAAGCACCGACTCGAGGGGATACTTTAGAAATGCAGTTGGCAATCTGGAACCGGAAAACGGGCAGCTGATGCTCGAGCTCGTCAACACCCGCAGCGCGTCGGCGGATTGCGAGGCTGAAATCACTCACCTACGGGCGACGATCCACAAGATTGATGCGGCATTTCGCTTGCACGCGCTGCGAAATTTCAGCCAGGCAAAATCACCATTCTATTTTTCAATGCCATTCAATCAGGTCTCTGAGGCACCCGACCTATAACTCGGCAATACGGACGAATTGTTGTGCAATGTGAATGCCGATCATTAAGCGACATCAAGTGGCAGATTGATATGCTCGCTACCCATCAACCGGTCGGTCTCCAAATCAATAGGCAAAGCGCGGAGGTGCATCGGCGACGCGGCCACCGTCAGCAGCCGCATGAGAAGCACGGTGGTGACGCGGTCATGGCATAACGCAACGACCATGAATGCCAGCTAGAGGGAAGATGCTTGAGCAAGTCTACAAGGTGTGAAGCCGAGAGCTCGCGTACCGTTACGCCTTGGAGGCGGCCTTCGCTTTGGTGCGCAGAAACACGAACGAGTAGAGCGCAAAGGATAGATCCTTATGCGCCAGCACTTCCGACTCGTGAATCGTCGCCGGGTTGAGCTTCACCCGCTTGATGGCCAGTTTACCGGCCGCGGAGGCGATAAAGGCGCGCATGAAGTCCTTTTGGGCCTTACCGTCTGCCTTGTGATACGCCTCACGACCGAGGTCAGCATTCTCGACGGTCTGTGTTTTGCTGCGTTCCTCTGCCGCCTCGGTACTTGCGGCGACGGCCGCAGTCGCCAGTTGCTTCGCGCTGGACTCCGCCCTCTCCTGCTCCTGCTGCTGTTGCTGTACCGTTAGCATTTTGCGGTCAGCGTCCGATAGCTTGTAGCCATCAGTGATAGCTTTTAGCAGGTATGCGCCCGGACTCTTCTTGACTTGGCCGGAGTCGACCTTGGCGCGGGTGTATTCGATTGCCTGGAGAATACGCTCATCCGACCACACGGCGCGGTTTTGCGAGATGGTGTTGAACTGCTTTTCTGTGAAGCCGAATTCGTTCTTCAGCGTCGTGTATATCTCTTGCGCGCCAAGCAGGCTCGCTCGAATGGCTCCAGCGGTTTCCTTTCGCGTCAGCCTGAAACGAATCCGGTCAATCTTTTTCGACTTCGGGCTCACGGTGCGAGTCTCGTAGCTCAGGTCGATGTCGGAGACTGCGTTTATCTGCTTAACCGCCTTGTCGAGGTTGTCGCGTTTGAAATACTTGAATTCGGTTGCAGTCGATGCAGCCTTCCCAGGCCAACCACGTACGACATCGACTTCGATCCACTCGGTTATGCCTTCTGCCACGTAACCGATGACGTGGTCGTAAATGGCTCGAGCATAGGTAAGCGTGAAGGCAGAGGTGATTCTCAGGCTCAACCAGTGCGACTTCACCGGGTCCTTGATGTGCGGAATGAGCGGCTCAGGAACCGCAAACGTGATGCGCCCTTTGTCGATACCGACGATACCGATGAGCTGTACGGACACCCACTTCTCGTCCTCCGCGGACGTGCTGCCAGGGGGCGAGGTCGAAACCTGAATCAAGGCTTTTTGAGCCTCGGACACCACTGTTCGCAGGTGCTTGTAGTTGTAGCTGTCATAACGCATGAGCCATCGGAAATAGCTCAGCTCGACGTCATAGACCTTCGGGGTGGTCGGCTCCTGCGCCACGATGAAGTGCGCTGCATCCAGGAGTCGCCTGGCTGTAATGCCAACATCGGTAATGTCGATAAAAACGTTATTGCGCTGATAGCCAATCTCCTTCGTTGATTCATTGATTGGCGTATCGGTGGCGAGCATCTCCTCGAACAGCTCAAACGACAGCTGGCGCGAGGTTGCGCGCGTCATGATGTTGTTTGCCATCGAGGTCCCTGTCCCTAGTTGCCGGTCGCGCAGACTGTAGCACGCGTAGGTGAGATGTCAAAACAAAAAGACTCACCATGACGGGGATCGTTTCAACAATTCTGATCACCTTCCTCTAGGCAGATGTCCGTTCAACAAATCTGCTCACCTTCCTGCTTTCGGGAGGCGGACGGTCCGGGGAGACGGTTGTATGTTTTTCAAAATCTTTTAAACAGCAAAAACCAACGGACTAACAACAGGGAAAAACAAAGACTCGTAAATACAATGGGTTATTCCCATATAGGTGAGCAATTTTGTGCTTGAGGTGAGGACTTTTGTGGGCCGAAAGTGAGGAGAAATCCATTGCGAGCGTGAGAAGTTTACCAGCGCCAGGTGAGAGATTCTGTGGCCGCGGATTGACGGTGAGCATTTTTGTTGGATATTGCGCCCGATTGCGGAAAGCCTTACCTGGCGGGTTCCTGCGCCGGAAATCGCTCGAAATGGGTGAGTCGTTTTGTTGAAGCATGGTGAGTATTTTTGTGGCGCGGCGCAGCTGGGCTGCTCGGTTTACCGGCATGAACAGCAGCAAGGCTCGCCGCACGGCAGGTTGCGGTCAGGGCATCTGTGGATAAGTCGATAGCCGGTTGATGATGGTGAGCATTTTTGTAGGCAAGTTGCAGTCGTCCCCGCGGTCAAAGCCGGTGCAACGCTTACGTTATGGGCTGCCGGGAGACTTGCGACCAGGCTGCGCAGGAACTCTCCGGGGCAAAGGTGCCTCGCGTTGTGCGCCAAGGCGATGTGCCTGCAATTGGATGGTGAGAGAAATTGTTGAAAGTACGAGGCAGGGCACATCAATTGGCAGATTTCAACAATTCTTCTCACCCACCTTCACCGCCTCTTCCAACGCCTCCTTCAGCGCATTTCAACAATTTCTCTCACCATGAAATTTCGAAATGCTTTCGGACGAGCCGCCAATTCTGGCCCTTTCGTTGTGTCGTTCGATCCTTTTGTGTTGTTTTCCAAGGGGTTAGGTGGAAAATTTAAGAAACTCGCTTATCTGAGAGCGATTTTTTTAAAGTTTTCGAGTATTCTACGCTTCGTCCCGATTTCCGGTGAAAGTGTAAAAACCATGTCTAAAGCCGAATTTCCCGCTATCACACGCAAGGTTCCCCTCGCGAAGATCGCCAAATTTGCGAAAAAACTGGACGGGCTGACGGCTGAGCTGCGAGAGCAGATTCTCACGCCGAGGCCGCGAAAGGCGCCGCCAAATTTTACGACTGCCGAAGTGGCAGACCTGTGCGGCCTGGACCGAACCAAGCTTCACTACCAAGCGACGCGGGAAGGAAGCGCGCTGCCGCCGGGCGTTGCGCACGGCACGGGCCGTAGCCGCCTGTTCACCTTGGCCGAGGCGCGTACCTACGTACAACAGTTGTCGGAAATCTATCAGTCGCCGCTCGTGACTGGTCGTGATGCCGACGGCAAGATTCTTCTGGTTGCCAACTTCAAGGGTGGGTCGACGAAGACCACGACGACGATGTGCATCTCGCAAGGGTTGTCGTTGCGCGGACGGAAAGTGCTCGTGGTTGACTTGGACCCGCAGGCCTCCCTTTCCGAACTCTGTGGACTCTATGCCGAGAACGAGGTCGACGAAGATTCGACCGTTCTGCCTTTTATCTATAACGAGGAGATGGAAGGCGGACTGGAATCTGCCATCAAGGAAACTTATTGGGATGGCTTGGATGTAATTCCCGCGCATCCATCGCTGTTCAGTGCTGAGTTCTTCATCCCCTCGATGCTTAAGACTCGCCCGAGCTATCAGTTTTGGGCAATCCTGCGGAAAGGCCTGGAGCCTCTGCGGAAGAAGTACGACTACATCATTCTGGACACAGCTCCCTCCCTCTCCTACCTCACATTGAACGCGTTGATGGCGGCTGATTCGATGGTGATGCCTTTGGTGCCGGAGAGCCTAGACTTCATCAGCTCGGTATCGTTCTGGGGGCTGTTTTCAGATATTGCCGCGAACTTCATGGAGAAGGAGTCAGACAAGGTCTACGATTTCATCTCCGTCATTTTGTCGAAGGTCGATACAAGCCCGACGTCGTCAGCACCCATCGTTCGCTCGTGGACGCAACGCGCCTACGAAGACTGGCTGACCACGACCGAGATTCCGGCGAGTTCGGTGATGAGCAACGGCGCGCTTGCGCTCTCGACGGTGTTTGACCTCAGCAAATCCGACGGGGTCTCAAAGACGGTGCAGCGTGTGCGCCAACCGCTGGTCGAATACTGCAGGTGGATTGACAACATGTACGTCGACGAATGGAGTCTCGCGCAATGAGCAGTATTCGTGACCGTATGGCTCTACAAACCGCCAACCTCCGGAAGACGTCCTCAATCTCTGATGATGAGATGGACGCGACTAAGCCCGTGGTTGAGAAGCCGAAGACAGGGCCTGGGATGGCAGGGGCCTTGGCAGCCGCACAACTCAAAATTCAAGAGTTGGAAGCGAGTGGTGGCCAGGCAACGATTCCCGTTGCGGAGGTTGTGCCTAATCCATGGCAACCGCGGCGGATTTTTGTCGAGGCCGAGCTTTCGGATCTTGCCGAGTCTATTCGCGAAAAGGGGTTGGTTCAGCCGGTGGCGGTGCGGCGCGTTGATTCCGGCTACCAGCTGGTTGCTGGCGAGCGGCGATTGCGTGCGCACAAGATGTTGGGAATGGAGCAAATCAAGGCCGTCATAGTCGAGTGCTCCGATGAGGACATGGTTGTTCTTGCGTTGGTAGAGAACATCGGGCGGTCCAACCTAGCGGACTATGAAATTGCGACTTCGCTGCGTCGTGCGGAAGCAGAGTTTCCGAATCGAAAGCGGCTCGCTGAGTCCCTCGGTATGTCTCGCACGGGACTGTATCAATTTTTGGCGTTCGATAAGCTGCCTGATTTCATTAAGGAGCAATTGGACTTGCAGCCCGCGCTGCTTGGGTGCAATGCTGCAGAAGAAATTGTGTCTGCTATCAAAAAGCATGGCGCTGCGGGTCTGGCTGCGGCAAAGGACTTATGGTCGGACGTTGTCAAAGGAGAAATTCTCCAGGGACGATATGCTGCCGCGATCGTTGCGCAGGCCACCCGTCAGGGTTCGAGAGCGGCGGCCCGTGAGCGGAGCATCGCGAAGTTCTTTTCGGGCAAGGAACAGGCCGGTAGCATTACGAAGGACGTGAACTCGTTCACCGTCAAAATCAAGACCGGGTCACTTAGCGAGGCTCAAGAGACTCGAATCCGGCAACTCATCAGCGAGCTGTACAGAGAAGAACCGAGCGCGCAGCAATAATCGAAATTACCGGAGAGAAGCCCGCAACTTTGCGGGTTTTGATGAGATGGTCAGCCCGATCCCCACGCAGCGGACTACGCTGGTGGGGATTGTGCTTTTGGGAGACCATCATGGACGCTGACCTCCAGATAGCGCCACGGCTCGGGCGGCGTCGTGTTGTGTCAGTAGTACCGACACTTCGGTCCTTCGTTGCGGCCTGACCCGCGTTACACGTTGTGCCTCGAAGGGACAGCGAGGCGTCAGTACTACTGACACGCCGAACCCTGATATCGGCGGCCCGGCCTATGTTCCCAAGAGTGTCAGTAGTACCGACACTTTGGCGACCTGTGATTACGGCGCCTGCAGGTTAGGTGTTGCCTGAATGAGAACAGGCTGAAACGAGGCCTGACTGTCTGGGAGACATTCCGTCGAATGGACCATGTGACGGAAGAACCCGCCAAGCAACTCGAACGCCAGTATCCATGGCCTCCAGTAATCTCGTCATCCTAACTTGAGGTCGGTCGCTAGGCGCGCCAGGGGCCCGCCTGCCTAGTACATCGCCGTCCGCCAAACGCCAATACAAAGCGCCGCCCCCTCGCCGGCACTGTGCCCGCGACGCCATGCGGGCCCGTGGAGCGTCTGGCTTGGCGTATCAGAGACCCGCCGGTTCAGCGCGCCGGCAACTTTGCATGATGTCGTTGAAACTGACCGGAGAAGGAGGTGCCGGCATCTACCGTGAGCCGTGCGTGGCGATCTACAGTCGTTAGCTGCCTGTTTTCCGGGGGGACGGTTGCGTGCTGCCAGCGGTCCGGACGGCCGAGATGCCGCGGTACTGTCTTGCCCCCGGCGTGCGGGTGCGGATGCGAATCGTGGTGCCGGCCCGGAAGTGATCGTTTGGCGTGAGGCAGGACACGTTTTTTATCAAGCCTCCGCGCCAAGCATCAACTAGTGACTTCGAGGTGGCGCACCGTCCGGCACCGCATCGACCACCAGCCGGCGGGCGAAGGTGGACAAGGCACCCTCATGCAGGCGCGCGAGCGCGAGCAGGTACGTGTCGGTCACCTGGTCGGTCGCGAGGATGCGGCTCGCGCCGACGTGCTTCCCGATCGAGCAGGCTCAGGTCGTCACACCAAAAGATGTGGCTAGGATTTGCGCGCAGGTTTCCGACGAGTGGCGCGACCGCGGCCGGCGTCTCCATTGTGTTTCGGGTAGCGCGATGATGCGCACCACGCCGTTTTCGGTCAACGGACAGGTTGCCCAAGCCGCGTGGCCGACCCGACCGAACCATTCGTGTGCAGCCTCGTGCTGTACGTGACCGGCGTCGAGCAGCGTAATCAGTACGGTGATTGTCAAGCAGATACGCCATCAGGGTGCCTCGTCGCGCATCTGGTTGACGAGTTCGGGCGTGACGGTACCGGCGGTGTGAGCGTTTGGTAATACCGGCAGGCCCGTTGCGCGTGGTGGTTGCGACTGAGGGGCGCTGCAGCGCCGTGCGGGCGAACTGCAAGATGACGCGGCCGATCGGCGCGCGCGCGGGCGAGGGCGAGCACGTCGTCATCTATGTCGAGGGTGGTTCGCATAGAGGGGCCTCCGTAGATACCCGGTTGTTTCACACCCCTCAGGATCGTCCTGTTTGCATCGAACATTATGCAGGACTCCTTCCGACTTGGGCGTTCAACCGTAATCCGCGATGAGCCACAAGAAACTGGTTGTTGAACTCCGCTCTAGGTGGCACTTTGCGACACCCGATTGCGATGAGGGTCTAAGAACACTAGGGAACCTTCAGGCCCAACCTGTCGTCCCCGTGAAACATTCCAGGGAGCATGCCGTGTCGGCGAAAATCGTTGTCTGGCAAGGCTTGCACGGCGGTACCCGCGGAATGTTTCACGAAAAAAGGGTGCCGGCGTGTGGCCCGATCGCCATTTCGCCCCCTGACCAATGAGCGACAGTGCTTTTGTCCCCATTCGCCCGTACGCTGTAGCAAAAAGAACGTAATCTGTAGCATTCTCGCGCGCCGAAGTGTGTGCATGATCGCTGGCTACCGGTCTGCGGAAAGTGCCGACGGGACTGGCGAACTTGCCGCGGCCATCACATGACCCACTTCGGCAGAGGAACATTGGCCGGCGCGCGCCGTCTTCAACGGTACCAGCCGCCGCCTTTTCGGCGGAGTGGAAGACCGCGGGAGCACTTGATATCCATTTCAGATAATGAGAAACAGTTTGTAACCGTTCCACGATTTGAACAGGTTCTTCCTCAGACTATTCGTGTCGTTGAAGTCTTGGGGGAACCAGCGATGGCCCTGTCGAAATCGCAGAGAGCTGCCTTGGCTCCCGGTCGTCTGGCCGAAGTATTGAGCGCCTACGCGGACCGCACTTTCACGTTCCCGCTTGTCGCGCTGGTGTTAATTGCGACGATCTGGGCAGTTACGGTTCAACGTATTCACGACGAAGGTGAGCAGGCCCGTACTGCCGCGGTCGTCACGAGTTCACAGCTGGCCAGCGCCTTCGCGGCGCACATCGCAAAAACTGTTCACGACGCCGATGTAGTCGTGCAGTGGGTCAAGTATGAGTACGAGCGCTCGCCGGCGACATTTTCGCTCTCCGACTACAAGCAGCGAGGGCTTGTCTCGGCCGATACGGCGTTACAGGTAACGATTGTCGACACGGCCGGACAGGTTGTGCAAACAACGACGCCGGACGCGCGCGCCGTGAACCTATCAGATCGGCTGCACTTCCGGGTTCATGAGAAAGGGAACATTGGGCTCTATATCAGCCAGCCAGTGCTCGGACGCGTTTCGTCACACTGGACCCTTCAGTTCACCCGCCGACTCAATCATCTTGACGGTTCATTCGCAGGGGTGGTCGTTGTCTCAGAAGATCCTAATTTTCTGACTGACGGGTTCTACAACCTCGATGGCCTTGGGCTCCACGGGATGCTGGCTGTGCTGTCCGACAACGGCTATTTGCTATCCCGACTGGCGGGTGGGGAGCCCGCGTCGCCCAATGGGCCACCCGCCTCGGCCTATTCGGCAATGACCGGAGCGAAGGGAAAGAACGTGAAGGATCCCGTGGATGGCGTTCAGCGAGTAGTTTCATATCGCCATCTGTCCGCGTATCCCGTCTCCGTAGTCGCGGGCGTTTCGGCCGAAGACGCACTGACTCCGTATCGCCGAGCCAAGGTGCTCTACTGTGCGATCGCCTCCTTTTTGAGCCTGTCGCTTTTGGCTGCTGCTGCTTGGCAGGTGGTAGTGACCCGTCGATTTCGGAAACTGGCCGAGACGGATTCACTAACTGGGCTGCCGAATCGGCACCTCATGCTGCAAACGGCGCGCCGATGGATGCGCAATGAAGAACCAGGCATGGTAGGGCTCATCTACGTCGACCTGGATAACTTCAAGGCCATCAACGATACGTTGGGACATAAGGTCGGGGACGACCTGTTGCGTAACGTTGCCTTTCGTCTTCAAGAGTGTGCGGCTTCGGAAGACTTGCTGGCGCGGATAGGTGGCGACGAGTTCGCGTACGTCTTGCGAGGCGAGCACGCACTCGCGCACGCCGAACGGATAGCTGTCGATATCATTCAGGCGTTCAAACGTGTATTCGTCATGCGTGGGCGCGACTACACCGTCAACGTCGGCATCGGTATCGCCTTGCATAGCGATCCGGATGACAGCGAGTTTGGACTACTGTCGAAAGCAGACCTGGCGATGTATGCGGCCAAAGAACGTGGTCGCCAGGGCGGGGAAAGCCGGTTTCATATCTATACCCGTGACCTTTCTGATCGCGCGCTGTCGCTGATCGAGCGACAGCAGGCGTTGCAATACGCAATCATCAATTGTGAATTTTTTGTGCTCTATCAACCGATCGTTAGCGTCGAAGGTACGCTACGCGGCGTCGAGGCGCTTGTCCGATGGAGGCATCCGCAGAAGGGCGTATTGAAGCCTGACCAGTTCATCCCGCTCGCGGAGTCCTCCAGTCTGATAGTGCAGCTTGGTGAATACGTCTTACGGCAGGCGTGCCGCGAGTTCCAGGCCTGGCAGGAAGCGAGTGACAACAGGCTCTTTCTGTCAGTCAATGTGTCGCCAGTGCAACTCGCCAGGGGAGGGTTGGCGCACACCATCAAGGAATGCCTTAACGAAAATCTGATGGATCCCGATCTACTGCAGCTCGAGATAACCGAAACGGCGGTGCTTTCTGGAAGCCGCGAACTGCGATCACGGCTTCAGGATATTCGCCGACTGGGCGTGAAAGTTGTGCTGGATGATTTTGGCACCGGTCAATCATCGCTTTCGCATTTGACCTCGCAAACTGTCGACGGTATCAAGGTCGACCGGCAATTCACCGAGGCAGCGCCGGGTCAGAAGATGGCCGCAGCCCTGGTTGAAAATCTTGTTCGGCTTGCACGGGACGTCGGGCTATCACTGGTGGTTGAAGGTGTCGAGACCCTGGAGCAGGCGGCATGGTTATCGCGCTTCAAGGACGTGTCACTTCAAGGATACTTTTGTGGTCGTCCGGCACACCAGTTGGTAGTCCCCCAAATCAGAAGCTATGGAGGTAACAAAAAATGCCGTCATACGACAAAAAACGTTTTTCTGACTCCGACGGGATAGCCAGTTTCGCGAACTTAAGCGCCGGCTTCGTGACCGGCGTCCCCCAGTTCATCACTGGTCGTAGCGTGTGCGACAAGATATGCAGTTTTTTTGCGACCTTGCGTCAGGACCTCTATGTGAAGCAAATTCAGGATCCAAGACTCATCCTCCCCGGCGACGGCAAGCCGAAGGATCAGTGGGACCTGCCCGTGACGCACAAGATGCAGAGGTTTTTGATTGATGCCGGTGGCGTGTCAGCTTTCAGGAACACGACCGAGACGGTGTTGACGACACAGGCGCTCGCCGAATTCAGCACGGACTTCGTGAAGCAGATCTTCAACGTAGCAATCGTGCCTGCAAACGTCCTCCCGTCGGTCATGAAGTTCATCCAGGATGTTGGCACCAACTTGCGCACCAGTTGGGACAACCGGGCGCGCTCGTTCACGATAACGCTATTGGGCCATTGTCATGAAGCCGTCCCTATTGATCACTCCGGGAAGACGCTGGCCTACATTCCTATGGTGAAGTATTTCCACATCAACGTGAACGCCACACAAGCGGCGCTTACGACACCTTACAGTAAGGGCGAAAAGATCACCTTCGACTTCACGTTCCTGAACTACGTGACCGCGCTGAAAGCCACGATTCTCGATGAGCATTCTCGTGACTACAAGAACTTCATAGACTTCATTGACAAGGCTCAGGGCATCAACTATCGCGACGCCGACAATTCACTTGAGCAAATCCTAGACAACACGGTCTCGAGCCGGAACGAGTTAAACGGACTCGGAATCTCGGCTTCGGAGTATCCGAAAGTGCGCCCCTAGGTAGCGTCGGGAGTAGACGTGGCTCCACGTTCACAGGCCCACGTGGGCCGCGATCTGCTCGAGCATCCGTTCAGGACGCGTTGATTTCTCGATTGGTGGTGGTCAGGTGGCCACGGCCGATAGTTGTTGTCAATCCACTCTTTGGCCCACGTGATGGCGCGATTGTAGACTGGTCTCGATAGACGAAGTTGCCTAGGTCATGAAACACAAAACGCTCGTCACCGCGCGACACAACAACGCCTGTTACGAAAAGCCGTTGCTTGGCGAGGACGGTCGGCGATGCTTCGATCGTCCATCCTTCATACTCAGCAAAGCGCTTCATGACAATCTCCAGCTTCCGCACTCTGGCAGTCTAGGTGATTCAGGTTATGTCGGAGCGGCCGTCTTTGCTTTCCGCGGCGGAGCTGGATATTCAACTGCTTGCGTCCCGTCGGCCGGATAGAGATTCAGACAGGACCGGGCCTCGTCCATCGACCGACTTCCGAGCCAGCCTTCATAGTCGGACGGCCGCACAATCACAACGGAGCGTTTCTCATCTCCCGGTTTGTGAAATCGCTTCATCAACGGATGGTCTTGGGCATTCACGGTGAGCATGGTGAATGAGAGCGCCCTGCCATCCGGCTCGTTCCACTCGCGCCACAGGCCCGGTGTGTCACCGGCCAACCCGATCTTCCAGCGCACTGCCTTCCCGCTCTCGTAGTTCGGTTCGTAGAAGGCGTCGCATGGGATCAAGGCGAGCTGCTGTTTCTTCCACGCTCCGCTAAAGCTGCGCTTTTCGCCCACCGTCTCCGCGCGGGCGTTCATTGTGTCGAACACCTTGACCCCGTCAGGTATGTGTCGCCTCGGAACGATGCCGAACGTTGCGAGGTCTGCGCGGTCGCTGCCCTCGACGCGCCGGATGATCGGCGCGGCATAGTCCTTATATACTTCGTCGCGCCACGGGCTGTCCGGCGCCTCAACCCCGAAATGCTTGAAGAGTTGATCGCGGCGCGCGGCCGCGTAATTTGTGCACATCGGCCACTCCGTACCCTTGCTCATCTTAGCCGACGCTACCTCGCGCGGCATCCAGTTCCATGATACTGCGCGATGCCAACATGGATGTTCATCGAGCGTTCTCCGCTAGCAGAAGTCACGACTCACGGTTGGAAGCTCGCCAAGCAAAGCGGTAACGTCAACGAGCCGGTTTGCAACGAGATGCCGCACCTCCCCCTCGCGCAGCCACACACCGTAGACCGCTAGCAACGACGAGCCGAGCGCCTCGCGGCGGAACTTCTCCAGCACGGACTGCCAGACGATGATGTTCACGCTGCCGGCCTCGTCTTCCAGCGTCATGAACATTACGCCTTTCGCCGTGCCTGGGCGCTGCCGCACGGTGACGATGCCGCATGCGCGCGCCAGCTGTCCATTGCGATAGCGCATGAGCACATCGGAAGGCACGAGCCGCATCTTCGCGAGGCGGGGGCGGAGGAGGGCGAGTGGATGACGGCCGAGCGTGAGACCCGTCGAACGGTAGTCGCTCACGATCTGCTGACCTTCGGTCATAGGAGCGAGCTCAGGCGTCGCGTCGTCGTCGGTGGCGCCGCGCAACAGGTCGCGATCGGGGACTGCGGCAACGGCCTGCCAGAGCGCTGCGCGCCGCTCTCCCGCGAGAGAGAGCAGGGCGTTCGCGGCGGCGAGCACCTCGAGGTCGCGTCGATCAAGTTGCGCGCGGCGTGCGAGATCGGAGACGTCGCGGAATGGCCGGACCGCACGAGCCATCTCAATGCGCGCTGCCGCTTCCGCTTTCATGCCACGAACAAGCGACATGCCAAGCCGTAACGGATCGCGCGTCGTGGGACTGAACCGCCCCGGGTTTCCCGGAGGCTGTTTTGCTTGAGTCACGCCGCGATGGCGGACCCAGCGAGTTTTGAATAATAAGCGGCTTCTGCCTCGGCAGGTGGAATGTTGCCGATGGGGCCGAATAGTCGACGATTGTTGAACCAGTCAACCCATTCGAGCGTCGCCATTTCAACGGCCTGCGGATTGCGCCACGGTCCGAGGCGATGGATCACCTCTGCCTTGTACAAGCCGTTGATCGTTTCAG
>NZ_JAMBPR010000104.1 GCF_024206475.1 Paraburkholderia sp. CNPSo 3274
CCAGGTGAACAGCATGTTCGCGTTGATGCCATTCTCCCGGGCCAGCTTCGCGACCGATACGCCAGGCTCGCAAGCGGCCGCTGCCAGTCGCTCACGAAGCTCACGGGGGTAATTCGGGCGCCCCGTTCGGGTACCCGGCTTCTTCTCTGCAGACTGTGTCAAAGTGATGCCCATCAGATCGGAAATGATGGACATCACTTTGATTTCGCCCTCAGTCACCGTCTATAACGGCCGGAACGAGCCGCTTACATTGTTCCAGTGGAAGGACTACCATCACGAAGCCCGCCACAGGACTATGACCCTGACGGCGGACGAGTTCATTCGCCGCTTCCTGCTGCACGTGCTGCCCGTTGGCTTCAAGCGCATCCGCAGCTACGGGTGGCTCGCCAACCGTCACCGGGCGGAGAGCCTGGCCACCTGCCGGCGGCTGCTCGGCGTCGAGCCGCCCGTCGCTGCGTCGCCCATCATCGCGGAAGACTACCGCTACCGTTACCAGCAGCTCACCGGCAGGTCACTGCGCGATTGCCCCGCGTGCGGCAAGGGCACATGGTCCGCCGCATCGAAGGCGCGCTGCCTGGCGACACGCCTGGCGCCCTCGCGCGGGCGCCTCCCGGCCCATGTGCGCTGATCCGCATCAGCACCATCCCCGCGCACGTTGGTCTTCCCCATGCGGCCAACGCGAACCCACTCGCGCTCTGGCGTCGTCGCACCTTCACAATGCCGCAAAACACCGCACTCCTTACCCATTGGCATCCGCATTTGCGCTGGCTTTGCGCGACCGGCCCGGCCAACCACCCGGTTCTGGCGCGCGCCGCCCCTGCGCAGGCCATCACAAATCACCGCGCCGTTCATTCAATGCCCATAAAGGCCAACGCCTGCGGAGCAGGTTTAGCACAAACATCCTTTTTTGATTACCGATCGCGGACCGGCCCCGACCGACCTGTTTGCGCGTCAGTGGCCGCGATCGTCAACCAAAAAAAAATTTCTGCTATAGCAGTTATATCCTATCTATGGCCACCCGCGATTTGCAACCTCTTGTTCTAATGACTTCGTGGCTTGCGCAAATCTATCGGGAATCGCTGTTACGAGATGAAGAGCGCATCGGACGATCCTCAAAATGTCGGCAGCTGCTTTCAGCGATAGGATTCACCAGGTTCTTCGTCCGATCGCTGTGCCGTTAAGTCATCGGATGCCAGCAGTCGCAAAACCTTGTTGCGTGAAACGATGGATCAGTCCGCGAGCCCCAGCCGCGACGCGTCGTGCGCGGTGTGCTTTGTCGGCACCGCTCAGGCGATACGCGCGGGCTTGTTGGCGACGGCGCATTTGACGACGTTCGGGTGATTCTCCTCGCGAATATCACGCATTTGCAGGTCGCTGGAATACGGCCATGCAGGAATGACGGGCACGCGGGGTGCCCGTGTCCCTTTCGGTCAACGCAGCGTTCTGAAAGACTCCCGGATTTCGGAGGTGTAAAGCACCGGCTGTTCCCACGCGGCGAAGTGAGTACCTTTGGGAAGCTTGTTGTAGTGAATGAGCTCGGGATACGCTTTTTCCGCCCAACTGCGCGGGGCGGTGTAGATCTCTTGCGGAAACGCGCTCACCGCCACCGGGATCCTGGTGACGCCTTTGACGTCGAAAAAGCCCTTCTTCGCCGTGGCGCTGGCATCCCAATAGAGACGCGCCGAAGACACCGCCGTTTTCGTCAACCAATAGAGTGTGATGTTGTCGAGGATGTCATCGGGGGAGAGTCCTTCGGGTTGTCCGGCGATCGAGCGTGCGATCATTGCATAGCTGCTTGCGTCGTGATCGAGTATCCATGCGGCCAAGCCAATCGGTGAATCCTCGAGCCCGTATAGCGTCTGCGGGCGGAGTGACATCTCGGTGGCGTAACCCAGCCCTTTCTTATAGAAAAGGTCCAACTGGTTCCACGCGTTCTGTTCCTCGGTTGAGAGCCCTGCCGGCGCCGGCTCGTGGAAACTGAGTGCCCTGGAAATGTCGGCTGGAACGGTACCAGGCATGTTCGAATGATAGCCGAGCAATTCCGGAGGTGCCTGCACGCCCAACTCGTCGCCGACCTGCGCACCAACATCTCCGCCCGCCGCCGCAAAGCGCGTGTATCCAAGGCGCTTCATCAGCGTAACCCACGCGTGAGCGATACGTGGTATGTCCCAGCCCGGGGTGGTTGGTTTTCCTGAGAATCCGAAACCCGGCAGCGATGGAATCACAACGTCGAACGCATCCGATGCGATCGCGCCGTGCGCAGTGGGATTGGTGAGCGGATCGATGATCTTCAACTGCTCGATGATCGATCCGGGCCAACCGTGCGTGACAATGAGCGGCAACGCGTTTTCATGCTTCGAACGAACGTGAATGAAATGAATGTCGAGGCCATCGATCTCGGTAATGAAATGCGGCAGCGCGTTCAGCTTCGCCTCGCATTTGTACCAGTCGTAGTCCGTTCCCCAATAGCGTGCGAGTTTCTGGATCGTCACAAGCTGGACGCCTTGCGATGCATCTGCGACCGTTTCCCGCTTTGGCCACCGAGTCGCCTTGATACGCCTTTTCAGATCGGTGAGTTGCGATTCTGGCGCATGCACACGGAGCGTGCGAATCGCGGCCTTGTCACTACCGGTAGACGGTGCGGCTTCAATGATGGCTTGATTCGTTTCCGCGAAAGCGAGCCGGCTCAATGAGGCGGCAGCAACGGCCGCCGTTGCGACACCAATAAGTCGACGGCGCGACGGGGTTTGGAGAGAGATATCGTTTGGCATACACGTTCCAATTCTCAATACATACGGGCAAGCGGAGCGATGACTGTCGCAGGGAAGCAATAACCCGGGGAAATGCTTTCACGATTACCCCATTCGACCCATGTACGCGCGCAGCTAATTGGCAAACCTCACTTCGATACCGCTCTGACCAACCGCTAACCGTAGTTCGCGACAGTTGAAGGCATTGTGTATGCGGACGATCCATGGGTAAACTCCCAAAGTAGAAGAACAGTTGTGTCGTTCGGGAATAAAATCGCACTGCGTTCAGCGCAAAGGACCAAGCGGGGTGGTTAAACGGCAGGACCCCTGCAAAACGTTACCGATACCATCCTCTTATTGATCTATCGTTCGAGCCATACATGCGCTCAGCGCAGACCCGGGAGACTTGCCGCGGCGCAGCAATCACCTGGCGTGTCGCATTGGCCGCTAAGTCCGTGCGAAGCGCGCAACTACTCCAAGTGAGAGAGCCATGCGTAAGTTCGAGGATGCCGCTTTCGCGGGCGGGTTCACGATCACATCTTTCTGGGTGCTGCCCATGAGAACATGGCAACAATGGAAGCACCGATGTTGCAGAGTCTGGAACAGCAGCAAGCACAATGGCCGGAAAGTATTGGCCATTTTTCAAGTCAGACATTGCCGAACGCTACCCTGTCTCGGATTCTGACCAGTCAGTGGGCGGCGTGAGGCACGGGCAAAGTGCGACAGAGCGCCTCAAGATGCTGCGCGATGTGCGGACTCGTCGGGTTGACTAGTACCACAATGTTAAAAAACAAGGCTTATTCGCTTGTCTTCAAGAAAGTTTTTAGGAATGCGAATGGACTAATCATCTTCGAAACGGTTCGATGAATATGTGTCGCTGATGGCCCAGTCGCTGGGGGCACCGATTCGCTCGGGCCGCAGGTTGTGGAGTATCAGCAGCGAGCGGATGCGGTTGCTATGGACAGTGCGCTCCTAGCGCAGGCGATCGAGTTCACGGTGTACTCGCCGCTCATCTTCATGTTCGGGAGTCGGGATGCGCGTGTTGCAGCTCGTATTTTCTGCTAATGGTGTTCACAGAAGCGCTAATGTGCCCACTAATTTGGGGAGTGGACAAAATCCGGGGGAGGTAGGCATAGACTACACTGCAACCGTTGACTCGCTGGGGAGACGGCCATGAAACTAGGTTGGAACATACTTCTGCAGCGGCAAGGAACGAGCGACACGATCGCTGTTTGCACGGTGCAGCGGCCGTTGATTGACGCGACGCCTGCCGATTTCGGGTTGTCTCTTGTCGAAGGCCGCCAGATTCTGGCAGCCCTGCAGCAACTTGTAGCGCAAGATCAGATCAACGCCTATGACAGGCTTCGTCGAAACTGCCGAGAATGCGGCAGCTATCGGCGCATCAAGGATTGGTGTTCCCGGACCTTTGCGACCGCAATTGGCAACGTTCAAGTCAAGGTGCCGCGAGTTATATCCTGCTTATGCACCCCTGAGCCGTACGACGAAAACGGGGACTCTATCGATCTACGATTTTCAGAGTGCTCAATTGAGCCCCTTCTGCCGACGCGACGTACACCAGAATTAACATACCTGTGTGCGAAACACGGAGCATCCGATTCCTATCGCGAGGCTGCGCGTTCCGTCGCTGACCTGGCCGGACTAAAGAAGCTGTCGCACAGTACAGTCCGTAAAGACACCGTTCAGTGCGGAGAATACGTTGAGAATGAACAATTTCGGATCGGATGGCTAGCTGGCGCGCGCAAACGCAACAGAGCCGGCCACCTGCGGATCGCGATTGACGGAACGGTATTGAGCGCCAACCAGTTCCAGGAAGTCCGCAAATTCGAAGTCATCGCCGGCAGGGTCGAGCGCGATGGCCAAGTATCCCGAAGATTTGTGTCTGCTTTGCAGCGGCCAAGCTTGACCCGGGTTCTTGTGGCAGGCGCCCTTGACCAATGTGGCTGGGTTCCATCTACCATGATCGATGTTATCTCAGATGGGGCTCGCGGAATGCGCTCGCTGGTGACATCACTAGCCCCTCGTGTATCGCCGAGGATTCTTGACTGGTTTCACGTCAGCATGAAACTGCACGCGATACGGACTTCCATTTGTGCATGTAACTATTTTTCCGAAAGACCGGAAATCATCCAGCGATCGGAGCGCCTCCTCACCAAGGTACGCGATGCGCTGTGGCGCGGTCGCGGTGAGACCGCAATCGAGATGCTCCGCACAATGAGCGCCACTCTCGCTATCGCTTCAGAACAACTACCGTTCTTCTACCGACTCACTTCAGGGACAGCTTATCGTGCAACGGGCCGCCTGCTCACATTCCTGGAGCATAACAAAACGGATCTGGTCGACTATCAACGTGCCCGTACGGAAGGACGACGCGTTTCGTCGGCGTCTGCGGAGTCGGTCATGAATCACTTGATCAATCGTCGCTTATCAAAGCGACAACAGATGCGTTGGTCCATGAAGGGGGCGCACTATCTACTCCAGACTCGCGTGGGTTTGCTTGACGGCAGGTTGCAGAGCTGTTTCATGAAGCGTTTTCCGCACTTCAGGTAGCCCGAGGTCATCTAACACAGAACTGAACGCTCCCCCACTTTTCGTCCACTCCCGTTGCTTGTGCACATCTGCGCGAGCCTGCGGCGCATCGGCGTGGGTCTCGCATGTGCTATCGCACTCGGCGTGCTGCTCGGTTTCGTGATCGGGCGCATCAAGGCGATCGAAGCCGCTCTTTCGCCTGCGCTGCAATTCTTGCGGATGATCTCACCGCTCTCGTGGATGCCGATCGCTGTCATGTCGCTCGGCGTCGGCGATCCGCCCGTCTACTTTTTGCTCGCGTTCGCCGCCGTCGGGCCCATCGTCATGAGCACCGCGGCGGGCGTGCAGCAGATCGATACGCGCTGGGTGCAGCTTGGCGAGAGTCTCGCCGCGACGCACGCCGAAATGATCTGGCATGTCTATGTGCCGGGCATCGCCGCACACGTCCTGACCGGCGTGCGACTCGCGCTCGGCGTGCTGTGGATCGTACTCGTGCCCGCCGAAATGCTCGGTGTGAGTTCGGGCCTCGGCTATCTCATCCTCGATACGCGCGACCGGCTCGCGTACCCGGAACTCGTAGCCGTTGTCCTCGTCATCGGTGCACTGGGCTTCCTGATTGACTACGCGGCGCGTAGCCTTTATCACCGCTTCGGTGCGCGGCCGATGCAGGACTAGTGCACGTCGCTTCGGATGTTCAACGCCGCTTTCGCGCCGAGAGGCATGCCACAGGAGACGTGCTCGGCGGCCTCAAACAGGCGCGTTAGTCTCGTGTCTCGTTACGCTTAACAGCTTGCGCACGATACTGTCGAGTGGCGTGTCCGGGCCGAATTGCGCCGCCACGCCATGCGCAACGAGCCGCGCATGATCCGCGCGCGGGACAATCCCGCCCACGACGACTGGCGCGTCGATATCGGTCGCACGCAGTGCGTCGATCAGCGCTGGAACGAGGCTCAGATGCGCGCCCGCGAGGGTCGAGACGCCGACGATGTCGGGCGAGCGCGAGGTCGCCCATTGCGCGGCCTGTCCGGGTGTCACAAAGAGCGGACCAATCTCCGCCTCGAAGCCTGCGTCGGCGAGCGCGGCGGCCACCACGCGCACGCCACGATCATGGCCGTCCTGGCCGAGCTTGAGCAGAACGATGCGAGGCGCGCGGCCGCGCGATCGCCGCCACTTCGCTACGCCGTCCTTCGCTGCCTCCCAGGCGGCATCGCCTGCACGAGCACGCGCCCAGGCGCGCCGGTCCGCTCGTAACGGCGCGCTCCAGCGCGGCCAAACCTGTTCGAGCGCCGATGTACATTCGCCGACCGTTGCGCGCGCACGCATTGCGTCGATTGTCGCCGCGAGCAGATTGCCCTCGCCGCTTCTCGCGACCTCCGCGAGCCGCTCGAGCGTGGCGCGCACTCGCTGTGGATCGCGACTCGCACGCAGCCGCCGGAGCCTGTCGGCCTGAAGCGAGCGTATCTTCCGTGCATCGACATCGAGGCTTTCGCTTTCGTCGTCGTGCGGCACCCGGAAGCGATTGACACCGATAACCGCGCGTTCACCTGAATCAGTCTGCGCCTGAATCCGCGCCGCACCCTCGTGCACGCGCGCCTCGACCCAGCCCGACTCGACTGCCGCTATCACGCCGCCTTGCGCGGCGATTTGCACGAGCATCTCGCGCACCGCTTCTACGGTGCGCGCCGTGAGCGCTTCCATCAGATACGAGCCTGCCCAGGGGTCGACTACGTCGCAAAGGCCCATCTCGTGCTGCAGGATCAATTGCGTGTCGCGCGCAAGCGCCGCTGCGTCCTCGCCAGGCAACGAAAGCGCCTCGTCCCACGCGTTCGTATGCAGCGATTGCGTGCCGCCGAACACCGCGGCCATCGCCTCGACTGTGGTACGCACGATGTTGTTCTGCGCGCGCCGCGCAGTCAGCGTCGAACCAGCAGTCTGACAATGCATGCGCAACTGCATGGCACGCGGGTCTCGCGCGCCGAGCGAGCGTGCGAGTTCGGCCCATAGCACGCGCGCGGCGCGCAGCTTGGCAATTTCGCCGAAGAAGTCGCGCCCCGCTGCGAAGAAGAAGCTCAACCGGCGGCAAGCGCGATCGGCATCGACGCCTGCCCCGACCAGCCGCCGCACGTACTCGCTTGCATTCGCGAGCGTGAGGGCGAGTTCGAGCACGCCGTCCGCGCCGGCTTCCTGGATGTGATAACCGGAAATCGACATCGCATGGAAATGCGGCATGTGCTCCATCACGTAGCGCACCACGTCCGTTGCGATCCGCATGGAAGGCTCGGGTGCAAAAATGTACGTGTTGCGCACCATGAATTCCTTGAGAATGTCGTTCTGGACGGTGCCGCGCAACTGCGCGGCGCTCACGCCCGCCTCCTGCGCCGCGACGATGTATGCCGCGAGCACCGGCAGTACCGCGCCGCTCATCGTCATGGAAACGGAAACGCGGTCGAGCGCAACGCCTTCGAACAGACGTGCCATGTCTTCCACAGAATCGATGGCGACACCGGCCACGCCCACGTCCGCAGCCATATCCGCGTGATCGGAGTCGTAACCACGATGAGTCGGCAAGTCGAAGGCGACCGAAAGCCCCACGGCGCCCGCCTCCAGCGCGCGCCGGTACGCGAGATTCGATACGGCGGCGTCGGCGCGACCCGAGTATTGCCGGATCGTCCACGGACGCTCGGTGTACATGGACGCGTGCACGCCACGTATGTAGGGATACTCGCCCGGCCGCGCGTCGAGCCACGGCACGCCTTCGAGATCGGCCGCGGTGTAGAGCGGCTTGCGCGGCAAGGACATCGTGTCATTCATGAGACCACCGTTTGTGCGTAACGACATCGGCAATGCGCACGCCGTCCGCCGCGCGCGCTATCGAGCACCAGTGCGAAAGGCCGCCATGGTCGGCGTGACGCGCGCCGAATGAAAGCATCAGGCGATCGCCCACGTTTGCGTTGCCGTATAACGCCATGTCGCGTTCGACGAGACACGGTGGCGCAGAATTCGACGCCGAGCGCCAGTGCCATTCGGCGCGCTCGACCATCGACTGAAAGCTCGCGAAGTAAAGGAGATGCGCGCCGTTGAAATCGAGCGACGGGCACGGCAGGTACTCGACAACATGCTGCGCGGCGTGTCCCGCCCGGTCGAGCCGGCCATGACGCGTCCACTCGCCGGTGCGAAAGCGCTTCGCCTGGCCGGCGAGGTCTGCCGCCGCAGCCGGTGTTGCACGCAGTGGCGCGCCACCGAACATCGCTCTGCATACCGAACGGTTGTCGCCACTGCGCTCGCGGCGAACAAACGTGGAGATCATCTCCACGCTTGCGATGGCACTCTCCGGCGTGAACACGCGAAAGACGCCAAAATGCCGCGCGAACGCGATGCGTTGCACGTCGGCTTCGATCGCGAAGCGCTGATGCTCGCCAACCTCTTCGAGTCGCGCCTCGCGCACGCGGATCGCCGTGAACGCGGCATACGACTTTCGCCCTTCGTCGTCGTAGAAGTCCGGTGAGGCGACACCTGCCTGCTGCGCAAGCGCGTTCCAGTGCAATTGCCCGCAAGTGCGCAGAAGCCACTGCTCCGAGAGGCCCGCGAAGGCCAGCTCGGGCATGCCGGCGACGTACTGCGTGCGGGACGCGCCCTGTGCTTTCGTGCGCGCGGGTGCACGCGCCTTCTCAGGCCGCGCGCGCATCAGGCCTCGCCTGCGCCGCAATCCGGTCCGCGAGATACGCGGCGTCGCGCGCAACGCCCGAGAAGCGCCCGGAACCCCAGGTATGCTGCCACGGCAGGCCAAGAAAATAGAGGCCGTTCTGCGCCGTCACACCGCGTACATGCCCCGGATAGCCACGCCCGTTGAACACCGGCAGGTCGATCCAGCTGAAGTCTGGCCGAAAGCCGATGCACCAGACAATGCTGCCGATGGCGCTCGCCGCGAGATCGAGCCACTCGCGCTCCGCTTGCGGCGCCCAGAGCGGTTGATAAGAGTTGCCAGGCGGCGCGCTGATGCCCTGTTGCGCGATGAATCTGTCGATCGACGCATTGATGCGGTTATACGTGGCGTCGGCACTGTCGAGATTCTCTTGCAGGTTCGGCGCGAATCGCAGCTTCCCGTCGGCATAGTCCTCGAGCACACCGTAAAGCTCCATGCCTTCGTGCGCGAACTTGCGCAAGTCGATGTCGCGTCCGCCGTCGCGCCCCGTCACGTAGTGATTGGTGTTGTCGCGCACGCCCTCACGCAGCGGATGTTCCTCGACCGGCATGTCGTAGTACTTCATGTCGGCAAGCCAGTCGACCACGTCTCGGCCGCGATAGAAGCGCGCGCAGCGCGGCGCCTCGCCCACTGCGAGCACGACCTTGCGGCCAGCGAGATGCAGGTCTTCGGCGATCTGCGCGCCCGACTGCCCCGAGCCGACCACAAGCACGGCACCTTCGGGCAAAGCTTCCGGCGTGCGATATTCCGACGACTGGATCTGTACGACATGGGCGGGCAGCCGCTCGGCCATGCGCGGCACAATCGGCGTGTGGTAGCCGCCCGAGGCCACCACGACCTGGTCGGCGCTCAGTGCGCCGTCCGAGGTCTGCACGAGAAAACCGCCCTGCGGACGGCGTGCTACGCGCGTCACGGCCACGCCTTCGCGCACGGGCGCATCGACGTGACGCACGAAGCCGTCGAGCCACGCGATGATCTCGTCCTTCTTCATGAAGCCGTGCGGATCGTCGCCGCGATAGGGATAGTCTGGCAATGCACACTGCCAGTTCGGCGTAACGAGGCAGAACGCATCCCAGCGCTGCGCGCGCCATGCGTGCGTGACGGAGCGCTTTTCGAGGACGACATGATCGATGCCGGACTGCTTGAGGTAATAGCTCATCGAGAGGCCGGCTTGACCGCCGCCGACAATGGCGACGCTGACATGGGCCTCGGCGGCAGGTGCCTGAATGGACATAAGAATCTCCTTAAGCAACGTTCGCGGCGGTCACGCCGCCGCGACGCTGTGAATCAATCGACGCTCACGACAGTGACAAGCGCCGCCGGTTGCGAACGGAATGGCTGTGCTGTGCGCTCGATCACGTCCCACTGATCGAGCGCGGACGAACACGCGTAGCCGAACTTCTGGCGCACGCGTTCGGACGCCGCGGCCAACGCGTCGTGCGTCGCATCGAGAAAGGCGTCGAGCGGATAGTCGCCGGGCCGCAGATAGTCTCGGACAACGGTCGAGGGCGAATAGCAACGCGCTTCGGTGCCGTCCGGCCAGCGCACGACGAAATGAGTGACGGGCATGGTGGGGTCCTGGTCGGGTGCTACGAAGATTGGTTTGCAAATGCACGCGTCGCACGCCGATCCGCGGGCACGATGAAAGTCTGCGCGTCCAGCCGCCAGACGCTGCGCGTCTCGGCCTGCCAGCGCACGTCTACCGAGGGCTCAGGCTGCATCTCGCCGATCCCGGCGCATGCAATGCCGCGCCCCTCGAACCGTGCGATCACTTCGGCTACATGTTCTTCGCGCACGCTCAGCAAGTAGCCGTAGCTCGGAAAGATCTGGAGCCAGCGCGAGAGCGGCACGCCGTCGGGTTTCGGCAAGCGGGCGAGATCGATCACGACGCCCACCCGAGAGCACTCGGCCAGCATCATCGCGGTGCCGACGATACCGGCCATACTGATATCCTTCGCCGCCACGCACAGGCCGTCCTCCGCGATCTGCGCGAGCAGCGCAAGATCGCCGCGCAGACGTTCGGCCGGCGCTTCGGTGGCCGCGTTCCAGTAGGGATACGGTTCGACGAATGCGCCGCGCAAATCGACCGCCATCAGCAGCCTGTCGCCCGAGCGTGCCTCGAAGCTCGATAGCAGGCGCTTCGCGCGGCCAAGGATCGCGACTGCGAGTTGTGTGCGGTCGCTGCGCGCGTTGCTGTGCCCGCCCACAATAGGCACGCCGAGTTGGCGGGACGCCGCCGCCATGCCTTCGAGCACCTGCGCAGCGGGTGCGATGCCCTGGCTCCAGATCACGTCGACGACCGCAATCGGCCGCCCGCCCATCGCGCAGACATCGCTCACGTTCACGAGCACCGAGCAATAGCCCGCGAACCACGGCATCGCCTCGATCAGGTCGCTCACCATGCCCTCCGCGGCAAACAGCAGGTAGCCGTCGCCGTCGGGAATCGCGGCGCAATCGTCACCGGCGGCCATCACCACGGATGCGTCGTGGCCCGCGTCGAGCGCGGCGAGCATCGGCGCGATGTCGGTCTTGTGCGCAAGGCCGCGGCTCGCCCGGATCGTCTCCACGATTGCGTCGAGCGTCATGCGGCCCTCCGCTGGTCAATGGTGAATCCCGCATAGGGCGTTGCGCACGGCGGATAGTGCGCAAGATCGGCCCGCATGACGTGATGCGCGCGCCCGAACACGATCACCTCTTCGAGCGTGCACCAGTGCAAACGACGGAAGAGCGGCGCGTTCTGCGCCTGCACGCGCGCGAGAAACGTCGTGCAGCCAAGCGCGTGGGCGCTGCTCACGGCGAGACGGATCAGTGTCGCGCCGATGCGCCCGTGCCGGCGAAAATCCGCGCGCACGGCAAGCCGCGAGCCGTACCAGACCGATGCATCCGCGGGATCGCGATGAATGCGCACGGTGCCCACCACCCGAGGCGCCGCGCCGCCGGCGCCTTGCACGGCGACGAGCAGTTGCGCAGCGTCGTCAATTTCGTCTCGATCATCTCCTTCGAAAACGCCTTGCTCTTCGCAAAACACGGCACGGCGTATCGCCAATGCTTCTTCGCGCTCCCACGGCTCGCTGGCCCAGCGCACGACGATCTCCTCGTCGGTATCGTGCGACGCACTCATGCCGCCACCTTTTCGAATGAAGCGAGCGACGAGCATGCGCCGCATTTGCCGCAGCCCGCCTTGATGTCGTCGGCGCGCAGGCCCGCTTCGCGCACCATCGCCCCGAGCGGTGCGAGAATCGAGCGCATGAATTCGGGCGTAGGCGGCGCGTGATCTTCGAGCGGCGTGCCCGCAATGGGCACGAACGGCACCACGAACGGATAGACGCCGATACGCACGAGTTGCTGCGCGGTATCGAGAATACGCTGCGGCGTGTCGCCCAGACCCGCGAGGAGGTACGTGCTCACCTGGCCGCGCCCGAACACCCGCACGGCCGCTTCGAACGCTTCCATGTAGCGGCTCACGGGCACCGACGCCTTGCCGGGCATGATGCGCGCGCGTTCGGCCTCGCCGATCACTTCCAGATGCATCCCAAGCGTGTCGATGCCCGCGTCGCGCATGCGCCCAAACCAGGTGTCGTCATCGGGCGGCTCGCATTGCGCCTGAATCGGCAGATTGACCGCGCGCTTGATTGCCCGCGCGCTTTCGCAAAGAATCGCCGCGCCGCGGTCGGGCGTGGCTGGCGTGCCCGTCGTGAGCACCATGTGCTTCACGTTGTCGAGCAGCACCGCCGCGCGCGCCACTTCGGCGAGTTGCTCCGGGGTCTTGCGCGCAATCGTGCGACCCGCTGCGAGCGACTGTCCGATTGCGCAGAACTTGCAGGCCTTCTTGCGGCTCTCGTAACGGATGCAGGTCTGCAGCACCGTCGTCGCGAGCACATCGGTGCCGTGCAGCGTCGCTATGTGCGAGTACGGCACGCCATCGAGTGTCTGCAGCTTGTAGAAGCGCGGGGGCTTCGCGAATGCGATCTGCGCGACGGGAATACTGCCGCGTCTGAGCACGCTCACACCGGCATCGTCGGGCGCATCCGCAACGAATGCAGACCGGTGCGCGCCGTGCGTATGGACCGGCACCATGAGCGCAACGCCGTCGATCACGACGGCCTTGTGGTCCGACGGACCCGCGCCTCCGCGGCGCGACAGGCCCGTCGACTCCGGCTCGGCCAGACGCAGCCCGCTCGACTGAAGTTCAGTCAAGAGTTGCAGGTTCGATTCCGGCAGGTTGACGCTGGCATTCATCGTGGGCACTCCTGGTGGGGACGACTGGGGCGACGCTCGCCTCGTCGAGAGAAAACACGGGCGTGGCGGGCCGCTCGTTGATCGCGAGGCTCAACAGCTCGGGCCGCGCATAGTGGCCGACCGAGTCCATCATGCGTTTGCGCTTGGTGATGAGCGCCATGTCGAGATCGGCGATCACCATGCCTTCGCCCTCGCGCAGCGGCGCGGCCAGATGCTGGCCCTCCGGCGAGACGATTGCGGCATTGCAGCCGCCACGCAGCGCTTTTTGCAGCTTGGGATCCGTCGTGATCGATTCGATCTGCGCGTCGCTGAGCCATCCAGTTGCGTTTACAACGAAACAGCCCGACTCCAGCGCGTGATGGCGAATCGTTACTTCGATCTGCTCGGAGAAGATCGGCCCGACGAGCGAGCCCGGGAACTGGCTGCAGTGGATCTCTTCGTGCTGTGTCATCAGCGCGTAGCGCGCGAGCGGGTTGTAATGCTCCCAGCACGCGAGCGCCCCCACGCGCCCCACGGCCGTTTCCGCGACCTTCAGGCCTGCAGCGTCGCCCTGCCCCCATATCATGCGTTCGTGGAAAGTGGGAGTGATTTTGCGGCGCTTCACCTTGATCTGGCCGTCCGCGTCGAAAATCAGCTGCGTGTTGTAGAGGCTGCCGTGATCGCGCTCGTTCACGCCGAGCACGATCACCATGCCGTACTGGCGTGCAAGCGAGGCCACCGTGTCCGTAACGGGCCCGGGTATCGCCACCGCCTCCTCGTACAGCCGCAGATGCTCGGCGCCCGATTGCACGGGTGGCAGTACGAACGAGAAATACGGGTAGTACGGCAGAAACGTTTCGGGAAACACGGCAAGCTGCACGCCCTCGCGCGCCGCGGCGACGATGGCCTCGCCCACGCGCTCGAGCGTTCCCGCGCCAGACTCGAGATCCGGCGCGATTTGCACCGCCGCCGCGCGGACAATGCGCTTCGTGGATGTGATCGACATGGCGATACCCGTGTGCGTTCAAACAGTCCAGGTATCGATCACGAGCGCGTTCGACTTTCGATGCAGCAGCTTCAGGTCGAGCACGTCGAGCGGATTGATGGGCCGCACGCCTTCGATCAGCGCGGACTCGCTCTGGCCATAGAGCGCCTGCAGCGCGAAGCGGCACGCGTAGACCTTGCCGCCTTCGGCCATGAACTTCATCAACTGGTTGTTGAAGTTCAGATGGCCCGGAAACGCTTCTGCGCCAAGCGTGGGAAAGCCGCGCTGCACGCCCAGCATCACACCGGGACCGTAAAGCAGGATCGAGGTTTCGAAGCCCTTGCGTTGCAGACGCGTGGCTTGCAGCATGTTGACGAAACCGATGGAACCTTCGAATGCGACCGTGTGGAACGTAACGAGCGCTTTCTCGCCGGGTTCCGCCTTGACGTCCTCGAACACCTTCTCTTCGTAATCGACGAGGAAGTCGCCGGTCTTGTGGGCGGGCGTGGTGATGGCGGGCATTGCGTGACTCCGTTCAATAATTGAGGACTGTGGCCGACCTGTGGCCGGCGTCTCTCTTATCGCAACGGGTATGCCATCAATCGGCACGCTTCATGCGATCAATTGGCAATCAATGCCACGTGCCGCGAATGATCCAGACGATTTTTTTTGTGAAGCGCGTGCCAGGCACGTATGCGCGCCGCGCCCCGCCGTTGTTGTGATCCGGCACGCGCCCCGGCGCGGGGCAATGCGCATTCGCTTCAGGTGCACGCGTGCATCAATTCGGATCATTCAATGCGATCGCATGCGATCAATTGTTTATTTTCCGGCGTCCGTTCTCACTAGAATGAATGGGCCCACTTTTGGAGGCGCCTGCGCGCACGTCCATGACGAACATCACTGCCCATTGGCTCAAACGGCTAGCCGAAAGCGACAAGCCCGTTTATCAGACCATTCCCGACCTCATCGAAGAAGATGTGGCGAGCGGCCGTCTGCGCCCGCGCGACCGCCTGCCCGCGCTGCGCGATCTTTCGGATGCGCTGAAGATCAATTACACGACGCTCGCGCGAGGGTATGCGGAGGCGCGCAAGCGCGGCCTGATCGACTCGCGCGCAGGCAGCGGCTCGTACGTGCGCGGAAGGCCACCCGCGGTGCCGCTGCGCGCGGGCACCTCGCTCGAAATGACCATGAACATGCCGCCCGAGCCGCCGGAAATGACGGCGCTGCTCGCGGAGTCGGCGGCGCAGATCATTGGCGCGGCCGACCCGTGGTCGATGTTGCGCTATCAGGATTTTGGCGGCTCGCAGTTCGAGCGCAGCATGGCGAGCCAGTGGCTGCGTCACACCCTGCCTTCGCACCGCGAGGATGCGCTGCTGGTGTGCCCAGGCATACACAACGCGCTCGTCGCGCTGCTGCTGCGGCTCGTGAAGCCCGGTGAAGCGATCTGCACCGATTGCCTCGCGTATCCGGGCTTGAAGGTGATCGCGAATCAGCTTGGCATGCCGCTCGCGCCGCTGCCGCGCGATGACGAGGGTCTGAGTGCCACGGCGTTCGAGGTGCTTTGCAAGACGCGCAAGCCGGGCGTGCTCTACTGCAATCCCTCGCTGCAGAATCCGACCACGCGCACGCTCTCGCAGAACCGCCGCGAGCATATCGCCGATATCGCGCTGCGCTACAACGTGCCGATCATCGAGGACGACGCCTACGGCATGCTCTCTGAAACGCCGCCCGTGGCGCTCGCCACGCTCGCACCGGAGCTGACCTACTACGTGACCGGGATGTCGAAGTGCTTTGGCGCGGGGTTGCGTGTGGCCTTCGTCGTCGCACCGAGTGCACGTCACGCCGAACGTCTCTCTGGCGCCCTGCGCGCGACCACGGTGATGGCGAGTCCGTATATGTCACATCTCACGGCGCGCTGGATCGAGAGCGGCATTGCGCAGCAGATGCTCGTGGCGATCCGCCACGAGTGCGAGGTGCGCCAGCATATGGCGGCGCAAATTTTCGCGTCGCGTGCAATCGAGGCGTCCAGGAACTGCTTTCATCTGTGGCTTACGGTGCCCGCCGAAACCGGCTGGAGCGCGTCCGAACTCGCTTCGCATTTGCGCACGAAGCAAATCGGCGTGGTCTCCGGCGCGGCATTTAGCACAGACGGCAATCCGCCCAATGCCGTTCGCATCTGCCTGGGTGGCCCCGGTGACGCGTTTGCGATGGAGGAATCACTACATCTGGTAGCAGACATGCTGGATCATCCGGACAATCTTCATTCCCCCATGCTGTGAGTCGTGGCCGCTACATCTCTGGTAGCACCGCACCCTCTTGACATGGGCAACCGACAGCTCAATGCCAATCGGTTGAATCACACGCGGCCGCTCGCGCAAGTAAATTTGAAAATCATCTTCACGTTCGCCCCGGTAACTCGCGCCGGCGTTAGAGCCGATATAAAGAATGGCGGTTCACCAGGCGTAGAATACGCCCTTCATTTAACGCATCCGGATACGAGCGCATCGCCACGAATACCCTGTAAATCCAGGCTTCGAATGTGTCGTTGGCTGGCGAACCGGCCTGAGCGGCAGCCGGGCGAACAAACAAAGGCGTTATCAGCCTGACGGCAAGAAAGAACGAAGCGCTCCATTCGGCTTTGTACAAGGGTGTACTCCATGCAGCCAGGCATCGGGATAGGGGCGTCTTGCCTGGGCGGCTCGCCAGGCCTGGGGAAGCGTGCACAGTACGGCATCAACTGATTAGTGAACGAAAGAAACATGCAGACCGTTGCGGTACTCGACTTCGAAACAACCGGGCTTTCGCCGAATCTGGGCGACCGCGCTACCGAGATTGCCGTCATCCTCCTGCGTGACGGCCAGATTGTTGATCGTTACCAGAGCTTGATGAACGCAGGACGGCGCATCCCGTCCGATGTCGTTGCGCTCACCGGCATCACGAACGACATGATCGCATCGGCGCCTCCTGTATCGAAAGTCATGAGGGAATCTGCAGCGTTTGTGGGAAACCATCCCGTCGTTGCCCACAACGCCGGTTTCGACAAGCGGTTTTGGCAGGCAGAACTGGGGCTTCTTGGAGTGCCAGCGGAGCATTCATTTGCCTGCACGATGCTCGTCGCCAGGCGGATCTACCCAGGCGCCCAGAGTCACCGCCTTTCTAGTTTGGCGGAGATGCTTCGGCTACCGAAATCGGGTCGTGCTCACCGGGCGATGGTTGACGCTGAGGTCGCCAGCCATCTGTGGTGCCGATTGCAGCACGACATCGCTCAAACTTACGGGCTGAAGCGAATCGATCACGCCCTCATGGCTCGATTGCAGAAAACCAGCAAGGCGAAGGTTGCGACATTTCTGGGTTCACTCTCTAACGACTGAGCCCACAGCGCCGAACAACCTGGACCGCCCCCTCGATCCGTGGGGGGCTGCCAGGGAGGCCTTCCAGAGGCACTGTCGCGTTGTCGTGTTGATGACGCAGTAGCTGATCGAGCGCACCACCCGCTCAGGCTGGCGAGCGTTTTCTCCAGTCCGTGTGAATGGCTTTGGCCATGTAGACGGCCGCCTTTTTGAGCGGACGTCCGTTGGGAGCTGGGCAGTCAGCCATTCTGGGCGGCCTTTTTGTTCCGCGCGCTGCTTGAGGTGGTCCTGAGTTGCCACGTGTGTTCCGTTCGGCGAAGCCGCAAAGCGCCGTAACCTGGGTAGTTGCCTGCCTTACCGATATGCAGATGCGTGCAGGCGGTGGGACTGCGCGTTTCTTCCTATTCAGACGCGGCTCTCACGCGCGGCCGCTGCGAAATCGGGCGTACGTCATGGGCTTTTTTCGCTGGCGATGAAGAAACGGCTTGCCAGAAGGCGTTTTCCTGTTGCGAATCGCGAAAACCGTTGATACGCTAAGCGCCAGCTTAAGACAGTGCAGTAACGCGAGGCGTCGTGCACCGTCTTAAGCGGTTCTCAACCTGATAGAGGAATATTCATGGCAACGAAGACCGCAACGAAAGCCCCGAAGGCTGCAAAATCGCCCGCACCGAAGGCCGCAAAGCCGGCAGCCAGGAAGGCCGCGCCGAAGGCTGTTGCTCCGGCGAAGAAGGCTGCGACCAATGGCGTACTCAAGCCGCTGAAGGAAACGTTCACGAAGACCTCGTTGGCAACGCACGTTGCCGAGCAAGCCGGTGTCGAACCGAAAGCAGCCAAAGCTGTTCTGGCTGCGCTAGAAGACACGATTCTGGGCTCGGTGCATAAGAAGGGTGCAGGTGAGTTCACACTGTCGGGCCTGGTGAAAATCGGAGTCCAGGCTGTCCCGGCGAAGAAAAAGCGCTTCGGCAAGGACCCGTTCACAGGTCAAGACCGCTGGTTCGACGCAAAGCCGGCAACGGTGAAGCTGAAGATTCGCGCGCTGAAGAAGCTGAAGGACGCCGCCGCAGCCTGAGGCCTGTTGCGACGTTGACAGGAAGCCCGCCGAGCGGGCTTTTTTGTTTTCAGGCCGCCGCCACCGCCATCGAGGCCAATCAAGCACTGCTTGCGGGAACCCTAAGCCGCACGGAACTCACCACGGTGCGCCACAATTGCGGCATGCTTCGGCCTCAACCACCGCAAAATATGCACAGCGACGACGTCAAACTTAAG
This sequence comes from Paraburkholderia sp. CNPSo 3274, assembly GCF_024206475.1. GTDB lineage: Bacteria > Pseudomonadota > Gammaproteobacteria > Burkholderiales > Burkholderiaceae > Paraburkholderia. Next base: position 18,820 of record NZ_JAMBPR010000104.1, read on the forward strand.
AGGCTAATAGCCGGCGCGTTTGCGACGACGAAGTGAGCGCCGAGTGGCCCATATGTGCCGGCCCATGACCAGACACCCGCAACGATCCACCGTCACATGTTGGGAGCCATTGCTGCCGCTATACTCCAGATCACCCTTCCTCACACTTTCCCGGCATGAAGCGCGTTTCCGTTCGGCACTCTCCCATTCACGGAAAGGGCGTCTTTGCCCTGCGCGTACTCTCCGCCGGCGAGCGCGTCTTTGAGTACAAGGGGCTCGTCACCACCTGGCGGGAAGCGGCCCGTACCTATGCGCGGCGAGCTGACGCTGGGCACACTTTCCTCTTCGGGTTGTCGGACGGGCGCGTCATTGATGGCGGCCGCGGCGGAAACGGCGCAAGGTGGCTCAACCATGCGTGCAAGGCGAACTGCGAGGCGATCGAGCAATCTGGCCGCGTCTACATCAACGCGCTCAGGGACATCGAGGTCGGCGAGGAACTGTTTATCGACTACGCGCTTGAAATCTCGGCGAAATCGCGCGATTCAGTCGGCGAGTACACCTGTCGCTGCGGCGCCAGGCGTTGCCGCGGAACCATGCTTGCTCCGATCTAGCTACGCGCCCCCGACGGTTCCCATCACCGCAGTACGCGGCGACTGCGGGAGCCGGTGCCTCAAGGCGCGCAAGGCTCGGCAAATCAGGCACACCGGCCGCGTCCAAGGCGGTAGCCCGCATTGCATCTAACCGTTGCGATCAATCTGTCCAACTCGCCGCTGTCGCCGAAGTGAACCGCCCCGGGATTTCCGGAGGCTCCACTTCTTGAGAAAATGGAGCTATGGAAAACACCAAGAAGAAGTCCCCAAGGTACTCGCCGGAAGTTCGTGAGCGGGCTGTGCGAATGGTACTGGAACATCAGGGCGACCACGAATCGCAATGGAAAGTGATCGCCTCGATCGCAGCGAAGCTGGGCTGCTCGGGCGAGACGCTGCGTAGCTGGGTGCGCAAGGAAGAGCGGGATCGGGGTTTGCGCCC
>NZ_JAMBPR010000105.1 GCF_024206475.1 Paraburkholderia sp. CNPSo 3274
CCCGCCGGATAACCCAGATGGTGTCCAAGTTCGGCACCCAGCGCCCGCTCGATCAGCGCCTTCTTGAACGCGGCTGAAGCGGCGTGCACCGCTTCGGCGGTCATGGGTCCCTTCACGAACTGGTCGATCAGCTCCTTCGGAATGGACGGTAACGCTGTCTGCGCTTCGGTAGTTGTCTTGGGTTTGCGTGGCATACATGCTCCTTGAGCTACATGTTATGCCTTGAACACAAAATCTATGACAGACCCGAGCCGTCCCCTGCCATCGCGCCTGCCAGAGACCGCTACCTCTGGCACGAGGATCAGTAGTTTCCTCAACCCGAACCAGGAAGACTCGCCAAGGACACAAAAAGGAAGCGCACGTTAGGTGCGCCTCTTCCATTCGTGTGAAGCACGCCGCCGGACTGTCGAATACCCCGTCGCCCCTCGTCGATTCAGGCTCGACATCGTATGCGGCGCTCTTAGCGAAGTGCAGCCGCCACCGCCTCGTCGATCTGCAGCGCAAAGCGCGCTTCAACATCGGGCACCGTGTAGCCAATGGACAGTTCCAGATACGCGTCGCCTAGTACCAACTGAACGAATGTCGCTGCCCGCAACGTTGCAGTCGATTCGTCAAATCGTTTTCGCAGAATTTTTGCGGCGACGGCACGCACGACCTTTGCACCATTTTCGTAAAACACCTGGCCGAGTTCCGGAAGACGCTCGGCCTCAGCAACGACGGCCCGGTAAAGCCGCAGATAATCCGGCACGATAAGGATTTGTGCCAACACCCATCCCAACTCGCGCAACTCGACTTCGGGTGAGCCATCGGATTGGTCGCCCTGAGCGCTGGCAAGAAGCCCACCTACCTGAGCGCACATCGAACTCACCAGGCCAACGAAGAGCGCCTCCTTTGACCTGAAGTGACGGTAGACCGTCTGTTTGCCGACGCCAGCGGCCGCCGCGACATCGTCCATCGTTGCCAGGCCGAAACCCTGGCTTAAAAAAACGGTTTTCGCGCCGTCGAGGATGGCAGACCGCTTGCGGCGTTGCAGCGGGCTCAGGCCAGGAAGAGAGGAAGCGTGCATGCGAAATAAATACCAGATCGCCGGACAGTTGACAAGACTGGGCAGTCTCGTCTACATTTCCACGAACGAGACTTGCTGGTCTCGTTTGTATGGCTGTCCAACTTCGCAGGCAATCGTTGGGAGAACGCTTTGGAACTGTTCATTACAGGCGGTACTGGCTACATCGGGCAAGCGGTCGCGCGCAAGGCAATCAGCCTCGGCCATCGGGTGACGGCGCTGGTGCGCCAGGACGGGTCGGCGGCCGCAAGCGCGCTGGCACGTCTCGGTGTGAAACTGCATTCCGGCGACCTGTGTGAGCCACAGTCTTTCGCTGCAACTGCCGGTGCTGCTGATGGCGTGGTGCACACCGCGTCGACCAACGATGCTTCTGCCGCTGCTGCCGATGAGGCCGCGGTTGTAGCGATGCTTTCTCAATTGCAACCGGGCGCGGCGTTTGTCTATACGTCGGGCACCTGGGTCTACGGCAATACGGCGGGGGAGCCCGCGACTGAAGCATCGGCGCTGAACCCGACACCACTCGTCGCCTGGCGGCCCGCAGTGGAGCGATATGTGCAGGCGCTAGCAGCGAGCCGTTCGATTGCCGCGGTGATTCTCAGGCCGGCGATGGTGCACGGCTACGGCGGCGGCATCTTCGGCATGCTTGCCGGGATGGCCCGTCAGACTGGCAGTGTGAGGGTTGTCGGCAATGGTCACAATCACTGGCCTGCCGTTCACGTCGATGATCTCGCCACGGCTTACCTGAGCGCGGTGGAGCTGGCGGCAAGCGGAGACGGTCGAGTCACGGGACAGATCTTCAACGTGGTCGCGCAAGAGGCTGTTGCCGTTTCCGAAATGGGTGAAGCGATTCGGGCCTCGGTCGGCGCCGATCGCGTCGAACTCTGGCCGCTCGACGATGCCCGCAAATCGCTTGGACCGTTCGCTGACGCACTGGCGCTCGACCAGACAGTAAGCGGCCAGCATGCCCAGCGAGTTCTTGCGTGGAAACCCCATGGCCCCGGCCTGATTGCGGACCTCTCTGCACAAAATCACTTTCAGCAAACTAACGGAGCATGACGATGGCGTGGAACAGTGCGTCTCTCGAATCGACCCTCGCGATGATCGTCGCGGTTCTGTTCGCGGTTGCTGGCGTGGTCAATCTCGCAAGACCCGGCGCGGTGAAGCGCGACTTCGCACGCTGGGGTTATCCGGCATGGTTTCAGTTGCTCTGTGGCGCACTCGAGTTGCTCAGTGCGGCACTTCTTGTTGGACAACAAACCAGAGTCTTAGGCCTGACGTTGGCCGGCGCGATCATGATCGGCGCGCTCTTCACGTTGGTGCGAAATCGAGAGCCATTCCGGCATCTCGCCCCGGCGCTGGTCTTTTCGGCTCTGGTTGTGGTCACCTTCGCTGCCCGCGGTTGAGGCTTCCTCACCATCGGGCGAGTGATCCCGGGACGCTAACCGGCCGCTCGGGCAACCCGTGCTGCAGGTACTTGATATGCACACGGATAGCCCGTCTCCCTCGCACGCTATTGAATCCCAATGTCGGCTCAACTCTTGCGGATTCAACCGGTGGATGCAACACACTATGGACTGTGCGAGCCGTGAAAGGGGCAGGCTATTCCCACGATCCTGTATCGGCATCGTTGCCTTCGCCGCCTTGCTTTGCGTCGGCGCCGTAGCTAAATACGTCGATCTCGCTATGCACGCCCGGATTGAGATACCGATACGCGTTACCCCATGGATCGTTCGGCAAACGCTGGAGATAGCCGCCGTCCTTCCAGAAGATCGGCACCGGATTAGTAGCAGGTTTCTCGGTCAGCGCCCGCAGGCCTTGCTCCTGGGTTGGATATCGGCCGTTGTCGCGGTGGTAGCGCGTCAGCGCTTCCATGATCATGTCGATGTCCTGTTTCGCAGCGCCACGCTTCACCCCTTCGGGGCCGCTCATGATCTTCAAGGCGACTAGTGTGGTTAGCAGGCCGAGCATCGCAACCACGACGATCACTCTCTTAAACGCAAACCCTTGCTGATCACCACTGCGCTGACCCGCGATATCCGTGCGGCGATCAGTCCTCGTTTTCATAACTTGTTGCCTGTTGTTCGGGAAGAAACGCACGGGCTTCCTCGCGGCCAGAGAGCGCGCAAATAAGCCCGGCCGGTCATTCTAAGTTTTGTCGTGGTAGCGATGTAAAGTAAATGTAGTCTTCGGAGCGGCCAGACAATGGATGGGGATGGGTGAGGCCGCACGGCGAGGTGCGACACCTACGGACGTTCATCAGGCCGACGTATGGTGATAGAGGTAGAAACTGTGCACACTGCATTTTTATCTTTCGAAGATGCACATTATGCACGCCGCTAAGCTGGCGAACTGCATATCATGCAGCCTTCGCTGAAGACAATTCAGCGCATGAATGCGCCACGGATCTTATGATCCGAGGCTGATATTTTGCTGAACTGGCGACTTTCATGACCAACGACATCCACTTTCGCGCGGCCTCACCGACCGACGCCGACCGCTGCTACGAAATCGAGATCTCCTCCTATGAGGGCGACAAGGCGGCAACGCGGGAGAAAATTGCGACGCGCATCGCCCAGTACCCGGAAGGCTTCCTCGTGATGGAACGGAGCGGCCGGATCGTCGGCTTCATTAACTCGGGGTGCGCCTACGATGTCGTGATGTCGGACGAAGCATTCAAGGAGCTCGTCGGGCACGATGCAGCGGCGCCAAACGTCGTCATTATGTCAGTCGTCGTAGACCCCGCCGAGCAAGGCAAGGGCTACTCAACTCTACTGATGGAGGCCTTCGTGAGCAGGATGCGAGCGATGGGCAAAGCCACCATTCACCTGATGTGCAAGGACCGGCACGTCGACCTGTATCGGAAGTTTGGTTACCAGTACGTGAGACCGTCAGAATCGACGCGCGGCGGGAGATCGGCCAGGAAGCTGCCCCCTATGATCGCCTCGCGAATGTTTGTTTGCGAGGATCACGGGGTTCTCTCGCCCACGCGACGGGTCGACACTTGTGCCGAAGCTGCGTAGCGAGGTCCCAATGCGGTTCCATGGCATCATCACCTGCACCTTCACACCACCGCAGGAGCGTACGCCATGCCGACTTATATCGTCTTCACAAAGGAAAGCACGCTGGATCAGGGTGAGCTCGACACCTATCAAAGCAAGGTGGGCGAGACCTTTAAAGGTCATCCCGTGAAGATCCTCGCTGCCTACGGACGTCAGCAGATCCTTGAGGGCGACGCGCCAGAGGGCGTCGTGATCGTGGAGTTTCCGTCGACGGCGGCCGCGCGCGCGTGGTACGACAGCCCGGCGTATCAGGAGATCGCGCAGCACCGGTTCAAGGGCGCGCGCTATCGCGCCGTTCTCGTCGAAGGCGTGTGACGAAAGGCGGCGACGATCGGGCGCGCGGAGATCAGCGGGCCTTCACCTATGACTGACGCTGCAGGAGAACGTCTGTGTTCTTTCTCCAAGCACACATCGCGCCTTGCCTGTGCGAGGCGTCTGAAGGTCCACTTTGTCCGCTTCGTCCGTTCGAACAGGAAACCCGGCGGGTAATACCGCTGAAGCGCTGGCATCCGCAGCGACTGTAGCGTCGTCGTCGCCGCTGCACGTTGCGACACGCGTGAACGCTACGACAGATGCTTCACGCCCCATGACGGCACAAGCCCGCTACTGCGCCGCTCGATGGCAGAAATGGGGGACGACGCGACCTACGCAGCTGCGCTGAAGCTAGTCCATGCGGGCCGCCCGGTTGCGGCCGTCGATCCTTTCGTCAAGCGTCATCCATGGAGTTCAGTGCTGCTGGGCAGCGGGCGCCGCGATCGCCATGACTGCAGCCGCCGGACGCCGCCGCGCCTGGCGCGGCACCCTACGGACCGGCTGGCACGGCGCTAGCTCACGCACCATTCAAGTGAATATGACCCGATTTATATCAAATTTAGTAACAATACAAAGAGACAATCCGGCATTGCAAACACGGAATAGTCCATCGATCGCCCGCCCGCACAAGCCATTGCGCCCTTTGTTACGTTTTTGCGACAGTCTTTTTTTTCCGTTTCTTGAGTTGTACGAGGTCCCTTATTCTCCGGCGCGCAGCAACAAATAAATCCAAAAGATTCAGGGACACTGAAATACAGATGAAAAACAGCAACATCAAGGCAAGCGTTATCGCTGTTGCCGCTTTCGCAGCATCCTCGGCAGCAATGGCACAGTCGTCGGTCACCCTGTACGGCATGCTCGACGCAGGTATCGGTTACACCTCGAACGTCGATGGCCACTCGAAGGTCAGCCTCGATGGCGGTGCCTCAGGTTCGAACAAGTGGGGCATCCAGGGTCAGGAAGACCTCGGCGGCGGCCTCAAGGCAGTCTTCAAGCTCGAAAATGGTTTCAACATTGCTACCGGCGGCATCGGCGGCCAGGGCCCCATTGGCTCCTCGCGTTCGCTGTTCAACCGCCAGGCCTACGTAGGCCTCACGTCGGACCAGTACGGTACCCTGCGTATGGGTCGCCAGATCGACGCCGTGACGGAAATGGTTCAAGGCCTGACAGGCGATGCCGTTTCGGCTTCGACATTCTCGACCCCGGGCGACGTGGACAACAACGACAACACGACGAACCAGAACAACGCCGTAAAGTACATTTCGCCTATCTTCAAGGGTTTCCAGGCTGAAGGCGCGTACTCGTTCGGCGGCGTTGCCGGTGCTATGGGTTCGGGTCAATCGTGGTCGGTGGCTGCGGACTATGCTCAAGGTGGTCTGACGGTCGCTGGCGGCTACTTCCATGCTGCAAACCAGGGTGAGAATGGCTGGCAGAACGCAACGGCACAACCGTCGTTCGGTGGTGCTCTGGGCTATCCGAGTTCGGGTTACTACGGTGGCAATGCGTTCAAGAGCGCGGGCATCGCTCAAATCGCTGGCCAATACCAATTTGGTCCGTACACGGCTGGCCTGCGGTACTCGAACGCTCAATATGAAGGCAACGATGGCCAGGCATCGATCCACTTCAACGTAGTGGGTGCCCTTCTGCAGTACCAGGCAACCCCGGCGCTGTCGCTGGCTGCTGGATACACGTACGTCTACGGTTCGGCAGCCACGCCTGCGCAAGCCGCTGAGGGTCGCACGATGGCTTCAATCAACCAGGCGTCGCTGGGTGCTACGTATGCGCTGTCGAAGCTCACCTCGGTATACGTCATGGGTGCCTACGTCCATGCTCTGGGCGCTCAGGCTTCGGCTGCTGACTTCGGCAACACCGCATCGGGCAGCAACCAGGTCCAAGCCAACGTTGGCATGTACCACAGGTTCTAATCGCAGGTTCACAAGTCCGGGGTAGTGGACGCATTACCCAGACAAAGAAAAGCCCCGCTAGTGAATTGCACCCCAAAAATTGGCCGTTGATCCAATCTTTGGGGTGTTTTGTTGAACATTCCGGTTTTCTGGACAGACTTCCGCATGACCTCGTCTACTTCGAAGTCGCATCAGAATGTCGATCATTCCAGAGACGGCAGCCCGAGCACCTTCCATCAGATCTGGACCGATGCCAGTGGTGACTTCGTAGCCTTTCGTATCGAGATGACGGCTGACAGGGCCCGGCGTTGTAAAGCGGGAAAACGCGAGGTTCGCCTTTTTGACCAGGTCGAATTTCGCTGTTAGTGCTACTGGGCTCTCGATGGCCGTCCCGCATACCTCGCCGTCACCTTGTGCGGCGTGCGTGTCACCCACCGAGAATAGCGCGCCCTCTACACTAAGATAAGCCTTGTTATCGAAATAGCAGGACTACTTATTTAAATATACGCTCTAGAGCGCGTGTGCCCACGCATCCAGTCTGCCCCACTTCGGATGAGCGCGGACTTCTAGACGGACTCGTGCGGTTGCGCAATTCACACGCCGGACTTCCGGTGTCGGCCTCCTCTGCCGTTCGCCTTCAGGCTTGGCCGGCCACTCAAGCGGCTGCCCCCCAAAAGAACAGACCTTCGTGTCACGATCACGTCGGACGGGTTATCGGCCTCAGCTGACGGTATATGATCGGGAGCCGTGGGGCGGCCGCACATCCCTTTGCGGGCACTCGCTAACCGGTGTCGACGAATGGCAACGCTTACCGCCGTCAAATGAGTATTCACGACCAAGACCGGCCACGAACGCGGAGGGGACCCGCCCTTCGAGGACGCCTATCGTACTGCGGTGGTCACCAACTGCGCCTGCAGCGCCTGGATCTCGGCCCGCGCGCTCTCCTCGATTCGGACCGCAGGCTGAGTCGCCGCCTCGGCATCGCGGTGCTGCCGCGCGCTGGCTGAATCGTCGAGTCCGATCGCGGCGAGTCTTCGATGGACCATCTCGGCTACTTGCCTTTGGATGATTAGCGATTTCCGCTTGTTTAGCTGTGCAGCCAAGAAGCCCAATCGGAATCGGGTCATCAGCGTAAGGCGATTAAGCAGACTATCATGATGGGAAGCTGCCTTCATCAGCGCAGGAGCACATCATGACGTCGAATCCAACCAGTGAGCCGACGGGCGCCTCCCTCGACCCCGCGCAAACTTCCACCAGCACGACTCGCCAGCCCGATCCGAAGGGCCTGCAAAATCCGGCCCCGGACGACCTTCCCGACGCCGACGCGGCGGAGCCTGAGCCTCACGAGCATCTCCCGTCCAGAAGCGACGACAACTGAATCAGGTGCCGACACCTGGAAGCGGATCGGGAGCAATGGCACTGTCCGGCCGTCAACGGACGTAGAGCCACGCTTTCGAGCTGACACTCAAACGTCGCGTCCACCTGGACAACGGTCCTCCGCGCGCGGCTTACGGCGGTCACGCAGTCGACCCATGATCCCTTTGCGCAACGTCGGGCAGGCAATTCAACGGGAACGTCGTGAATATCGCTGCAGCATTCGCCGCCTACACTTTTCAGGAATATTTCGTTTGCTTCCCTATTAGGCCCCATGACGTTTTGTATGAGGAACACATCATGACCTGCAAGTCGTTCTGGGATCCAGAGTGAGGGACATTTTGCACATTCCACATCCATGGCCACAGGTTCGGATTTCGATTTGGTTATCGTTGGCGGTGGCATCGGCGGCGTTATCTGCCTGAAGTACGCCAAAGACGCCGGGCTCAAGACTCTGGTCCTGGAGCGCCGGGAGCGTATCGGCGGGCTGTGGCGTGATCTTCCCTCGTGGCAGGACATCCAGTTTCGCAAGTAAGACTGGACGCTCGGCGATGTCCCGCTGTCCGACGAAAGGCAGCCGGGTATTTTGCGCAACATCGAAGCATGGGTTGAACGGTTCGATCTCGCGCCTCAAATCGTCCTCAATGCACCGGTCACGAGCGCACAGTCCTGCGGAGACGGCTGGCAAGTGACGACAGAGGGAGCCCTGTATCAATCGAGGTGGCTTATCGCTGCCACAGGCGGACACAATCGCCCCGTCGTACCGCAGGTCAAGCGGAATGATTCGTCTATCGCCGAGTATCACTCGTTCGAACTGTGCAATCCGGAAGAGTTGAGAGGCAAGCGCGTCACTGTCGTGGGTGGCGGCGCATCGGCGTACGACCTGCTTGACTTATGCTTCGCATACCAGGCGAGCAGCATTGCGTGGATCTATCGTTCTACCAAGTGGATGCGCCCGACACGCCAGGTCAAATATCTCGGGACTGACGTACGCCTGTTAGCGAAATACCAGATGCTGGGTCTTTCCACGAGCGCGATGAACCGCCGCATCAATGAGGACTTGCGGGCAAGGTACAAGAAGGCCGGAATCACGGAGATCATGCCGGAGGGCGACTTCGACATCCGTCGCGATCAAATCATTCCAGGCCGGCCACGCATGATCCAGGGCTTCCGCAGCATCGAGCGCCACCGCGGTGAAGTCCAGTCCGTCCACGGCAAGACGATTCGCCTCTCGAACGGTGACGAGATCGGGACGGGCCTGTTGCTTTGGGGAACCGGGTACGCCATGGACCTTGGCTATCTGGGGCTGGATTCGCTTACAAAGGCGAGTGGGCTGAATGAGATCTCCGCTCGCTGCTACTCCGTCTTTCGCTCAATCGACGCCCCCAACCTCTTTCTCCTGGCGCCCGGCGTGCTTGAGACAAATACCTCGACGCCTTGGGCCTACGCCCATGTGGCAAGGTCGATCATGTCCCACATCACAGGAACCACTGTCTTTGTGGACCCGCCGGTTCAGGCTCTCACGAATCGTTATGACCTTGTCAAGATGTTGGCACCACACGACCGGCGGAACTACTCGTTCGGGCATTGGTACCTCAAGTATCTTCGGCTTGCCATGTTCCATCCAAAGGCACGGCCGATGCCCATCCCTTGAACTACACCTCTGATCGATTTAGCGAATAAGAGAACCCCGCCAGGATCAGTGATAGCCGGCGAAGTGACGCTTTCATTGCGCTCGGAGTGAACGCAAAAGTGTCACCTCGAGACCGATCTGCCGCCCGCCGCCGTCCCGAAGGCAGTGACACATTCATTGCGGCCTACGCTACCCGACCGTCTGGCGACAGTCGCTTGCTTATAGCACGTGGGACGTCGAACTGCCTGTTGGCCAGTTACTGTCGCTTGCGCTCCGTCGGTGATCGTCTGCAGATGCGCCCCGCCCGCTGTTTGCAAGGCGACGAACTTTTGCGAGCGCAAACTTGCATGCGCAGCGTGATAAGCGTTGCGCGCCGAGCCGGCAGGGAGCGAATCAATCCACCGGCCCAAGCAACACGTCGATTGCAGCTTGTCCAGCGATTTCGCCAACCAGGTAGGCCCATCGTTCAGTGAAGGGACCATTGCGCAGGAGCACGCGGTCTCCCCGCGCCCCGAGGACATTGAGGTTCGCGCCGCCTTTGATCTGAACGGTCACGTCGAACATGTCTTTGGCAACCGGAGCCAACTCGACGTGAATTTCGAAACTTCGATATGTAATCATTCGATGCATGAAAAGCCTCTGCGTGGTTGTCGTAGACTGCATTGGCCGTTTGAACAGCCGCTGTTCAAACGATACAACCATCAACGGACACGAGTGATTCCCTGGCGACGGAGGTGTGCCGCGGCAGTGCCTCGAGACAGGATTGCTGCACGCCAATGGCGGGAGCGCCGGTTCGGCGGGGTCATCGATGGAGTGATGTTCCGCGTTGCGAAGCACGATTAATTCCCGGTCGCTCCAAAAACAGCGGGTCCATGGAAATGCCGGCGAGTTGCCCACGACGCAGGGCCGACCAGACGGTGGTTGTGGAAAAATCAGCCGGGCCAGCCGTGTCGGCATTCGCCAACCAGCAAATGCAATTTACTCGCGCGTCCAGGAAGGAACCGGGATCGGGCGTTGACGCGGCGTCGTTCGATGTCTCTAAGGGGTCGAATATCGTCCATCTGCACGGCGGCCGATCTGGCCAGTCTGTGCCTGGCCAGCAGAGACCCATAACCTGATTTGAAAAGGCCGATCCACTGGTTAGATTTGATGCCATGTCCCCTCCCCGACGTAGCAAGCGGTCATGTGGATCTATACTGGGGCACCTGGAGGCTCCAATGGCTAATCAAGACAGACTGCATCCGCTACGTCCGCTTCTGAAGAATTGGGTTTGGGAGCATGGCCGAATCGGTACTCGATATCTGGACTACACAGATGGCGAAATCAAGTTTGACGACGGCAAGAAGTCGCGCTTCGCGGCCGAAGAATACATTTACGTGCCGCTCGACAAGGATGCTGACGACGATGCGCCTGTGGAAGGTCCTGCGATCCAGGAGGCGGGGCTTGCCCGGTTTTTGAGGGCAGCGCAGTTAGGCAGGCCCGAGGAAGCCGGCACTATCGTAGAGGTCCAGCGCGCAGTGCAGGACTGCATGGAACTCGGCCTGTTCAGCGCATATCAGTTGAGCGCCCAGGCGGCCGCCGCACGCTATGCGCAAGAACCCATGTTCGAGGATGAAATCCGCGCTGCAGTTGTCGACGATATCCGACGTATCTACGCGGGCATGCGCGAGCAATTGGCGCTGTACGATTTCAGTGTGCTTTACGGCTTGCCCACGCCCCTGCTCATCAGCGAGGCGCCGTTCATCGACTGGCGCACGCGCGCTAGTCCGGCCCTTCCGTTTGTCTCGCTTCCTCTTGGGCCATACTGCCTACTGGTGGGTGCGCCATCGGGCAGGAGCAGCCGAATTGCCCCCGTGGTCTGGAAGCCCGCCGCGGCAATGGGCCCGTTGAAGGACCACAACCGCCAAATCTCGGAGCACGCACGGTTGTGGCTGGTGGCGACCACTGATGACCAACTCGTCGCGGTACAAAGCCGCTTTGCTGAGGCCAGGAGCCCCAAGCCAGAGGATGCGAGGCCCTGACTGAAGTCGGCGGGAAACGCGCGGCGGGCAGCGGCCGAATCATGAGAGGTAGGCGCTTGTGTCGTAAGCAGGGCCGGGACCGCCCGAGTGTTCGTGCTGGCCGGGCTCCTGCGATGCGGCAACGTCTCTGTGCGGCCATGAAGCCGACGTTGGTCGGTGCTCGCGCCGAGACACCCTGATGTCGGCTGTGCAACCGATACGCGTCATCCGGACTGGGCCGACCCTGCAGGGATAGCATGACAAGCGGATTTGGCTTGAGACATGATTAACCTATCGGCTAATTAACCAATTTGGAAAGTTATTGGAAGTGGACCACCTCAGCGTCACATTTGCCGCACTGGCTGACCCGACGCGGCGCGCCATCCTCGCCAGGCTGGCGCAAGGCGAAGCGACGGTTGGCGATTTGGCCGGCCCTTTCGATATGAGTGCGCCGGCTATCAGCAAGCACCTACGCGTTCTCGCAAGGGCCGGCCTCATCACTCAGGGGCGCGACCGCCAGTTTCGCCCCTGTCGCATCGCGCCTGCGCCGCTCAAGCAGGCCGCTGACTGGGCACTGCAGTATCGTGCCCTGTGGGAACAGCGTCTCGACCAGTTCGACAGCTACCTGCAGCAACTGCAACAGAGGCCTATCAAGGACCCCCACGGAAAGGCCGCGCCGAAAACTACGTCCAAAGTTTCCTCAACCCGAACCAGGAAGACTCGCCGCAATGACTGACAAAGTTTCCGCTCCCTTCGTCATCGAGCGCCGCTTCGCTGCGCCGCGCGAACTCGTATACGCCGCGTTGACTGAAGCTGAGCATTTGAGTACGTGGATGAGCCCACCGGGGATGGAAATGTCCCACTGCACAGTGGATGCGCGTGTCGGTGGCGTCTTTCACTACGCGATGAAACCGCGCGACGTGCCCGACGCTCCCGCGATGTGGGGCAAGTGGACGTTCCGCGAATTGACGCCCCCCGAGCGAATTGTCGTCGTCGTGCAGTTCAGTGATGCCGAAGGCGGAGTGACGCGACATCCGATGTCCGTGCAATGGCCGCTTTATACGCTGTCGACGACGACACTCAGCGAAGTCGAGGGTGGCACGTTAATGCACCTTGAGTGGCGCGCTCTGGACGCCAGTGAAGCCGAGGAAGCCATCTTCGACGCGTCGCACGCCAGCATGTCTCAAGGTTGGGGCGGAACAATGGACGCGCTCGACAAGTACCTCACGCAGCAGCAAGCCGAGCGCTGAGTCGAGGCGGACACAGAAAAGGAAGCGCACTTCAGGTGCGCCTCTTCCGTTCGTGTGACAACACGCCGAGGCCGGACTGATGAATACCCCGGCGCCCCTCGGCGATCTAGTCGCGCTTTGCCGTGATCTGCGCCTGCATCTCGTCGCCGATGTCCGACACGCTCTCGGAAGCGGTCGCCTTGCCGAATTCTGGCGTATGTCTCAGAAGGGTCGCTTATGCCTTTCGCATACCGCGCGCGCCCGAGGCCATCTCCGCGGCCGGGGGTGGACTCTATGCGGCCATGACGCGACGTTCGACCCGCGCAACTGAACGTCCGCAGGTTTCTGCGCAAGAGTCATTCAGCTGTCGGTCTTGCCCGATCGTGACATACAGGCACCGGCAGCATTAGAACAATTGGAGTCCGAACCATTACCACGCGTACCTGATACCCACATCGCCCCAGACACCCTTGCGCTGTCCACTCGCTGAACTGTTGACCGAGAACTGATAGCCGAACTGGCCATATATGCTCATACGCGTCTCCAGCTTCGCTGTGAACCCCGCGGCCACATCCATACGCGTCGCCTGCTGCGACAGCGGCACCTGATCACCCCCGGAATACGTGGTCGTGGCCTGGGCGCCCCAGTCTCGCCAGAGATTGGCGCGCACATACGGCTGCCACACCTCGCCATTCGAGCGCTCGATGGTCCATTGCCCTCGCACGCCCAGCCGCCCGCTCACGCCTGAGGTGGAGCCCGGATCGACCGGGCCGAGCCCGTCATTGGCCTCGTTCAGCCCGACATGTTGCCAGATGATCTGCGCCTGCGGCTCCAGCACGAATGCGGGTCCGAGCGGCAACGCGAGCGGGTAACCCGCTTCCAGCGACGTGAGTATTCCGGAGCCCGAAACCGGCAGCCGCGCGTTCTGCGTCGTCGCATTGCCGTTGTAGTACGTGCCCTGCAGCACCGCATCGATGTACCAGCCGCCGGGACCATAGTGCGTCCAGTAGGCGCCGCCGGAATACGCATTGAGGCTCAGCGTGCCGGTGCTGGAAGGCACGTATGCGGTCGCGGCCGCATTGGTCACGAGCCCGCTGACGTCGACATTGCTGTTGCCGTACGCGAAGTAGACGCCGGTGGCGTCATGATGGCCCGGCAGGAAGCTGCCGCGCCAGACATCCACGCCTGCCTGGAAGCCGAGCAGGTGACCGTCGGCACTGGCGTTGGTGAAGGTTTGGTAGCGGTTGTCGATCTGCTGGCCGAACAGGCGCGCCCAGCCGGAACGGGTCCAGCCTGCGTCGCCGGTGCCGCCCTGCGCGTCGGTCAGCGTGTCGCCGATGCGCTCATGCAGGGTACCCAGCATCGTGAGGCCCATCTGTCTAGCGATGGGCTGCACCACCGAGTAGGTGGCAAGTTCCGGTCCGATGATCGGATATTTGGCCGCCGGTAGTGCGTCCGGCAATGGGTCCAGAGGCAGGGTATTGCCCGCAGGGATGCCGTCTGGTTCCCCCAACAACGATTGCGGCGGCGGTGGCACGACAGGGGTTGTCGTGACCGGCGTTGGTGGCACGATGAAGTCGGAGCGCAGGAACCAGTCCTGGGGAGCGCTACTGTCGACACTGCCCCGGAACAGGCGATAGTCGAAGGCGCCGGCACGCAACTCTCCATTGAGCACGAAAGCGCCAGGCGCCGTGGTGCCGCCATTGACGGCCTGAATCACGCGGATGCCGTTGTTCAGGGTCTCCGCTCCGCTGGTGCCAGTGGGATGCACGACCACCGCGCTCGTCCCGCTTGTGGACCCGCCGTCGAGCACCAGACGGCTCGACGGCGAACCGTCCGAACCCAGGAACGTGTTGAAGACCACCTGCCCCTGCGGGTCGCTGTAGTTGCCGCGGATGGTCAGTGCGCCATAGCCGGTATCCCCGGCCACCGGATTGCCGGGCCAGACTACGCCCTGGTTGAGCACGTTGCTGATCACCGTGCCCGTGCCGGCGAGAGTTCCGGCCGGCAGGACCGTGGTGGGTGACTGGATCGAGCCGTTGACGGTCAGCGTGCCGTTCTGCACGGTGGTGGGGCCGCTGTAGGTGCTCGCGCCGGTAAGCACCAGCGTGCCGGTATTGGTCTTGGTCAGGGCGCCCGTG
This sequence comes from Paraburkholderia sp. CNPSo 3274, assembly GCF_024206475.1. GTDB lineage: Bacteria > Pseudomonadota > Gammaproteobacteria > Burkholderiales > Burkholderiaceae > Paraburkholderia. The sequence goes on from NZ_JAMBPR010000105.1 coordinate 14,716, forward strand.
CCACCGATGACACCGTTCATCGTGAGCGTCCCGGCAGGCGCGACATCGAACGTGCCGCCACCAGCGTTGAGCGTCGTGCTGCGTGCCGAGGTGAAGCCCGGGCCGGCGACCGCCAGCGTGCCGCCGTCGAAGCTTAGTCTGCCCGCTGCCGCGCCGAGATTGCTGTCGGCGGAGACCTGCATCGTGCCGCCGCCGATCGCCGTGCCGCCCGCATACGTGTTGGTGCCTCCCAGCACCAGCGTACCGGTGTCTGTCTTGGCCAGCGCGCCCGCGCCACCGATCACGCCGTTCATCGTGAACGTGCCGGAAGGCGCGACATCGATCGTGCCGCCGCCGGCGTTGAGCGTCGTGCTGCGTGCTGACGTGAAGCCCGAACCGGTGACCGCCAAGGTGCCACCGTCGAAGCTCAGGTTGCCCGTTGCCGCGCCGAGATTGTTGTCGGCGGAAACCCGCAGCGTGCCGCCGTTGATCGCGGTGCCACCCGTGTAAGTGTTCGCCCCGGCAAGGACCAGTGTGGCCAGATCGGTCTTCTCAAGCTCAGTGCTGCCCTGCAGCACTGAGTCGATGGTCGCGGTATAGCCCGCGCCGTTGGTCGTGCCATCCCCGACACGGATGGTCGTGACACCCGATCCCGCCGTGGTCTCAAGCAGCGTGAGCGGCCCGCCATTGATGACATAGCCATTGGACGCGAACTGCATGCCTGAGGTGCTGACCTGGCCAAGGCTGTTGTCCACCATCACTGTGCCCGGCACCGCCTCGAAAATTGCATAGCTTCCGTTCGCCCACGGCGCGTTGAGGGTGCCGGTGGTGTTGGTCCAGTTGTCATTGCCGATAGGGCTCTGCCAGGTGCCGCTGCCACCGTCGATGCCGCCGCTGTTCCTGTTTCCCGTGGCGTCCCAATAGGTAAAGGTCACGCCAGTCGTGTTGACCAGATTCACTTCGCCGGGCACCGAGAGCTGCACCACCGCGGTGGTCCCCGCTGGCAGGGTGCCCAGCGCCAGTCCGTTGTTGGTCAGCGCACCGCCGTACGAGAAAACCTGGTAAACGCCCGGCCCGAACGTGGTGCCCGGTGACTGGGCGACGTTGAGCGTGCCATCCAGTGTCAGGTTGCCCTTCACTACGGTCAGGTCATTCAGCGGAACGCCCGGCACAGTGGACTGGCCAAAGCTGTAGTCGAGGGTCGAACCGCTGGTGAGGCCAAGATCCCCCTTGATAGTCAGGGTCCCGATGCCCCCCGCGGCGCCGCCAGGTGCGAGGGTGCCACCGGTCACGCTGACGCTTCCGCCGATGATGCCGGTGCCACCCAGCGTCGCGCCGCTGGCGACCGTGGTCGCACCCGTGGCGGCCGTCTGGTCGCCGTTGATATACAGGGAGCCGCCATTGACGTTTGTGCCGCCCGTGTAGCTGTTGGTGCCGGCCAGAACCAGCGTGCCAGGGCCAAGCGCATTGAGCACGCCGGGAGCACTACCGTCCGAGATGACCCCGGTCAGGGTCTGGGTGGTTCCCGCCGGCGGCGTAAAATCCGGATCGCCGGTCAGGGTGATGTTGTTCCCAACCGTATAGTTGTTACCGCTCAGCCATGACAGGGTGGTGCCAGCGGCCATGGCCAACGGGCCCGTACCCAACGCCGAATTGTTGCCGATAACGAGCGTGCCGCCGCTGAGCGTCGTCGTGCCGGTGTAGGTGTTGCTGGGAGTCGCGTTATTGGCAGTCAACACTGCTGTGCCGGGGCCCGTCTTGGTCACGCTGCCGGTGTTCCATAGCAATGAGCTGACAAGGAGGCTGCTGGCGGGCCCAATGGTGTTCAGTGTCAGCCTTCTACCGTTCAGATTCAGGCCGGTGCCGGAGGGATTGGCTACGTTGTCCTGGGCCCCGCCGGAAGCGACAATGGTCAAGCCACCGTTCATGACCACGCCCCCATTGTTGCCGGTCCCGGTGAAATCAAGTGTCCCGCCCCCCACCGCATCGAACGTCACTGTTCCATGAATGTCTTCCGCGTTCACCGGGTCAACAATCAGCGTCGAGGGGCCGTTCACGTTAAAGGTGGTTGAGCCTATGGGTGTTCTTACGCCCGGTGAGGCCAGACTAAGGGTTGCGCCGTTGGAGACCGTGGTGGGGCCGGTGTAGGATTCGGCGCCAGCCGAGGCCAGCGTAGCCGAGCCGCCTGCCACAGTGAGTCCACCCGAGCCGACGATCGCGCCGGTGAAGGTGTCATGGGCGTTCGACAGGGTTAGCGTCTGCGCACCCAGCGCGACGTTCCCGCTGCCGGACAGTGTCGTGATCGAGGCACCGGCGCTCGTGCCGGAAATGTCAAAGGTGCCACCGCTGGCCACGGCCACGCCGCTGGAGGTGCCGATCGAGCCGGTGCCGGACAGCGCCAGCGTGCCGGCGCTGATGGTGGTGCCGCCGGTATAGCTATTGGTTCCGGTGAGAAGCATCGTGCCGTTGCCGACCTTGGCAAGATTCTTTCCGCTGCCGTCAATCGGTGAATCGATCGTGGCCGTGATGCCGCCGTCCACGTTCAGCGTTCCCGTCGCGGGCCCCGGCGTCAGGCTGCCGCCGGACAGGGTGTAGCCATTGGTCGAGAATTGCAGCGTGTCGAAGGTCTGCGTGCCCTGGACCGTGACTGCGCCGCCCGATGCCCCCGCAAAAACGCCAACCGAGCCGCGCCATTGATCGTTGATGCCCGCCTGGCCCGGCATGCCGGTCCAGTTGGTGTTGGTGCTGTTCCAGACGCCGGTGCCGCCGTCAACGACGCCATTGCCGGTCTGGTCAGTGCCGTCCCAGAATTGCATCAGCTGGCCGCTGCCGAGCAGCGAGAGGTTGACCTGGCTGGCGATGTTGGTCAGCACGGTGGGCGTGAAGCTGCCTGCACTGACCTGCGCATAACTGCCGGAGAGCGTGCCGCCGTAGTTGAACAGCCGGTAGTAGCCGGCCGATGGCGCACCGGCGATGCTCAACGTGCCGCCGAGCGTCAGGTTGCCGCCGACGCTGACGAGGTCGTTGCCCGTCCCGCCCACGACGCCCGGTGCGCTCAGTTCGAAGACTGACGTCGAGCCGCTATTGAGCGCGAGCGAGCCGACCGAAAGGGTGCCGGGGCTGTCGCCTGGCGAAAGCGTACCGCCACTCTGCACGGTGACCGTGCCGCTGATCGCGCCCGTCCCCTTGAGCGTGCCGTTCGCCTGGACGGTCACTGCCGTATTGGCCAGGGTACCGTCCACCTCCAGGGTGCCGGCTGCGACATTCGTCGCACCGCCCGAGTAGGTGTTGGCCCCGCTCAGTGTCAGCGAGCCAGTGCCGGCCTTGGTCAGCCCACCGCTACCCGAGATCACGCCGGCAAACGTCGTGTTGCTGACCGTGCCCGCAGTCAGGCTGTTCGTTCCCAGCAGCACCGTGCTGCCAGTGACGCCCGACAGGTCCTGGATCGTCTGGTTGCCTGTCGCCGCGCTGATGTCGAAGCTCGTCCCTGACGCGGCCAGAGTCACACCGCTGGAGCTTGCAATGCTGCCGCCCGCACCCAGCGCGAGGGTGCCGGCATTGATGGTGGTTGCGCCCGTGTAGGTATCCGCACCGCTCAGCGTCAGTGTGCCCGTACCTGCCTTGGACAGTCCGCCGTTGCCGGTGATCGTGCCGGCAAAGGTCGTGTTGTTGGCAGCGCCAGCTGTCAGGGTGTTGGCTCCCAGCAGCACCGTGCTGCCAGCGACACCCGACAGGTCCTGGATCGTCTGGTTGCCCGTCGCACCACTGATGTCGAAGCCCGTGCCCGGAGCGGTCAGATTCACGTTGCTGGAGCTTGCGATGTTGCCGCTGCCGACCAACGCCAGCGTACCGGCGGAGACTGTCGTGCCGCCGCTGTAGGTATTGGCGCCCGTCAGAACTGTGGTGCCGGGGCCGATCTGGCTGACCGTTCCGGTGCCGGAAAGCACTCCGCCGTAGGTCGTTGTCGTGCTTGTCGCCGGATCGAAGGCCAGCGCCCCATTGTCGGTGATGTTGCCGGAAATCGAGCCGTTGGCGGTGCCATTGCCCAGCTGCAGCATGCCAGCCGAAATCGTCCAGGGAGTGGTCGTCGCGGTTGCGCCGGTCAGTGTCCAGGTACTGGTGCCAGTCTTCTGGAAGGCGGAAAACCCCTGGTATTGGGCACCTATCTGCGACACATTGAAGGTACTGCTCGTCACCCCGCCAAGGATGAACGTGTTGGTGCCGGTACCAGCCACATTGCCGGTAATCCTTTCGTTTGCGCCTGCGTCGATTTCCAGGCTGTTGGTGCCCCCGGTGAAGGTGATCGCATTCGCCTGGGTACCGCCGCCGCTCATGCCACCAGCAATGGTGCCTCCGTTGATGATGGTCAGGTTGCTGCCAGTGATGCCGGCACCGCCGTTGCCGACAGTGCCGTGGGCGCCGCTGCCGGTACCGGCACCTCCCGTAGCGCCGTTGCCGCCGGCAATGGTGCCGGTCGCGGTATTGGTGATGGTCAGGCTACTGCCGCTGATGCCAGCACCGCCGCTGCCACCGTTACCGCCGGGACCGGTTTCGGAGCCGGCGGCCGCACCAGCGCCACCGTTGCCGCCGCTGATAGTGTTGCTATTGATGATCGTCGCACCTGTGGCAACCACGCTGTCGCCACCACCGCCTCCGCTTCCGCCTGCGGTGGTGCTGCCGCCGCTACCGCCACCACCACCCGCACCGCCGCGGATATTTCCCGAATTCGAGAGACTGCCGCCAGACGTCATTAGCACGCCCTGGCCGCCGCCGCCGCCGCCACCGCCACCAGCGGTGGTGCTCGGGTCGCCAAAGCCACCGTTTCCGCCGCTGCCGCCCGTGACAGTCGTGCCTGAGTTGATGGTGAC
>NZ_JAMBPR010000106.1 GCF_024206475.1 Paraburkholderia sp. CNPSo 3274
CACGTAGTCAGCGTGGCCCGGGCAGTCGACGTGTGCGTAGTGGCGGTTAGCCGTTTCGTACTCGACGTGCGCGGTGTTGATGGTAATACCACGTGCCTTTTCTTCCGGCGCTGCGTCGATCTGGTCGTACGCCTTCGCCTCGCCGCCGAACTTCGCGGTCAGAACCGTCGTGATCGCTGCCGTCAGCGTGGTCTTGCCGTGGTCAACGTGACCGATCGTGCCCACGTTCACGTGCGGCTTGGTCCGCTCGAATTTACCTTTTGCCATGTTTCTCTTCTTTCAAAAAAGTGGTGAATCGGTGACTGTGCTACGCGGACCCAGCCCATGCCGGGCCCGCTGCGTGCTCAAATGAGCGCCGATGCTTACTTCGCCTTCGCGCTGATGATCGCGTCGGCCACGTTACGCGGTGCTTCTGCGTAGTGCTTGAATTCCATCGTGTACGTTGCACGACCTTGCGTCAGCGAGCGCAGCGACGTCGAGTAGCCGAACATTTCCGACAGCGGCACTTCAGCGCGAACGATCTTGCCGCCGCCAACCATGTCTTCCATGCCCTGGACGATACCGCGACGGCCCGACAGGTCGCCCATCACGTTGCCCATGTAGTCTTCCGGCGTTTCGACTTCCACAGCCATCATCGGTTCGAGGATGACCGGCTGCGCCTTGCGCATGGCTTCCTTGAACGCCATCGAACCGGCCATGCGGAACGCATTTTCGTTCGAGTCAACGTCGTGGTACGAACCGAACGTCAGGTGAACCTTGACGTCGACGACCGGGAAGCCCGCCAGCACGCCAGCTTTCAGCGTGTCCTGGATACCCTTGTCGACCGCGGGGATGTATTCGCGCGGAATCACACCACCCTTGATCTCGTCCAGGAACTCGTAGCCCTTGCCCTGCTCGTTCGGCTCGAGCGTAATGACCGCGTGACCGTACTGGCCGCGACCACCCGACTGCTTGACGAACTTGCCGTCCACGTCCTTCGCCGTCGCGCGGATCGTTTCGCGGTAGGCAACCTGCGGCTTGCCGACGGTCGCTTCCACGCCGAATTCGCGCTTCATACGGTCGACCAGAATTTCGAGGTGGAGCTCGCCCATGCCCGAAATGATGGTCTGGCCCGATTCCTCGTCCGTCTGGACGCGGAACGACGGATCTTCCTGCGCCAGGCGGTTCAGGGCGATGCCCATCTTTTCCTGGTCAGGCTTGGTCTTCGGCTCGACGGCCTGCGAAATCACCGGCTCCGGGAACACCATGCGTTCCAGGATGATCGGGTTTTGCGGGTCGCACAGCGTGTCACCCGTGGTCGCTTCCTTCAGGCCGACAGCAGCAGCGATGTCGCCTGCGCGAACTTCCTTGATTTCTTCACGGTTGTTCGCGTGCATCTGCAGAATACGGCCGAGGCGTTCCTTCTTGCCCTTGGTCGAGTTCAGCACGGTGTCGCCCGAGTTGACGATGCCCGAGTACGCGCGGAAGAAGATCAGCTGGCCGACGAACGGGTCGGTCATGATCTTGAACGCGAGTGCCGAGAACTTCTCGTCGTCGGCTGCACGGCGCTCGACCGTTTCGCCGTTTTCGAGCTCGCCCTTGACCGGGGGAATGTCCACCGGCGACGGCAGGAAGTCGATCACGGCGTCGAGCATGCGCTGCACGCCCTTGTTCTTGAACGCGGTGCCGCACAGCATCGGCTGGATTTCGCACGCGATCGTACGGTCGCGCAGTGCCTTGACGACTTCGGCTTCGGAAAGCTCTTCGCCGCCGAGGTACTTTTCCATCAGCTCTTCGCTGGCTTCAGCCGCCGACTCGATCATCTTTTCGCGCCACTCGTTGCACGTGTCAACGAGTTCTGCGGGGATGTCGACGTAGTCGAACTTCGTGCCTTGCGAGGCCTCATCCCAAATGATCGCCTTCATCTTGATCAGGTCGACCACGCCAGTGAACGTGTCTTCAGCGCCGATCGGCACCACGACCGGAACCGGGTTGGCTTTCAGACGCGTCTTCAGCTGGTCGTAGACCTTGAAGAAGTTCGCGCCGGTACGGTCCATCTTGTTGACGAACGCGAGACGGGGAACCTTGTACTTGTTCGCCTGACGCCACACCGTTTCCGACTGCGGCTGCACGCCGCCCACTGCGCAGTAGACCATGCACGCGCCGTCGAGCACGCGCATCGAGCGCTCGACTTCAATCGTGAAGTCGACGTGGCCCGGGGTGTCGATGATGTTGATGCGGTGCTCGGGGTAGTTGCCGCCCATGCCCTTCCAGAACGCGGTCGTAGCAGCGGACGTGATCGTGATGCCACGCTCCTGCTCCTGCTCCATCCAGTCCATGGTCGCGGCGCCGTCGTGAACTTCACCAATCTTGTGGTTCACGCCGGTGTAAAACAGAATGCGCTCGGTCGTCGTCGTCTTGCCGGCGTCGATGTGAGCGCTAATACCGATGTTACGGTAGCGCTCGATAGGAGTCTTGCGAGCCACTTTGATCCTCTATCAGGAGGTGCGCGCCGGATCGATCCCGACCGGGTTGATCCCAACGCGCCTGAACACAAACGGGCGAGGCGCTCGATAAGCGCACCCGCCCGGAATTTTTTCCGTTTTTTGAGCAAACCCCGGTAGGGGCTTTCTCTTAGAAGCGGAAGTGCGAGAACGCCTTGTTCGCTTCTGCCATCCGGTGAACTTCGTCGCGCTTCTTCATCGCGCCGCCACGGCCTTCGGCCGCTTCGGAGAGTTCACCTGCCAGACGCAGGGCCATCGACTTCTCGCTGCGCTTCTTCGCGGCTTCACGCAGCCAACGCATCGCCAATGCCATACGACGCGAGGGGCGCACTTCGACCGGAACCTGATAGTTCGCACCACCAACGCGGCGGCTCTTCACTTCCACCACCGGCTTCACGTTGTTGAGCGCAACAGTGAACACTTCCAGCGGGTCCTTGCCACCCTTGGTCTGGATCTGTTCGAAAGCGCCGTACACGATACGCTCGGCAACCGACTTCTTGCCGGAGAGCATCAGCACGTTCATGAACTTGGCTACATCAACGTTGCCGAACTTCGGATCCGGCAACACTTCCCGCTTGGGGACTTCGCGACGACGCGGCATGTTTCTTCCTTTAACTTTTCAGTTGAAGCGCGGGTTGAATCCCTTGCGCTCCGCGGCCACCAACTAACCCGATTCATCCGTTACGACTTACCAGCCTGGTCGGGTGACCACTTACTCGACAGCACCGGCCGATCCGGCACCTGTCGCTTTTATCGCCCGCTCTTGCGAGCACGACGACCCGTACAACTTAACTGCGGACTCTTACTTCGCAGCCTTCGCGCGCTTTGCGCCGTACTTCGAACGAGCCTGCTTACGATCCTTGACGCCCTGGGTATCCAGCGAGCCACGAACCATGTGGTAACGCACACCCGGCAAGTCCTTCACACGGCCGCCGCGGATCAGCACGACCGAGTGCTCTTGCAGGTTGTGGCCTTCACCACCGATGTACGAAATGACTTCGAAACCGTTCGTCAGGCGCACCTTGGCGACCTTACGGAGTGCCGAGTTCGGCTTCTTCGGCGTCGTCGTGTACACGCGAGTGCACACGCCGCGACGCTGCGGGCAGTCCTGCAGGGCCGGCGACTTGCTCTTCGTAGCTTCCGAAGCGCGGCCTTTGCGAACCAGTTGATTGATGGTTGGCATTGTTTATTCCTGAAATTGAACAAAATCGACGCATTTGTTTCCGGGCAAAGCGGAAATAAATGCGTGTCGAACTCCGGAATTGGTTGATTGACGTTAGTTTTCGTCGAATCAATCGACGAGCACGGACATCCCAAAGACCGGAACCCAACATAATATTCCGAAAAGGCCAAGCGAGTCAATGGCTTGCGACATTTCGGACGACAGAGCAAGTGACAGCGCGGTGACAGTCCGGCAGCGTCCGGAATACCCGGAGAAGAAACGCCGCGCCCTATTCGTCGCCAACGACCTCGACGAGCTCCTCGCCGAAGCGCTCGAGCTTGCGTGTCCCGATGCCCGGAATGTCACGCAGCTCGTCCACCGACTCCGGGCCGTTGCGCGCGATTTCCGCCAGCGTGGCGTCGTGGAAGATGACGTAGGCCGGCACGCCCTCGCTCTTCGCGGTTTCGGTGCGCCACAAGCGCAGGCGCTCCCAGCGCGAGCGCTGACGCGGGCTCATGCCAAGGGTCGGATCGGCGCGCTCGCTCGTGCGGCTCGACGACGTGCGCGTACGCGTCGGCTTCACGTAACGGCGCATCGTCACATTCTGCTCGCCCTTGAGCACCGGCTTGCTCGCCTCGGTGAGCACGAGCGAGCCGTAGCCGTCGTGGTCGACGGTGAGATAACCGAACGCCACCAGTTGCCGGAAGATCGCGCGCCATTCCGGCTCCGAAAGCGCGGAACCGATGCCGAAGGTAGAAATTTTCTCGTGCCCGCGCTGCATGATCTTCTCGCTGCGATTGCCGCGCAGGATGTCGATCAGGTGGCCGGCGCCGAAATTGAAGCCGCTCGCGCGCTGCGCGCGGAACACGCAGGAAAGCGCCATTCGCGCCTCACGCGTAGCGTCCCACGTGGCCGGCGGCTCGAGGCACGTATCGCAGTTGCCGCAAGGCTTGCTCTCTTCGCCAAAGTACGCGAGCAGGCGCACGCGCCGGCACGTGGCCGCTTCGCACAGGCCGAGCAGCGCGTCGAGTTTGCCCGTCTGCACACGTTTGTGCTGCTCGTCGGCTTCGGACTCGTCGATCATCTTGCGCTGCTGTACCACGTCGCCGAGACCGTAGGCCATCCACGCGTTGGCCGCCAGCCCGTCGCGCCCCGCTCGGCCGGTTTCCTGGTAGTAGCCTTCCACGCTCTTGGGCAAATCCAGATGCGCGACGAAGCGCACGTCCGGCTTGTCGATGCCCATGCCGAATGCGATGGTGGCGCACATCACCACGCCCTCCTCGCGCTGGAACAGCTCCTGGTGCTTCTGGCGCACCTCGAATTCCATGCCGGCGTGGTACGGCAGCGCGCGCACCCCCTGCCCTTTCAACCACTCCGCCGTTTCCTCGACCTTGCGGCGCGAGAGGCAATACACGACGCCCGCATCCGTGGTGCCGTCGGCGCGCGTATGCTCCGCGCGGATGAAGTCGAGCAGCTGCGAGCGCGCGTTGTCCTTCTCGACGATACGGTAGCGGATGTTCGGCCGGTCGAAGCTCGATACGAACACACGTGCGTCGTCGAGCGCGAGTCGGTGCGCGATCTCGTCGCGCGTGATGGCGTCGGCGGTTGCCGTGAGCGCGATGCGCGGCACGTTCGGAAAGCGCTCGTGCAGCACCGAGAGCTGGATATATTCGGGCCGGAAGTCGTGACCCCATTGCGAGACGCAGTGCGCTTCGTCGATCGCAAAGAGGCCGATGCGCGTGCGCTCGAGCAGGTCGAGAAAGCGCGGTGTCATGAGGCGCTCGGGCGCGACGTAAAGCAGGTCGAGATCGCCTTCGCGCAGCGCCCGCTCGGTAGCCGCAGCTTCGGCGCCGCTCAGCGTCGAATTGAGATAAGCGGCGCGCACGCCCACTTCGGTGAGCGCGGCCACCTGGTCCTGCATGAGCGCGATGAGCGGCGACACGACGATGCCGGCACCTAGCCCTGCTTCGTGCCGCACGAGCGCGGGAATCTGGTAGCAGAGCGATTTGCCGCCGCCGGTCGGCATGAGCACCAGCGAATCGCCGCCCCCTGCGACGTGCTCGACGATTTCGGCTTGGTGTCCTCTAAACGCGGGGTAGCCGAAGACTTCGTTGAGGATTTCGAGGGAGCGGGACATGAAAGCGGTGAGCGTGCGGAGCAAAGGCGGTGGGCAGGATTTTACCAACCCGGACGAGCCTTAACCGCCGCTACCGTGAAGATTGGCCATTCGGCCAGGAGAAACCGTGGAAGCTGCGCGCGCGGGGCCGCGAACGCAGTCGACCAGAGCAAAGCGGGTTCGTCAGGCAACGAGGCGCCGGCGCGCGATCCGAACCGCACCGACGATCGTCACAGCGGCCACGACCGCGGCGGCGATTGCGAATGCGCTCGCTCCGAAGAGCACGATGTTGGCGCCGACGAATATCAGCGAGCCGATCGTAAGCAGCGCAGCGCCACCCTTGAGCCTGCCCGCCAGCAGCATGATGAAACCGATGATCAGGAATGCCCACATCACAAGGAAGGTCGCAAAGAAGTTCGCGGCGGACTGATTGCTGACGTGATGCAGTAGCTGCGAAAAGCTGGCGACACACGCCACCAGATTCAGGATGAGACCGACCCCGACCACCCACATGATTACCGCCTCCAGATTCAGGTAAATACCGCCGGTGTCGTACGAAAAGAGCCACACAGGCGGACTTGGCGCGCTACGTTAGCACGCCTCACCGATGTGCGCAGCGAGCAGGCCGGCACTGCGGCACGAGGCCGCAGGCCTAAGCGAGAAGCGCCAGCGCCAATAAAAAAAGCCGCCCGGTGAAAACCAGGCGGCTTTTGCGAGGGCATTTCAGCCCGCGGCGAAAGGCGGCTTGCGCCGCCCCGCGCTTACTCGTCCGTCGTATGCGGCTGTTGCGGCTGCGGCTCGGCGGCCGGAGCGGCCGGGGTTTCCGGCGTACCGAACTCGAACGCTTCTTCCGCTGCGATCTGGTCGAAACGCTCGCGATCCGACGATTCCTTCGCACGGCGCGCCTTGTGGAAGGCGAGACCCGTACCAGCCGGAATCAGACGACCGACGATCACGTTTTCCTTCAGGCCACGCAGATCGTCGCGCTTGCCCATGATCGCCGCTTCGGTCAGCACGCGGGTCGTTTCCTGGAACGATGCCGCCGAGATGAACGAATCGGTCGAGAGCGATGCCTTCGTAATACCGAGCAGCACGTTCTCGTACGTTGCCGGGCGCTTGTCCTCGGCGTTCATCTTGTCGTTTTCGTCCAGCATGTCCGAACGCTCGACCTGCTCGCCCGGGATGAAGCGCGTATCACCGTTGTCGGTGATCTGCACACGACGCAGCATCTGACGCACGATCACTTCGATGTGCTTGTCGTTGATCTTCACGCCCTGCAGTCGGTACACGTCCTGCACTTCGTCCACGATGTAACGCGACAGCGCTTCGATACCCTGCAGACGCAGGATGTCGTGCGGATCGGCCGGACCGTCCACGATCATTTCGCCCTTGTTGACGACCTGACCGTCGTGGACCAGCACCTGCTTTTCCTTCGCGATCAGGAACTCGTGCTGATTGCCTTCGAGGTCCGTGATAACGAGACGCTGCTTGCCCTTCGTGTCCTTACCGAACGACGTCGTACCCGTGACTTCCGCCAGGATACCTGCGTCCTTCGGCGAACGTGCTTCGAACAGTTCCGCCACACGCGGCAGACCACCGGTAATGTCACGCGTCTTCTGTGCTTCGGTCGGGATACGTGCAAGCACTTCACCCACCTGCACCTGCTGACCGTCCTTCACGGTGATCAGTGCGCCGACCTGGAAGCCGATCTGCACCGAGTGCTCCGTGCCCGGGATCTTCACTTCGTCGCCGTTCGCGTCGAGCAGCTTGACCTGCGGACGAACGCTCTTCGCCGCCTGCGAACCGCGACGCTTCACGTCGATCACGACGAGGGTCGACAGACCCGTGACGTCGTCGATCTGCTTGGCCACGGTCACGCCTTCTTCGACGTTCTCGAACTTCACCGTACCGCCGTACTCGGTGATGATCGGACGCGTGAGCGGATCCCACGTTGCGAGCTGCGTGCCGGCCTTGATCGCTGCGCCATCGAGCTGCAGCAGCGTCGCGCCGTACGGCACCTTGTGACGCTCGCGCTCGCGGCCGTGATCGTCGGCGATGATGGCTTCGCCCGAACGCGAGATGACGACTTGCTCGCCCTTCGCATTCGTGACGTAACGCATCGTCGCCGTGAAGCGCACGGTACCGTTCGACTTGGCTTCCACCGACGAGGCCACTGCCGCACGCGATGCCGCACCACCGATGTGGAACGTACGCATCGTGAGCTGCGTGCCCGGTTCGCCGATCGACTGTGCAGCGATCACACCGACGGCTTCGCCGACGTTCACGCGCGAGCCGCGGCCGAGGTCGCGGCCATAGCACGAGGCGCACAGGCCGTAGCGCGTTTCGCAGGTGAGCGGCGTGCGCACGCGCACTTCGTCGATGCCGAGGCTTTCGATCGTTTCCACCGCGTCTTCGTCGAGCAGGTCGCCCGAAGCGTAGATCGTTTCCTGGGTTTCCGGATTGACGACGTCTGCCACTGCCACACGGCCGAGAATACGGTCGCGCAGCGCTTCGACGACTTCACCGCCTTCCACGAGGGCCTTCATCGCCACGCCGTTCGACGTGCCGCAATCTTCCTCGACGACCACGAGATCCTGCGTCACGTCGACGAGACGACGCGTCAGGTAGCCCGAGTTCGCGGTCTTCAGTGCCGTATCAGCCAGACCCTTACGTGCACCGTGGGTCGAGATGAAGTACTGCAACACGTTCAGACCTTCGCGGAAGTTCGCGGTAATCGGCGTTTCGATAATCGAGCCGTCCGGCTTCGCCATCAGGCCGCGCATACCCGCCAGCTGACGGATCTGGACCGCGGAACCCCGCGCGCCCGAGTCGGCCATCATGTAGATCGAGTTGAACGATTCCTGGCGCGTTTCCTTCCCGTCGCGGTCGATGACCGGTTCCGTCGCGAGCTGCTCCATCATCGCCTTGCCGACCGCTTCCGACGTCGCCGACCAGATATCGACCACGTTGTTGTAGCGCTCTTGCGCGGTGACGAGACCCGACATGTACTGACGGTCGTATTCCTTCACCTTCTTCGCGGCGTCGCCGACGATGGTTTCCTTCTGCGGCGGCACGAGCATGTCGTCCACGCAGATCGAAATACCGGCGCGCGTTGCAAGGCGGAAGCCCGACTGCATCAGCTGGTCAGCGAAGATCACCGTTTCGCGCAGACCGCACTTGCGGAACGCGGTGTTGATCAGACGCGAGATTTCCTTCTTCTTCAGCGGCTTGTTCAGCACCGAGAACGGCAGACCCGGCGGCAGAATTTCCGACAGGATCGAACGGCCGACGGTCGTCGCGTACAGCGAGATCTTCGGCACGAACGCCGGTGCGCCTTCCGACTTGTCCTCGTTGTGGACCATTTCGGTAATACGCACGTTCACGCGCGAGGCCAGCTCGACTTCCTTGTTCTCGTACGCGCGGAGCACTTCCGACACGCCCGTGAACGTCATGCCTTCGCCCTTGGCATTGACCGCTTCACGCGTGGCGTAGTACAGGCCCAGCACGATATCCTGCGACGGCACGATCGACGGATCGCCGTTGGCCGGGAACAGGACGTTGTTCGACGCGAGCATGAGCGTACGCGCTTCCATCTGCGCTTCGAGCGACAGCGGAACGTGAACAGCCATCTGGTCACCGTCGAAGTCGGCGTTGAACGCCGCGCAAACGAGCGGGTGCAGCTGGATAGCCTTACCTTCGATCAGCACCGGCTCGAAAGCCTGAATGCCAAGGCGGTGCAGCGTCGGCGCACGGTTCAGCATGACCGGATGCTCGCGGATCACCTCTTCGAGGATGTCCCACACCACCGGCGTCTGGTTCTCGACTTCCTTCTTCGCAGCCTTGATGGTCGTGGCAACGCCCATCGTTTCCAGCTTGTTGAAGATGAACGGCTTGAACAGTTCGAGCGCCATCAGCTTCGGCAGACCGCACTGGTGCAGCTTGAGCGTCGGGCCCACCACGATGACCGAACGGCCCGAGTAGTCCACGCGCTTGCCCAGCAGGTTCTGACGGAAGCGGCCGCCCTTACCCTTGATCATGTCGGCGAGCGACTTCAGCGGACGCTTGTTCGCGCCCGTCATCGCCTTGCCGCGACGACCGTTGTCGAGCAGCGAGTCCACGGCTTCCTGGAGCATCCGCTTTTCGTTGCGGACGATGATCTCCGGCGCCTTGAGCTCGAGCAGACGCTTCAGACGGTTGTTACGGTTGATGACGCGGCGATACAGATCGTTCAGGTCCGAAGTCGCAAAACGGCCACCGTCCAGCGGCACCAGCGGACGCAGTTCGGGCGGCAGCACCGGCAGCACTTCGAGCACCATCCATTCGGGCTTGATGCCCGAACGCTGGAAGGCCTCGAGCACCTTCAGGCGCTTCGCGTACTTCTTGATCTTCGCTTCCGAGCCGGTGTTCTTCAGCTCGGTGCGCAGCGTCTCGACCTGTTCGTCGATGTTGATCGCGCGCAGCAGTTCGCGCACGCCTTCCGCACCCATCTCGGCGCGGAATTCGTCACCGTATTCCTCGACCTTGTTGTAGTAATCCTCTTCGGTCATGATCTGCCGCGCCTTCAGCGGCGTCATGCCCGGTTCGATCACCACGTATGCCTCGAAGTACAGCACGCGTTCGATGTCGCGCAGCGTCATGTCGAGCACCATGCCCAGACGCGACGGCAGCGACTTCAGGAACCAGATGTGCGCGACCGGCGAGGCCAGTTCGATGTGGCCCATGCGTTCGCGGCGCACCTTCGCCAGCGTGACTTCAACGCCGCACTTCTCGCAGATCACGCCACGGTGCTTCAGGCGCTTGTACTTGCCGCACAGGCACTCATAGTCCTTGATCGGCCCGAAGATCTTCGCGCAGAACAGACCATCCCGTTCCGGCTTGAAGGTACGGTAGTTGATGGTCTCCGGCTTCTTCACTTCGCCGAACGACCACGAGCGGATCTTGTCCGGCGAGGCCAGACCGATCTTGATCGCGTCAAAAACTTCTTCTTGTTGGACTTGCTTGAATAGATCGAGCAGAGCTTTCATTGCCTTCTCTCCGTAGTCCGATTAGTTGCGGTCGAGGTCGATGTCGATGCCGAGCGAGCGGATTTCCTTCACCAGCACATTGAAGGATTCCGGCATGCCCGCGTCGATCACGTGGTCGCCCTTGACGAGGTTCTCATACACCTTCGTCCGGCCCGTCACGTCATCGGACTTCACCGTCAACATTTCCTGCAGCACATACGAAGCGCCATACGCTTCGAGCGCCCACACTTCCATTTCACCGAAGCGCTGACCACCGAATTGCGCCTTACCACCCAGCGGCTGCTGCGTGACGAGCGAGTACGGACCCGTCGAACGCGCGTGCATCTTGTCGTCGACAAGGTGGTGCAGCTTCAGGTAGTGCATGTAGCCAACGGTGACCGTACGCTCGAACATCTCGCCCGTGCGGCCGTCGTACAGACGCACCTGGTTCTTCGAGGGCGTCATGCCGAGGTTCGTCGCGATGTCGTCCGGGAACGCCAGGTCGAGCATCTTCGACATTTCCTCTTCGGTCGCACCGTCGAACACCGGCGTTGCGAACGGCACGCCTTCGCGCAGGTTCCTCGCGAGTTCGAAAATTTCGTCGTCGCTGAAGCTGTCGAGGTCTTCCTTGTGGCCCGATTCGTTGTAGATCTTCGTGAGGAATTCACGCAGCTCTGCAACCTTCGTCTGACGCTGCAGCATTTCGCCAATACGCCAGCCCAGACCCTTCGCGGCCCAACCGAGGTGCACTTCGAGAACCTGACCCACGTTCATCCGTGACGGCACGCCGAGCGGGTTCAGCACGACGTCTGCCGGACGGCCATCGGCCATGTACGGCATGTCTTCGATCGGAACGATCTTCGACACCACACCCTTGTTACCGTGACGGCCTGCCATCTTGTCGCCAGGCTGCAGACGGCGCTTCACCGCGAGGTACACCTTGACCATCTTCAGCACGCCCGGCGGCAGTTCGTCGCCTTGCGTGAGCTTCTTGCGCTTCTCTTCGAAGGCCAGATCGAACTGGTGACGCTTCTCTTCGATCGAGTTCTTGATCGCTTCGAGCTGTGCCGCTGCTTCTTCGTCCGCAAGGCGGATGTCGAACCAGTGGTAGTGGTCGAGATCGGTCAGGTAAGCCTGGTCGATCTTCGTGCCCTTCGCGAGCTTCTTCGGACCGCCGTTCGCGACCTTGCCTTCGAGCATACGTGCGAGACGCTGGAACGCGTCGCCTTCCACGATGCGCAGCTGGTCGTTCAGGTCGAGGCGATAGCGCTTCAGTTCATCGTCGATGATCTGTTGAGCACGCTTGTCACGCTGGATGCCTTCACGCGTGAACACCTGCACGTCGATGACCGTGCCGCTCATGCCCGAGGGCACGCGCAGCGACGTATCCTTCACGTCCGAAGCCTTCTCGCCGAAGATCGCGCGCAGCAGCTTTTCTTCCGGCGTGAGCTGGGTTTCGCCCTTCGGCGTGACCTTGCCCACGAGCACGTCGCCTGCTTCGACTTCCGCGCCGATGTACACGATGCCCGACTCGTCGAGACGGCCAAGCTGCATTTCCGCGAGGTTCGAAATATCGCGCGTGATTTCTTCCGGTCCGAGCTTCGTGTCGCGTGCAACGACATTCAGTTCTTCGATGTGGATCGACGTGTAACGGTCGTCCGCAACCACCTTCTCCGAGATCAGGATCGAGTCTTCGAAGTTGTAGCCGTTCCACGGCATGAACGCGATCAGCATGTTCTGGCCGAGCGCGAGCTCGCCCAGATCGGTCGATGCGCCGTCAGCCAGCACGTCGCCGCGCGCAACCTTGTCGCCCATCTTCACGATCGGACGCTGGTTGATGTTCGTGTTCTGGTTCGAACGCGTGTACTTGATGAGGTTGTAGATGTCCACGCCGACTTCACCGGCGACAGCCTCATCATCGTTCACGCGAATCACGATACGGCCTGCGTCGACGTAGTCGACCACGCCGCCACGCAGCGCCTGAACCGTCGTACCCGAGTCGACCGCAACGGTGCGCTCGATACCCGTACCAACGACCGGCTTTTCCGGACGCAGGCAAGGCACGGCCTGACGCTGCATGTTCGAGCCCATCAGTGCACGGTTCGCGTCATCGTGCTCGAGGAACGGAATCAGCGAAGCTGCAACCGAGACGATCTGCGACGGCGCCACGTCCATGTACTGGATGCGGTCCGGCGTGACCATCAGCGTTTCGCCGGCTTCACGCGACGAGACGAGTTCGTCGGTCAGCGTGCCGTCTTCAGCCACTGCCGCGTTCGCCTGAGCGATCACGTAACGGCCTTCTTCGATCGCCGACAGGTAGTCGATCTGGTCGGTCACCTTGCTGTCCACGACCTTGCGGTACGGCGTTTCGAGGAAGCCGTATTCGTTCAGGTGCGCGTACAGTGCGAGCGAGTTGATCAGGCCGATGTTCGGACCTTCCGGTGTTTCAATCGGGCACACACGGCCATAGTGGGTCGGGTGCACGTCGCGAACTTCAAAGCCAGCGCGCTCGCGCGTCAGACCGCCCGGGCCAAGTGCCGACACGCGGCGCTTGTGGGTGATTTCCGACAGCGGGTTGGTCTGGTCCATGAACTGCGACAACTGCGACGAACCGAAGAACTCGCGAATCGCCGACGAAATCGGCTTCGAGTTGATCAGGTCGTGCGGCATCAGGTTTTCGCTTTCGGCCTGGCCGAGGCGTTCCTTGACTGCACGCTCAACGCGCACGAGACCCGCGCGGAACTGGTTCTCCGCGAGTTCGCCCACGCAACGCACGCGACGGTTGCCGAGGTGGTCGATGTCGTCCACTTCGCCCTTGCCGTTGCGCAGCTCGACGAGGATCTTGATGGTCGCGAGGATGTCGTCGTCCTGCAGCGTCATCGGGCCGACGATTTCGTCACGGCCCACGCGGCGGTTGAACTTCATACGACCCACCTTCGAGAGGTCGTAGGCTTCTTCGCTGTAGAACAGGCGATTGAACAGCGCCTCGACCGCTTCTTCGGTCGGCGGCTCGCCCGGACGCATCATGCGATAGATCGCAATGCGCGCGGCCATACGGTCGGCGGTTTCGTCGATACGCAGCGTCGACGAGATGTACGGACCCTGGTCCAGATCGTTCGTGTAGAGCGTCTGGATGTCCTTGATCTTCGCTTCGCGCAGCTTCTCGAGCACGCTTTCCGTGATCTCGTCGTTCGCGTTCGCGATCACTTCGCCCGTGTCGCCGTCGACGACGTTCTTCGCGAGAACGCGGCCGAGCAGATAATCTTCGGGGACCGAAATGTACGTCGTCTTCGCGGTTTCGAGGTCGCGAATGTGCTTCGCGTTGATCCGCTTGTCCTTCTGGACGATGACCTTGCCTTCGCGATCGCTAATGTCGAAGCGCGCGACTTCACCGCGCAGACGCTCCGGCACGAACTCCATCTGCGCGCCTTCCGGCATCAGCGTGAAGTTGTCGAACACGAAGAAGTTCGCGAGGATCTGTTCCGGCGTGAGGCCGATAGCCTTCAGCAGGATCGTGACCGGCATCTTGCGGCGACGGTCGACGCGGAAGTACAGCACGTCCTTCGGGTCGAACTCGAAGTCGAGCCACGAACCGCGGTAAGGAATGATACGGGCCGAGAAGAGCAGCTTGCCCGAGCTGTGCGTCTTGCCCTTGTCGTGTTCGAAGAACACGCCAGGCGAGCGATGCAGCTGCGAGACGATGACACGCTCGGTGCCATTGATGACGAACGAACCAGTCGGCGTCATGAGCGGAATTTCGCCCATGTACACTTCCTGCTCCTTCACTTCCTTCACGACCGGCTTGCTCGGCGATTCCTTGTCGAGCAGGACGAGACGGACCTTGGCGCGCAGCGCCGAGCAGTACGTCAAGCCGCGTTGCTGGCATTCCTTGATGTTGAATGCCGGCGACGACAGCATGTAGCTGACGAACTCTAGACGAGCAAAGCCGTTATGGGAAACAATAGGAAAAACGGACGAAAACGCTGCCTGCAGACCTTCCGGTTTGCGTTGTGCGGTCGCCGTTTCTGCTTGCAGGAAAGTGCTGAATGATTCAAGCTGGGTAGCCAGCAGGAAAGGAACCTGGTGAACGATGGGGCGTTTCGCGAAACTCTTGCGAATACGCTTCTTCTCGGTGAAGGAATAGTGCATACGATCTCCGAATCACGGCGGGTAGGACGACCCGAGTGTTCACCGACTGAGACCCGATGGCTTCGCGAGCCCTGGAAGCTTGGTGGTTGGCCTCTACCAACCGCTGGCTGACGGCAACGGATTTCGGCTTGTCATAACTTGCCCGCTGCCCGACCAAACTTGCCTTCTGCAGTCGCTTCAGAAGACAAAGAGAAGCGTCGTGCGCCCTGATGGTGCCCTTGAGGCCTTCACCCGGCGAAAGACGTTTTTCTTTGGCTTCTCGGTCCCGCATCCCGCCTCCGACTTCTGAAAAATCGAACACAAAAACGCAGAATCCACAAAGCACAAAAAGGCCGGCGGTGTAAAAACCGCCAGCCTTCGCACAGCGCGCTGAAACTTACTTGATTTCAGCCTTCGCGCCGGCATCTTCCAGCTTCTTCTTCGCTTCTTCAGCAGCAGCCTTGGGCACCGCTTCCTTCACGGGCTTCGGTGCGCCATCAACCAGGTCCTTCGCTTCCTTCAGGCCGAGACCCGTCAGTTCACGAACGGCCTTAATGACCGAAACCTTGTTTGCGCCTGCTTCGAGCAGGTTGACCGTGAATTCGGTCTGCTCTTCAGCAGCAGCAGCAGCGCCGCCGCCTGCCGGGCCAGCGACTGCCACAGCAGCTGCCGACACGCCAAACTTCTCTTCGAAAGCCTTGACCAGTTCGTTCAGTTCAAGAACCGACATCGAGCCAACGGCTTCGAGGATGTCTTCTTTTGCGATTGCCATTTGAAATTACTCCAGATTTGAATTCGGAAACAGCTAGCGATCTTTCTCGCTTGCCTGTGTTCGTTCGCTTGCCTGAAATCAGGCAGCTTCTGCTTGCTTCTTTTCCGCCAGCGCGGCCAGAGCGCGCGCCATACCGGAAACAGGAGCTTGCATAACGAACAGCAGCTTCGAGAGCAGTTCTTCGCGGCTCGGGATGCTGGCCAGCGCTTGCACGCCTGCCTTGTCCATCACCTTGCCTTCGTAGGAACCAGCCTTGATGACCAACTTGTCATTGCCCTTCGCGAAGTCATTGACGACCTTCGCAGCAGCAATTGCATCTTCCGAGATGCCGTAGATCAGGGGGCCAGTCATCTGCTCTGCCAGCGGAGCAAACGGGGTACCTTCAACGGCGCGACGCGCCAGCGTGTTCTTCAACACGCGGAGGTACACCTGCTGCTCACGCGCTTTCGCGCGCAGCTTGGTCAGATCGCCAACCGCGATTCCACGATACTCGGCCAGCACCATGGTCTGAGCCGTCGCGACTTGCGCGGAGACTTCAGCCACGACGGCCTGCTTACCTTCTTTGTTCAGTGGCACGGTTAACCTCCAGATTCGACACACTTTGCTTTCGCTACATGTGCCGCGTTCAACAACGGCGACCGACCAGTCCGGAGTAAATCAGCTTGCATCGTCAGGCGTTACCGCCTGCATCCGCTCACATCAGCACTTCAAAACCTTTTCGGGTTCGCCATCTGCGTTGGCTTTGCATTAAGGAAGCACCCAACTGCTGCACTTCCGCCAACGGTCTTTGACAACCGGTTGCACCGCGCTTTGCTGCCGCTGCACAACCGCCCAAAGCCCTTTAAATCCGCGCTGCCGCCCTCTCAGGCCTCAGCGCGGCAAAACTATTACGCTGCGAGCGACGTCTGGTCGACGCGAACGCCAACGCCCATCGTGCTCGAGACAGCGATCTTGCGCAGGTACACGCCCTTGCTCGTTGCCGGCTTCGCCTTGGTCAGCGCTTCGAGGAGCGCGTCCAGGTTGCTGCGAAGCGCGGTCGGCTCGAACGATGCACGGCCGATGGTCGCGTGGATGATACCGGCCTTGTCGACACGGAATTGCACCTGACCAGCCTTCGCGTTCTTGACCGCGGTCGCCACGTCCGGCGTCACGGTGCCGACCTTCGGGTTCGGCATGAGGCCGCGCGGGCCGAGGATCTGACCGAGCGTACCGACGACGCGCATCGTGTCCGGCGAAGCGATCACGATGTCGAAGTTCAGGTTGCCGCCCTTGATCTGCTCGGCGAGGTCTTCCATACCGACGATCTCTGCGCCTGCTGCCTTGGCTTGTTCAGCCTTTTCACCTTGCGCGAACACCGCAACGCGGACCGACTTGCCGGTACCAGCGGGCAGAACGACCGAGCCGCGAACGACCTGGTCCGACTTCTTCGCATCGATGCCGAGTTGCACTGCAACGTCGATCGACTCGTCGAACTTCGCCGTGGCGCATTCCTTCACGAGCGACAGTGCGTCGCCGATCGGGTACTGCTTTTGGCGGTCGATCTTGGCAGCCAGTGCCTTTTGACGCTTCGAAACCTTAGCCATTTACACACCCTCCACGATGATGCCCATCGAGCGGGCGCTACCAGCGATCGTGCGAACCGCTGCATCCATATCGGCTGCCGTGAGGTCCGGCATCTTGGTCTTGGCGATTTCCTCGGCTTGCGCGCGAGTGATCGTAGCGACCTTGTCGGTGTGCGGCTTGGCCGAACCCTTGTCGACCTTCGCTGCCTTCTTGATCAGAACCGTAGCCGGCGGCGTCTTCAGGATGAACGTGAAGCTCTTGTCCGCGAATGCCGTGATCACGACCGGAACCGGCAGACCCGGTTCCATGGCTTGAGTCTGCGCGTTGAACGCCTTGCAGAACTCCATGATGTTCAGGCCGCGCTGACCCAGTGCCGGGCCGACCGGCGGCGACGGATTGGCTTTACCTGCAGGAATCTGCAGCTTGATAAAGCCGATGATTTTCTTTGCCATGTTGAAAACCTCTTTGGAACGCGTGAGCGTTCTGGTGAGTGGTAGCGCGCGTTCGCCACAATCTTCGCTGTGCCAACTGCTTTGGCGACATCTACAGCCGACTGGACTACTGGCGCTCCTCTACGGCCATAACGCGGACCGTAAGCGCGGAAAAACGGATCGCACCAGAGGCGCGATCCGTAGTATTCGATTTACAGCTTTTCGACCTGGCCGAATTCGAGTTCGACCGGTGTGGCGCGACCGAAAATGGTGACGGAGACCCGGACGCGCGACTTTTCGTAGTTGACTTCTTCGACGCTGCCGTTGAAGTCCGTGAACGGACCTTCCTTCACACGGACCATCTCGCCGACTTCGAACAGGGTCTTGGGGCGCGGCTTCTCAACGCCTTCCTGCATCTGCGACATGATCTTTTCGACTTCGCGCGGCGAAATCGGGCTCGGGCGATTACGCGCCCCGCCGACGAAACCCGTCACCTTTGCCGTGTTCTTCACGAGGTGCCACGTTTCATCCGTCATTTCCATCTCAACCAGGACATAGCCCGGGAAGAAACGACGTTCGGTCACCGATTTATGACCACCCTTCACCTCGACCACTTCTTCAGTCGGAACGAGGATCTGGCCAAACTTGTCCTGCATGCCAGCACGTTCGATGCGCTCCTGAAGCGCACGTTGCACGCTCTTCTCCATACCGGAGTAGGCGTGCACCACATACCAACGCTTTCCGCTCGGGGATGCCGGTGTATCGCTCATATCATTTCCAACCCAGAATCGCCGAGAAAATCACCCACTCGATGGATTTGTCGCAAACCCACAGAATGATGGCCATTGCCAGCACAAAACCGAAGACCACCAGCGTCGTTTGCGTGGCCTCTTTGCGAGTCGGCCAGACGACCTTGCGAACTTCCTTGTACGAGTCTTTGGCAAACGCGATGAAGCTCTTGCCGGGCGCCGAGAGAAGACCGACTACCACCCCCGCGATCACGCCCACTGCGAGCGCCGCACCGCGGACATACCACTCCTGGCTACCGAGCCAGTAGAACCCTACGAACCCGGCCACAACCAACAATACGCCCGCCGCAAGCATCAGCTTGTCGCTGGAAGTATTAACAGTTTCGACGGAAGGATTCGCCATAACACCTTAAAGAACAACGCGCCGAGGCGCGAGAAGTTGGCAGGGGCAGAGGGAATCGAACCCCCAACCTTCGGTTTTGGAGACCGACGCTCTGCCAGTTGAGCTATACCCCTAAACCATTTTGGGGTTGGCGGCATCGCCAACCCCGAAACCACTTAGTCGATCAACGAGACTGGCAAAAACTTACTCGATGACCTTGGCGACGACACCGGCGCCGACGGTACGGCCACCTTCGCGGATTGCGAAGCGCAGACCTTCTTCCATCGCGATCGGAGCGATCAGCTTCACCGTGATCGACACGTTATCGCCCGGCATGACCATTTCCTTGTCCTTCGGCAGCTCGATCGAGCCCGTCACGTCCGTCGTACGGAAGTAGAACTGCGGACGGTAGTTGTTGAAGAACGGCGTGTGACGGCCGCCTTCGTCCTTGCTCAGCACGTACACTTCAGCCGTGAAGTGCGTGTGCGGCGTGATCGAACCCGGCTTGGCCAGAACCTGGCCACGCTCCACGTCTTCACGCTTCGTGCCGCGCAGCAGGATACCGACGTTGTCG
>NZ_JAMBPR010000107.1 GCF_024206475.1 Paraburkholderia sp. CNPSo 3274
CACCGTCGAAGGCGCGAACGCGAGCGCCAATCTCTATACGCTCGTCGAGACCTGCAAGGCAAACAGCATCGATCCCTACCGGTACCTCACCTGGCTGTTCCAACACCTGCCTCTGGCGAAAACCGTCGACGACTACGACGCGTTGCTTCCCTGGAAAATGCCGGCGGACCTCCGCTGACCCGCATCACTATCACACCTCACGCGCTCCGCTACCATACTCTGAAGGGCGTCGTTCGTGGATCGCATACGAAAGGAATCCCGGCAAGAAAACGTTGTCGGCAGCACCTAGAAGACGAGCATGACTTAGCGACTTGAGGTATGCCTCACCTGTTTGAAATCCGAAGGCAACACTGTCCGGACCGGGAAGCACGCAGTGCACCGAAAAGGTGAAATTAAATTCGCAATTCAAAAGGACACGGACCGTCACGAGAAACT
This sequence comes from Paraburkholderia sp. CNPSo 3274, assembly GCF_024206475.1. Classification (GTDB taxonomy): domain Bacteria; phylum Pseudomonadota; class Gammaproteobacteria; order Burkholderiales; family Burkholderiaceae; genus Paraburkholderia. The sequence goes on from NZ_JAMBPR010000107.1 coordinate 436, forward strand.
GAACTGGAGTCGGTAGGACGTCACGCCATTGACATCGCCATGCCGCAGCGCCATTGCACACGTGGAAAACGCCATTTTCCGCTGCGAGGGTTGAGTTATCCATGACCCTGATCTAGCCTAAATCTGTCCACAAGCCAGCGCTTTTTCCCAGATTACCGGGTGATGGTTGCGAGCCACGTAATTTACGACACGGCAAGCGGCGTGACGGCAGTCGCGGAGCCTCCGGATCCGTGTGGCACCCGGACTGCGTGCGGGAGTGACGCGTCGATCGGCATCCTCGGGGTCGTGTCGAGCCACACGGCACGGCGCGCTTTAGCGCGGTGAGCGTGGCTAACCATCTACCCCAGGACCCCTGCCGGGTCGAGCTGAGCTTTGTCGACGCGAACGGGCAGACGCTCACGAATGGCTACGGCGTGCCCCTGCAGCAGGAGTTCATGCTGACACCCGGCGTGGCGAGCATGCTGGATTTTCATCCGCTCGCCAGCGGGCTAGCCCTCGCGCGGCCGGTGCTGCGCGCCATCAACACCTCGGAAGGAGCGCTGCAGCAGTGCAAGATCGTGACGGGCGCCGAGGTCATTGACGACTCGAGCGGCTCGACGACATCGGTCCTCGCCGTCGACCCTGCCGCTGCCCGGTCCGCCGAATTAATGCCACAGCTCCCGGAAAGCGCGGGCTTGATCACCCGATCGGATTATTGAACGTGAGGAAAATGCCATGACCAGCCTGTATGAAAGATTGGGCGGCGCGCCAGCGCTCGATGTCGCGGTGGACAAGTTCTACGAGAACGTTCTCGAGGACACCCGCATCAATCACTTTTTTCGCGGAGTCGATATGCCGCGGCTGCGGCGGCATCAGAAGTCCTTTCTGGCGTATGCCTTCGGTGGCGTGCCTGCTTATGACGGGCGCACGCTGCGCGCCGCCCACGGGAATCCGCGCGCTCTCGGGCTGAACGACGATCATTTCGACGCCGTGATGGAAAACCTTTCGATGGCACTCCAGGAGTTGGGCGTCGCCAGCGAACTCATCGAAGAGGTCAGGCTCGTTGCGGAGTCGGTTAGAGCGGACGTCCTGAACCGTTAGACTGGTCCCGGGACTTACGGTGAGGCAATGTCATCAAATGCGCCGCGCCCCGCTCCCTCCGGGAGCCGGCGCGCGACATAGTGGTTCTGCGAACGAATCGGATCGGCGATTTGGGGCATGCACTTCCCGTTTGCCAGCGAATGTTTGAAGGGCCCATCGCGTCTACCGAATGAGAGAAGGAACGGTCACCATGTGGCGAATTCTGCTGATTCAGGGCGCTAACATGATTCACCTGGGCAAGCGTGAACCGGAGATATACGGCAAGACGACGGCGAGCGAGCTTGACGGCATGCTGCACCAGCATGCGCGCTCGAAAGGTTACGAACTGGAGATCTTCTACACCAACGTCGAAGGAGAAGCGATCAATCGCATCTATCGAGCCGTTGAAGATGGTGTCGACGGCCTCGTCATGAATCCCGCGGGCTTCAACTATGCGGGATATGCGCTGCGCGATTGCATCAAGGGTGCAGCGCTACCCTATGTGGAAGTACACATGACGAATGTCGAAGCACGGGAAATCAAATGTTTGATCGCGAAAATCGCGGATGGCGTGATCTTCGGTCTTGGAGTTCACAGCTACGTGCTTGGATTGGAAGCCATGCTTTATTTGCTCACCAATGCACCCACTGGCACGCTCAAGACGCACGGCGGCCAATCTGCCGATACGGGCGGACGGGAGTAAGCAGCGGGTCACATATATATGCCGAATTCTTGTCCGTGAACGGCCATATCGAGCGCCTGCTCGACTCTGCGGAGGGTCGATGCAACTCTGACGGCTCGACTAGCGGCAACGGGTCGGTTGGGCCGACCGCGTCAGGCGGCATTCGGCCACAAGGGGACACTGGCCGCTGGCTCAGTGGAGACATTCGAATGGCGGCACCAACCCGATAACCGACTCTTGGTTTCAGTCGCCTACAAGCTAAAGGCCAATCAGCACAGCCACCTTCTGTGATTATTGCGCCAGGCGCGCGGCGTCATGCCGAAACGTCCGACGAACCAGTTCGTGAAGGGCCCCTGGTGCGCATATCCCACCAGTCCCGACACTCGTCCGATCGGATAGCGCGAGTTGCTCATGAAGCGTACGGCGAGTTCGTACCGGACTCCCTCCGTCAAGCGCGAAAAGCTGGTATTGGCAAGCTCGAGCTGTCGCTGCATGGTGCGAACGCTCCGGTGCAAACGTGCAGCAACCTGCTCGACGGTGGCCTGCCCTAGCGGCAGCAACAGGTAGAGGGCCTTGCGCACTTCGAGCACGATTGAACCGGCACCCGTCACATTCAGCGACTCGGCAAGGTCTTTCGCATAGCGCGCGAGTTCGGGGTCAGCAGCAGGGTTCGTATGGTCGAGATCAGCCGTCGCGCACACGAGGCCGTTGAAGTCGCTGCCGAACTCCAGCGGGCAGCCGAAGAAGCGTCGGTGAAACGCGAGACTGGGTGGCGCTTGATGAATAAAATGCACAGCACGAGGTTTCCAGTGCTCGCCGAGCAGAGCAGTGGAATGGCGCGCTAGGACGCCTACCGCAAGTTCGATGGCCTGGTTCGTGGGGATGCCCGTATCAACGACCAGTTCCTCGCGGATCGTGACCGTTGTGCCCGTGTCCTCGATATGCACCGCGAGCGCTTCATTGAGCAGATGGCCGTATTCGGCACCGGCGAGCAATACTTCGCGCAGCGTGCGCTTGTGCACGAGCAGCACGTTGACCACTCCGGTACCGAACTTGCGCCGGGTAGCGGCCATTTGCAGCGCGAAAGTCGGGCACGACGCCTTTTGCGCCGAGCGCTCCAGCAACAGGCAGGCCGCAGCGGCCGGAATGCGCTCGTCCGGGTTCGCGAGCGCCGCGGCGTCGAGACCCGCTTCGTGTGCGAGTTCGACCGTGTTCAGACCAACCCGCAGCGCCACGTCGAAATAGCCGCTCATCGAGACCGAGCGCAGCATCGTTTCCATTGTCTGGCTCCCACTATGGCCGCCGGTGGGCTACCGTACCTCCGGCGTGCCGTTCATGCTTACATACCGCCCAGGGGCTTCTGGACCGTCAGCTTGTTTGTCACCGAGGTCACGCCAGGCACAGCCTTCGCGATCTCGGCGACCTTATCGACCTGCGCGGCATCCGTGACCGAGCCATTTAGCGTGACCGCTCCATTTTTGGCGGTAACACCGATACTGCCGCCGTGGATTTCCTTGTGCTTCGCGATCGCGGTGTACACCGCGCGGCGCAGTTTTGTGTTGCTCGGCGTGGCGGGTGCCTCCGCGCCAGACGCCGCAGCGGAATTGGTGCCAGGCGCGCTGGCTGCGGTTTGGGCAGACACGTGCAGGGACGTCGCGGCGAGCAGTGTGCAGAGCGCCAGGCTGAGGGTCCTGATAGTCGTGTTCATTACATACTCCTTTGGTTGCTGCTTCTGATTGATCGGCAGAATGTGCCAGGACGAGCCAGTGCGAAACTGTCCCAATCCCAGACCTGAGTTAGAAGGTATGGCGCAGGCCGATGTTGACGGCCGTGGTGTTGCGGCCCGGGGCTACAGGCGTCCCATAAATGAGTTCCTGATTCATCTGCCCGCGGTTGGCCACGTAGCCGGCCTGGGCATAAACCAGCGTGCGCTTCGAGATGCTGTAGTCGCCGCCGATAGCGTAGGCGGTAGAGTGGTTCGCGCTGTTCTTGTTGTCCTTCAGGTAGTACACACCCGAGGTGAAGTTAAGCGCCGGGGAGAAACGGTAGCCAATGCCGCCCGTCCACATGTCGAAATCACCTGAGACAACAAATGCCTTCGGAACGCCATTCGAGTTGGCCGGATTGCGACCGTTGCTGAACGAACCGGAGACCGAGATATCGTGCCACGTGTATTTCGCGCCGAAGTAGACGAAGCGGTTGTTGTTCTGTCCAGTCGGCGGGATACCGGTCTGGGCAGTCGCAGGGTTACCGGCGGCGGCATATGGGAACGGATTGGCATCGTGCCCGTTGTAGTAGACGGCATCTGCGTTTAGACCAAAGCCTGAATACTTGAGCACCGCGGACTCGCGCGTGCCTCCCTGGGCCTGCCCTGCCACGCCGCCGGGCGCGAACTCGAGCGCTGCGGACACACCGTAGAATGACGGCGAGTTGTAGACGATCGCATTGTCGTCATACAGCGCGCCAATCTGGGCGTTCGAGTTGCTTCCGGTCCAGCCCGACATCGTGTTCATGGTCAGCCAGGCGGTCAGGACGCTGCCGAAGTATTGCGCACCACGTACGTCCGTTTCGGCCATCGCGTAGGCCATCGGCGCGAACTGGCGGCCGAAGTCGATCTTGCCGAACGGGCCCGACACACCGACGGTTGTGACCTGGGTGAAAATCGAGCTTGCAGTCGGCGTACCGGACTTGCCCGGCTGGCCGTTGGAGCTGTTGAACGCTCCCTGAAGCTTGAAGTTGGCTGCGTATCCGCCGCCCAGGTCTTCCGAGCCCTTCATCCCGAAGATGCTCGAGTAAATGCCACCGTCCTTGAGCTGAACCACATGGCCCGCGTTGCCGTTCAGTTTGGTGTTCGGCAAAAACGGTGCCGCCGAGTATGACGCCGACGTGCTCTGGTAGAGCAGACCAGAGTCGAGCGCGCCATAGAGCGTGACGGTCGATTGTGCGTATGCCGTACTGGCGAGCATTGCCAATCCCGCGGCAGCGGTGAGTTTGACTTTCATGTTGTCTCCGTTTGGTTTAGTTATGCGTAGCGATCCGATGTCGCCCAGCGTTGTGTGAAATCCGGTGTTCAGGCGATCCATTCGCGGATGCGCTTTTTGTCGATCTTGCCGACGCTCGTCTTGGGGATTTCCTCGACAAAGGCAATGCGCTCCGCTTCAGGCACCGCATAACGGCTGATCCGGTTCGCCTGTGCGTGGGTCATCAAATGGTCCCGAACACTCTGGGAGGTGACGCCGGCGTCAGGTCGGCGTACGACGAGCACCACGGGGCGTTCTCCCCACTTCTCGTCCGCCACGCCCACCACCGCGCACTCCTGCACCCCCACTACCTCAGCAATCAGTCGCTCCAGCTCGATCGACGAGACCCATTCGCCGCCGGTCTTGATGACGTCCTTCATCCGGTCGACGATCTGCACGAAGCCGTCCGGACCCGTCACCGCAATGTCCTGTGTATGGAGGTAACCGCCGGCCCACAGCTGCTCCGACGCCTCGGGTTTGTTGGCATAACTCATCGTCAGAAACGGCGCACGCAGTACGATCTCGCCGTGGGACTTCCCGTCACGCGGCACGTCCTTCATGCTCGCGTCGACCACCCGGAAATCGGCCATGGCCACCGGGCGTCCGGTGGAGCAGCGCAGGCGCACCTCCTCTTCGCGGCTCGCCGGCTTGTACCCAGGCGGCAACTGCGCGAGTGCCACGATCGGCCCAGTCTCCGACATGCCGTAACCGGAGAACACATCTGCCCCAAGCTCCATGGCAGCGTCGCAAAGCGCCGGCGAAAACGCCGACCCGCCGATGATGAGCTTCCATCCCGACAAACTCTTGCCAGCGCTGCGTGCAGCCTGCAGCAGCATCTGCAGGACTGTCGGCACGCAATGGGAGAACGTAACCTGCTCCTTCTCGCGCAGCGCCAGCAGCCGCTCCGCAACGTAGCGCCCGGGCAGAACCGTCTTGAGTCCGAGCATCACGGCGATGTAGGGCATGCCCCATGCCATCACATGGAACATAGGCGTGATCGGCATGTAGACGTCTTCGCGGTGCAGCCTCTGGCCCTCACGCGGCGCGCACAGACTCATGGCGGTCGCCATGGCGTGCATCACGATGTTGCGATGGCTGTATGTCACGCCCTTTGGGTCGCCGGTGGTGCCGGTCGTATAGAACATGGCTGCCCGGGTGTTTTCGTCGAAGTCGCGAAACTCGAATCCGGGCTGTGCCTCTGCCAGCAGTTCCTCGTACTCTCCGGCCAGCAGCATGCGTGTGTCCGGCATTGGCTCGCCGTCAGCGAGCACCACCACGTGGCGAACCGAAGTCAGTTCCGTGCGGATTTGCTCGAGCACCGGAACGAAATCGGCATGAACCAGCACGACTTCGGCCCGCGCATCGTTCAGCGTGTAAAGGATCTGCTGTTGCGACAGGCGGACGTTTACCGTGAACAGCGTCGCGCCCATCATCGGAATGCCACAGTAGCTCTCCAGGTAGCGATGGCTGTCCCAGTCCATGACCGCGACTGTCGTGCCGTGGCAAACGCCCAGTGAACTCAGGGCGTTCGCGAGCCGACCGATCCGTTGATGGAAATCGCGAAAGCGGTATCGCTGCTCAGCTCGATAGACGACTTCCTGGTCTGCGTACAGGCTCAGCGAGTTGAGCAGCAGCTGCTTGACCAGGAGCGGGTACGAATAGGCCGATGGCGTCGGCGTAATTAGCGTTTCGTTTGCGCGCATTGTGTCTCCTCCTCTGGAGGCTATATTTCCGTTCTGTGCGAGACGATCAGGAGCCGCAGCGTGGGCTACCGTCCACGTCGCTTGTCCTGCCTTCTCTGTGGTTAGAACCGGTCTCGTCTTTTTCAGACTTGCCCGGACACTAGATTAGTAGCGCGAACTTCCCATCGCGCTCCAGTATCTGCAGACGCACGGGACATAAGCCCGGAGCATCCGGTTCGGCGCAGGCGCGTAGATCGAAACGCAGTCCATGCGCCGGGCAGCGCAGAACATGTCCGTCGAGCTGGCCATTGGCGAGCGACGCCCCGTGATGCGGGCACGAGTTCTCAATGGCGATGACGTTCCCCTCGATATTGAAGAGGACAACGCTGCGGCCGTCGACAAAGGCGAGCTTGCGCCGCCCAGGGCTGAGTTCGTCGACTGATGCGACCGGGATCTGACGTGACATGACTGATGCTTTCTGACTGGAAGTTGGGCGGGCGCCGGGTGTTGACGCCCGCCGGGCTATCTGCAAGGTATGCCTGCAATCAATAAGGCTTGCTGCCAATGATCCCGGCTCGCTCCATCTTGCGGTGGCTCGGGGGGTAGTCCATCACCGCATAGTGCTGGGTCGCGGTGTTGTCCCAGATCGCCACGCTGTTGGGCTTCCAGCGCCAGCGCACCTGGTACTCGGGGATATATGCCTGGCTGATCAGGTAACGCAACAGATCCGCGGCTCCGGGGTTGGCGTCCTGACCGTAGCGCACCCGCTCCGGCGTGTGGAAGTTGGTGAAGTGCGTCGTGAAGACGTTGACGTAGAGGACCTTTTCGCCGGTTTCCGGGTGCGTGCGCACCACCGGGTGCTCCGCATCCGGGTATTGCGCCTTGAGCGCGAGCCGCTTCTCGATGGGCATGTTCGCGCCGAATGTCGCTTCGATGCTGTGGCGGGCGACCAGGTCAGCGATTTCGGTCTTCACATGCGCGGGGAGCGTTTCGTAGGCGAGCACCATGTTTGCCCACATGGTGTCGCCGCCCACCGGCGGGCACTCCACGCATCGCAGCACGGCGCCGAACTGTGGAGCTTCGCGCCAGGTAGCGTCGGAGTGCCACGCATTCTCGTAGCGGTCGTTCGGCTGTTCCGGCGTGCGGTAGATTCTCACGAGACCCGGGTGGTCGGGGTCACTCCCGGCGACGGGATGGTCTTCGAGTTCGCCGAAGCGCCGCGCGAACGCGACGTGCTCTGCACGGCTGAGCTCCTGGTCGCGCAGAAACAGCACGCGGTGCTGCAAAAGAGCGGCGCGAATCTCGACAAACAATCCGTCGTCGTGGACAGCGTCGGCCAGATTGACGCCTGTGAGCTCCGCGCCGACAGCGTGAGTCAGTTGTTCGATGCGCATGATATTGGCATTCCTGATAACTTCAGATCACAAAGACGGAAGAAGCGGTCGTCTTGCGGGATTCGAGATCGCGGTGCGCCTGAACGGCGTCTTCGAGCGCATAGCGCTGGTTGATCCCGATCTTGATGCGGCCGGCCGCCACGTGGCCAAACAGTTCGCCGGCGAGTTCCGCGCGCTCCGCAGGATCAGCGATGTAATCGGCCAGCGCCGGACGCGTCACGAAGAGTGACCCCTTGAGCGCCAGGATGTGCGGGTTGAACGGCGGGATCGGCCCCGAAGCCGTCCCCACGCAGACCAGGAGGCCACGGCGCTTGAGCGAGTCGAGCGAGGCCTCGAAGGTATCCTTGCCTACGCTATCGAAAACCACGTTCACCCCAACTCCACCCGTCAACTCGCGCACGCGCTTCGCCACGTCTTCCTGGCTGTAGTTGATGATGTGGTCGCAGCCATGCGCACGCGCGACTTCAGCCTTGGCCTCGCTCGACACCGTGCCGATCACGGTCAGTCCAAGCAGCTTTGCCCATTGCGACACGATCAGGCCCACGCCACCGGCCGCCGCGTGCAGCAGGACGGTGTCGCCGTTCTTGAACGCGTAGATTCGGCGCATCAGATACGAGGCGGTGAAGCCTCGCATGGTCATGCCAGCGGCCGTCTCGCAACTGATCGCATCCGGCAGCTTGATCAGCGGCGCGGCGTCGATAATGCGCTCCGTCGTGTAGGCGCCGAGCGTGTTGTAGGCGCCCGTATAGGTCACGCGATCGCCCACGGCTACGCTCGTGACACCCGGGCCAACCGCTTCGACCACACCGGCGGCCTCGGTGCCGATGCCCGACGGCAGCGCCGCCGGATACAACCCGGTGCGAAAGTAGATGTCCGCGAAATTCAGACCGACGGCCTCGTGGCGCAGGCGCACCTGCCCAGGCCCGGGCTCACCGACCTGGATATCCTCATAACGCAGAACTTCGGGGCTCCCGGTTTCGTAAAAGCGGATTGCCTTTGCCATGTACTGCTCCTGTATTCCGTGATGTCAAATAAATGGCCGATGAGGGGTGAGCAGCGCTTGCTGCGCCCGCCCCGGCTGCTTCTCGCCGCGTGCCGACAGCGCGATCTTGATGCGCTCGCGGATGTTGGCGGTCAATTCTGGCGTCAATATGGAGCTTGAGCAGAGAGCGCCGACTTCGCGCCGGCCGGCGCGGCCGCGGCTTCCAGATGAACCGCCGCCGTCACAGCCGCCACCTCCGTTTCATAGGTGCGCCTTGCAAACAGGAAGCACACCATGGCGACCAACCCGAACGCCGGCATGATGGCGAGCGCGCCCTTGAGTCCCCAGGCATCGGACAATACACCGGCCACGAACGGCCCCACCGCGAGGCCAAAGAGGTTCTGGAACAGCGCGAGGAGCGCAGCCCCGGTGGAACGCAAACCCGGATGGATCACGCTGAGCACGACACTCGCCGACGGTGCCAACGTGCACGTCATCAGAAACCCTCCGAGCGCAATTACCGCGTATTCCCGGCTGGCCGGAACCACACCGCCGAAAGCGGCGGCAAGGACCACCGTGGTCACGACGGGCAGGACTATCATCAGATTCAGGTTGTTGCGGGGCTTGCGTGAGGCAAGGCGATCGGCAACGAATCCCCACACCAGCGACCCCGCCGCGCCGCACAGCACGATTACCGCCGCCTGAATGGCGGCCTGCTCTGGCCGGGCGTCATGGTAGCGAACGAAATAGCTCGGCAGCCAGGCCCAGATCGTGGAGACCACGATGAGCTGGAAGGCAGCGCCGAGGCACGTCCACCACATCGCCGGGGAGCTTCGCAGCGCTTTCACGACCTGCGTCGAGAACTTCTGCTCGGTCTGCGGAGCATTCCCCGCGCTGGGTGCAAGCGCGACCGTCTTGTAATCCGGAACCAACAGGTACAGGACGGCCAGCACGAGTCCCGGCACGCCAACGACACCAAAGGCCGACCTCCATCCCCAGCGTGCCGCAATGACGCCGCCCAGCACGACACCCAGCACGGAGCCGATCGAGGCAGCTGCGAAGAAAGCGCCCAGCAGGGTCGCGCGCAGCCGCTTCGGAAAGAGGCTCGCGATCAATGCGCCGCCAACTGAACCGTAGCCGGTCTCGCCTACTCCAACCAATGCGCGCGCGGCAAACATCTGGCTATAGTTGCGCGTGAACATGCAAGAAATCGACGCAAGACTCCACAGCGCGGCCATCACGAAGACGCTCTTGACGCGGCTGAAGCGGTCCGCCCACAGCGCCACCGGAATGCTGCCTGCTGCGACGACGATCGAGATAACCGAGACCAGCGCGCCCAGCTGCTTGTCCGAGAGGTTCCAGGCGAGTTTCAGGTGCGGAAACAGCGACACGATGACCTGACGGTCGATGTAATCGAAGAGCATCAGGGCAAACGTCATTGCGAACGCGAACCATGCATGTGTCCGACCGACAAGGTAGTCGTCGCCAGCACCGTCCGGCTGTGTGTCGGGGAGTAAATTCATGAGTGTCTCCAGAGAGGAAGCTTTTACGTCGAAAGCGCTTCCGTGCTCAATGTATGCCGGCCCGCCGCAGTGGGCGGCCCGTTACCGCATTTGTCACGCAGAATCGTCCAGAAAATTCATGCGTGATCCTTACTGTGTGGACGCTGGACTCGTCGAAGGTGTCGAATGACATGGAACGTAGTATCGAAGATCAGGTAGAGCCTATTTTGTTTTTTTGTGACATTTTTTTTCGTTTTTGAGACACCTCGGGTAAGCACTATGTCCTCGCATGCTGCGAAGCACCGCCCTGACCAACGACATCGAGACCCCGCGCCCGGAAGATCCAACGATGCGCACGCGGGTATCAGATCTCTACCTGGTCTGCACCCTTGAGTTGCAAGATGTCGCGCGCTTCGGCGGGCGTTGCCACCTCGAGGCCCAGGCCTTCGAGAATCCGGCGTACTTTTGTCACTTGCTCCGCATTGGTCCTGGCCAATTGACCTTTGCCAAGCCACAAGCTGTCTTCCAGTCCCACGCGCACATGCCCCCCCATGGAAGCTGCCATCGCCGCGATCTTCATCTGGCTTACGCCAGCGCCCAGCACAGACCAACGGTAGGCGTCGCCAAACAGGCGGTCGGCAGTACGCTTCATGTGCATCACATCGTCGGGGTGGGTACCGATACCGCCCAGGATGCCGAACACGGTCTGAATGAAGAATGGCGGCTTGATCAGACCTCGCTGTGCGAAGTGCGCCAGGTTGTAGAGGTGAGCGGTGTCGTAACACTCGAACTCATAGCGTGTGTTGTTGGGCCCGAGCTCCTCGAACACGGTTTCCAGGTCGCCAAAGGTATTGCGGAACACCTGGTCCTTGCTGCCTTCGAGGAACGGCCGCTCCCACTCGTGTTTGAATTCCTGGAAACGGTTCAACATCGGGAACAAGCCGAAGTTCATCGTTCCCATGTTCATGGACGCGATTTCCGGTTTGAAAACTTTGGCAGGAAGCATGCGCTCCTGAACGGTCATGTAGGGCGAGCCACCCGTCGTGAGATTGATGATGGCCGGGCTGCGTTGGCGGATCGATTTGAGGAAGGGTTCAAATGCTTCCGGGCGCTGATCAGGTTTTCCCGTTTGGGGATCCCGAGCGTGAAGATGAATGATGGATGCGCCGGCTTCACAAGCCCCGATTGCCGCATCGGCAATTTCTTCAGGCGTCACCGGCAGGTAGGGCGACATCGACGGGGTATGGATCGCACCTGTGACAGCGCAGGTGATGATGACTTTGTTCCGGGTACTCATAAACGGACTCACAAGGTAAATGGCCGACTTTGGAAGTCGATGAAGTCCTGCCGGGCGGCCACGGTCGCCAGTGAATGCAAGGCTTGATGCCCGCTGGCTGCCACATGAAAAGGGTACTCAGTGGATGCGGCGTGGAATGGGCACTGATGCACCAGGCGGCCGGCTCCACGCCGGCCACCTTTTCAGAATCAGGCTTGCCGCGCGAAGCCCTTCTCGCCCGGTTTGCGGTTCGGCGCAAAACCGTTTGCGGCGAGCGTTTCATCGGCACCTTTGTAGAAAGTGCCGATCTTGTAGATCTCTCGCGCCTCCCTGGCGTTCGCGACCGGACGGCCGCATTCCCTGGCAATGCGCACCAATTGTTCGACCTGCTCAACGCTGGTCATCTTGCGCGAACGATCTGGCGTCCAGATTGTGTCTTCAATCCCGCAACGCACATGCTGGCCGAGCGCGATGGCAATCATGTTGAGCGGCAACACGTTGTTCATCTGAGCTTCGAAGGTCACCACTGCACCGTCAGGCACGGCGTTAAGGAAGTTCGTCATGTTGTACGGGGTCATGGAGTCCGCACCGCCACCAATCGGGATCCAGGTCAGGATCAACGGCACGTTGCAGACACCGCGGCGCATCATGCGCTCAACCGTTTCCAGGGAATTGATGTTACCCAGCTGAAACTGGATCTGAATGCCGTTTTCCGAGAGGCGTTTGATGTGCTCTTCGAGAAATGCCGGGCCGGCGGGGATGGTCATTTCCCTGTAAGCGACCTGCTTCGCCGGGTCGGCGAACGAGGTGCCCGCGACATCAGCTTCGGACAGTGCCTCGATGATGTTGAACTGGTTCGAATTGATGGCCACGGTCACCTGGTCCGGCCTGGGCGTCAATTCGGCCAGCATGTGGCGGGTATCATCGGAGAGCCACTTGGCGATATCGCCATCCGTCTCGGGGGCAAAAGAAATGGAACCACCCACCTGGATGATCATGTCCGGCACTGCCTCGCGCACGCCGGCGATCAATTCATTGAACTTGGATAAGCGCTTGGAGCCTTTGCCATCGAGTTCGCGCACATGCAGGTGCAACACGGTGGCACCGGCGTTGTAGCAGTCGACTGCCTTCTGGATCTGCTCTTCCATAGTGACCGGGATGTCTTCCGGGAAATCGCTGACCTCAAACTGAGGGCCATAAGGGGCGACAGTGATAACAAGTTTTTCCTGGTTTTCGGGATAAAACGATCCGTCGATAAAGTTCATGGTTGTCTCCTGGGTAGAGATGTGTTGGGCCAAGTGGCTGGCATGGACCTAGTATCGAAAAACGGCTAGAATGCCGTTTGCTTTTTTGTGACATTTTCTTGGGATTTTGAGACACCTCGGGAAAGCACCATGGCGTACATGCTGCGCAGCACCGCACTGACCAACTACATTGAGACCGCACGCTCAGTAGGATTGGATCCGTACAAGGAACTGGCGGAGGCGGGCATCAGCCGGTATGCCTTGCTGGACCCGGACATGAAGATTCCCGTGGATAGCGTCGTGCGCCTGTTGGAGGTGTCAGCCGAGGCCGCCGACGTGGATGATCTGGGCCTGCGCATGGCGGAGTCGCGCCAGCTTTCAGACCTGGGGCCGCTCGCGTTCGCGGTGCGCGAAGAGCCAACCTTGCGCAAGGCGCTCGAATCGATGGTGCGCTATCTGCACCTGCAGAATGAGGCGCTCATGATCCGCATCGAGGAAGCCGAAGGCCTCGTGATCATCAGCGAGGAGATCCAGGCGGCCGGCACGCGGCGCCAGGCCATCGAGCTGGCAGTCGGCGTGCTTTACCGAACCATCTCCCTCTTTCTGGGGGCGACGTGGCGCCCGCGCAGCATCTGCTTCATGCACACGGCGCCACGCAGTCTCGCGATCTGCGCGCGGGTATTTGGCATGCCTGCGCAATTCAATCAGGACTTCGATGGGATCGTCTGTCGCGCCTCCGACCTCGAGCAGTCGCTGCCGACGTACGACCCCGCGATGGCTCATCAGGTGCGGCAATATCTCGATACCTTGCTCGTCCAGTCGGGCACGACCATGCCTGACAGGGTGCGAAAGCTGGTCTTAGCATTGCTGCCAGCAGGGGTCTGCTCGCTCGAGCGGATTGCGATGCACCTTGGCGTCGACCGGCGCACCGTTCACCGCAAGCTGGCCGACTACGGCGAAAGTTATTCGTCGATTCTCAATGCGGTGCGCGTCGACATGGTCACGCGCCACATCGAAAATCGCGAACGCCCGCTCTCGGAAGTTGCCACGCTGCTTGGCTTTTCAGCTTCCAGTACCTTTTCGCACTGGTTTAGCCGCGAGTTCGGCTGCAGCGTTTCAAGGTGGCGCGCTCGCGGAGCCCAGGCGCGCGAAGAATCATCGTCGTGAAGCGCATATATCCACGCGCCAGCTTTTTTAGCCGGGGAGAAATGGGTGGCCGTTACGCCCCCGGAAGCTGCCGGTCATTCCTCGCTGGGTTGAATGACCGGGAAGGGTCGGGTATCGCCCGTCATGCCAAGAAGCAAGCGGTCTGGAAGTGCGGCACGATCCATCTACGCAGTCGCCGGGAGATTTGCGTCAGCTCGTCCTCGGCCACCCTTATAATCCGGCATGACTCCATTCATCTCCCACGCAGCAAGCTTACGGCCGCGAGCACCGGCGGCTCGATTCATCGGTTTGTTGGTCGCGCATACCTCAGCGGACCATCCACGGCCGACGATCGCATGAAAATACCCAAACGACTTGCACCGCTTCTCGAAGAAGGACTTATCGACGAAGTCATCGGCCAGTTGATGAGCGGCAAGGAGGCAACAGTCTACGTCGTGCGCAGCGGCGATTCGACGCGTTGCGCTAAGGTCTATAAGGACGCGAAGCAGCGCAGTTTTCGGCAAGCCGCGTCGTATCGGGATGGTCGCAAGGTCAAGAACAGCCGGCAGGCGCGGGCGATGGAAAAAGGTACGCGCTACGGCCGTCAGATGCAGGAAGCGTCTTGGCAGAACGCTGAAGTCGACGCGCTGTTCCGGCTCGCCGATGCAGGTGTGCGCGTGCCGCAACCCTATATTTGCACCGACGGCGTGTTGCTGATGGAGTTGGTGATCGACGAGGTGGGTGACGTCGCACCACGGCTCAACGATGTCGATCTGACTGAAGCCCGCGCCCTCGAACTGCACGCGCTGCTGCTGAACCAGGTTGTCCGCATGCTCTGCGCGGGGGTGATTCACGGCGATCTGTCGGAATACAACATCCTGCTGGCAGCGGACGGGCCAGTGATCATTGATCTGCCACAGGCCGTCGACGCAGCCGGCAACAACGAGGCCGCCTCGATGCTCAAGCGAGACGTCGACAACCTGGCCGCGTACTTCGGACGGTTTGCACCGCAAATACTCACCGCGAGTTATGGCACGGAGATGTGGGCGCTCTTCGAAGCAGGGCGGCTGCATGTCGATGCCGAACTGACCGGTCGCATCGAAGTCGACACGCGACCTGTGGACCTCGATGGCGTGCTACAGGAACTCGAAGAGACACGTTTTGAGGAGGACGCGCGAGTGCGGCGACAGCAGGAACTGGGCGCAGGCCGGTAACCGACCTCGATGTCCCCCGAAGTTCGCCAGAAAGGAAAGGTCTTAGAGGAAGTCGCCGCTCGGCCAGGAGCGATCATGCGCCCTTACACCGCCGGACGGCCGAGTTGGGGTCGCGTGCGGCCGATCGCGTCAGGCAGAGGTCGGCCAAGCGTGGTCTGTCGGCATTTATGCTCCAAAGTAATCGAGTTCGGGCGTCCCGCGCTGAAGATCTGCGACCAACGGCGGTATGCGCTCTCCTGTTGCAGATGCTGCTCCATATTGCTGCACGGTCCTTAGAATTCGGCGTTTGTTCAACTCGAACGCGAGTCGCACCTGTTGCACAGTCTCATTGCGAGCGCCAAGCTCTTCGCAAACGACTTCAAACGGCAGCGCGAAAGCGCAGTATCCCCAGCCGAAGCCATAGGCGGAAAACCACACCGCCGAGTCGGCGCAAAGAATGGGGGTAGTCGTGACAGTATGTGGCTCATCCATCGCGTTCACCTGCGTCGACGAGTGGTTGACATCAAAGTGTTGCACAGGGACCTTACAAACGCGGGGTTCTGTCGACACGACGTTACCACTCCGCCGAGAGGTGATTTTGCGAATCGGGACTGACTCGAACGGGTCGTGTCCTGCGGATCCCCCAAGGCAGGACCCGGCCAGTTCCGGTCAGTCGACCTGCGAAGGAGTCGGACATTCGAAGGTCCGCTGCACGCAGCTAAGCGACGTTCAGTCCATGATTTTGTTCGTCGGGTCAATTGCCGCTATCGATACCTTGGCGCTCGCCTGGCAGTTCGGAGGCCCGCGCCAGTGCAAGCGTGTCGATGTACTCCCGGATGTTCGTCACTTTGCTATTTCGAACGGTGATGGCAAAGACCCAGTGGTCTTCGAACGTCTTGTTCGTGGCTTTGACTCTGCCCGTCGCGAAGCCGACGACCAGAACCCGGTCGCCCTGGGCTACGAATTCGGGAGGGGCGGGGTATGACGTTTCCACCATTTCGGAAGCCTTCTGAAGCAGATCCGCCAATCCCGCGTGTCGGCGGTGGGTGCCGGCCAGCGGCCAGTCCTTGCCCGGAATGATCCACTCGATATCTTCGGAAGTCAGCGCCAGCAGACCTTGCCTATCGCTGCGGCCCATTGCTGCAAAGAAGTCCTTAACTATCTGGACATTGTGTTCGATGCTCATCGCACGTCTCCATTTTTCTCACATCGGATAGCTTGGCGACAGGGACTCAGCCGACGCCAAGTTGCCGCTGCATTACGGCAGCCTCCCTGTAACAATGGAAGGATGTGATCTTCGCACCCTCGCCGAGGTGAAAGACATCGCAAGACGGGACATCGATTGACTTGCCCGTAGGAGCTAGAGCACCAGCGGGAAGCGGCAGCTCACCTATATGTGTTCCCCGCGTTGCGAGTTCGACAATGATGACGTTCTGCGCGACGTAGACGTTAAGTAACTCTCGGCGGACGTCGGGGAATGCCCTTGCGAAGCCAGCGATGGACTCGCCAATAGCCTGCCCTCGGAACTTCATGCCGGCGACCATATCCCACATGTATCCTTCGCAAGAAAACATGGAGGCAATCTTGTTGACGACCGTCGCTCGCTCATCCGAGGCGGCGTAGAGCTTCCTAATGACTTCCTCGTCGCTAGACACCTCAAATCCTTTCGTGGTCGGCGCTGTCTGCTGACTTGCTCCCATTGGTGTTTTTGACCTGCCGGCGACGCCGTGGTGTCGGTCGTTCAGACGAGATCGACGTTCAGGGCGAAGTTCCAGGTGCCGGCGCCGTTTTTGGCCAAGCCGATCATCATCAGGCCGGCCGCCTCTAGCGTCTGGGCCATGTTCAGACCCCCAACATCAAATGGGCGCAGACCGAGACTTTCGAGGAAGGTCGAGACGCGCGCCTTGGCCCCCGCGTCGTCGGCTGCCATGAACGCGTCGAGGCGTCCACCCTTGGCGAGTACGTGACCGAAGATGGTGTTGAATGCCTTCACGACATGCGCGCCAGCGGGGAGCCCTTTGGCGGTCTCCTGCGCTCCAGAACTGCCGTGGGGGGTGACGAGGCCCGAAAGGTCGGGGGCAACGGGGTTGGCGATGTCAATGATCACCTTGCCGTCGAGCGCTTCCCCAAAGTCGGCCACCACCGCCGCCGCACTGCTGTACGGCACGGCGAGGATGACGATGTCGCCCGCCGGCGCTGCGCCGTACGTCCCTGTCGTCGCTCCGGCCGCGAGCTTGTCGGCCAGCGCCTGTGCCTTGTCGGGGTCGCGGTTGACTACCTCGACGGTATGCCCGGCGTCGGCAATACGGCCGGCAATCGCCGTGGCCATGGTTCCTGCGCCGATGATGCTGATAGTACTCATCTTCATTCTCCTAAGAGTTGCGGTGCCGTTGGTGGTCCCTCGGCGGCGTCAGCCGGCAGGGAAGTAATGGCCGTTGTCCAGATCGGCGAACAGGCCGGGCCGAGTAGGCTCCCAGCCAAGGGTCTGGCGTGTGATGGCGTTCGACGCCGGGGTGTCCAGCTTGACCAGATTCGCGAGGAACCCGAAAAATCCGGGCAGCATGAGCTCGTCCGCGGGAATGGGCACGGCGGGTAGGTTCAGACGGCTGCCAATCGCCTCAGCGAGCTCGCGGTACGTGAAAGCTTCGTCAGCAACCGCGTGCCAGTTTCTCCCGGCGGGACCCTTCTCGAGCGCCAGACGGAACACGGTCGCGAGGTCATGAGCATGCACGGCGGCCCACCGGTTCTGACCGTCGCCGGGGTAGCCGACAACACGCTTTTCCTTCGCGAGCCCGATCAGCAGCGGAAGGAAGCCGGCGTTATCGGTCGTGCTGTGCATGATCTCAGGAATGCGCACGACCGAAGACCGGACGCCCTTCTCAGCGAGGCCAATCACCGTGGTTTCCACGATGTTACGAACCCGCAGGGTATTCTTGTACGGATCGCCGCCGGGAAGGGGCTGATCCTCCTCGGTGGCCGGCCGACCCAGGCCTTCCCAGCCGGGCGAGCCAATGCTCCCCGACGTGACCAGCGGCTTGTCCGTGCCCGCCAGGGCCTCGCCATATGCGAGCATGATCTCCAGTTCCGCAGCGGCCACGCCGTTGATCCCGGCGGTAGGAAGCAGGTCCTGCCTGTGGGCAACGTGGATGACACCGTCAGCGGCCGCGGCCGCTTCCTTGAGCCCGTTGAGATCCTCAAGGCTGCCGCGACGCGCCTTGGCACCGAGCGCGGACACCGCCGGTGACCTCATGGCCGGCAGCGATAAGGTCGGAGATGATGTACGGACCGGAATGGCCGGTCCCGCCAGTGACAAATACATGCATGTGCGTGCTCCTTGTGAATGATGTGATGTGAAAAGCGCTGGGTATTCGCCGGGCTCGGTGTGCCCCGCCCCCTGCCCTCAGCTCAAGTCAGCGGCAGGGAAATAATCCAGAGGATTTTTAGCGGAGCGGAAGCGGCGCAATGAATTGACTAGGGACACGGCGAACAAGCCGTTTCCGCTCCGCTAAAAATTCGTTGAGCTAAGCCGCTCCGCTGTCGGTGGCTATGGGGATTGAATCGGTGCGGCGCCGGTTGTGCGTGTCGAGTGCGGGAAGCGAAGCGAGGGCAAGAAACAATCGGGATACGCGATTGGGCAGGCACGTCCAGGCATGATGGTCTGCGGGCGGCTTGG
>NZ_JAMBPR010000108.1 GCF_024206475.1 Paraburkholderia sp. CNPSo 3274
TTCGCTGGCGATCGGCGCGGGCATCGGCAACGTGCTGCACATGGTGTTCGGGCAGATGCAGTTGCCGATGCTGATCGCGCTCGGCATGGTCGGCTATCTGGCCGCCGTCACGCAGAGCCCGATCACGGCGTTCGTCATCGTCATCGAAATGATCGACGGGCACGCGCTCGTGATCTCGTTGATGGCAACGGCGCTCGTTTCGAGCCAGGTTTCCAGGCTATTCGCGCCGCCGCTTTACGAAGCCCTGGCGCAACGCTTCCTGAAGCAGTGACGCGCGCTCACGCGAGTTGATCAGCGCGCGTCGTTACCAGCGCAGCAGCCGCGGCCCCAGCCACGTGCCAATGCAGGCGGGCAACAACATGCCGATCACATACCAGACGCTCCAGAACGCCGGGTTCATCTCCGGGCAATGGAGGCAATACGCAATGGTCGCTAGCGCGCTCGCAAAGAGCCCGGCCGCCGCGCCCGCCGCGCGCAGGCGGGTGGGCGCGAGACCGCGCACGGCCCAGAACACGGCCGCAAACGTGGGCACCGAAAGCAGCACGATATTGAACGGGCACGTGCGCCATGTGAGGCCCAGCACGAGCGACATGCGTTGCGCGGGCGCCGCGTCGCCCAGCGCGAGCCATGCGCCCGCCAGCACGGCGACGAACGGCAGCGCCACCAGCGCCCAAGCGTAGCCGCCGCGCCGGCCCGGCCGCCCGAGGCGGCTGACCGCGAGCGCGGCCGCGGCCGCGACGCACAACGGGAACGCGACCTTCGCCCAGAAGATCGGCGTGTGCATGACACTCATGAGATCGTGCCGTACGCCGAACACCACGCTCATCAGCACGACCGAACCCGCGAAACCGAGCGCCAGCGCCCGCGCGAATCGGCGCAGCACAGCCTTGCGGTCCACGCGCGCATCGCCGGCGGCAAGCAGGTTGATCAGATCGTCGGTTTTCATCGCGCTCCCCTGATGCGCGTGGCAAGCGCCTTCAAACCGCGATGAATACCCACCTTGACCGCCGATTCGGAGAGTCCCGTGAGCTTCGCCGTTTCCACGACCGAAAGCCCTTCGAGCTTCACGTGGACGATCGGCAGGCGCTGCTTGTCGGGCAACTGTTCGAGCAGCTTGCCGATATCGCGGCGCGCCTGTGCGGGTTCGTCGTCGGGCGCGGCGAAGAGATCGGTGTGATCTTCGAGCGGATCGTTGAGCATGTCGCGGCGTGCGCGCGAGCGGAAAAAGTCCATCAGCTTATAGCGGGCGATCGCGTGCACCCAGGCCGTGAGCGGTTCGTCGGGGCGCCATGTGTGACGCGCGTTGTGAACCGCAAGCAAAATCTCCTGCACGAGGTCCTCGACGTCGTCGCGCAACTGCGGAATGCGCCGGCGCAAGTAGCCGCGCAGATGGCGCGTGAGTTCCTCGAGGAAGTCGCGATACGCTTGCGCGTCGCCTTCCAGGCCGCTGACGAAAAGCGCTTTGAGACGGGTTTCCGCGGAGTGCAAAGGTCGTCCTGGATTGTCGCGACTATACGTTGGCGGACTTGTGGGAATGGCGCTCGCCCGGTCTTGCGATGGCGAGCTTTCAAAACGATTACGAGCGCCGCCGCACTCGCGCCCGTTCGCGTGAGCGTAGCCGAACGCTTCGCGCGCCGCAACGGCATGCGTTCCGCCGGCGCGCGCGCCGGGCGTCGCCCCTTCCGTCATCCTGGCCCATGTGCTAGTCAAACCCACCTTGTGCCTCTTTCGCGTGGCGCGAGCGCATGCGCCCGTTATGGGTAGTTCGCTCGCCACGCCAGTTGGGTTACAGCCAAAGCGGTTTATTTTTAGCCGCCCCGGTCTCGCGAATTTATGCTCGACGCGCTGTAACCGGGGCGCGCGCCACAGCGAATTCACTTTCAACTCTGCGCTAACGAGGCATCGCCATGCACACGTCGATCGGTGAACCGCCCGCACTTGAAGCCCGCATGCGCCGCCCACGCGCAATCCAGCCGCTCTGGCTGCGCGTCACGCATTGGCTCAACGCGCTCGCGGCGCTCGTCATGATGTTCTCCGGCTGGCGCATTTACGATGCGTCTCCCGTGTTCGCTGGCTTCGTCATTCCCACGTCGATCACGCTCGGCGGCTGGCTCGGCGGCGCACTGCAATGGCATTTCGCGGCAATGTGGCTGCTGTTTTTCAACGGCCTCGTCTATCTCGCCATGAATCTCGCCACAGGCCGCTGGCGCACGAAGTTCTTCCCGCTGAGCCCACGCGCCGTGCTGCATGATCTGCGCGCCGCGCTCATGGGGCGGCTCTCTCACGCCGACCTGAGCCAGTACAACGCCGTGCAGAAACTCGCCTATCTCGTTGCGATCATCGATCTCGTTGTCCTCGTGCTTTCCGGCCTTGCGATCTGGAAGTCGGTGCAGTTCCCGCTGCTTCGCGAGTTGATGGGCGGATACGACCGGGCGCGCGTGGTGCACTTTTGCGCAATGTCCGTGCTTGCGGCGTTCGCGCTCGTTCACGTGACGATGGTCGCGCTCGTGCCGCGCTCGCTGCTCACCATGCTTCGCGGACGCTGAACCCGCCGATCGATGTTATTTGAGTCGCCGCCCTTCGACTTCGATAAGGATTCCAGATGAACACGACAGACCGCAAGATCATCGCAATCGACCGCGCTGCGATTCTTGCCGATGCACGACGCGAACTCGACATGCCGTCACGGCGCCTGTTCGGCAAGCGCATGCTCACGCTCGGCGGTCTTTCGCTGCTGACAGGCTGCACGATCACCGACGACGCCTCGGTCAGCACGTTCCTCACCGCTGTTTCCCGGCTCAACGATCGCGTGCAGGCATGGCTGTTCGATCCAAGCCGGCTCGCACCCACCTACACCGAAGCCCAGATCACCCGCCCCTTCCCCTTCAACGCGTTCTATAGCGAAAGCGAGGCGCCCGTCGTCGATGGCGGCGACTATCGGCTCAGGCTCAGCGGACTCGTCAAGGGCCAGCGCGTCTGGACGCTGCCGGAGTTGTACGCGCTGCCGCACGCCGAGCAGATCACGCGGCATATCTGCGTTGAAGGCTGGAGCGCGATAGGCCGTTGGGGCGGCACGCCTTTCGCGCATTTCCTGCGCCGGGTCGACGCGGATCTCACCGCGAAATACGTGGGCTTTCGCTGCGCCGACAACTACTACGAAAGCGTCGATATGGCTACGGCGCTGCATCCGCAGACCTTGCTCGCCTTCGACTACGACGGCGAGCGCCTGCCCGCGAAATACGGCTATCCGATGAAGCTGCGCATGCCGACGAAGCTCGGCTACAAGAACCCCAAGCACATTGTCGAGATTTTCGTCACGAATACGTATCCAGGCGGCTACTGGGTCGACCAGGGCTACAACTGGTTCGGCGGTTCGTGACGTCTTCCTGCCGCCGCTTCGCGCGACGGCTCCGTTTCACTTCCGCCCGAAAAGAGGCAACGGTTTTTTCCACCCAGCAAGCAAGGAGCAATGCAAATGAACACGATCCGATTCGCAGCAATTGCCATTTCGGCCGCCCTGTTGAGCATGAGCGCGAGCGCTGCATTCGCGCAGGCAAGCGGCGCGATGTCGAATGACGCCATGTCGAAAGATGCGATGCACAAGGACACCATGGGCAAAGGCGCCATGTCGCAAGATACAATGAGCAACGGCGGCGCGATGAGCCATGATCAGATGAACAAGCCGATGAAGCACGACGCCATGGGCATGGATCATCCGGCATCGGGCGCCATGGCGCATTGAACCGTCGTAACACGCTCCCGGCGCGGCTTACGCCAGGAGCGCGTCGCGCGCGCATCGCCACCGTGCGCTCGCGATGCACGATTTCCGCGGGGCCGCACACCCCGCACTGGGAGTACGTGATGGGAAGCGAATGGCTACGCCGCGTGAAATTGTTCATCCAGCGCTTCTGGCAGCCAACCAGTGCGTGCATGACCTGCATGCCGGGGAGCTGGGGCAACATCATGAGCCTGACCCATTGGGCCATCGCATTCAAGACGGGACTGTTCACCGGCGCGCTGGCGGTGCTGCTCACCTTCACGCCAGCGACGAAGTGGTACGCGAATCGCTATGGCAACGCGCTGCTAGTTGGCTGCCTGACCGTAATAGGCGATGCCTACGCTCACACGAGTCACTATCGCATTCATGTTCTCGAACACATTGTGACAGGGGTCGTGTCCGGCCTGATCGCGCTCGCGGCGTCGTATCTGTTCGACGACCCCGCGGGCCGCATACGAACGCTATGGGCACGCTTGATCGGGTATTTCACGAGGCGAAGCGGGCTTCCGCCTAGGACCTAGGTCCGATTGACTGGGGGTCCGCGCGTGGCACCCTTCGACAAAGCCGTCCTTCGGCTCATCAAAGGGGAACCCGATGCGCGCCTGCCGATATGTGGTCCTTTGCGCTTTGCCATTCATGATCGTCGGCTGCAACACGCCGCCGATCCCGCCGGGCAAGCCAGTTGATATCCCGACCGCCCTTCAGCAAGTTCTCGAGGGCCTGTGCAATTTCAGGAAAGAACAGGCCGACCGGAAGCAGGATATGGGTGTCGCAATCGACTCGGTCACAGTGGAGCTCGACCTGACCGTCGACGGCGCAAGGAATCCTCCCGTGGCAGTCGCGCCGGATATCCAGTTCATTCCCACGGTGAGCTATGGGCAGATCATCACGGCGAACAGGGGCAGCCGGCTTACGCTCACCCTGAAAAACACCGGCTCCCACGGCGGCTGCGACGTCATGACATCGGCGAAGTAGCGGCTGTTCTCTTTCTGTATAGGACCATCGGCCCATATCCAGCTTATGCGGTTGTGACATGATGGGAAGGCGCAGAACACTCGGCCCTGCCACCATGCGTATTGTTCATACGTTGCTGATCATCCTGGCTCTCGGGGTGAATATTGCCGGCTGGCCGACAGGTTGCCTCGCGGCCCAGGGAACACCTGCGCAAGCCGTGGCGTCACAGGCTGCGACGGCTGCGCCCGCCAGTGCGCCATCGCCCCCTGCTGCCACCGCAACCCGCCGGCTCAACCTCGCCAATCAGCCTAAGTTTGGCGATTTCGACGCCATGCTCGACCGCAGGCTGATCCGCGTACTGGTGCCATACAGCCGGACCCTCTATTTCAACGAACTCGGTCATGAGCGCGGGCTGACCGCCGGGCTCATGCGCGACTTCGAGCGCTACCTGAACAAGACGTACCAGAGCAGCCTCGGCAAGCGTCCATTGACGCTCGTGATCATCCCGACGACGCGCGACCAGCTGATTCCGGCTCTGCTTGCCGGAAAGGGAGACATCGCCGCCGGCAATCTGACCGCCACCGAAACGCGGCTGAAGCAAGTCGACTTCGTCGCGCCGCACGACCGCACGCCGGTCCGGGAGCTGGTGGTCACCGGTCCGAAGTCGCCAGCGCTCACCAAACTCGACGACTTGAGCGGCAAGACCGTACACGTGCGCGCGAGCAGCAGCTACTTCGAGAGTCTCACCGCCCTGAACGCGCGCTTCAAAAAAGAAGGCAAGCCGCCGGTGAAGCTGGTATTGCTGCCCGATGCGCTCGAGGACGAGGACGCCATGGAGATGCTCAATGTCGGGCTGGTCCAGATCCTCGTCGTCGACGACTGGAAGGCGAAATTCTGGGCGCAGGTGCTGCCGGGCATCGTGGTGCACGACAACATGGCCGTGCGTGACGCCGGCTATATCGGCTGGGCGATTCGCAAGAAGAGTCCCAAACTCCAGCAGGCAATCAACGACTTCTACGTTGGCTACGTGAAAAAGCAGAGCTTAGCGGAAGTGCTCCTGCAGCAGGAACTGCAGCGAGTCAAGCAGATCACCAGCAATACCGAGGACGCGGAACTGAAGCGCTTCACGCAAACGGTCGGTCTCTTCAAAAAGTACGGCGCGCAATATCACTTCGATCCATTGATGCTTGCCGCGCAAGGGTTCCAGGAATCGCAGCTCGATCAAAGCGCTCGCAGCCACGTTGGAGCGATCGGCATCATGCAGCTCATGCCGGCAACCGGCAAGGAGCTGGCCGTCGGCGACATCCGCGTGACGGAATCGAACATCCATGCCGGCGCGAAATACCTGGACCTCCTGATGTCCCGCTACTTCCCGGATGCGCACTTTTCCGACTCGGACCGCGCCCTCTTCGCGTTCGCAAGCTACAACGCGGGCCCGGCCAGGATCGCGAAGATGCGCAAGGAAGCGGCCGCCCGGGGACTCTCGCCCGACAAGTGGTTCAACAACGTCGAGATCGTGGTTGGCGAGAAGATCGGGATCGAGACGACCACTTACGTGCGCAATATCTACAAATATTACGCCGCCTACCGGCTCGTTCAGCAGGCGCAGGCAGCGCGAGATCGCGCCATCGGGCAGGTGCGCAAGCAGGGCTGACGCATGCTCACGCGTCAGGCGTCCAGCACCGCGAGATGAATCTCGCAACCTCATCCAACGCATATCGCGCGCCCGGCAACTCGTGGGTGGATCGCTGGAACACGTGGTGCAGTCCTTCGTAGATTTCCACCTGCAGCGCGATGGGCGGCAGGCGCCGGGGAACGGCATGCAACGGCGACGCGCGTCCATCCGTGGGCTCGGCAGCGCCAAGGTACGCTGCTGCGGCATTGACGAGCACAGGCCGCGTCAAGACGGCATCCTGGGTCGCCTCGCTGTGGAACGACGGCCCCGTCCCCGAGCGGGCTGGTCCGCGTCACCGTGCCGCCAGTCTTCGGCCGGCTGTATGTCGTGCCGCACCTGCCGGTGTTTTTCTCCCGATATCCGCGGGTGGGCGTGGACCTTTCCGCAACCGAGCGAAACGTCAATCTCGTCGAGGAAGGTTTCGATCTTTCGATCAAAAACGGACCGCTTGCCGACTCCTCGATGATTTCGAGGCATCTGGCCCGAGCCCGGTCGTTGTCGTCGCAACGCCGGAATACCTCGAAAAGCATGGGCGGCCCGAACTGCCACAAGAGATCGAACGGCATGCCTGTGTCGTTTTCGCGCCCATGCACGAGCCGCGGGCATGGCGTTTCGGGAACGTCGAAGGGCCGGGCTTGCATGTTCCGTCCGGCAATTTTCGCACCGGCGACGCGGAGCAAATTCGCGCTGCCGTCCTGGCCCGTATGGGACTGGCTCAGGCGCCGGGTTGGCTCTTCGCAGCGGAGATTGCGAGCGGCGAGGTCGCCAGCGTGCTGCAGGATTTCGCGCCGCCGCCGTTGCCCATCCATGGCGCGCATCCATCAGGCAGGCGGCTGCCGAACAAGACTCGCGCGTTTCTCGACTTCGTCGCCGAAATCCTCGCGGCTGATCCGCGCCCGGCTTTCGTTCCGGTCTGAGGTTTTTGCGCGTATGCGCGGAACGGCGCTTGCTGGAACGAGTGAGTCACTCACTAAGGAGAGCCAAAATGCCCGAGAAGAAAACGATCGAGCGTGCGCGCGCGGACAAGCGCGCGGGCAAATCCGCAAGCACCCAGGCCGGCGAATTCGTGAAGGAGGAATTCGATCGCGTGCGCGCGGGCAAGCATGGCGTGCGCTCCGCGAAGCAGGCTGTCGCAATCGGCCTCTCGAAGGCGCGGCGCGCCGGTGTGGACCTGAAACCGCCGGCGCCCGGCAAAACCAGCGAAGCGACGCGCAAGAAGGCCGCAAAGGATACCGCGGCGGGCCACGGCGCGAAAACGCCCCGCGTGAGCACGGAATCGAAGGCTAAACGTTCGCGCACGACGACGCAAGTGCTCAAGCGCGAGAGCCGGGCGGGCGCATCGCCACAAGCCGTGTCGAAGCAGGCGAAGACCGCCGCGGCGCGCCGCCCCGCTGCAAGCCGTTCGGTGGCGGCGAAGAAGGCTGCGCAGACCAAGGGTGCAGCGGGCCGTTCCGCCGCGGCGAAAAAGGCGGCGAAGACACGCGCCGCGCGTGCGCAGCACGCTCGCCATTAGCGGGGCGCGGGGTTATGAGACTATGTTCCTCATCGCCCCGCATGCGCATGCTGCCAATCCGCCGATGTCAATATCCGCTCTGCTGCTCGAAAAGATCCTTCGCGACGTACCACGCCGTTATCGCTTGCCGCAAGAGCCCGCGGCTTCAGCGCTGCCGCTTCGACACGCCAATGCGCCTACGGCGCTGGCACGCGTCATCGAACAGGCGCGTGAAGCCAGGGCTCATGGCGGAGCACCGGACGCGACGTTGAAACCGTGCTTTATCGATGCGCTCGCGGCCATGATCACCGAGGCCATGTACGCCGATTCCGGAGACCGGGCATTTCAGGCGATGGTTCTACGGCACCGCGCCGCCCAGGTGCGCGAGTTTGCGTCGCTTTCGGCACAGGCCGATCAGGACCGCAGGCAAATCCATGCCGCAGTCAATGCGATCGCGCATCCGGCCAAACAGCAGCGCGCCCTGGAAGCCTGGCAGCGCGAAGCACTTGCGCGGCTGCATTCGTCCGCGTCTTTGGCGCACAACGAGGCACACTATGCGGGACTGCACGAAACCGCGCGACACCTCCTCGTTTTGCCGGAGCTTGCGAAGGGCTCGGATTTCGAGCCCGCGCTGGCGGATCTGCGGGACAGTCCGGCACTTGCGCGCTTGTGCCGGCTCGAATCCCTGGCGTCCGACCCACTCGTGCAACAGTACGTATCAATGCTGGATGCGTATGGACCGCGGCCGGGCACACCGGCGGCCGTGGCGCAAGGCCGGGCGTCGCAGCGTCGCGGCGCTGCTGTCGAAGCGCTGGCCGTAGAGGCGCTCGAAGCACTGGCTCAAAGGCTCAACGTAGCGCAGGAGAACCCGCACGCGTACCGTGTCGTGAGTTCAATGCGCGTGCCGGCCTCGATACCGGGCAAGCACGAGCGAGCCAAAACGGAATGGGACGTGGTCCTGCTGGAGCGGCTGCACGCGAAGACCCTCGATATCGCGCCCGTCTGGAACGTGCGCCTGCTCGTCGAAGCGAAGGCATCCGTCGAGTCCGCAACGACCGACCTCCCGCGGCTCATGCGCGGTTTGCGCTTGCTTGCGCACGCCGAAGAGAACGTCGTGTATTCGTTCGAGACCCAGCAGGGGCCGGTACGACTGCACGGCGCATCGCTACGGGCTCAAGGCATCGACGAGTCCGGTTTGCTCAAAGCCGTCCTCTATTGCTGCGATG
The DNA here is from genome assembly GCF_024206475.1 of Paraburkholderia sp. CNPSo 3274. Lineage (GTDB taxonomy): Bacteria > Pseudomonadota > Gammaproteobacteria > Burkholderiales > Burkholderiaceae > Paraburkholderia. Next base: position 9,126 of record NZ_JAMBPR010000108.1, read on the forward strand.
CGCCGGCCGAAGGCGCTCCGCGAATGCTCAATGCCGCAAGCCGCATGCAGCTTTTGTCCGCACCGGCGAGCCTTGAATACGCCAGCGCCCAGTGGGACGGGCGACATGCAGACCCGGAAATACTGGAGGCTGTCTGGCAGCAACTCACGCAATCGCCGCGCTGGCATGCCGTGCTCGATCAGTATTCGATGCTGCGCCTCGTGCGCGAATTGATGGTGCACCCCGAAGACCTGACGGTCACGATTCGCGATGCAACAGGGTGTCCGCCGGGGCCTCCGCAATACACGGCGAACGAACGGCCTTGTTGACGTGCGTGCGTCCGAGAGAGCTCGCAAGCGGCGCGGCGCGAGCGAAAAGCAGGATGGCAGCAGCAGCGGATATTTCGAAGCAACAGCAGAAGTAGCCGGATTGGCGCATTGTCGATGCGAACTGCACGGCGTGAATGTCTCGAAGGTGAACTGGCTCGTCGTGCCCGACAATCAGTCCGAGCAGGCGCTCGTCACGAAGAACGTGGACGTCGCGATCATTCATCCGCCGTTTTCCGGCTCGGCCGAAGCCGATCCGCAACTGCGCAAGCTGTGGAGCGACTGGGACGAAGACCACGGTCTCGGCGGCATGGCGCCCTATAGCGTGAACGGCGCGTTCGCCCGCGCTCACCCGCAGGCGGTGCGCGACTTCGTCACGGCAATCGCGAAGGCGGGCAACTGGGTCAATGCGCATCCCGACGAAGCGCGCAAGCTGACGGCCGAGCGGCTCGGCATCGACGTTCGGCTCGTGGAGCGCTATGCCTACGTGAAGGATCTCGTGGTCACGGAGCCGCCCATCCAGTACTACATCGACATACTCGAACAGGCCGGCAAGATTCCAAAGGGCAAGGTCAACGTCAAGGATGTCTATACGAACGACTTCAATCCGTTTGCGAAACACGAGGCACAGGCCAGCGCGACGGCCTTACCGAACGGAACACGCTCGTGAGCACGGTAACCGGGCTACGCGAAAAGATCGTCGCGCGCGATCTCTCGCTCACCTATACCAATGCGCAAACCGACACGCACTATACGGTACTCAAGCGCTTCGATCTCGCCGTGCGCGAAGGCGAATTCCTTTCGCTGCTGGGCCCGAGCGGCTGCGGCAAGTCGACCTTCCTCAACGTGCTCGCCGGCCTCACGCCGCCAACCTCGGGCGATATTCGCGTGGACGGCGACCCCGTGAGCGCCGTGCGGCAAAAGCTCGGCTTCGTGTTTCAGGGCTACGCGCTCTTTCCGTGGCGCACCGTGCGCAAGAACGTGGAAGCGGGACTCGAAATTCGCGGCATGAAGCGCGCCGAGCGGCGCAGCGAGGCCGAACGCTTTTTGCGCCTCGTGGGCCTGCTGGAGTTCGCGAATCACTATCCACATCAGCTTTCCGGCGGCATGCGCCAGCGCGTAGCCATCGCGCGCGCGCTTGCTTATGGTCCTGAGATTCTGCTGATGGACGAGCCGTTCGGCGCGCTCGACGCGCAGACGCGTGAATTGCTTCAGCAGGAATTGCTCTCGATCTGGGAGCAAAGCGCCACGACCGTCGTGTTCGTCACGCACAGCATCGACGAGGCGATCTTTCTCTCCGATCGCATCGCCATTCTCGGACGCGGCCCCGGCCGTGTGAAAGAGATCATCGACGTCGATCTGCCGCGCCCGCGCGACGCCGCGCTGCGTCACTCGGCGGCGTTCGTCGCGCTGCGTCAGCGCGCATGGGCAAGCCTCAGCACGGAACTCGACACGCGACTCGACGCACCGCCGCAAACCCATGCATTGACGGGAGCCGATCATGTCTGATTCGATGTCCGACCCAGGCGCGGTCCGCGAATCGCCCGTTCTTTTACCGCGCGGCGTGCGGCGCGTCCGCGCTGGCGCGTCCCTCGCGCGCCTTCGCGTTGGCGTGGAGCGCTCGAGCGCGCTCGTCGCCTTCCTGCTGTTGTGGGAGTTGTTGCCCAGACTCGGCGTGGTCAACGCGGCCTATCTGAGCCCGCCTTCACAGGTCGCCCTCGCCATCGCGCGGCTCTTCGAAAACGGCGACGCGTGGACGCATATCGGCGCGAGTGCCGTGCGCTCCATTGGCGGCTTGCTGCTCGCCGTGGCCGGCGGCATTGTATGCGGCTTCCTGCTGGGATGGTTCCAACGCGTCGAGCGCGTTGTCGATCCCGTTTTTCAGCTGCTGCGACAGGTGTCGGCCTTCGCGCTCTTTCCCGTTTTCATGCTGTTTCTCGGCATTGGCGAGTCGTCGAAGATCGCCATTGTCGTGTGGGCCGCGTTCTGGCCGGTCCTGCTCAATACCATCGCGGGTGTGAAGCAGGTCGAGCGCGTGCTGATCGACTGCGCGCGCTCGATGGGCGCTTCGCAGCGCTTTATCGCGACCAGGGTCGTGCTGCCGGCGGCTCTACCGCAGATCCTCACGGGCATGCGTCTGGCGGGCGCCTACAGCATTACCGCGCTGGTGGCGGCGGAAATGATCGGGGCGCGTTCGGGGCTCGGCTTCTATACGCTCAATTCGCAGGAGACGTTTCAGATTCCCGACATGTACGCGGGCATCGTTCTGCTCGCCATCTTTGGACTGCTGATCAATCAGAGCTTGTCGATCCTCGAACGGCAACTGCTGCGCTGGCGCGTCGGGCTCGCGCAGAATGGCTAGGAACGCTCCACTCGACGCCTCAACCGTTCCGCGGCGCTTGCGCTGGCCGGCCACCGCGCTAACGGCCACGCTCGCATTGCTCACGCTGCTCGCGTGGGCGCTGAAGAACGACTTTCCACGCACCCTTCTCGACAGAGACCGGCCTTTCGCCGCTGCGGCAGCGCGCGGCGTGCTGATCGTGGCGGTGCCCCCGCGCCCCGCGCCTGCGCTTTACGTCGGCAAGGTCGACCGCACGGTGCGCGCGCCCGATCCGTTCGCGGCGGCGCTCGCTTCTGACCTCGCTCGCCGCGCGGGGCTGCCCGTGCAGCTCCTGCTGGCCGAACCGGCCGCCGCGCGTGGCGCCCTGCAGTCGGGCAAAGCCGATGCCGCCATTGCCGGCCTGAGTTTCTCGCCCGACGCGCGGGTTGCGTTCGCACCGGCTTCGTATTCGAGCGGCCGTGGCATGGCGCTCGTCCTGGGCCATGGCAGCGTGCGGACATGGCGCGACCTGCGCAACCGCGCGATTTGCGCATCGCAAGGCAACCCGTATGCAGAGCGCGCAGAGCGCGAGTTCCACGCGAACGTGCACGGTTTCGACCGGCCGCTCGATGCCCTGCTGGCGTTCCAGGCGGGCGATTGCGCCGCCCTGGTCGACGACGAGTTCGTGATCGAGGCGCTGCTCAAGCAGGCGGACTGGTCCTACTATCGGCCGCTACCCGGAACGATCGCTGCGCAGGCCGCGTTCATCGCGACGCGCGCGGGCGACGCGGCAAGCGCTGTCTTCGTCAGCGATACGGTGACGGAATGGCGACGTAGCCGGTGGCTGGCGACCGTGCGCAAAGATCAGGCGATAAGCCTCGCGTTCGACATGTTCAACGCGGAAAACGACTTGTATTGCCACTAGTCGCGCCGCTTCAGTTCGGCCACGCGAAGCTGATAGCTTTTCAACAGGCACGCTTTGTCACCGCACGCATTGCGTGAGTTTCGAAGCCATGCTCGTTGCTCGGCTCTTAGCCGGCCTTTGTTCGTCGATACCTTCAGCTTCTGGTTAAAGACTTCGGCCATGGTTTTATCGATGCTGGCAAGCTGCGAATCTCCGCAAACAAGCTGCGCCTGTGCGGATATGAGTTCGCTGCAATTGAAGCTTCGCGTCAGCGCCGCTTTCGTTGCGGGTTGCGTTTCCAGCAGCCCCGGCCTGCAAAGCCCGTGAAGCAAGGTGCATGCGATATTGCGCCCGACCCACGCCATCTCTGCCGCGCCATATTGCTTGACGAAGCGATTGATGCCGGCGTGGCTCACGCCCCGTTGCATGGCATTCGCGGCGATGATTTCGTTGCAGAGCGAGTCCTCGGCATAGGTGCTCCCGGCGCGCCGATAACAACTGTGAAAGCCAAGCTGTCCCGTGCCCATGACACTTCTACGCTCCCCTGAGGCGAACAGAATCGAGGCGCATGCGGACGCGCACCTTGCATCATCCGGAACGATCGTATAGACCCTGACCTGATCCATTGCATCCACGACGCGAAAAGCCGCTTCGACATTTCCGCCGGGGCTATCCAGGACCAGGGGAACGAGTCCTTCGCTATCACGGTCGGCAAGACTGGCGGCCGCAAGAAACCCTTCGGCGTCGCCGCTCTGAATCTTTCCCTTCCCGATCACCATTTTCAGTTTCAGATCGGGCTGGTAGTAGATCTTGAACTCCATGGCCCACAAGACGCCCGGCAGCATGAGCAGCGCAGCAAATAGCCACGTACGCGTGAGGCGGTGCTGGGTCGTCCAATGCCGGGCGTTACGCATACGCGCCTCCGTGCGGCGCACGCCTCTGAACGGAACCTGGCTTAGAACCCGCGCCTCAGGTTCCGGTCGCGCATCGGATCAGTCGTCTTCTGCGTGAGCCGCAAGATGCCCTGATCGTCGAAGTAGAAGTGAAACATCATGAAATCGATGTTGTTCTCGATGTAGCGGTAGGACCAGACTTCCCGCTGCATGCGCGAAAAGTATGCCGTCTCCGCGGGCCGGCCGAAATTGATCAGGACATCGTTACGTGTCCACTCGTTGACTTTCGCGCGATAGAACTCGCTCTCCTGCAAGACCTGACGCACGCTCACGACCTTGCCGCTCGCGTCGACATCGGCAACGGTGTTCGTCGACCCCATCGGCTGGGTCGGCCACATAAGCCGTTTGCCGCCGTCCGGCAGGTTATAGGTTTCGCGCGGCGGCCCGAGACGCGCGATCAACGCGGACTGATCGGTGCCGGGCTCAATGCTTTGCCACGGCTGGGCGCAGCCGGCCACCAGCGCCACCGCAGCGGCAAGCCACGCGTGCTTCACGAACCTGGACAGAGTCCCCATTCACGCTCCCCCGAGCAGCGAACCTGGCGAGCAACATGTACTGATCATGCCGGCCGTGCGGGACGCGGACAATCGGACCATGGTCCTACCGGCAAGACAATCGTGGGGGCGCCGGCGGAAGCGCTGCCAACGCGTGTGCCCGTTGAAAACGAAGCGCCGAAGAGTATGCTTTGCTCTGATGTTCGGGCTCCCGAGCATCGGAGGCGCCGCCGCACGTGTGCGTCCAGCCTGTGGCTCGTTGCCTAACGTTCCATCCCCCCGGGGTGCGAAATGATCAAGCGCATCACGCTGATTTCCGCTTCGGTCGCACTCGGGTGCCTCGCCACCCTCGTCCCCGTTTTCACGAGTCTTTACGTCGCGAACAAGGACGTCCAGCGGCGCGATCGCGCTGAACTCAGGGAGTTCGCCGACAAGGCGGTCATGCGCACGGACCTCGTCACGTACCAGGCCTTTGCCGCCCTCTCCGACCTGGACCGGGAACAGGGCGCGCCCTGTTCGACGTCCAACCTCGAACAGGCCGCGCGTGTCATCTACAACTACCGCTATGTTCAGGATGCTGGCGCGTACGCCGACGGGCACTATCTCTGCTCTCCGCTGCTTGGCGACGTGCGCAACAAGGATCTCACGCTGCCGCCGCCCGACTATCGCAGCAACGACGGCTACCTGGTGTGGTTCCAGCAGAAGAACCCGCTAAGCGACGTCCGCAAGGACATTCAGTTTGGCCGCAATGGCCACTACGTCTCCATCGACCCGGGATCCTATGTCGATCTCATCGATCCGGCGAGGCGCCCTATCGCCGTGATCCAGATTTCGACGGGAAGGCTCCTCGCAGTCTCCGCCGGCGCGGATCCGGACGATATGCTCGATGCGTGGAAGCGCAGCGGCAAAGTGAGCAGCGATGACTGGAATTACGCTGTCGCCCGATCGTCGACACGGCCGCTCGGCGTCGTGGTGAAGTCGCCGCGCAGCAGCGCTGCGGGCGACTGGCCCAAGCTGCTCGCCGCGTGGCTGACCATCGGCGTGTTCGCGGGCGCTGCGCTTGGCTGGCTCGCATACAAGCGCATTTCGCGGCAACTCTCGTTCCCTGCAACGCTGCACTGGGCCATTGCCCGGCGCAAGCTCGACGTGGTTTTCCAGCCCATCGTGCGGCTCGCCGACAACCAATGTGCAGGCGCCGAAGCGCTGGTGCGGTGGACACTGAGCGGACGCGCGATCTCGCCCGAGGTCTTCGTGCGCGTGGCCGAAGACAATCACCTCATTCAGCCTTTGACCGATCTCGTGCTCGAAAAGACAATCGCGCAGCTAGGAAAATTGCTCACGGCGAATCCCGCGTTTTATGTCTCGATCAACGTGAGCGGCGAGGATCTGCAGAGCTTGCGCTTTCTGAACCTGCTTACCGCGTCGCTCGAAGGGACCGGCATCGCGCCCGCACAAATCCGCATCGAGGCGACGGAGCGCAGCTTCATGAACGCAGAAGCGACGCGCGGTGTCATTGCGGCGTTCCGGGCCGCGGGCCATCCCATCTATATCGACGACTTTGGAACCGGCTACTCGAGCCTGTCGTATCTGCAGACCTTCGAGGTCGATGTGCTGAAGATCGACAAGTCGTTCGTCGATACGATTGTCCAGGATACCGCCTCGAGCGTCGTCGCGCCGCACATCATTTCGATGGCCCACGAGTTGGGTCTGGAAATCGTCGCCGAAGGTGTGGAGTCGGGCGCACAGGTGACGTGGCTGCGCAGTAAGGGCGTCCAGTATGGCCAGGGCTGGTACTACTCGAAGGCGATGTCCGCCGCCGATCTCGCGAAATGGCTGGGCAAGCATCGTGCGCCGCGCGAGGCGAACAGCATGCCGGCGAGCTTCAGTTGACAATTCAACGCTACTTTCGACTGCCATCTATCCGCGAGGCCGCAGCAATCGCTACCGCACCGGCTTTCACGTCAAGCGCCCGCGAACCTGAAAACCGCCACCGCCTGCTGCAACTGCGCCGCCTGATCGGCCATCGAGCTGGCCGCAGCGGCCGCCTGCTCGACGAGTGCCGCGTTTTGCTGCGTGACCTGGTCCATTTGTGCGACCGCGCGATTGACCTGCTCGATGCCCGTGCTCTGCTCGCCCGAGGCGGCGACGATCTCGCCCATGATGTCCGTGACGCGCTGCACGGCCGCCGTCACCTCGACCATCGTCGCGCCCGCGCGCTGCGCCAACGTGGCGCCGTTTGCGATGCCCGCCGTCGAGGCTTCGATCAGCTCCTTGATCTCCCGCGCCGAAGCCGCGCTGCGCTGCGCGAGCGCGCGCACCTCGCCCGCCACGACCGCGAAGCCACGACCTTGCTCGACAGCGCGCGCCGACTCGACAGCGGCGTTGAGCGCCAGAATATTGGTCTGGAAGGCGATTTTCTCGATGGTCGCGATGATGTCGGTCATGCGCTTCGCGTCCTGCGCCACCTCGCTCATCGTCCTCGCCACTTCGCTCACCAGCTCGCTGCCGCGCGCCGCGACTTCGGACGCGCCGCGGGCGAGCCCGCTCACTTGTCTCGCGTTCTCGGCGTTCTGCCGCACGGTCGAGGTCAGTTTCTCCATGCTCGTCGCGGTCTCGCCGAGCGACGCCGCCTGCTCTTCGGTGCGTTGCGAGAGGTCCGTGTTGCCTTGCGAGATTTCGCGTGCGGCGAGCAGGATGGAACCGCTAGAGTCATGAATGTTGGCGACGATGCCGGTGAGCTGCACACGCATCTCGCCCAGTGCGTGCAGCAGGCTGCCAGAATCGCCGCGAGGCGTTTCTACGGACACCGAAAGATCGCCGGCCGCGATACGCCCTGCGATTTCCATGGCATGAACCGGCTCGCCGCCCAGCTGGCGCGAAAGCCGTTGCGAAATCAACCAGGCCAGCAACGCGCCGGTCGCGACCGCCCCTAGCAGAATCGCCATGATAAGGGTGCGCATGTGCCGGAATTGCGCCGTGGCTTCGGTCTGCGCGCTCTTCGCCTCAAGTTGCAGCGAATCGATCAGCGCGGCGACGCTGTCGCCCAAGGCGACGCTCGCCGCAATGGCGCGGCGTACGAGTTCGGCGTTGTCCACGCCCGCGGGCACGGGCTCGAAACCGATCTGCTGATGCACGATCGCCTCCCATGCCGAGGTTTTCCTGAGCACGTCGTCGTAACGGGAGCGGTCGCTGGCCGATACGCCTGCGCCGGCATAGCGGTCCAGCGATTCATGCATGCGTTTGAGTTGCGCGACGATGTCTTCCTTCAGACGATTGCGTCCCGCTTCGTCGGCGTAGCCCAGATTGGCGGCGTCGAGGTCGGTGCTCAGCTTGCTTCGGGCCGCTTCCTCCAGCCAGAACTGGCCGCTCATGTGCCGGTTGCAGATTTCATCGGCGATGTCATGCATCGACGCCAGCGACGAAACGCCGGCGACACCGACGGCCACCGCAAAGACGATCACAACGGCGAATGCTGTCAGCAGCTTTTTGAACACCGTCATACGATCGAGCCACTTCATGGCTGTCCCCTTGTTCGATTGCCTGTTATGTGGCTCTCGGCGAGAAGTGCCTCGACGCGAGCGCGGCAAGCTTGACTCAATCACCCGACCAAGGGTAGGAGGGAAACGGATATAGGAAGCATCAGCCAGCGCTTCTAGCGGCGTGAGCGGACTTCTGCTAACCCGCCGGCACGAGCTTCAGCGTATGCACCGCTGTACCCGGCAGGAACGGCGCCGCGTCGCCATGCACCCACGTTTCATGTCCCGCGATGAAATACGGCGACATGGGATTGCCCGACTGCCCGCCCGGCATCTCGAAGATGCCGTCCTGTTCGCGCCCCGGCGACACCGCGAAACGCTCGGACGCGCCAAACACCGGCGTCTGCACGCGCGGCATGTTGATGTCGCCCGGCAGCGGGTCATGCGGCGCGCTGAGCCAGCCACGAAGCCACGGCAGCCACGCCGGCACCATGCGCGCGAACGGATGCGCAATGGCCGAGCGGTTGCGCTCGCCCCAGCGCGAGCTAAAGTCGAATCTGGTGTACGGGGGAGTTGAGGCGGGAAGTTGAAGGCGGTGGAGGTTTCAACTGAGAATCTGATTGTCGAAGTCGGAAACCAGCAAAAAATCAAACCATCCACCATGAGCAAGGATACGGAAAAAGCAGTCGTCGGTCTATCGGGAGTCGGGCTTGGTCTGGACGAATTGGTTCGTCACGGGGCGCGGCAAGTGATTCAGCAAGCGATCGAAGCGGAGCTGGCAGAGCTGATGG
>NZ_JAMBPR010000109.1 GCF_024206475.1 Paraburkholderia sp. CNPSo 3274
TGTCCGCTTCGTACATCTCGGCGAACAGTCGATCCATCTTCGCCAGCGCTTCGTTCGCCATTACGCGGATCGAACGCAACGGATGCGACTTGGGGACGAAGTCGTCCAGCTTGCGCACGGAAAACAAACTCTCGGTGAAAGTGTCGGCGCCGCGCATGATCTCCAGTGGGTAAGTGGTGGTTCATCTATCAACGCTTCACGAACTCTGCGCGATGACATGTTTCAGCGGTACTTCAGCAACCTGCTAAGGTCATCAAGCCACGCAAGACCGAAGGCCGCGACCGCCGGGTGCAGCCCGCCGAGCTGCAGGCAATCATCGACGCCACCGAATCACCACTGCTGCGCGATCTAGTGCAGTTCGCTGTCGCCACAGGAATGCGGCGCGGTGAGATTCTGGCGCTCCAATGGCAGCACGTAGACCTCACTCGACGTACGGCCCACCTGCCCGTCACAAAGACCGATACGCCTCGTGACGTACCACTCTCCGCAGCCGCTCTGGCCATCCTTCAGGGCCGCAAGTCTGCTGGGTATGCCGTACCCTTCGCCATGACCAGCAGCGCCGCGTCGCGAGCATTCTGCCGCGCTGTGCGCCGAGCACGTAAGGTGTACGAGTCAACGTGCCGAGTGTGGGATCGACCCATTGACGGCCGCTGGCTTGTCGGCATCCGCCTGCACGATCTGCGGCATGAGGCGACGAGCACATTCTTCGAGCGCGGGCTAAACATGATCGAAGTCGCCAGCATCACCGGCCACAAGACTCTCTCGATGCTCCAGCGATACACCCATCTCCGGGCCGAGGATCTTGCTAAGAAGCTAGGGTAAACCGACATCGGAGGGGCCCGGCCTTAAGCACAACTCGCGGCCCCTGTTGAAGCGCTGAAACAGCTCACAGTGCACGACTAACGTGCGAGTCATGAGACTAGCGTGTCGTCTATCACTCGTTGGCCTGCACTGAAGCCCGTCATCAGCGCGTCGGCTTCCGTGACGAATGGTTCCTGCGTGTCAGACATAAGGCGAATTGGTGCGACTGTGGGACGTGTTGCACCGCCCCTGCCTATGTGCACGACGGCGACGAAGCCGCCCGGGGCCAACAAAGTAACGTTGCCCGATGATTCCCATACCGGCTCAGCCTCAACGGTTACGGCGAAGCCTCTGTAGTTGTAGATTCTCTTCATCTCCGCCTCCTCCCCTGTCTCCGCCCCAAGATGCCTATGAAATGCATCAATAGGAAGTTTACTCGCGCAGCTAGACGTGTAGTTGATTGACTGCGCAGGTGCGATCCAACCTGCGCAGCTCGCGCCGCCGAGCTGCCTTGACTGCGATCCGCTCTCAACAGGCGCGTGCCATTTTTGACATGGCATACTGTCCCGCCGAGTCGCGACGGCATGACCGCCCACACCTGCACTCACTCAAACACGGAGAACAGGTATGGGCACAATCTGCGAACGCCCCCACAAGGGCACCATCGCCTATCAAGCGCGAGTCCGCATCAAGGGATTTCCGCGCCGCTCAAGGACGTTTCTGACCCGCGCAGAAGCCGAGGCATGGGCCACCACACACGAAGCACGTATCCGGCAAAGAATTGCCGCCGCTCAGGCCGCCGAGGACCAGAAGCACATTGCCGAGAACTGCGCTCCGCAGTACAGGTTATTCGGCGATTTAATGCGGCGCTATCTTGCTGAGGTCACGCCGCAGAAGCGATCCGCCAACGAAGAAGCCCTGCGTATGCGCGGCTTGCTCAAGCACTCGCTGGCGGAGTGCACGCTGCTAGGTCTAACGTCCAAACGTGTGGCGCAGTGGCGCGATGAACGGCTAACAAAGGTCAGCGGTTCGACTGTATGCCGTGACATGAATCTGCTCGGCCACGTCGTCGAGATTGCCCGCCGCGAGTGGGAGATAGAGTTCGAGTTGAACCCCTTCAGGCAAGTCCGCCGCCCACCGCAAGGGCTTGCCCGCGAGCGCCGCCTTTCCCGCGCAGAAGAGAAGCGACTATTGGACGCGTGCGTAGATTCCAAGAGCCCGTACATGCGCCCGAGCATTATTCTGGCGATTGAAACGGCAATGCGTCGCAGTGAGATTGTTGAGCTGGAATGGGAGCGCGTGAATCTTGCAGTTCCATCCGTCCAGTTGACGCGAACGAAGAACGGCAAGCCTCGCGGAATTCCGCTCTCCCGCCGTGCGGTAGCGACCCTTTCAGCACTCCTTCCGGACCCATCGAACAGTGCCGAGCAAAGGGGTGCGGTCTTCCCCGGCCTGACTACGAATGCGTTGAAGCTCACATTCAGGCGTGCTATCAACCGAGCCAAAATCACCGACTTACGCTTCCACGATCTACGGCACGAGGCGACATCACGCCTATTCGAGAAGGGGCTGTCCACGATGGAAGTCGCCAGCATTACTGGTCACGAGGACGTCCGCATGCTCCGCAGATACACCCATCTGCACGTGGGGGACTTGGCAAAGAAGCTCGATTGAAACGACGTGTACGCGCTAAACGTAACCTGCCAGAAATTCATCCCCTGAGACGGCCGCCCCCTCAACGGTTAGCGCCTCCGGGTGCGTGATTGCCCCCGTGTAGCGCCGCTCGGCGTTCGCCGGTCGAGCCTTGCTGGAATGCGCGGCGTATCAGTGCGTGAACATTTTGCCGAGGACCGCCCCTGCCGTGACGATTGCAGAGCCGACGGCTAGACAGGCTGCCGCCATAAGCCACGGCTCCCAGCGCCTCACCCACCTATTCGTCGCTGCCGTCTCGTCGATCAGCCTCGCTGTCTCCGATTGCAGCTTGATCAGATTGTCGAGGTTGACCTGCTGAATCTTGGCGAGCTTCTTCCGCGTCTCGGTGTCCATTTCGTGCCGTCCGGTAAGTGCGCTGCTGCCATTATGCTGCGGTTCCACGCCGCGCCACCAGACAGCGGACGGGCGGCACCGCCGCCACGCCCACCACTCACACCGACCAACCCGCCTGCCGCATCACTTCAATCAGGTCCGGCTCACTGCCCGCGATCTCGAAGATACGGGCTGGCGGAACCTTGCCCCAGTCTACCGAGTGGATGTTCAACCTGTCGCAGTCCACGGCCAGCCGCCCGGTCGGATACACACGCGCACGCCAGTCGCCCACCTCGAACACCCACACATCGCCAGCCGCCTCCTTTCGCCGAGCATCGAGCCGACCCAGCCAGCCATCGCGGTTATGTCGGGGCACCCGCGTTCGCCGCGCCGGGTCCAACGGCGAGTCCTTCAGGTGACAGCCGTAGCACGAACCGTCGCGCACACGGCGGCGCGTCCCGCTGCACTTCGAACAGCGCAACCCGTCGTACACCTTCGCCCCCTCAATCCATGCCGCCAGCCGGAATTGATCTGCGACCTGACGACTCGCCTGCCTCTGGCATTCGCTACAGCCCTGGACGTGCTCGCGCTTGCGCTGCGCCTGCGGCGACGCACCGGTATTCAGCTTGCCCCGAATGTCGACGTGCGGATGGACAGCAGGCGGCAACGCCCGAACGTACCCGGCCTTCGGTCCCCGGCTCATCGAAGCACTCCCGCAGCGCGGTTGGCGCTGAGAAGCCGCACCGCTAGGCGAGTGGCGCATGGAGATTGCCCCATGTTGCGCCGCCCCCGCTCGCGCAGCCCTACGCATGCCATCACGCGGACTCCCGGAAGATGGTGCCGAGTAGCCGCAGCTCCTCCTTCTCGGTGACGCCCGCCACCACGCGGAACCTTCCACGCGCCACGGTTCTGAAGATGCTTTGCGCCCATTGGTCTCATGCCGCCTCGAACAACGCGTTCAGCTCGTCATCGGTCGGATCGGCAGGCGACGCGACGCTTTGTGCAACGTCGCAATGTTCAACATTAGATCGTTCAACATTTCGCCCCACCCGCCGATCAGCCGCCCAGCTTGGCGGCGGCATGCCCGCATACCTGAGCGCCTGCCGGAACCCCGATTGTGCGGCACGGCCCATGCGGTCGAATGCAGCGCGTGCGTCGGTGTTGGCTTCGAGCTCGTGACTCATGACGACACCTTCCGCGCTGATAGTTCGGCATCGAAGTAGTCCGCCAGTGCCGCCTTTGTATACGCGAGCGCCTGCTCTGCGCCCCAGCCCCGCTTTGCAGCGGCGCGTTCGCATCGGACCATCTCAGTTAACGCACCTTTCCGCAAAGCGCGCACAACGCGCTTCTCGTCCAGCAGCCATTGCTTCAGTTCCGGATCGATGTGTGCGGCAGTAGTCATGCGTACATACCCGACATGACCAGCGAAACAGTGGTAGGCATTTCTCGTTGATTCATCATTTGCACTCCTTATTTGTTAAGTTAGAACTAGCCCGGTGTTCAGTCTTCGCATCAGATCGCTACATCTCCGCTGCGCCTCAACGTATCTTTCGAACGCCGCAGCAACCTCACGCTCAGCGTATCGAACGGCGTCCCATTCCGGAACGTAAGGCAAACCCCCGGCGGTCTCGACCTCCGAATGACGACGCGCCGACGTTACTGCATTGCGCATCTTCGCGAGAATCGCGTGCAACACTTGCTCGGCGCGCTCATCCTCCCCGATATGCTCGTGTGCATGGGTTGACTTACCCGCGAACTGAAATAGAGGTCCAAGTAGGGACTCGCCCGCAATGATCCCAGCTCGCTCCAGCGATGGAAGACAACGGCGCACATTGTCAGCTCGCTTGCCGGTGAGTTCCGAGTACCAGCGGCACAACTCGCGGAAACCCGGCGTGACGCCGCGCCGCTTATTGCGAAATCGCAGACAGAACCTCGCGAAATCCCGCGACTCAGGTTTAAGGCTGGACAGCGCCGCGTCCCGTTGCAACACTCGCTGCCCTACAGCCCCTGCGATACGGATACTGTGCTCCTCGGCGTCCGCTGCTCGTACGATCTCGCCGGTCTCAAGATTCAGGTACTCAGTTACCTCGACCGATTGATAGCGGCTGCTAAGCTTCCCGGCAATCGCGACCGGCGGTACCACATTCCGCCAAACAGGCCGTACCGAGTACGCTGCCCAAGGCAAGCAGCCTCGATGCTGCTCACGCAGTGCTTCAGCTTTGCGCAAGTTCATTCTTAGGTAAATACGACGCAAACCATTGATTATTAATGACTTCCTCCTTATTAAAGTGAGGCAAACGCCTCATGAGGTCGGGCCGACGAGGAATTCCTCTCGGATGCGCTGACTTGACTAGAGCCCTCCGAGGCTGCCGCTCCTGCGGGCGGAAGTACGGATACCCGAGCGCAACCTTGCCGGGCCTAACTCGCAGGTGAGATCCAACGTTGCCGGGTGTCCCGGATTGCCGTCAGTCCACCACGCTGACGACAACCTCATTCACAAGCACTTCACAACATAGCCGCCAACCCGGTTCGGGCAATACCCGGCGTACTTGCCAGATACTTCCCGCACAGGGCGAACGACCGACTGAGGGGCTTAACATCGCCTGCTACGTGCGCTTCGCGGTCCTTTCGTGGCTCTCCGGCCAACCGGTTTCCCGGCGTCCCTGCACGCCCCCACGCATTACGCGGGGCAGTCATTCACGAGCCGAAGGCCGTAAACGCAAAAAGGGCGCGTAGCGCACCGCTCAAGCGAGACCATAGGCCCAACTTGACTAGTGCAACTACGCGCCCTTTGATTCCCTGCGCGATGGAGACTTTAGGTCCATCGCCGGTCGGCAGGTAAAGGGTGGCGCGTTCGCTGGCGGATGACACATTGCTCAGCTACGTACTAAGGCTCCTTCACTACTGCCGTTACTGCTTGGCATCTCTGCCACCGCGCAATTTCTGCGCGGGTCATTACTCTCTAAATGATGCCAGAGCATAACTAGATGGTCAACATACAGAAAGCATCTATTTAGCACTCTGTAAGCAATTAGCAACGACGGACTCTCACTCCCTCGCCCTCCCTTTGTGCGTCCTGCTCAGGCTGGCGCGGTCGCCTCCCTCTTAACCTTCAGGATGGTATTCGGCGCAACGCGGTACTCCTTCGCAAGTGCTCTTGCGGTCGTGGTGCCGCTATCCAGCGCCGCCCTAATCTCGGCCTTCTGCGGCTCCGTCAGCGCGTCCGGGCGTCCACCGTTGCGCCCCTCGGCCCGCGCCTTCGCCAACCCAGCATGCGTGCGCTCCACAAGTAGATCACGCTCGAACTGCGCCACAGCGGCGAGCACGGTAAGCGTCAGGCGTCCCGCCGCGCTCGTCAGGTCGGTCCCCGGAATGGCAAGGCAATGCAGACGCACGCCCTTGGCTTGCATGCGCTCGACCGTCGCCAGCACATCCGAAGTGCTCCGGCCCAGCCGGTCCAGCTTCGTCACTACCAACCTGTCGCCCTCTTCCAGCTTGTGCTCGATCAGCGCGGCGAAGCCCTCGCGCTCCATCGCCGGGACCGTGCCGCTCACCGTCTCCTCGACAATCCGCGCCTTGGCGATAGTGAACCCTGCCTTCTCGGCTTCCAGCACTTGATTGGCGGTGTCCTGCCCTGCGGTCGATACGCGTGCATAGAGGAATGTGCGGCTCATGCTGTTGCGCTCCGTGTTCAATAAAGGCGTGCAAATACTGTCAGTGTTCAACAATCCTGTCAATGGAGTTCTTGCACACGCTGCACACTACGTATCGTCTGCGCAACATACGGTCGTTTATTGCACAAACTGCAAGGCGAACATCGGCGCGCTCGCAGCTAAACGGTTTCCCCCTTGCTCCAGAATGAAGAATCGACTGAGCGCCAATACTTGCAAGGCTCAGCGGCTGGTAGTTGTCTGTAGCGATCTCTAGATAAGCTGCCGCGCAGCGCGCCCCTCGGGTGTCGTATGCCTGCGGCACACTCATTTTTGATCGCGGTCACGCCGTAGCGCGCCGCTCCAACTTCGTCTCAGCGACCTCTCCCGGCCTCCTTCAGAATTCGGGCAGGTGGGCACACGGGGGGCGCGAAGCGAGCGGGAAGCGCTGTATGCCCGCGCAGATCGGTGCAGCAAAATTGGGGCGACGGACTACAGTGAAGCAATGCCAAAACAGGGGACCAAGATGGCCAAAGCTGCCCTAGGCTCGTCCGCCGCCTTCTTGCTCGCTGCCACCTGCCACGTCGCGCATGGAGAATCACTCCCGTCGATCATCCTGGAATGCAACGGGCCTGTGTTGCCGACGAGCACTGGCCTACCGAAGGGTGAGACAGAGGAACCGATTGAGGACGACGTGCGTTTTCGAATGGTGATACATGGCGGCGCGCTTACCATCGAGCCCATCAAAATAGGTCGCTCCCTCACAATAGGAATCTACAAGCTGTGCCACAGTACAAGCACCAGTTATGTCTTTTCCAACGAGTGCACAGCCGACCAAGAGCAGTACATTCAAGACTGGCTTAAAACAACGGACCTCGCCCCTTCTACAAGCCCGTGGTACAAAAAGTACGAGGGGAGCAGTGCGTTTCACTTGATGACGATCACGGTTGACCGGATGAATCTGGACGCGTCAGTGGACGACACCAAGAGCTATCAAATGAAGACCGAGCCACCAAAGCCTTACACCGTCTCGTATTGGTTCAACGGTGCCTGCCGCCAAGTGAAACCAAAATTCTAGGGGCTGGGGGGCCGCCCGGTTGCAGAAGCATCGCCTTCCCGCGAAGACCTATGACAACTTTGGGCCCGGTGGGCTACAGTGCTCCACCAATCACTGGGAAAACCATGAAGAAGACCGCCCCGCGCTGGCCTGCCGTTGCCTTGCTCCTCGCTGCCTGTCACATTGCGTATGCTGATGCACCTCCGTCGGCCATCCTGCAATGCATCGGGGATCATGAGGCGCTGGGCTTTGCCACACCGCCAGGTGAGTCATTGGGGGACTTCCGCGAGAAGCGCAGTGTCGCCCAAACATTTGCAATCGATGGCGATTTATTGACCGTTGAGAGCCATGATGCGGGTTACGTAGATGGGCGCTACAAACTATGCAGCACCACGAACTTGCGCTACGTGTTTTCGAACAACTGCAAAGCCAATCGAGACGAGTACGTGAAAGACTGGATGGGATTAAAGGACTTCAAATGGAGAACAAGTCCGTTCTTTCGAAAGTACGACACGAGCAGTTGGGATCACCTGACCACGATAACGATTGATCGCGTTAATCTGCGCGTGGACGCTGAAAAGCTCGATGTATTTAGCGAAGCAAAGGATAAGGGAGCACCCGAGGAACCTTATCTTGTCTCGTATTGGTACCACGGCGTCTGCCAACTTGGAAAACCCCGACTCTAGGACGCGACCATCGCAACCGCTCCAGAGCAGTCGCGCCAGTCAACGCCCACGGAAACAATGATGAAGAAGGCTACCGCTATCTTGTTGGCTGTTGCATGTCACATTGTCAAAGCGGAAACGCCAAATCCGACCATTCTGCAGTGCCACATTCATGAAACAGGCAGGGTCGCCTTGGTACCGCCGGAAACCGAGCCGCCGGACGACTCGTGGTTCCCGCCGCCGTTCCCTGCGTTTGACTTCACATTCAGAATTGAAGACAACGCCTTATTCACCGGGAACATCCGCACTCCGCTGTGCAGCACGTCGAGCACGACCTACATCTTTGCCACGTACTGCCATTTGAAACGTAGCGACTACATCTCAGATTGGCTCGGCAGCACATACTCTAAAGACCCCACTACCATCCCGTTTTATAAGAAGTATTCGGGGGGGTACCCTTCAACAACCGTAATTGACCGTGTGAACCTGACCATAGAGGAAGAGACCCTCACCAACCGCTGGTGGGTGACAAAGGACTCCAAGACGAGGCCATTCGTGCTTTCGGTTCGCACCTTCGGAAACTGTGAGATCGTTAAGCCGAAGTTCTAGGGCGACTTCTCGGGACAAGCAGCGAGAGGACGACGGAATTGCTCGCGGATACGGATAATGGCCTGCTCGCGGTGCGACCTACTTGCGATGGGCAGTAATGCGCCACGCATAACCTGCCATACTCGATGCCCCGGTTTTAAAGATGATCGGGACGGTGATGACGACCCACCCAGCAACGCGAGCAGCGGCGTATTCCTCATGGATTAACGAAGCCGAGGGCTATGATGTTTTGGGCTGAGACAGTCGAAGTAGTCGGCGTTGTGAGTGGAATCGCCGGAATCGTCGCCTACTTACTACCGGCGAATGGATGGCGACGCCGAGCTGTCCATGCGATTTGGGTTGTCATTGCCGCGATTGCGGCGGCTTCTGCTGGATACTACCAGCGGAGACTCAGTCGCATCGAGGACGTGGCCCGTTCCGCCACGACGATGGTTTGCGAACGAGAAATGCACTACACCCACGAAGGGTTCACCCAAGCAACACTCGCGTTCCTTGAGCGAAATCGCGACCTCTATCCTGACACCTACGCCCGAGCAGTCGCACTTGCGAACAAGACCGAATGCTCACAATCTGACAAGGAATGTAGCGGTAGCATCCAACACGGGACTGACGTGGTTGATCTGGCATTTGCGATGGCGGGGCTCCTACGCGGTATCTCTACGCTGAGCGGGGGTAGTTCGGATTGTCCGTCCAATTGACGAGGGAAATGGTGCCCCCGCTTGGCTCCTGCGAGGCGCTCGAACAAGAGAAATACTGCTCAAGCTGAACCACGCAATGGAGCCCAACCGGAAAGCGCAAGCAGAGTTTAGTTCCGGTCGGCTATAGGCTGAATCTCGGCTATGTACGGCTCAACCGGAAAGCCCCACCAGTAAATCCCGTTGCCATACTTCAAATGGTCACGGTGAACCCGCAGCCGCTCACTGTCGCCCTCGAACAGCGTGCAGCGGAATTTGCGCGACGAGTTGGCGCTCGGCTTGTCTGTCTCAATCACAAGCTCAATCTGATATTCGCCGGTACGCCAAAAGAACTGGGCGTCGAACAGGGCCAACAACGGCTCCACTAGCCCCGGATCAGCTTCCGCTAGAGGCGGGTTAATCTCGTTTGGCGCGTTCGCTTTCTGCTCAGCAGCTTTCCTCTGTACGTTCATCCGCAGTGCATTCGCATGCGTGCTGTATTGCTGGCGAATCTCGCGCTCTGCGAATCTGAAGAAATTCACATTGTGGCCCCACGATTCTTTAGGCTTCAGTGTGAACGGGGTAAACAGTGTGGCCTGCTTATCTGCGGCCTTTTCAAAAAAACCGCGAGCATCCAGCTCCCGCCGCTCAGTACCTCGCGTGAAAGTAAGCGTGACCTTCTTAATGCGAACATCGCCGCCGCCTGTATTGGTCAGAGTCAAATGCAACTCAGCTCCTGCCGCGCCGACATCGTGCTTGAGCACTATACGGTCGAAGCATTCAACATCGAGCTTCGGACGTTTGAACCACAACTTTACGGGTGGCAACTGAGATAGCAACAGAGCGACCAGCGCGACGAGCCATTGGTAGAAGTTAATGTCGGCATAGAGGGTTTTGTCGCTCATGTGGCGTTCTTCTCTATTGGGGCGATAATGACATCATAGCGGCATCGTGTCGCATGCTGGCTGCTATGCAGGAATCGGCATCCATACGGTAGTCAGATCAACACCAAGGCCCTACCAGGCGGGAGTCAGCGGGCAGCAAAGTTTTTCGTTGCGAACTCACTTACCCAAGCCATCCAGAACGCGCATTTGACTCTACGAAGCGGGGGCGCGGAAGCACGAACTGGCGGCGTAAGTGTCCGCAGACGGGCACAGCGAAAATGGTTTTAAAGGTCGACTCTGTTCGACAATCAAATGGGGAGAGATGGCTTATGCGTCGCTGGGTCAATCGGAAGAAGCTCGCGCTCGCGGGGGGCACAGTGCTCTTCGGTGTCGCGCTCTGGCGCTGGCACGACGACTCTGCGATTGCCTCATGGGTTCAAGCGGGCTTTTCCGTACTCGCAATTGTTGCGGCAATTTGGGTCGCGGAGATGCAAGCAGACCGGCAACGCCGTTTAGAAGCATCGCGGGAAAAGGCCACTCACGTCCACCGCCTAGAGGCGATTAAGGCAATCTGCAAGCATGCCGAGCAAGTGCTAGAGGAAATCGCTGCACGTAGAGCCGATTCATCGTACGTAGACAAACCGCAGGTGCGCCGAGTCGAAGCCAGCCAACTGGAGGACGCTAGAACAGCCCTCGCGAGTATCCCATTACACGACGTTGCTCCGTGGCCAGTTGCAGAAGCTGTACTCGCATTGCTCCGCTCTACAGGCGACGTCCGTGAGGCGATCGTCAACACCCAGCAACTCACCGCATCTTGGACCCCGCTGCGGGGCGAATTGTTCAGGGTAAATGCGGCGGCTGCGAAGAAGGCAGGTGCTTCGGTGCAGAACGTCTTGAACTCAGTCCGGGGCGATGAATCCAGCCCGGTCGATCCCCTTTCGTCCTTCGTTCCCCCCTTGCCTGACATGTCTAGCCTTGTAGAAGCCGCACACGCACCCGCCAGTGATCTGCGCGGCAACCCGGCGACGGTGCATGTGCAGTTCTCAGACGGCACGCAGCGAGACATCATTAGCTATTTTGGTGGCCCGCAAGACCCGAATGTGCACCCGAACCTAGCCACAATTACCTCGTCCGATCCCCGATACCATGTCTGGTATTACGCACTTCCGGATACTGCGAGGCAGGGCCTTCCGACGCCGGCAAAGGCTGCGTAGTGGCCCTGGTGGAATCTCACTAAATTTCATCCGCCAGTTTGGCAGAATGGAGCCTCCCTGCTCTTTTGGGTGCTACACAATGCATCCCACGACGGCAGAGGGTAACGTCGGAGCTTACGGGACAGCCCTCATTGGAGAGCGCGCACGCAGCCACACACGGGCGGCCACAGGCGCATCGGGCGCCATAATGCTGGCAAATGAGCAAAGCGAATTTGGTCCCAGCCGCCCGCTCAAGGGGCACACAGGAATTTCAGGACGCGCTCCGACAAGCCCCTACGCTCGATCCAACGTTGCGCCTCATCGGCCTTCAAATCTATCGCAAGCCATTGCACTGAACCGCGTTGTGAAATTCCGGCAGGCATAATGTGAGCGCGGAGCGGGTCTCTCTTGTCATAGTGGTAGTCAGCATCGCCCTCCCGCACCGGGCTGCGATACATCGCCAGAGGCGAACTCAAACTCCGATCCGCTGCTATCTCGTGTTTCTCCATCGGGATGCGCAACAATCGGAAGTCATGGGCCAACTGCACCAAGGATTCGCTCTCGGCAAGCAGCTTTCTCTCGCTGGTCAGGCGAAGCACTTCATAGACTTGCCCTACCCACGCCTCGGAAAGCGACGCTAACGGCTCTGCCGCCCATTGGAGCACATCTGCAGCCGCCGCCCCGCTTGCGTACTCATCCTCCATGCATCGAAGTACCGCATCAAGTCTGCCTACGCGTTGCACCGACACAGCGAGCAAGGACCCGGGCAGTGCGGCTCCGAGTTTGAGCGACGCAGCAACCCACGAGTGAGTGAGGGCCTCTTGCTGCTTTGCTGCAAGTTGAAAGCCGCACAGGACAGATTCGGTAACTGACGACACGGGTTCCCTCGAAGGAAGCTACTGAGGACGCAACGGATTGAGAGTACAGGAAATGTGCTGCGCGGCGGATCTGAAGACGCACGCGGAGTGCGTCGGCACAGTAGAATCCGAGCACACCCTGAGCACAGTGAGCACAGCGACAGGGTGCAACCAAGCAGTGGCTCGAATTGCCAAACCGTTGACTGGCAAAGAGAAATTGGCGCGACAGGAGGGGCTCGAACCCCCGACCCTCGGCTTAGAAGGCCAATGCCCAGCCTACTAGGTGGACCGACCGAAGAAGATTGTACCTCTTGGAGCACTGAGCCAGCGGAGTCCGAACGGCTGTTCGGATCCACTCTCTAGATACCGTATCCGTCGGCGAGCGAGCTGCAAATGTAGGCTAAACAGCAGCCGTGCATGTAGTCTGACTACCTTTGACACTACAGGTCGCATGTCAACGAGACCACGGGAGCGTCGGGACCGCAGCAAGTCTCCGTCGTCGCTACAGATGAACTGTCACAGTCGGGTTAGCGGCGCGTTGGTACGTCAAGCCGGCATGTGCGTCGGCTCAGCGTTCGAAGAAGCCGAAGTTCAGATGGCGAGGAGCCCTGCTTAACGCATCATGCCGTACGCCTGACTGAACGTGGATCTTCAGGGCAAACGGTCACGAATGGCGAGCAACAGATCGAGGTGTCTTTCAACGAGCAGCGGGATTGCCGATTCACCACGGGTCCATCGACCGATGGTCCGGCGGTCGTAGCCCGAATATTCAGCGAACGTCACCTGCGTCCAGCCGAGGCGCGCCAATGCGTATGAAAGGTCAGCGGGTTTCATTGCGAAATGGACAAAATGTCCCACTCAGTTGGGGTTAATTGACGCATTTTGTCATGGAAGGCGGCAATTTCAAACCTCGGCCTGCTGTCGGCGATGCGCCGGCATGGGCGCTGACCCGGCTGGCAAAGCGGACGCAGTTTCCCCTGGTGCCCCATTGCCCTCCTGACCGGTCTCCAGAACCGTCTCTTCGCCGTTTTCTGCTGCCGTTGCGCGCAGTCGTTGCTCCGGCCGTGACTGAATCCCCTCCATGGTGCCCTTACCTGCGGTCCGCCGTCCCCCGCGAGCCCCATTTTTGAAAGATCTCGGGGCGACGACCACTCCACCCCATCACACCCACCGACTGTCCACGGAGTAGCTACACATTATCGATGGGCAATCTGCCCGCTAGTACCCGATCGTATGTGCCCGCGCGCGAAACTCGGGGACCGACTGAACAGGATCAAGCGAGCGGCGCGCTGAGGTCCAAGGTCCCAAAAATTAGGGCCCAATTAAATGTCTCGGGTCTCCGCGACTTGCGCCGAAAGTCGCAGCCATACTGATCATGATTGAGGTGATCGGCTTTTTCGCCTAATATTGATCACATACCCACGGAGGAAGATCATGCCCAAGGACTCAGACGGCATCATGACGTTTTTCGCCCACACCGGAACGCCCGAGCAGATCGGTAAGAAGCTGGACAAGCTGGGCGACGAGCGGCTGGTGACCTTTACCCTCAAGGGGCCGCGCGACCGCACGCAGGCTTTCGTCAAGACGATCGAACAACTCGTGCCCGTAGCGAACGATCTCATCGACGCGCGTACGGACGAGCGCCGCAAGCAACTGGTTGAGGCGCTCACGCCGGACGTGCCCATGCCTTCGCACATCCTCAAGGAGGCTTCCATGCGCAAAGCCGCGGTCGAAGGCGTGTTCGAGGCCAGCGAATGGCTGACGGCTGCCCACATCGCGGAGATCGCCGAGCTCAGCGGCAGCAACCCAAGCGCACAGCCCAATCGCTGGAAACACGACCGCCTGATCTTCGCCGTTGACCACAAAGGCAAGGATTACTTTCCTGCCTACGGACTCGACCCGAAGAAGAAGTACCGGCCTTTGGACGCGATGGCCAATGTCCTCCGCGTGTTCGACGACTCGAAGGACGGGTGGGAACTCGCGTTCTGGTTCGCGTCGGTCAATAGCCGCCTGGGCGGAGAGCGCCCACTCGATGTCCTGGGCAAAGACCCGGGCGCTGTCGTGCGCGCGGCAGAGGCGGAGCACGCCGGAGTGCTGCATGGTTAGTGCGACGCCCGCTACCCCAACTCGGCCTGTTCCGGCGCCGCCGGCGGACTTGCACGCGAATGCGAAGCGCATCCCGTGGAAAAAGCACTGCCCCATCCATCGCGTGCACCGCGAAAAGTATGCGTGCAATGCTTTCAACTCAAGTTCCGACGGCGACGCCCGGTTCAGCCCGATTCTAAACGCAGACAAAAAAGTGATCCCCACGATTTATGGTGGAACGAACTTTGAGTGCGCGGCCATGGAGACGGTCTTCCACGAGATCCCATACGTTGCGGGCCTGAAGACTCATTCGAAGAAGGCCCTCGAGCCGCACCGTTACTCCGTCATCGAGCCACAGCGGGAACTCAATCTCGTGGACCTCTCTAACGTGGCGCTAAGGCGCCTGGGCGTCAAACGCTCGGAGCTCATTGATACGAACCCACTTTGCTACCCATTGACTCGCGAGTGGGCGGTCGCTTTTCACGCACAATGTCCTGACATTGACGGCCTCTTTTGGGTGTCGCGGCAACACGATCGCGAGCACTCCATCGTGCTATTCGGCGACCGGGTAGAACAAAAGGACCTCAAGCAGATCGACGGGCCGAAGCACCTCTTAAACGACCTCCCGACCTACACTGCGTTGCTTGACCTCGCTGCGGTCCTCGGGGTTAATCTGGTTTGAAGCGCATGGGCCGCCAGCACCGGGCATGACGCTGAGCGCAGTATCTCCCGCGAGGGTGGCGCTCAACGAATACAAAAAATCAAGGAAGACATGCCTCGCTACGGGGTAACTGCAATCGCGCTCCTTTGCGCGATGAACAACGCCAGCGCTTCGTCCTGGGTGCGCATCGTCGACTTCGACAACGGCTACATTTCGGTGGACCGCTCTACCACGCGTCACAGCGAGGAAGGCAAACTGCTCTTCGTCTGTAAGCACTAAATTGAGCACACATCCGTGCTTAGGCGGCGTTGACGTCGGCGTGGGGCTGCACGAATCGAAATGGCAATAGATCGTTCACGTCGGCGTCTGGTGCACGTTGAGGCAGTTGCGTAAGAACGCGACGCAGGTACGCGTATGGCTCGACGTTGCACGCGCGGCACGTAAGCACGAGGCTGTAGATGACGGCGCTGGCTTTCGCTCCCGCGACGGTGTCGCTGAAGAGCCAATCTTTCCTGCTTGTGGCAAACGGGCGGATGTCGCGTTCCGCGATGTTGTTGTCAACCGCGGCTAGTCCGTCGGCAACGTAACGGCTGAGATACTCCCACTGGTTAAGCGTGTAGTTGATGGCGCTGCCCAGCGAGCTTTCGGGCGGCACTTGCGGTGCCTGCTCGTCCAGCCAGGCTTTAAATGCGTCAAGCAGCGGAACGCTGCGCTGTCGTCGCAATCGCAATGTATACGTAGCACGGGTTTCGCCGCCCGGCGGTTTCTCTCGTGCGAGTGCTTCGACGCGATAGAGTCGCTGGAAGAATTCGAGAGCCTGCTGTGCCCGCTTGCCTGGTTTTTTCTGCGTCTTCAGGGCCTCTACGAATCCGCGTCTCGCATGAGCAAGGCAACCGAAGGCCTACGAACAAGACTCCCGTGAAGCCTGACGTCTGGGGTAGTGGCGCTGCGGGCGCGCTGCAATGGGCCCTGGAGTGTCCCGGGCCTGGACCGGAGGGGCGTCTACGCGCGCGGATCCTTGGCAAGCGGGCGGAACTCAAGGCGTCGCAGGCCGCGCATGGCCATCTTCCGGCGGTTTCACGCCGAGATGCGTGAGCATGGCTTCGAGCGCTGCGGCGAATGGCCCTTCAATGTCGACCGGCGCGGGTACGTGACGATCGGCCCTACATTGATACGGTCCTCGCGGAGAATCGTTCTCGCGCACGACAGGCCGCCGGCGACGAAGCTGTCGGGAAGGTGCGAAGCGGGGGACGTACACGGCGTCCCGAGCTGGTGCCGTTCCAACTCGTGGGACGTGATGCTCACAAGCTTGATGCTCGGATGCTGGTGCTTGTCCACTCTCCGCATGGCGGGACCGAGCCGCGCATGATCAATCGCGTGTGGGTCATAGTGCTGATCGAGGGTCGTAACCCGCGCAGTCCTCGGCTATCATCTCTGCCTGCGTCGCCAATGTTCGGCCGAGGACGTATTACGCGCGATCCGTTCGGCACTTGTCCCATGGAAACTGCGCGAACTCCAGTTTGGTTAGGATTCCTACATTTCCGGCGCAGGTCTGGCCTCCTTCCACATTCGACAGCTGACCGGCGCCTGCTCGGACGAATTCAGCGTCGACGGCGCGCTTGCCAACGTCTGCAGCCGCGTCGAGGATGTAATGTGCGATGTCGTGGCTGCGCGGTTCGTCAAGCCACAGGCCCCCGCAATTGACAGCTGCCGGCGCAGCAAGGACGGTCGCCCTTATATCGAATCGTTTTTCGGGCGTCTAGCCGGCGATGGCTTTCACAAGCTGTCAGTCACCACTGGCAGCTCCGCTGCTGACACGCGACGTAACGACCCCGAGGCCTGTTCACGGTAGCAATTCACGACATGTCGAACGGATCGGCACGTGGCTCGATGACCGGGTCGACGGCGCGACAAATTTTGGCCCCTCCCGCTTCGGCAAATCCAACGCCGTTGATCATTGGCGTCAAAGGCTGCTCTCCGAGCGCCACGGTGGTCATGTGCCGATGGTGATCTGGAGCCACACTGATTCGGATGCCAGCCAAGCGGTGTGGGCCGCTTTTACGCCCATCTGCTTGAAGTGAGTGGACACCGGCTCCCCATGGCGCGATGCAATCCGGTAGAACGACAGGGCATGTGTGGACTCAGCGAAGGTGTGGGCCAGCGCCGTCGATGACGGAACCCGGAGGTCCATCGAGAGCCTGTCCGCAGCAGATCGCATTGGCCGGCAAACTTCCGTAGTCGACGGCGGATTCAACCGGTCGTTCGCTACGTGTAGTTTGCCGGTGCTGATCGAGGACCCAGTTCTAGTTGTGATGGACAAGATGCGCCATTCGGCGCGCGTCAAGGTAGTTGTCGCCTCACTCATGCAGCCAAAGGCTGTTTATTCGCGCCGATCGACGCCATCTCGACGACGGTGTCACGTTCGGGGTTAAGCGTCACGGCATCAACCGGTGTCCAGTCGCGCGTGTGACGCGACCAGCGAGCCGGATTGCATGCACGCGCCTTCGCGTACAGTGCGTGCCGTGCCGCGAGAAGCGCACGATCGTCGCCTGCATGACGCTGCGCAGGCGTCACGTAGCG
>NZ_JAMBPR010000110.1 GCF_024206475.1 Paraburkholderia sp. CNPSo 3274
GGCATGGAGGCGGTGGCGGCACGTGGCAAGGCGGCGGCGGTGGCATGGGGACCGGCGGCGGCCACGGGCACTAACAGATAAATCACGGCGGGGCCGCTCTGTTGAAACGGCCCCTGCGACGTGCGAGCAACCGCGGCGCCGCGCTTATACGCGCCCGCTCACGGGAATCAGCGCTCCCGTAATCGCCTGCGCGTCCTCGCCCAGCAAAAACGCGATCACCGTCGCGATCTCGCGCGGCTGTACCCAGCGCGTGAAATCGGCGTCTGGCATGTCGGCGCGGTTTTGCGGCGTGTCGATGATGCTAGGCAAAATCGCGTTCACCGTCACGCCCTTGTCCTTCAGCTCTTCCGCGAGTGCTTCCGTCAAGCGCGCCACGCCCGCCTTCGACGCCGAATACGCACCCGTGCCGAGCCCCGCCTTGAGTCCCGCGCCCGCGCCGATGTTGACCACACGTCCCGCGCCGCTCTGCACGAGATGAGGCAGCGCAGCCTTCGAGGCATTGAGCGCCGTCTTCACGTTCAAATCGAACATCAAATCCCACGTGCGCGCGTCGCCGTCGCCGACGGTCTCCCACCGGAACGCGCCCGCCACGTTGACGAGCGCGTCGAGCCCGCCCAGCTTCCCGTGCAACGCGCCGAACGCAGTCTGGGCCGCCTTCGCGTCGACGAGATCGACACCGCCCATGCACAGCGCGCCCGCGAGCGCGGCGGGCAACGCCGCTGTTTCGGGGGCCGCGCCCCGGCCGATCAGTGCCACGCGGGCGCCGCGTTCGGCCAGCAATTGCGCCGTCGCCAAACCCAGGCTGCCGAAGCCGCCCGTTACCGCGACCGCTTTGCCGTTCAAACCGTTTTCCATGCGCTTATTCCTCTCGTTGCATCACAAACCTGAATTCGATGCGGCGCGCGATCGATGCGGACACCGCTGGTGCCACGTTACGCGAGGCGCGGCCTTCCATCAACCCGCGCTCGGGCGTCCGTATCAGGCATCCGTGCGTACCGTGGCGAGCGCGCGCTGTTTGCGCAGGTTCTCCGTGGTGTCGCCGCCGCCGTCCGCGCGCCAGCCCGGCGGCAGGAAAACATAGCGCACGGCGGTCCAGATGTTCTGCGCCGTAACGACGTCGCGTGCGAGCGCCGCCCAGTGCTCCAGTTCGACGACGAACGGATTGCGCGAGCGCACGGGCGTCACGAGCCCGTAGCGGCAAGGCTCTTCGGCGCGTTCTTGCACATAGGTGCCGAACAGGCGGTCGAAAATGATCAGGACTCCGCCATAGTTCGCATCGAGGTAGTCGACGTTCGAAGCATGGTGCACGCGGTGGTTAGACGGCGTGTTGAACACGTACTCGAGCCAGCCAAGCTTCGGAATCCACGTGTTGTGCAGCCAGAACTGATAGAGCAGGTTAAGCGAGAGGATGGCGAGCACGACTTCGGGCCGCACGCCGAGCCACACGAGCGGCGCGAAGAACATGGCCGGGCCGGTGAGCTTGCCGGTCCACCCCAGCCGGTATGCGGACGAAAGCGTCAACTGGTTCGGCGAATGGTGCACGGCATGCGTGGCCCAGAAGAAGCGGATGCGATGCGACGCGCGGTGATACCAGTAATAGCAGAACTCCTGACCGATGAAGACCAGCAGCGCGAGCGCAATCGTGTCGATATTCAGCGTGAAGAGGCGATGCTCCCACGAGAAATCGAAGATCGGCGTGGCGAGCGAGAGCGGCAGGAGCGCGAAGAGCTTGCGGCCAGCGAGGTCGGCGAGCGAGAGCCAAACCTCAGACCAATCGAAAGCCGCCGCTCCCGCTGTTTCGCGGCGCATCCTGAAGGTAAGCACGCACGCCTCGATCAACGAGACGGCAACGACGAACAACGTGACATATAACGCGAGTTTTCCTGTGGTCAGCATGATGGATCGTGTGCAATAGGCGCGTCTTGCGCGGTGAAGAAAGACGCGTGTTGCACGCAGGAGTCTCGGCGTCGCGTCGGATGAAGGGCACTGTAGTGGCGCGCAGAGGGAAAAACCACGCGCAAAGTATGTCGAGATATGTCACCCGCCCGGCGCGCGAACACGCCGATACGCCCGCCTCGCCGCGCGCGCGGGGAGGTAGCGCCGGAGGCCTCGCGACGTGTAACACCGCGACATGGTTTATGACGCGACTTGAGCAGGTCACAGCCCTATAGTTCGTTCCGCCAACACGCCGCAGCGTGCCCCCGAAACGAACCGCAAGGACCTCTGATGAAAACGCTCCCCCTCGTCGTCGCCGCGCTCATCGGCTTCGCCAGCGCCCCCGCCTTCGCCGGCTGGTCCGGCCACGGCACGGCGTACACGCCGCACGGCACGTACAACGGCGCGCACTACGGTTCCTGCAGCGGCGGCACCTGCTCGCATGCGGGCGGCGTGGCCGGTCCCTGGGGCGGCGTCGCCACCAACAGCGGCTCCGTCACGCGCACCGCGCCGGGCCAGTTCAGCAACAGCGGCACGGCCTACGGCCCGAACGGCCGCTCGGTCCAGCATTCGGGCGATACGAGCTGCGCGGGCGGCACCTGCTCGCATACCGGTTCGCTCAACGGCTCCGATGGCCGCAGCGCGAGCACCTCGGGCAGCGTGACGCGCACGGCGCCGGGCCAGTACTCGTCGACGGGCACGGTCACGACCGGCAACGGCAACACCTACGGGCACTCGGCATCCACGGCCTGCGCGGGCAACACGTGCAATCGCTCGGGCACCGTCACCGGCACCCAGGGCGGCAGCGTCTACCACTCGGGCAGCGCCACGCGCGTCGGAACCGGCGTGGTGACCACGGGCGGCGGCACGACCGTCGTCCACGGCGGCACGGTGACCACCGGCGGCACGACAGTGGTGCATGGCACGGTTTCGACCGCCGGCACGGTCACGACCGCGGGCACGACGGTTGCCGTCGTGGGCGCCCCGGCGCCCGCGCCGGTCGTCGTCACGCCGCCGCCCAGCACCACGGTTTATGTCGCCCCGCCGCCGCCCGCCCCCAAGACGGTGGTCGTCGCGCCGGCACCTGCACCGCAGACGGTGTATGTCGCGCCTGCCGCACCGAGGGTCGTCTACGTAGCTCCGCCGGCGCCCAAGGTCGTCTACGTGGGCCAGCCGCTGCCGCGCGCCGTGTACATCGCGCCGCGCCCCGCCGTGTGGATTCCCGGCCACTGGGTCGGCCGCGTATGGGTGCCCGCCCACTGGGCCTGACCCCTCGCCGGCGGCTGCGGTTTCGCTTGATCCACAGCCGCCCGCCACTTTCGTTTTATCGACCGGCCGGCAAGCTACGTCGGCCACCTCACGGAGAACACCATGAAGAAGATGATCGCTGCCCTCGTTTTGTGTATCGTTTCAGCAGCGGTTTGCGTGCCGGCATCGGCTCAGGCCTTGCCAGGCGGCTCAGGCGACAGCGCCCGCGTCGAACGCATGATGGCGCAGCTGCAAGGGCGTTTCTCCGCCGCTAACACGACGCACGACGGCAAGCTCACGCGCGAACAGGCGCAGGCGGGCATGCCGATGGTCGCGCAGCACTTCGACGAAATTGACGCGCAAAAGGCCGGCTTCGTCACCCTCGCGCAGATCGAGGACTTCATGCGAGCGCGCGCAGCAGCCCGATGAACGCCGGAGGCGTCACATGGAGCAGGCAAACAGGATCATCGTGCTCGACGACGAAGCCGAACTGCGCAACATGCTGCAGCGCTTTCTCACGAGCCAGGGTTTCGAGGTGCGCGCCGTCGCCGACGGCAAGCGCCTCGACCGCCTGCTCCAGCGCGAGCCCTACGACCTCCTCGTGCTCGATCTCATGATGGAGCCCGAAGACGGCCTCACGGTATGCCGCCGTCTGCGCGCCGAAGGCCAGACGCTGCCGATCCTCATGCTCACCGCGAAGGGCGATGCCGCCGACAAGGTGATCGGCCTCGAGACCGGCGCCGACGACTACCTCGCCAAGCCGTTCCTTCCCGACGAGCTGGTCGCGCGCATTCGCGCACTGCTGCGCCGCCAGAAGATGGCCTCGGGCGAGCCCACGGTCACCTCGCAAATGCTGCGCTTCGGCGATTTTCAGTTCGACGTTGGCAAACAAACGCTCTACCGCGACGGCGCGCCCATCGAGGTCCACTCGGCGCAGATGCTGCTGCTTCATGCGCTCGGCTCCTCGCCGAACCGCGCCGTGAGCCGCGAGAATCTGCTCGCCCGCGCACGCGGGCGCGACCACAGCGCGCTCGACCGCAGCGTGGACGTGCAGATCCTGCGCCTGCGCCAGATCGTCGAGGACGATCCCGCCAGGCCGCGCTTCATCAAGACCGTCTGGGGCATCGGCTACATGCTGGTGGCCGGCGTCGAAGCGTAATGCGCTTGCGCCTGCCGCGTTCGCTGCTCTCGCGCAACATCGCGCTGCTGGTGGCGCTCGTCGCGCTCTCGCAGATCTGCTCGCTCGCCGTGCTGCTGCACTACGTGCAGCGCCCGCGCATCGAACGCGCCTCGATCATCTTCGCCGATTACGTCAAGCTGCTCGATACCACGCTCGCGTCCATGCCGCCCGATGAAGGGCGCGCGGCGGCCGCGCGGCTCGATGCGCACAATGCAGCGCCGCCGCAAGCGCCTGGCGGGACGCATCCGAGCCTCGTCGACTTTCTCCGCACCTGGCAGCGGGACGTGTTCGTCGAAGCGCTGCAGCGCCATCTGCCGCCCGACCTGCTGGTGCGCTGGGACGCGAGCCACGACCAGACCGAACCCGCAGCGGATGGCGAAGCCGCGCAGGAGCGCCTGTGGATCCGTCTTCACGCGGCGGGCGAACCGATATGGATCGCACTGCCGATGACCGCCGACGCGCGCGCGAGCGGCATCACTACGGCGTTGATCCTCTCCGCCGCGCTCGCGCTGCTCGCCGCGCTCACCGGCTACCTGTTGCAGCGCCACATCAACCGGCCGCTGCGCAAACTCGCGCGCGCGGCGCGGCGCGTGAGCGCCGGCGAAACGCCGCCGCCGCTGCCGACTAACGGTCCGACCGAAATCGCGCAAGTGAGCCGCGCCTTCAACCAGATGACCGAAGCGCTGAAGCAGGCCGAGGCCACACGCGCGCTGATGCTGGCCGGCGTCTCGCATGACATCCGCACGCCGCTCACGAAACTGCGCCTCGCGATCGCAATGGCCCTGCCGCGCGGCAGCAACGATGCGCTCGTGGCCTCGTCCGAGAGCTATCTGGACCAGATCGACACGATCCTCCAGCAGTTCATGGACTACGCAGGCAGCGGCGAGCGCGAAGCGCCGCAACCGGGCGACCTCAACGCGCTCGCGGGCCAGCTCGTTGCCGACTTCGCGGGGCTCGGCCATGATTTCGACTTTGAGGAAGGCGAGTTGCCGGTGTTCGCGTTCCGGCCCATCGCCGTTATGCGTCTGCTGATGAATCTCATGCAGAACGCCGTGAACTATGGACGCACAGGTCTGACGATTCGCACCTGGCGCGATGGCGACACCGCCTGCGTGATCGTGGCCGACCGCGGCAACGGCATGTGCGCCGAGGAACTGGAGCGCCTCAAATCGCCCTTCAGCCGCGGCGCGAACGCCCGTACGCATGCGGGCGGCTCGGGCCTCGGGCTTGCCATCGTCGAGCGGATCGCGCGGCTGCACGGCGGCTCGCTCACGTTCCGCGACCGCGAAGGCGGCGGCCTCGAAGCCGTCGTGCGCCTCCCGCTGAACCGTCCCTTATCGAGTCAGAACGGCGCGCCGCCGGCCGTGCGCGCATGACATGACTCGACATAATTTGCGCGTGGATTTCGTCCGCCCTTCCCCCCATACTTGCGCCTGAGCCTGAGCAACGGAGCGAAACAAACCGGAGCCCAGACGCCGAAGCACCATAGTCGATAGTTCGCCATCCTGAATGATTTGCGAGTATCGGCAGACACGAGACACTCTTTCAGGCAAAAGGACATCGACATGCAAACGATCATCAAATTCCTCGTCAACAAGGCCAAGCGCATCGCGGGCACCACGTTCCTCGCCGGCGCGCTCTTCGCGAGCGGCTGCGCATCGGCAGCGCCTGTCGTGCAGACGAACGGGCCGCTCCCGCAACTGCACGCCGACGTCGTCTACGTCTACACGTTCGACGCCGCCGCCGACCAGGTGAAGCTCGACAGCACCGGCATGCTGCACAAGCTCAAGACGATGACGAGCGGCGAGTCGTCGGCGCAGCAGCAACAGCAGGCCGCGCTGCAAACGCGCGAGCATCTCGCCGATCAACTCGTGAGCGAACTTCAGAAAATGGGCCTGCCCGCGGTGCGCATGGACGGTCCGGCACCGGCCGGCCGCAACGCGCTGATCGTGGAAGGCCGCATCGACACGATGGACGCGGGCAGCAGCCGTCGCCGCATGCTGATCGGCCTGGGCGCGGGCAAGAGCGAAGTGGGCGCGACGATCGCGGTGCTGTTCCAGCCCGCCAACGGCGGCGAACCGCAACCGCTCCTGAGCTTCGAAACGAAAGCGGATAGCGGCCATATGCCCGGCATGGCCGAAACGGCGGGCGTGGGCGCGGCGGCTGGCCATGTCGCGACGGCGGCAGTGGTGGGCGGCGGTCTGCACGGCGCCTCGGAGGCGAAGCGCGACACGCTCTCTTCGGATGCCGGCAAGCTGGCCCGCTCGATCGCGAAAGAAGTCGCGCAAATCAGCACGCAGAACGGCTGGATGGCAACGACGACGAAGAGCTGATACGGGGGAAGCGCGCAGCGCAGCGCGAGGGTTCGTGCCCTTTGCGGCGACGGTTCGATACCGCCGCCGTCTTTTTGTTTACCGGGCCTGCGGCTCACGATAGCGCGCGAACTTCGACGTATGGCCGATACCCGGATTGAAGCAGTTGCAAGGATCGAGCGTTTCGTAAAACGACTTCAGCGCAGGCTTCGCATCGTAGAGGTGGCCAACATTGTGCTCAGCGGGATATTCGGCGCCGCGCGCGTCGAGCAGCTTCCACATCTCGTGTTCCAGCGCGAGGCAATCATTGCCCTTGCGTACGATGTAGTCCTGATGAAACACATGGCAAAGGAAGTGCCCGTAATAGAGCTTGATCGCGATGGGCTTCTCCACCGTCTCGGGCAGTTGCTCGAACCAGTCGCGATCGTTGCGGCGAAGCGCGATATCGAGCGCGACGATATCCTCCACTTCGTCGCCATGCACGGCGCGATAGCGCACCGCAGCGCCCGCCGCCGCGAAACGATGGAGAAACGCCTTGCTGCCCTCTTCTTCGGTACATTCGAAAAAGTCGCCGCCCGCCACGCCGAAAAACGTGTTCAGGTAAGCACGCGTTTCGTCCACCATATCGGCCGATACCTTGAGCATCAAATGATGTTCGTAGCGCTGCCTGTAGTCCTTGAGCCGCGCGGGCAGATGGCCCGGAAAGCACCGGCTCACGGCCTGCGCCACGCGGTCGGTGAAATGCGCGGGAAAGAACGGCAGCCGCTCGAAAAACGCGTCGCAGCGGCTCTTGAAGGCGAACAGCGCGGGCAGCCGCTGCGTGCCGAGATGCTCGATCAAGAGGAACATGTCCTTGCCGTAGCACTCGGCAATATCGAAGGCGTCTCGATGCAGGTATTCGCCCGCGATAGGCAGCTTCGAGAACTTGCCGAGTATGTCGCGGCGCAGGTCGGACAACTCGGCCGTCTCGTTCGTGCCGATGTAGAACACCTTCGCGCCCCGCTCGATGGGAAACGTGTCGAGCCGCACCGCGAACACCATGACCTTGCCCGCCGAACCCGCCGCTTCGTGCAAACGAAGCGGGTCGGCGTTGTAGCGCGCAGGCGTGTCCGCCTCGATGTCGCGCACGTGATCCGCGTAACGGTGGTCGGAAGCCGCGCCCGCGTCGTGGAGGATATCGGCCTCGGGCAACTCGCCGCGATCGAGGCGGCCAAGCACCGCTTCCGGCGTCTCGCCAAGCCGGATGCCGAGATGATTCACGAGCGTAAGACGCCCCGCTGCATCGACCTGCGCAAACACGGTCATTTCCGTATAGGCCGGGCCGCGCCGCACGAGCGAGCCGCCCGAGTTGTTGCACACGCCGCCGACGACAGAAGCGCCCAGGCATGAGGAGCCAATGACCGAATGCGGCTCGCGCCCGAGCGGCTTGAGCGTCTGCTCCAGCTGATCGAGCGTCGAGCCCGGCAGGCAGACCACCTGCTTGCCGCCGTCGATCACATAGACCTTGCGCATGCGCGTCATGCTCACGATCACGACCTCGCGGTCGTAGTCGTCGCCGTCGGGCGTGGAGCCGCCCGTGAGGCCCGTGTTCGTTGCCTGCGAGATGACGATCGCATTCGCGGCCACGCACGCCTGCAGCACCCGCCACTGCTCGATGAGCGTGCCGGGCCGCACGACCGCCGCCACCTTCCCTTCGCCGAAGCGAAAGCCCTTGCGGTAGCGCCGCGTGGCTTCGTCGCCGGTCAGCACGTGCTGGCGGCCGACGACGGCTCGCAACGACGCGACAAGCGGCTCGCGCCCGGCGCTCCGGTTCGTGGTGGACATGCGAACGGCTCCTGCAGAAAACGATGATCGCGGAAGGATAGAACCCGCTATCCATTACGTCCAATATCGCGACCACGCACAATCAAGACGAAAAAGATATGGATCGACCTTTGGAACCGGAGAGTCAGCCCTGCGGCGCATGCCGCGCCGCATCGCGCACGATGCGCACGAAGTTCTGCACCGTGGGTGCCTTGTCGCGCGGACGGTGCACGAGCGCGATGGTCGTGTGCAGCGTGCCGCCCTTGAGATCGTGGTACGTCACGCCCTTGGCCTGGATCTGGCGCATCGAAGAAGGAATGAGCGTGACGCCGAAGCCCGCCGCCGCCATGTTGACCGTCGAGGAAATCTGCGGCGACTCCATGCTGATCACGGGATTGAAGCCCGCCGCGTGGCACGCGCTGATGATCGAGTCGTAGAGATCGGGGCCGATCGGGCGTGGAAACAGGATGAGCGGGTCGCCCGCGAGATCGCCGAGATCGAGGCTGCGGCGGCGCGCGAAGCGATGGCGCGGCGGCAGCACGGCAAGTACGTCCTCTTCCACGAGCGCCTGCGTGGCGAGGCCGCGGCAATCGAGCGGCAGGCGCACGAAGGCGGCATCCACCTTCGCTTCGCTCACGCGTTCCAGCAGCACCGAGCTGTTGCTCTCCTCGCACCCGATCACGACACCGGGATACGCGCTGCGAAAGCGTTGCAGCACGGTCGCAACGAGCGGATGAAACACCGTGGAACCCGCGAAGCCGAGCACGAGCCTCCCGCTCTCGCCGCGTCCCGCGTTTTGTGCCTCCGCGAGCGCCAGATCCGCGTCGTCGATGATGCGTTGCGCGCGCTCCCGAAAGAGCCGCCCCGCCTCGGTCAGCTCCACGCGCCGCGAGTGGCGAATGAAGAGCCGCGTACCGATCTCCTTTTCGAGCTTGAGGATCTGCTGGCTGAGTGGCGGCTGCGCAATGCCGAGAAAGGCTGCCGCCTCGCTGAAATGCAGATACTGCGCGACGGCGAGAAAGTAGCGTAGTTGCCGGAATTCCATATCTTTTTCGTCTTGATGCAACCGGTGGATTGTGAACCCGCTACGCGCGCGCGTCCAACCCCCACCGCAGGACGCGTGCGCAACCGGTATGCATCGTGACGGCGCAGGCCAAACAATCAGCCGAGACCCACCCGCGTCTCGTCGACGAACTTCTCCGTGGCGTCGTCGATCTTGCGGCCCTTGCGGCCGCTGGGACCATGAATGTAGATGGTTTTCATATCGACCTGCGGCGCGCCGCTCATGCCGGGCGGCGGCGTCATCTCGTAGTGGACGTCGCGCGCGTGGTCGGCCATCTGCAGGCGCGGATCGAACACCGAGTTGAAGCGCCACAGCATGCGCACGAAATTGGTCTGGCCGTGCAACAGCAGATGCGTGGCCTGCCCCGCCGCGCCACGCAGCGCGGTCCAGCCCATGTGCTTGCGATTGAGCACCTGCTGCGTGCGCACGAGTTCCGCGTAGAACTCGGGCAGCGGAAGCTTCGTCGGCACGACGGCGTGCTGGATGTCGTAAAGACGATAGTCGAGGCTCGTGAGACGCCGCGCCTCACGCTGCCAGTTCTCCGTGCCCGGATACGGCGTATTCACGCTGATATTGACGATCTCGGGAATCTCCAGGCACCACTGGCGGATCGTCTCGAAGCGTTCGCGGTCCCAGTCCGGATCGGCAATCAGATTGACCGCGACGGTAATCCCCAACGAACGCGCGAACTCGAGCGCCTCGAAATTCCGGTCGAGGCTGATCCGTTTGCGAAACGCCTTGAGCCCCTCCTCGTCGATCGCCTCCAGACCGAGGAACATGTACTTCAGGCCAATGGACTTCCACAGGCGGAACACGTCCTTGTTGCGCAGAAGCACGTCGCCACGCGTTTCCAGGTAGTAGTGCTTGTCGATGCCACGCCGCTTGATCGCCTCGCCGATCGCCATGCCGTGTTCGGCGTGCACGAACGCCACATCGTCGACGATGAACACGCCCGGCTCGCGCAGTGCCGCCAGTTCGTCCACGACGACTTCGGGGCTACGCGTGCGGTAGCTGCGTCCGTAAAACGTCCAGGCGCTGCAGAACGTGCAGTCCCACGGGCAGCCACGCGCGAATTCGATGGAGGCGCAAGGATCGAGCGTGCCGATGAAATACTTGCGGCGATGGCGCAGCAGGTCGCGCGCGGGCCGCACAGGATCGAGATTCTCGACGAAGCGTGGCGGCGGCCCCGATCCGCGGCTCGTCACGACGCCGGGCACCGCGAGCAGCTCGGCACCGCGCGACACCGCTTCGAGCAGTTCGTTGACCGAAGCTTCGCCCTCGCCGCGCAGCACGCAATCGATCGCGCCTTCGGCATGGCGCAGCAGATCGTGCGCGGTGAACGATACGCTGTGGCCCCCCACGAATACGAAACACGAGGGAAGCGAGGCCTTCACCGCCTTCGACAGGTCGATGATCTCGGGAATGTTGGCCAGATAGTTGCCCGAAAAGCAGAGCGCCTCGGGCTGCCAGTCGCGCACCATGCGCATGAGGTCGCGGTGTGTCTCGACCTGCAGATCGAGGAGGCGCACGTCATGGCCCGCCTCGCGCGCCGTGCCGGCCACGGATTCGAGTCCTAGTGGCTCGAGCCGCAGGAACACGCGCGTGTACATCAGTCCGCTCGGGTGGACAGCAAGCAATTTCATGAAGGCTCCTTGCGAAGGGCCGCTGCTTCGCGAGAGTCTACGCGCGTTGGCGGATCGCTGCCCCGCGGCGTGTCTCGCGCAGGAACAACATTCAGAAACTGCCGAACAGCGACCCGAGCACGATCACCACGGCCAGCGCGATGAGCGCGCCGACAATGCTCACCACCACGAGGTCGCGGTAGCTTTCGCGATGCGTCGAGCCACACACGGCCAGCAGCGTGACCACGGCGCCGTTGTGCGGCAGGCTGTCGAGCGTACCCGACGACATCACGGCCACGCGGTGCAGCAACGCGGGATTGATGCCATGCTGGGCGGCGAGCTGCATGTAGGTGCCGCCGAGCGCGTCGAGCGCGATGGTCAACCCGCCCGACGCCGAGCCCGTCAGCCCGGCGAGCAGGTTCGTAGCCACGGCGAGCGATACGAGCGGGCCGCCGCCGATGCCGAGCACCCAGTCGCGCACGGCCTCGAACGCGGGCAATGCGGCGATCACGGCGCCGTAGCCCACGAGGCTGCCCACGCTCAGCACCGGCAACACCGACGCGTTGGCGCCCGCATCGACGCTTTCGCGCAGCGCGGCGAGCCGCCCGCGATTCAACGCCACCAGCACGATAATGCCGAGCGCGAGCGCCACTGAGACACCCCACACGCCCGCCACCGCTGAAAGCGTGGTCGAACCCCAGCGCGGTTCGGCGAGATACGAGGCGTCGATGCGCGGGAACACCACGACGTTCATCACGAAGTTCATCGCCACGACAACCACGAGCGGCGCGAGCGCGGCGAAGGGCGACGGCGGTCCGGCATGGTCCGATGGTGCCGCGCCGTTGCCGATCTCGGCGGGATCGAAGGCTTGGGCGAGGCTCGCGCGCTCGCGCACGAGCGAGGACTTGCCGCGCTCTTCGTCATCGGCGCCGCCGTTGTCAGGCTCGACGAAGCCCTCGCCGTTGCGCCGCGCCGCCGCCGCTGCGCGCCCGAGCCACCAGAGGCCGAAGCCCGCCATCACGAGGCTTGCGATCACGCCGAGGCCCGGCGCCGCGAACGGCGTCGTGCCAAAGAACGGCATGGGAATGGCGTTTTGCAACGCGGGCGTGCCGGGCAGCGCCGACATCGTGAAGGTCGCCGTGCCGAGCATGATCGTAGCGGGCATCAGGCGGCGCGGGAGATCGGCGGAGCGAAACAGTGCCTGCGCCATGGGGGCGAGCACGAAGAACGCGACGAACAAGCTCACGCCGCCATAGGTGACGAGCGCGCCGCCCAACACCACGGCCACGAGCGCGTGGCGCGTGCCGAGCTTGTCGATCATGAGGCGCGCCACGGCGTCCACCGAGCCGCTGTCTTCCATCAGCTTGCCGAACAGCGAGCCGAGCAGGAAGAGCGGAAAGAACTGGGCGAGAAATCGGCCCGTGCTCGACATGAATGTTTGCGTCCAATGCGCGAGCGCCGGCTCGCCGGAAATGAGCGCGGCCAGCATCGCGCACAGCGGCGCGAGCAACAGCACGCTCCAGCCGCGATACGCGAGCCAGATCAGGAGCGCAAGACTCGCGAGCATGCCTCCGAGGCCGATAACGAGCGTGCCCGCACTCATTGCAGTACCCCTTCGAGTAGCGCTTCGAAATCGAAGGTGGACGCCTCGCCGAGCTGCGCACCGTGCTGTGCGAGGAATTCATCGGCGGCGCGGCGGCCTTCGTCGCGCAGCATCGTGATGAACGACCACTCGGCGTTGAGCTTCGACGACGAGCCCAGCGTGACGAGCTTCGCGCTATGCACGCGATGTAGGCGCATATCCGCCCAGCGGCGGCCCTCCTCGCTGCCCGCGTCGGCGACCTTGTGCAGCAGAGCCATCATGCGCAGTTCCTTGATGAGCGGGGAATTGAACGCGATCTCGTTCACGCGGTTGATGATGTCGCGCGCCGAGCGCGGCG
This sequence comes from Paraburkholderia sp. CNPSo 3274, assembly GCF_024206475.1. Taxonomy (GTDB): domain Bacteria; phylum Pseudomonadota; class Gammaproteobacteria; order Burkholderiales; family Burkholderiaceae; genus Paraburkholderia. Next base: position 13,104 of record NZ_JAMBPR010000110.1, read on the forward strand.
TGCCCGCGCGCTCCACGGGATTCACCTGCACGAGGATCGTATCGATCGAATCGGTCTCGCGAATCAGCGGCGTAATGGTGGGATTGCCCGCGTAACCGCCGTCCCAGTAGGCTTCGCCGTCTATCTCGACGGCCTGAAAGAGCGTGGGCAGGCAGGCCGAGGCGAGCAGCGCGTCGGGTGTGAGGTCGGCGTTGCGGAACACGCGCGCCTGGCCGTTGGAGACGCGCGTGGCAGTGACGAAGAGCTTGATGCGCGAGTGGCGCAACGCCTCGAAGTCGATGGTGTCGGCGAGGATCGTGCCCAATGGGTTCACGCGGCCCGGATTGAGATCGTACGGGGAGACGATGCGCGCCATCATGTCGAGCGCGACGAACAAGGGCGAATGGTCGAGCGTCCAGCGGCCGAGCAGGATGTCGATGGGGCCGCGCCGGAACGGGCTGAAGCGCGCGGCGTCGGACACGCGGCGCCAGAAGCGCTCGAGCGCCTCGCGCGCGCCGGCCGCGCCATCGCGCGCATGGCCGCTAGCGAGCACGGCGGCGTTCATCGCGCCCGCCGAGGTGCCCGAAATGCCTTCGATCTGCAGCCAGGGCTCCTCGAGCAGGCGGTCGAGGACGCCCCATGTGTATGCGCCATGGGAGCCGCCGCCTTGCAGCGCGAGATCGACGAGCAAGGGCTCAGTGCGGGTCGTGCGGGTTGACGTCTCGGCTTCGGCAGGCATTGCGGCTCCGTTCCAGATCGACCACAGCCGAGACTACAGGAAAAGCGTAAATGGCCGCACGAGAATGACGCAGCGCGCAATGTGGTTCGGCCGCGCTTGAATCGTCACGAATCGGGCGGCGGCGTGGCACGGGCGTTTGGTAGACTGAATCTCCCGCCACGCTTTCCCGCCTTGCCGTGTCGAATGTCCATCCGCTTCGCGGGCCGCTTTCGCTATCGGGCCCGCTTCCCGCGCTCCTCGCCGAAATCCGCGCCTGCCATGCCTGCGCCGACGCGCTGCCGCTCGGGCCGCGCCCTGTGCTTCAGGCGAGCGATACGGCGAGCCTGCTGATCGTCGGCCAGGCGCCGGGCGCGAAGGTCCACGCCTCGGGCGTGCCGTGGGACGACGCAAGCGGCAAACGGCTGCGCACGTGGCTCGGCATCGACAGCGAAACGTTCTACGACGCCGCCCAGGTCGCTCTGGTTCCGATGGGCTTTTGCTACCCCGGCCGCGGCGGCGGCGGCGATAACCCGCCGCGCCCGGAATGCGCCCCGCTATGGCACGCGCGGCTCCTCAAGCAGTTGCGCGGGGTGCGCCTGACCCTGCTCGTCGGCCAGTATGCCCAGCGTTATTTTCTGGGCAGCGCGCGCAAGGGTTCACTCACCGACACGGTGGCTGCCTGGCGCGACTATGCACCCAATTTCGTGCCCCTGCCGCATCCGTCGCCACGCAACCAGGCATGGTTCAAGCGCCACCCGTGGTTTGAACTCGACGTGCTGCCCACGCTGCAGGAGCGTGTAAGAGCGTTGTTGGCACTCGAGGGCCGCGACGCGCAAGCCACTAAAAAGGAGCCGACGATGACGAAACCGGCAATCGATATCCAGCGTGTCTACGAACCGCTGCCCGAGCACGGACACCACTGCTATCTGGTGGACCGGCTTTGGCCACGCGGCCTGAGCAAGGAAAAACTCGCGAACGTGGAATGGCTGAAGGAGGTGGCGCCGAGCACCGAACTGCGCCAATGGTTCCACAAGGACCCGGAGCAGTGGGCCGAATTCAAGAAGCGCTATCTGGCCGAGCTGAACGCCAATCCCGACGCCTGGCAGCCGCTCGCCGAAGCGGCCGGGAACGGGCACATCACCCTGCTCTATGGCTCCCACGACAAGGAGCGCAATCACGCGATCGTGCTGCGCGACTATCTGGCGAAGCACGCGGAGCACAAATGAGCGGACGGCGCGCGGGCGCCGCCCGTTTCACGCTCAGAAGAGATACATTCCCGCGACGAATACCACGCCCGAAAACAGCAACGTGGTCACGCAGTAACCCATGATGTCGCGCACGCCGAGGCCAGCGATCGCGAGTGCGGGCAGTGCCCAGAACGGCTGCGCCATGTTGGTCCACGCTTCGCCGTAAGCGATCGCCATCGCCGACTTGCCGAGGTCCGCGCCCAGCGCCTGCGCCGCCGGCATCACGAACGGCCCCTGCACGACCCAATGGCCGCCGCCCGAAGGCACCGCGAAGTTGATCACCGCCGAGCTGAGAAACACGAGCAGCGGAAACGTGTGCACGTTCGCGATATCGACGAACCACTTCGTGATGACGCCCGCAAGACCCGAGTGGTCCATGAGCGCCTGAATGCCCGCGTAGAACGGGAACTGGATCATGATGCCCGAGGCGCCCTTCGCGGCGCCGGCCACGGCGCGCGCGTAGGCCATCGGCGTTTTGTGCAGCACGAGGCCCGCCGCGAGGAACACGAGGTTCACGGTGTCGATGTCGAGCGCGAAGCCCTTCGTGTGAATGCGCACGCCCAGGAAGACGAAGCAAAGCGCCGCCACTAGCAACGAGAGCCCGCGGCTTTCCTCGATGCGCTCGGCGAAGGTCGCGTCCGGGCCGAGCTTGCGCTCAACGCTCGGCGGATCTTCGAGCAGCGCGGGGTCGACCGAGACGACATCGTCGGGCTTCGGCATCATGAGACGCACGAGTATCGGCAGCAGCACGATCAGTCCGATCGTGATGAACGCGTTATAGCCCGTGAAGATGGTCTGCGAGACCGGGATCAGGCCGACGGCCTTTTCCATGGGGTTGCCCTTCGTGGCCGCGACGAGCGGCACCGAGCCGGAAAGGCCGCCGTGCCACGTGAGAAAGCCCATGTACGCGGCGGCAACGAGCAGCCGGTAGTCCGCGCCGCGGACTCGCCGCGCCACTTCGCGCGAGAACATCGCGCCGAGCACGAGGCCGAAGCCCCAGTTGATCGCGCAGGCAATCGCACCCACGAATGCAACCAGCATCACGCCCTGGCCCGGCGTGCGCGCGCAACTCGCCAGCGCAACCAGCATGCGTTTGACCGGGCCGGAGCTGGCGAGTGCGTGGCCGGTCACGAGAATCAGGACCATCTGCATCGCGAACGCGAGCAGGTTCCAGAAGCCCGAACCCCACATCAAGACGAGCGCTTCGGGTGGCTGCGGCGTGAGCGCGAACGCCAGCACGAAGGTCACGACGGTGAGGAGAATGGCGAAGATGAGCGGATCCGGCAAGATCCGATGCACTACGCCGGTAAAGAACTGGGAAATACGCTGAATCACGGTGGTCTGCTCCTCGTCTGCTGATACGGAATCGGCCGCTCGTTTTCTTCTTTGCGAACCGAGGCCGCGATTTTTGCACAGCGCGACACAACGCGTGCGCCTCGCCGGCAATTCGCCGAACGCACGCCGAACGCACGCCGAACGCACGCCGAACGCCGCGCCTGACCAGAGATTGTGCGCCCGGACGAAATGAGCCGTTACATGCTCAAACGCGACCTAAAAGCCTTATCTGTTACCGTTAAGGCAGCTATCTCAATAGATGTCCGGGTGGTTCCACCAGCGGAGGCAGGAATGCGCAAGCAGTTTCTCGGTGTCGTGCTCGCCGCGCTAGCCGGCGTATTCGTGGCTTCGCCGCCCGCGCACGCCCAGTCGCAGGCATTCACGAATCAGACCGTCAATATCTACGCAGGACCCGCAGCCGACTTTCCTATCGTCGCCCAGATTCCGGGTGGCGTGGCAGTGACGGTATGGGGCTGCGTCGCGGGCTTTAGCTGGTGCGACATCGGCTTTCCGGGCCTGCGAGGCTGGGTCTACGGCACCTTCATCAGCTATCCATGGCAAGGACAGCGCGTGCCGGTGATGAGCTATGGCCCGCGAATCGGTCTTCCCGTCGTGGCGTTCTCCCTCGGCGCGTATTGGGGCCTTCACTACCGCGACCGGCCGTGGTACTCCAATCAATCGCGCTGGGCGCGCCATCCAGGGCCACGACCCTTGCCGCCGCCGCCCGTGCGGCCGCGTCCGCCCGCCAGTCGTCCGCCCAGCGGCGCACGGCCGCCTGGCCAGGGCGGCGGGAATCGTCCACCCAACAACAACGCCGGACAGGGAAACCGGCCACCCGGCGCGGGCCCCGGCAATAACAACGCGCGACCGCCCGGACAAGGGAATGCCCGACCGCCTGGCCAAGGAAATGCCCGGCCGCCCGGCCAAGGCGGCGGCCGGCCGCAGGGGCAAGGCGGCGGGCGACCGTCCGGCGGCGGGAGTAATCGACCGCAGGGCGGCGGTGGTGGCGGGCCTGGTGGAGGTGGCGGCCCTGGT
>NZ_JAMBPR010000012.1 GCF_024206475.1 Paraburkholderia sp. CNPSo 3274
ATGAAGTCCCGCACCGGCCGCAAACCTCCTCCCCGTCTCGTCGCGCGCTTCGTGGCGATATCGTGGCGCGACCTGGCCGTCACATTCGGTCCCATCCTGCTCGTGAGCGCGGCGGCCATCTGGCTCGCGGTGCGCCTCATCCAGCCCGCGCCGCCCAACACGCTCACCATGAGCGCCGGGCCCAAGGGCAGCACCTTCTGGAACGCCGCGGAAAAGTACAAGGCTATCCTCGCGCGCAACAACATCACGCTGAACGTGCTCGAATCGGAGGGCTCGGCGCAGAACCTGCAGCGCCTCGCCGACCCGAAGTCGAACGTCGACGTCGCGTTCGTGCAGGACGGCCTCGCGAACAGAGTGCCAGGCGGCCTCGTCTCGCTCGGCAGCGTGGCTTACGTGCCACTCGTGGTGTTCTATCACGGCCCCGTCGCCACGCGGCTCTCGCAGTTCGAAGGCCAGCGCGTCGCCATCGGCGCCGAGGGCAGCGGTACGCGCGAGCTTGCGCTCAACCTGCTCAAGGCGAACGGCATCGAGCCCGGCGGCGCGACGAAGCTCCTGCCGCTTTCCGGCGACGACGCCGCACGCGAACTCGTGGCAGGCAAGATCGACGTCGCCATTCTCGCGGGCGACTCCGCGCAGCCGCCCGTCATGGGACGCCTCATGCGCATGCCGGGCGTGCGCTTCTTCGACTTCGTCCAGGCCGACGCCTACGCACGGCGCTTTCCGTACCTCACGGCCATCACGATCCCGATGGGCGCGTTCGACTTCGGCCGCAACCTGCCGCCCGCGCCACTGCATTTCATTGCGCCCACGGCCGAGCTGGTCGCGCGCGACTCGCTGCACCCCGCGCTCTCCGACCTCCTGATCGAAGCGGCCAAGGAAGTGCACGGCCGCTCCACACTTCTGCAGCGCGCCGGCGAATTCCCCGCGCCGCGCGCCCAGGACTTCCCGATCAGCGCCGACGCCGCGCGCTACTACAAGTCGGGCAAGAGCTTCCTCTACCGCGTGCTGCCCTTCTGGGTAGCGAGCCTCGCCGACCGGCTCGTGGTGCTGCTCGTGCCGATCATCGTCGTGCTGATTCCGGGCATGCGGATCGTGCCTTCGCTCTACGCCTGGCGGGTAAAATCGCGCATCTATCGCTGGTACGGCTCGCTCATCGCGCTCGAGCGCGCCGCGATGGCCGACAACTCGCCCACCGAGCGCCGCGCGCTGATCCGCCAGCTCGACAAGATCGAGGAGTCGGTAAACGGCATGAAAATGCCGCTCGCCTATGCGGAACAGTTCTACGTGCTGCGCGAACATATCGGCTTCGTGCGCACGCGGCTCTCCGGGACGCGTGAAGCGCCGGAGGCAGGCGTTGGTGCTGAAGAGGAGCGGACAGCGCAAAGCACCGAAGCGGCAGAGGCGGCGGAAGGCGGGAGCAACGACGCAGGCACAGCGGGTACAGAGGCGAGCCATGCAAACGAAAGCGGCGGCAATGAAACAGGCGAGCGCACGCATTAGCGCCGCTGCACGCATTTTGAACCGAACAATCGGCCATGCAAGCAATGGCCCGGATATCGCCCAAGAGCGGAGGAACAGCATGATCGACGGCATCGACGCCAGCCAGCCGGCCTGGTTCTACGACTTCGTGTCGCCGTTTTCGTATCTGTTGCTGGAACAGCATGACAAGTGGCCCGGCTTCGACTTTGTGCCGACGCCCGTGCTGCTTTCCGAGCTATACCGGCACTGGGGCCAGCCGTTCGGTTCCGCGGTCCCGGCCAAGCGCATCTTCACGTACCGGCACGCGCTCTTTCGCGCCGAGCAGCTCGGCATTCCGTTCAAGATGCCGCCCGCGCACCCGTTCGACTCGGTCAGGCCGATGCTGCTCGCCGTCGCGGCGGGCGGCGACCTCGCGTGCGTGCGCGAGATTTTCCGCTTCATCTGGCGCGAGGGGCGCGACCCGTCGAGCGACGAGGGCTTCGAGCAGCTTTGCGAGCGCGTGGGCATTGCGCACGGCGAGTCGCTGATCGAGGAAGAAGTCGTGCGTGCGCAGTTGCGCCGCAACACCAACGACGCGATCACGATGGGCGTATTCGGCGTACCGACGTTCTGGATGAACAAGCAGCTCTTCTGGGGCGAGGACGCCTTGCCGATGGTGCTCTATTGCGCGCGCAGCCCGAACTGGCTCGACTCGCGCGAGGTCAAGCGCATCAGTACGCTACCTTCGGGGCTCACGAAGCCGGTTACCGAGTGACGGGCAACGCGCCGCAGAAACATCCAACGCGCGCCCTTCTGATGCCGGTCATGCCGCGCGCCCTATAGCGGTGGCGCGCGAGCAGGCATATGGTTATGGGTGAATCCGTGCGCGCAACTCTGTGCGTCTTCGCGCACGCGCCCTTGCCCGCCACGCTCCATGGACGACGATAACGCCCTCACCCTCGACATCTGGCTGGTGCGCGTACTGCGCACGCTGCTGGTCGAGCGCAGCGTCACGCAGGCCGCACTGCGCCTGAACCAGACCCAGCCCGCCATCAGCACGGCATTGCGCCGGCTGCGCGAGATCCTGGGCGATCCGATCCTCGTACGCGGCAAGGCCGGCATGGTGCCGACCGAGTACGGCGAGTCGCTGTTGCAGCACGCGCAGCGCGTGCTGCGCGACGTGGAGTTCGTGGCCACGCCGCACGGCGACTTCGACCCGGAGCGCTCGAAGCGCACGTTCCGCCTCGCCGCCCCCGACTACCTCAACGACTTCTTCATGCCGACGCTCATCGCGCGCTTTCGCGAGACGGCGCCGGCAGCGCGGCTGGAAATCCTCTCGCTCTCGCCCACGCTCGACCATCACGGCGCGCTGGACGCGGGCGAGCTCGACATCGTGATCGGCAACTGGCCGAAGCCCGAGGCGCGCTTCGCGCGCAGCGACCTCTTCTCCGACAAGGTCGTCTGCATGATGCGCGCGGATCATCCGCTCGCGCGCCGAGAACTCACGCGCGAGGCGTATCTCGCCGCGCCCCATCTCGCGCCCACCCCCTATACGGGCTCACATGCCAGCGCGATCGATCTGGGGTTTGCGAAGGCAAAAGCCGAGCGCCGCATCGTCGCGACGCTGCCCTACTTCGGGCTCGTGCCGCAGGTCTTGCTGCAATCGGATCTGATCTTCACGACGACACGGCGCTTCGCGGCGCATTACGCGAAGCTCATGCCCCTTGCCGTCATAGAAACGCCGTTCGCGTTTCCGCGCATTCACTGCTATCAGATGTGGCATCCGCAGCCGGACAGACCGAGCGATGTGGGATGGCTGCGCGGGTTGATCGAGGAGGTGTCGGGAACGTTGACCGCTGAGCGGGGGACGAAGCGCGCCGTGGCGAGGAAGGCCGCGAGCGCGACCAGCGAAGCGACGCCCACGCCGCCGCTCGAAGCGGCCTGAGCCAACGCAAACGGGCGCCCTCATCATCGAGGCGCCCGTTTCGCTTGTGCGGCTTGTGAAATCAGGCGCGTTCGAGCGCGACCGTTCTCACCATGGCCGGGCGCTGCGCCACCCGCATCTGCATGAGTTGCGCGGTGACAGCCACTGCAATCGACGAAGGCGCCTTGTCGACGATCCCCGTCACGCCGATCGGGCAGGTCATCTCGTCCATGCGCTGCGCCTCCACGCCGCGCTCCATGAGCCGCCGCTCGAACTTCACGCGCTTCGTTTTCGAGCCGATCAGCCCGAACCACGCGAAATCGCGCCGCCGCATGATGCGCTCGCTCAGCTCGAAGTCGAGCGCGTGATTGTGCGTCATCACGAGGAAGTACGCGCCCGCCGGCGCTTCGTCGACGATGGCCGCCGGCGTGTCCGTCGCCTCGATCTGCACGTTGGCGGGCACCTCGTCGGGGAACAGCTCGTCGCGCTCGTCCACCCACTGCACGACGCACGGCAGCATGCCGAGCAGCGTGACGAGCGCGTGCCCCACGTGGCCGGCGCCGAACAGCACGATGTGCATCGGCCCGTAGTGCGGCACCGGCGTGCTGCGACGGCCGATGATCACGCGCCCAGCTTCGTCGACGCGCACGCAATGCTCAGGATGACGATTCATTTTGCGGACCCCTCGCGCGCCATCGCCCGCACCGCGCCCACGCCCTTCAGGATTTCCTCGGCGGTGGCCGGCGCATTCATCGGCGGATTGAAGCGGTAGTCGGCCACGCTCGCCACGGCGTCGCGAATCGCGAAGAACACCGAGAACGGCAGCAACAGCGGCGGCTCGCCCACGGCCTTCGAGCGGTGGATACTGTCCTCCGCGTTGCGGTTCTTGAAGAGCCGCACGTTGAATTCCGCAGGCGTGTCGTTCACGGTCGGGATCTTGTAGGTAGACGGCGCGTGCGTCATGAGCTTGCCGTCCGGCTTCCACCACAGCTCTTCCGTGGTGAGCCAGCCCATGCCCTGAATGAAACCGCCTTCCACCTGGCCCACGTCGAGCGCCGGGTTCAGCGACGCGCCCACGTCGTGCAGCGCATCGGCGCGCAGCACGCGCATTTCGCCCGTGAGCGTGTCGATCACGACTTCCGATACCGCCGCGCCATACGAGTAGTAGTAGAACGGCCGCCCGCGCAGCGTGGCCTGATCCCAGTACAGCTTGGGCGTGGTGTAGAAACCATCGGACCAGAGCTGGATGCGCGCGAGATAGGCCTTCGAAACCAGCGTCTCGAACGGCACGATCGTCTCGCCCACGATCACGGAGTCGTTGGCAAAGAACACGTCGCCGGCGTTGATTTCGCCCTTGCCGTACGTCGTCGCCGCGAGCGCGGCGAGGCGCTCGCGCAACTGGCGTGCGGCGTCCTGTGCCGCCTTGCCGTTCAGATCGGTGCCAGTTGATGCCGCCGTGGCGGAAGTGTTCGCCACCTTGCTCGTATCCGTGGCGGTCACGCGCACGCGGCCGAACTCGATTCCCAACTCGTGCGCCACGACCTGCGCGACCTTCGTATTCAGGCCCTGGCCCATTTCGGTGCCACCGTGGTTCACGAGCACCGAGCCGTCGGTGTAGATGTGAACGAGCGCGCCCGCCTGGTTGAAGTGCGTGACGTTGAACGCAATGCCGAACTTGACCGGCGTGAGCGCAATGCCCTTCTTGAGCACCTCGTTGTTCGCGTTGAATTCGCGAATCGCGGCGCGCCGCGCGCGATAGCCGCTCGTTTCCACCAGCTCGTCGATCAGCTCGTGAATGACGTTGTCCTCCACGACCTGGCCATAGGGCGTTTCGTTGTTCTGCGTCTTGCCGTAGAGATTGCGGCGGCGCACGTCGAGCGAGTCGAGGCCGAGCGAGCGCGCCACGTCGTCCATGATGTATTCGATCGCGAACGCGCCCTGCGGGCCGCCGAAGCCGCGAAACGCCGTGTTCGACTGCGTGTTGGTCTTGCCGCAGAAACCGGCGATCGACACGTCGGGCAGCCAGTAGGCGTTGTCGAAGTGGCACACGGCGCGCGTCATCACCGGGCCGGAAAGATCCGCGGAAAAGCCGCAGCGCGACGTCATGTCGACCGACACGCCCTCGATCGTGCCCTGTTCGTCGTAGCCCACTTCGTACGTGTAGTGGAAATCGTGGCGCTTGCCCGTGACCATCATGTCGTCGTCGCGGTCGGGGCGCAGCTTCACGGGGCACAGGAGCGTCCAGGCGGCGAGCGCGGCACAGCAGGCAAAGAGGCCCGACTGCGATTCCTTGCCGCCGAAGCCGCCGCCCATGCGGCGGCATTCCACGAGCACGTTGTGCGCGGCGACGCCCAGCACATGCGCGACGAGGTGCTGCATCTCGCTCGGGTGCTGGGTGGAGCACCACACATGCATGCCATCGTCGTCCTTCGGCACCGCGTAGGCAATCTGGCCTTCGAGGTAGAACTGCTCCTGGCCGCCCAGCAGCATCTCGCCTTCATGACGATGCGCGGCGCGCGCGGCGCGCGTGGACGCCTCGCCGCGCGCAAGCTTCATCGGCGGCAGCACCGACTGCTGCGCGGCGCGCGCCTGCTGCGCCGTGAGCACGGCGGGCAGCTCTTCGTACTGCACCTCGGCGCGGCGGGCGGCCTGGCGCGCCGTGTCGTGCGAAGTCGCCACCACGATGAACATGGGCTGGCCCACGTACTGCACGAGGCCGTCGGCGAGCACGGGATCGTCGTGGATGATCGGGCCGCAGTCGTTCACACCGGGAATGTCCTCGGCCGTGAGCACCGCCACGACGCCAGGCGTCGCGCGCACTTTGGCGAGGTCCATCGAAACGATGCGAGCGTGCGGCTTCTGCGAGAGCCCGAGTGCGGCGTGCAGCGTGCCGGCCACGACCGGAATGTCGTCCGTATAGGTGGCGCGGCCGCTCACGTGCAGATGCGCGGATTCGTGCGGCCGCGAGACGTGCACTTGCGCGAAGGGCTCACGCGCCTTGAGTTCGTCCAGGAACGGTTCGGCTTGCTGGTTCATTGTTTCGTTCTCCGTATTTCTCTTCCGATTCCTGAATGTCTCAAGCCGTCGCTGCCGCTACGTTGCGCACGTTGAGCGCTTGCGGCGCCAGCGGGTTATGCGGGCGCGTTTCGAGCCAGAAGCGGTACAGCGTGTTCTTCGCGGCTTCGAGGCGGTAGTCGCTCGTCGCGCGCATGTCGGAAAGCGGCGCGTAGTCGTTGCCGAGCGCGACCATCGCGGCCTGCGCCGTGGCTTCGTGCCATTGCGCATCGGCGAGCACGCCTTCCGCGTGGATCGCGCGCTTCGGCGTCGCGGCCATGCCGCCGAACGCAATGCGCGGCTCGCGGATCACGTCGCCATCGGCGATATAGGCGAAAGCGGCGCACACGGCCGAGATGTCCGAGTCGAAGCGCTTCGAGACCTTGTAAGTGCGAAAACGCAGCTTCGCGCGTGCGCCGGTGCGCGTGGGCACCTTGAGCGCGAGCACGAACTCGTGCTCGGCCATGTCCTTCTTCTGGTAGGCGAGGTAGAGGTCTTCGAGCGGTATTTCGCGCTCGATCTCGCCCCCGCGCAGCACCACGCGCGCACCGAGCGCGATGAGCCCCGGCATCGAGTCGCCGATGGGCGAGCCGTTCGCGACGTTACCGCCTATCGTGCCCGCGTTGCGGATGGGCAGCGAGGCGAAGCGCTGCCACATCTCTTCGAGTTCCGGGTAATGCTTCGCGAGTTCCGCATAACCGCGCTCGACGCTCACGCCCGCGCCGATCTCGATCCACGCGTCGCTCACGTCGATGCGGCGCATGGCGTCGACCTGGCCCACGTAGACGATGTCGCCAAGTTCGCGCATCTGCTTCGTGACCCACAGGCCGATGTCGGTGCTGCCCGCGAGAATGCGCGTGTTGGGGCGCGCGGCCTTGATCGCGGCGAGCGCCTCGACGGTACGCGGCGCGTCGTAGTGCTGGCCGCGGCGCTCGTAGTGGAAGGTGTCCTCGCGTTCGAGCGTGGCGAGCGTTTGTGCGAGCGCCTTCACGTCGATGGGCTGCTTCGGCGCGCCGGTCTGGAACATCTGTTCGGCGGCGTCGAGGATCGGCCGGTAGCCCGTGCAGCGGCACAGGTTGCCCGTAAGCGCATTGGCGATCTCGTCGCGCGAAGGCACGCTGCACGCGCCCTTGCCCGCGCACGCGCTTTGGCTAACATGCGCGGCGTGCCCCGCGTGCTCGTGGCCATGCTTCTCGTAGAGCGCCCACATCGACATCACGAAGCCCGGCGTGCAAAAACCGCACTGCGAGCCGTGGCAGTCGACCATGGCCTGCTGCACGGGGTGCAGCGAGCCGTCCGGCTGGCGCAGGTCTTCGACGGTGAAGAGCGCCTTGCCGTCGAGCGTCGGCAGGAACTGGATGCAGGCGTTGACGGCCTTGAAGCTCACGCCACCCGCCTCGTTGCGCTCGCCCACCACGACCGTGCAGGCGCCGCAGTCGCCTTCGGCGCAGCCTTCCTTGGTGCCGGTGCAGCGCGCGTCTTCGCGCAGGTACTGGAGAACGGTGCGGGTGACGCCCGCGTCGCTGACTTCGCGAATCGCGTTGCGGTGGTAAAAGCGGATCGGCTGGCTCATGGATTCTGGCTCGTCGTTGGACGCGGCTCGCAAAAGGCGTGTGCCGCTCGAGTGGACGGTTCGAAAAGTATCACTGCCAATATTGGCAACCCATAGCTAGAGGAGCATGGGGGATATATCGTTGAATCGATAAATCGGTGTGCTGCAGTGCGGCTGTGCTTATGTTGAGATGTCTCAATTGCGCGACTTCACAGGCCATTTGTGTTTATCGGACATATTCGACTGACCATTTACCCGTTCAAATGGCGATATCTGCGCACGAACGGTCGGACCAGGCCAGCGCCATCGCGCGTATTGCTTCCAACGTCGCGCAAATTCGCAGGAACTTCGCGGCGGGGCTATCGACCGCAAAAAGCCGTCATCAGCGCAGAAATCGCGTGTTCCACCGGCCGGAACAGCTTTTCAATTTCTGCATAAAAACCGGTTCCATGTGACAATCACGCCTTTCCCGCCGTTTTCCATCCGCGTTTTCCCCATGTCCGTTGATTTGGCGCCCCCGCGCAAAGCCGCGTCGACGACCCTGCAGATCATTCCGGTCGTCTTTTTCACCTTCCTCTGCTACCTGACGATCGGTATTCCGCTCGCCGTGCTGCCGGGCTACGTGCACAACGACCTCGGTTTCAGCACCGTGGTGGCGGGCGCCGCGATCAGCGTGCAGTACATCGCCACGCTCTGCTCGCGCGCGCTCGCGGGCCGCTCGGCGGATACGCTCGGGCCAAAGAAAACCGTGACGATCGGCCTGACGATCTGCGGCGCGAGCGGCGTGTTGCTGCTGCTCGGCACGCTCGTCGATCACTGGCCCGGCCTCTCGCTCGCGCTGCTGGTGGTGAGTCGCCTGTTGCTCGGCTGCGGCGAAAGCCTGTGCGGCACCGGCGCGATCCTCTGGGGCATCGGCCGCGTGGGTACCGCGCACAACGCGAAGGTGATCTCGTGGAACGGCATCGCCACCTACGGCGCGCTCGCGATCGGCGCGCCGCTGGGCGTGGTGATGGCACACGCCCTGGGCTACTGGATACTCGGCGTTTCGGTCATCGCACTGGCCGCGCTCGGCTTCTGGCTCGCGCGACCCATCGCGCCGGTGCCGGTCGTGCACGGCGAGCGGATGTCGTACCGCAGCGTGTTCACGCGTGTGCTGCCGCACGGCATCGGCCTCGCGCTCGGCTCGGCGGGCTTCGGCTCCATCGCGACCTTCATCACGCTGTTCTACGCCGCGCGCCATTGGCCCAACGCCGCTTTCACGCTCACGGTGTTCGGTCTGATGTTCATCGGCGCGCGCCTGTTGTTCGCCAACACCATCAAACGCTTCGGCGGCTTCCGCGTCGCCATTGTCTCGTTCTCGTGCGAATGCGCGGGCCTCTTGCTGCTGTGGCTCGCGCCCACGCCGCAAGTCGCGCTCGCGGGCGCGGCGCTCACCGGCTTCGGCTTCGCGCTCGTGTTCCCGGCGCTCGGCGTCGAGGCGGTCGGGCTCGTGCCGCCCGCCAGCCGCGGCGCGGCGCTTTCGGCCTACTCCGTGTTCCTCGACCTCTCGCTGGGCATTACCGGCCCGCTCGCCGGCTATGTGGCGAATCTGTTCGGGTATGGGTCGGTGTTTCTCTTCGCCGCCATCGCGGCGGCTTCGGCCGTGGCGCTTTCGGTTTCGCTCCATCGCAAGAGCGTGCGTAAGCACGCCGCGCAGGGCGCACAAAACGCAAGCGGCGCCAGCAAGCCCGCCGGGCAACGAGCCGAATAAAGAAGGTTCCTCGCGCATTTCCGGGGAGCGACGACTACGATCTTTCAGTCATCTGGCCCGGTCGGGGAGTGCGGGACGCGTGTCAGGCGTCGATGCTTTCCTCAAATTCGAATAGTGCGCCTTCATGAGCCTCGAGCGCGCTGCGTACCTCCGGCAGCGCACGGCGAACCATTGGGCGCGCAGACCTCGGGAGATTCGAGCAGGCGAGCTCGATATCGCCGCTTCTGTGCTCGCCGAGCATCGCGAGCATCACGCACGCCTGCTGGACATCTTTCTGCGACTTGACCAGCATGTGGGTGCGCAAGCGTGAAACGAGAATCTTGTGGATCGCGAAGCGCGCGGGGTCCGGCACGCGAACCGGCACCGCGCCGTGCCTTGAAAGCAGCGTGCCAATGTGGGACTGGCCGAGCAGATAGGCGAGATAAGGCATGCCGCTCGCATGCGCACCGAGCTCTGGAACGGCGACGGTCGGAAATGTGTTGTCCTTCGAAGGCACAAGCAGATCGACTTGAAAACGCGTCCGACCCGCCTGCTTGAACGACGTGGGCAGATCGCCCCTGTTGAACCCCGGCACCGGCACGAAGTCGATTCCCGTTTCTTTCAGGATTTCGAGCAGGCCGCCCGACGGCACACCCTGTAGCGCGAGCTGGCGGGCGCGCGCGATATCGATGTCCTCGGTCTCATAGGCGAGCGCCTTGATGCCAAGGCTGTTGAGCAGAACCGCGTACGCGTGAGAGCCCATGAGCATCGCGCCGGCCTGGAAAAGTCCGTAATTGTGGAGGACCGCCATGGTCGCGTAGGTCTTGTTGTCGGCAATCTGGAAGCTGAGCTTCGCGAGCTCCCGGATGCGGCTGATGAGGTCTTTGGACTGCTCGATCTGTGCCATCACCGCAGCGACGCGCTCGTCGGCCGCCGGATCGCCCTTGGGTCCGCCAAGACTCTCCTGCTGCCGCTTGCCTTCCGCGTTCATGAACTGCCGATAGTAGTAAACAGCGTTACCGCGATGGTGCTCGGTGATCGTGCCAGGCGCGCCCACGAGAATCCGCCCCTGGCTGATGGCCGCCTGCTCGACGTTCGCGTACTGGGAGCAGAATGCCTGATCGTGTCGCTGGTAAAGAGGAAGTCCGTGCATGTCAGAAAATTGCAGTAGTTTTTTAAATTTTACTGTAAAAGGTGAGACCATCATTGCAGTAATTTCATGAAAATTACTGCAATCATCATGAGATGCCTCGCGGCCAGGAGCCCTCGACTGTGCGACTGTCCGTTACGCCTGGCGAGCGATACAGGCGTCGCCACAACCGCGGCCCTCTATGCCCGAGCGTTCTACCGGCACACATGATTTCGCCCAGCGCCCACCTGGATGCGGGGCGCGCTCTATCACACTGGCGGCATACGCGCGCCGCCCTTTCGCTCCCCGGGCGAGAACCCGACTGTCACGGCTGGATCGGTCATTACAAGCGACGTTGCCGGCTCGACCTTCTGTCGCACCCCAAACGCAATCACGCTCCCGGCTTCGGTTGGTGTGCGCCGGACGACGCGCAGCAAACGATATATGCACTTCAACAACCATCCGCAAATGGACCCCGATGTGGTTCTCAATGTGCTTGATCGACGACGCTTGAAATCCTTCTGGACAGCTGATCCACACTGTCTTCCGGCAATTGAGCGAATGCTATCGCGTGAGCCGAAGATTGCTTGCGGGTCGAACAGAGCCCTACCCCGGAACTCTGCGAAGAACCATAAAAAAACCGCACCCGGCAAACCACGCCGGATGCGGCCCGGACTTCAGACGAATCGGGACTCGAGGCGGCTGCGCGCCGCCTGCCCTTACTTCTTCACCGCCGTCGGATCGAGCTTCTTGCCGGTGGCCTCGTTATAGCGCTCTACATACTCCTCGGTGAGCTTGCGCACCGCGCGGCCGATCTTGCGATAGTCCGACTCATTGAGGTTCGCAAGCGACACGCGGCCCGACGGATGCGGCGTGCCGAAGCCCTTGCCCGGCAGCAGCACCACGCGCGCTTCTTCCGCAAGACGGAACAGCAGTTCGTTGGGCTTGACCTGCTTGAGCAGCCAGTCGACGAACTCGCGGCCGAAGCGCTTCTCTCCCATGTACTCCATGTCGAGGATCGTGTAGTAGTCGACCTGATTCGGATCGCCCTCGGCGTAGGGCACGCCCATCTCCTCGAAGAGTGCGCGCTTGCGGTTGCGGATGAGGCGCTTGAGCGCGTTCTTGTACGCGTCGGGCGTGTCCATGAGCGAGAACAGCGAGAACAGCACCATCTGCACCTGCTGCGGCGTGGAAAGGCCGGCGGTGTGGTTCAGCGCGACCGTACGGCTGTCGGCCACCAGACGGTCGATGAACTTGAGCTTGTCCGGCTCGGTCGTGATCGACTCGTAGCGCTTGTGCAGCTCCTTCTTCTCGTCCTTCGGAAGCTTCGCGAGCGCATGGTCGAGGACGTTGTCGCGATGCGTGGCGATCGCACCGAGACGCCAGCCCGTCGCACCGAAGTACTTTGAGTAGGAGTACACGAGAATCGTGTTCTTCGGCGCGAGCGCGAAGAGCGAGACGAAGTTGTCGGCGAAGGTGCCGTACACGTCGTCGGTCAGCAGGATGAGGTCCGGACGTTCCTTGATGATCTCGGCGATGTACTCGAGGCTCGCGTCGTCGATCTTCACCGAAGGCGGGTTGCTCGGGTTCACGAGGAAGAATGCCTTGACCTTCGGGTCGCGCAGCTTGTCGAGTTCCTTCTTCGAGTACTGCCAGTTGTTCTCCACCGTGGCGTCCAGATGCACCACGTTGAGCTGGTAGTCGTTGAGTTCCGGGATCTCGATGTACGGCGTGAAAATCGGCATGCCGAGCGCGATGGTGTCGCCCGCCTTGATCAGGAAGTTCTCGCGCATCGTGTTGAAGATGTACGTCATCGCCGCCGTGCCGCCTTCCACTGCGAACACGTCGAACTCGCCGACGAACGGATGCTTGCCGATCATCTCACGGCGCAGATACTGGCCGACGATGATTTCGGAAAGCTTGAGCATGCGGTCCGGCACCGGGTAGTTACAGGCCAGGATGCCTTCGCACATCTCATAGAGGAACTCGCCTCCAGAGAGGCCTAGCTGGTCGCGCACGTACGACACCGCGCCCGCGAGGAAGTCGATGCCGGGCTGGCCCTTGTTCTCGCGCACGAACAGATCGAAACGCTCGACAATGCCTTCGCGATGCGGGAAGCCGCCCACGCCCTCGGGCATGTAGGCAAACGAGCGCTCCGACTCGCGCATGGCGAAGAGGCCGAGTTGCCAGAAGCCGTGGCGCGGAATCGTGGCGAGGAAATTGGGATTGCCGCGGCCCGCGTTGAGCATCGCGAGATTGGCCGGGCGCGAGGTCGCGCCGCCGCCGGCCGCCTTGATGAGTTCGTCCTTCAGTTCGAACGGGCTCAGTGCATCGAGACCTGACTTTTCTTTCGCGCCGTTACCCTTCGCTTTCGTTGCCATGGTGTTCTCCATTGGAAGACGTTGCGCGTGCCGTGTGCGTTGCTTGCGCCTTTGAGCGATCGCATTGCGCCGGCCCGCGGTTTCGACAGATTCGTTGAGGCGAGCCGCACTCACATGAGCGGCCCGCGTTGAGACTCATCAGATTTTGTTCCGAGAAGCCCCGTCATTCATGGCGGGGGAAAAAGGGGCGCCGCTGCTTGACAGTGGCATTCCGCGGTTAAAATGACTGGCATGATCCTCGTCTACCGCTACCGGGTGAAGTCGCTCAGCGGCCTGCTCAACAAGCAGAGCCGAGCGGTGAACTACGTGTGGAACTTCTGCAATGACACGCAGAGGCACGCGCTCCGGTGGGGCAAGAAATGGCCGACCGGTTTCGACCTTAATGTGTTGACGACGGGCAGCAGCAGGGAGCTCGGCGTCCACTCCGGTACGGTCAACGCGACGTGCGAACAGTACGCGAAGTCGCGCAGCCAGCACCGGCGGCCTTACTTGCGCTACCGCGGCAGGAAGTCTCTCGGCTGGGTGCCCCTGAAGGGGCGCGACCTCAAACGCGAGGGTGAGGCGTTCCGCTTCGCTGGCAATACCTTTCGAGTGTTCAACAGCCGCCCGCTGCCTGAAGGCAAGATCAAGGACGGCACCAACTTTGCCCGGGACGCACGCGGCAACTGGTTCCTGAACATCGTCATCGAGGTTGCTGACGTACCCGCGCGGCCAATCCGGTCGGGTGTTGGCATCGACCTTGGTCTGAAGGACTTTGCTGCACTCTCCACTGGCGAAAAACTGCCCAACGACCGGTTCGGTCGATGTGCGGCCGACAAGCTGGCACAGGCGCAGCGTGCGCGCAAGCACAAACGGCATATCGCGAAGCTGCATGCCAAAGTAGCGAATGCCCGCGCCGATTTCCAACACAAGCTCGCGCTCGATCTGGTGCGTCGCTTCGACTACATTGCGGTTGGCAACGTCTCGGCCGCCAAGCTCGCCAGAACCAGAATGGCAAAAAGCGTCTACGACGCATCCTGGTCGTCTTTCCGGGAGAAGCTCCGTTATAAAGCGATGGCGCACGGAGCAACCTTTGAGGAAGTGAACGAAAGCGGTTCTACCCAGTCCTGCTCGGCGTGCGGTTCGAAAGACAGCATGACGAGGCCGAAAGGTATCGCGGGACTGCGAATAAGGGAGTGGACCTGCAGTAGTTGTGGTGTCGTACATGATCGTGATACCAATGCTGCGCTAAACATTCTCCGATGCGGACGTGCATCGCCAGGTGTGGGAATCCCCTGCCTTTAGGCAGTGGAGGACGTCAAGTCATGCAAGACCGACCACGAGCGGCCCGAGCAGCGTGAGCAGCACGTTCGCGATCGCGTAGGTAATGGCGAAAGGCACGGTAGGCACCGCGCTCTCCGCCTTGTCGAGAATCCCGCCGAAGGCCGGGTTCGCGCTGCGCGCGCCGGACAGCGCGCCCGCCAGGATGGCCGCGTTGTTGTACTTGAGCACGTAGCGGCCAAACAGCATCGTGAGGATGAGCGGCACGATCGTCACCACGACGCCCAGCAGGAAAATGGTGAGGCCGCTCTGCTTGACGGTCACGACGGCTTGCAGGCCCGAGTTCAGCCCCACCACCGCCACGAACGCCGCAAGCCCGAAGTCCTTGAGCAGTTGCGAAGCCGCGGGCGGCATCACGCCGTACATGGGGTGCTTGCCGCGCATCCACCCGAACACGAGACCCGCGAGCAGGCAGCCGCCTCCAGAGCCGAGCGTGAGCGGAATGCCGGCCACGTTTACCACGATCAGGCCCACCAGCAAGCCGAGAACGAGGCCCACGCCCATGTAGATAAAGTCGGTCTTGTTGCTATACGCGAGTTCGTAGCCGGCAGCCTGCACGGCGCGCTTCGTATCCGTTGCCGTGCCGTAGATCGTCACCACGTCGCCGTGCTCGAGCTTCGTTTCAGGCAGGAGCGGCACGGGCTGGCCCACACGCTCGATCTTCTCGATGTACACGCCATGACGCAGATCGCGGTCCACGTTCTTGCGCACTTCTGCAATCGTCGTGTGGTTCATGCCCTTCCGCGTGAAGACGAGCTGGCGCGTTTGCATCACGAGGCTCATGCCGCCCGAGTCCGGCACTTCCGGCCCGATCAGCGCGCCCACTTCGACCATCTGCTCGCGGCGGCCCACCACCAGCACGATATCGTCCCGGCTCAGCACGAAGTCGGGGGTGGCGTCGAGCACCTTGCCGGCGCGGCGAATCTTCTCGACCGCCACGAAGTCGCTCTCGGCCAGCTCGATCTGCTTGACGGTCTTGCCTGCGGCCGCTTCGACCCGGAACACGCGCCCGAACAGCTCGGGCAGCGCCGTGATCTGTCCCGGGCCCGCGGCAGCGTTGCCCCCCGACATCTCGCGTTCGGCGTCCGCTGAGGCGTCCTTGAGGCTTCGGCCCATGAACTTCGGCAGGATGTTCACGCAGACGATGATCGCGCCGAGCGAGCCGAACACGTAGGTGACGGCGTAGCCGATCGCGACGTCGGCCTGCATGGCCTTCACCTGGTCGGGCGGCAGGCCTAAGCGCGCGATGGCGTCGCCGGCCGTGCCGATGATGGCCGACTGCGTCATGCCGCCCGCCGCGAGACCGGCGGCGAGGCCCTTGTTGAGGTGAAAGAGTTTCGCGCAAATCAGCACGGTGGCGAGACCCGCCAGCGCCATGAACACCGCCATGGCGATTTCGCGCAATGTCTTGCGGTTGAGCGAGTTGAAGAAGCCCGGGCCGGAGTCGTAGCCCACGGCGTAGATGAAGACGGCGAACATCACCGACTTCACGCCGTTGTCGACGGTCACGCCCACCTGGCTCACGACGACGGCTGCGAGCAGCGAGCCGCCTACGCCGCCTAGCTGGAACTTGCCGAAGTTGATCTGGCCGACCCAGTAGCCAACTGCCAGAGAGAGAAATAGCGCGATTTCCGGGGATTTGTGAAAGATGTCATGCAACCATTCCATCGTGTCCTCGCTTTGAAAAAGAACCGCCCGTTGCTGCTGGGGATAGCCGGCAAGCTGATATCACCGACGGCCAGACCGAGCTAAAAACGCCAGCCAAACTTCGTCAGCCAAACTTCGCCGCGAGCCCCACCACCACGGGGCCCATGAGCGGCAAAAGGATGTTCGACAGCGCGTAGGTGATCGTGTAGCCGATCACGGGAGTCGAGTTGCCGGCTACGCCGACGAGCGCACTGATCGCCGGCGTGCTGCACTGCTGGCCTGCAATCGCGCCGAGCAGCATCGGCGCTTCGAGCTTCAGGAACATGTGCCCGATCCAGAGTGAAAGGAGCCCGGGAATCAGCACCATCAGAATGCCGGCGAGCGGCAGCGCGAGACCGTACTCGCGCACGAGCTTGATGGCGTCGGGACCGGCGGAGAGCCCGACGGCCGCGATGAAAGTGGCAAGGCCAAAGTCCTTGAGCACCTGCGCGGCGGCCGAGGGCAGCGAGCCCACCACGGGGAAATGCGAGCGCAGCCAGCCGAAGAACAGACCCGAGAGCAGGCACCCACCGCCCGTGCCGAGCACCAGCGTGACGCCGCCCACGTTCACGCCGAAACGCCCGATCATCATGCCGACCAGCACGCCGAGGCCCAGATAGACGAAGTCGGTCTTCTGGGTGTGCTGGATCACGTAGCCAAGACGCTTCGCGCCGCGCGCGACGTCGGAGGGCGTGCCGACCAGCGTCAGCACGTCGCCGCGATGCACGACCATACCGGGCAAGGCGGGCACCGTGGTGTCGAGCCGCGTGATCGCGCCTACGTAGATGCCGCGGCCCGCTTCCGGCGCGGCGCGCTCGCGCATTTGCGCGAGCGTCAGGCCGTTGACGTCGCGCTGCGTGACCATCACATCCACGCGTTTGGCGAGCAGCTTGAACAAGCCCTCGCCCGGCATCTCTGCGCCCAAACTGCTTGCAGCTTCGATCACGGCTTCGCGGCGCCCGGCGATCAGCACGATGTCGTCCGGCTGCAGCACGGACTGCGCGTTGGCGTCGAGCTGGCGTCCATCGCGCAGCACGTACTCGATCGTGACGTTGTTGCCAAAGCGCGCCTCGAAGGCTGCGACTGCGGTGCCTGCCGCGGGTCCCGCGTTGAACGCGCGCCCTTCCAGCGGCGCGAGCGCGAGCCGCTGCCCTTCGTCGAGCGCGCCGTCGCCGCCGAGCTTGCGATACAGGCGCGCGGCCTCTTCGCGCAGGTTCACGCGCAGGATGAGCGGTGCAATCTGGCTCGTGAAGAGCACGATGGTGATGAGGCCAAAGAGGTAGCTCACGCTGTACGCGGTCACGATGTGCGCCTGCAGCGTGCTCACCTGGGCCTCGGTGAGGCCCAGGCGCGTGATCGCCTCGGAAGCCGTGCCAATCACGGCCGATTCGGTCGCCGCTCCCGCGAGCAGGCCCGCCGCGGTGCCCGCATCGAGCTTCATCACGACGACCGCGATCATGATGAGCGCCATGACCGAGACGATCTCGACGATCGAGAGAAGTCCGTAGCGCCAGCCGCGGCCGACGTTCGCGAAGAACTGCGGACCGCCCGTGAAGCCGAGCGCGAAGATGAAGAGTGCGAAGGCGATGTTCTTGAGGTCCGGCGCGATACGCGCGCCGGTTTGCCCGAGCACGAGCGCGACGATCAGCGTGCCGCACACTCCCCCGAGGGAGACCGGCCCGAAGCGGATGGAACCAATCAGATAACCGAGCGCGAGGCTCACGAACAGGGCAATCTCGGGTTGCGACTTCAGCAATTCGACGATCATGTCTGGTCTGCCGATTTACGTTTTAGTGAGCCCGAAAGCATGCTCGAAATGAGCGACACTGCATATTAAATAACATGCAATGCTAATGCCGGTCGTTATTTTCCCCATATGCAACAATTCTTTCACACAGCAAAAGAATCCGTGCGCACTTATTGCCGGCTTGTGAATGACGATGAATTCACAGACCGCAATGACTCTCAATGTGCCGCAGGCGGAGGCGAATCCGCCATGAATCTGACAGACTCAATAGATATCCGCTGTCTGCATGAATTGCACAAACACGTTATCCGCAATGCACAAATAGTTGATAGTGACAAAAACGCACAACATATTCCTCATTCAATACACACCCGTTGCGTATTGGATTTTTTACAAGCAAGAAATGCTGCCGCGTGTCGAGATAGATATTGTAATTCTCAACGACTGTCAATATTATTTTTGTTAGATTCCCGCAGTGGTCCATTCGAGGCGCATTGGCCAGAACAACGCGACACACCGCTTCGTTCAACTTCGCCAGCAGTCGTAGTGGCCCTCAACCGGTCCATGCATCGAGCATACGAGGCTACACATGAACCAGATACACGCCATGCGCGTCTTCGTCAGGGTTGCGGAAACCGAGAGCTTTCGTCGCGCCGCGCAGCAGCTCGACGTCTCCAACGCGCTCGTCACGCGCTCCGTCGCGATGCTCGAGGCGCACCTGAATACACGCCTCATCAATCGCACCACGCGCAATCTCGCGCTTACCGAGGCAGGCTTGCGCTACCTCGAAGGCTGTCGTTGCGTGCTGGAGGAACTCGATCATCTGGAGCGCTCACTGGCGCACACGGAAAGCGAGCCAAGCGGCACGCTGCGCGTGGTGGCCGCGGGCGCGCTCTCGCTCGCCACGCTCACGCCGCTCATCGACGGTTACCGGCGTCTGTATCCGCGCGTGAACGTGCGCCTCACGCTCGCCGAACGGCCCGTGGATCTCATGGAAGATGGCTTCGATGTGGGCATCGTCGGCGCCACGCCCGCACGCAACGACGAGTGCGTGGAGCGCGCGCTCGGCATCACGACGTTCGTTCCCTGCGCGGCTCCCGCGTGGCTCGCCGAGCACGGCGAGCCGCATACGCCTGAGCAGCTCGCGCAGTGTGCGGCGGTCGCGCTGCCTCCGGAGGAGCGCAGCGCGACGTGGCAGTTCGCGAAGCCCGGCGAGCGTGCCCAACAGGTCACGCTGCAGCCCGGCTACGCCGTCAACAACATGCTGATGGTGCGGCTCGCCGCGCTGGCCGGCATGGGCGTGGCAATCGTGCCCGCGCCGCTCGTCGCCGACGACTTCACCGCGGGCACATTGCGCCGGCTCCTGCCCGACTATGACATCGACGATCCCGACGCGCGCATGTCCATCGTCTATCCGAGCCGCCAGTATCTGCCAGCGAAGACGCGCCGCTTCGTCGACTACACGGTCGAGCATTTCGAGCATGCGCATCATGCATCGCCAATGCCGGCGAGTTCCACTGGCGCACCCAGCCGGCCGCTGAGCGTGGCGTGAGCCCATCGGGCGTGCGGAATGTGTACGTTGCGCGTGCGCCCGGTGGTTTGAGAACATGCCGCTTGCGAACGCGCCGTTAGCGAACATGCCGTGCGCGCGCGACGGCGCATCAGAACCGGGGCGAGTTGCCGTCGACCGGAACCAGCAGGCCCAGCTCGCCCGCGCCGCACAGTTCGCGCAGCAATGCCGCTTCGCGCTCGTGCACTTCCACGGGAAGCCACAATGCCCCTGCCCACGCGAGGTAGCGCGCGCGATGCTGGCCATTGCGAAACGCCACCACGCCCTCGTGCGCGAGTCCGAACCATCCAGCCAGCCCGGCCACGCGACGTTTGCTGATCGTCACGTAGGGCATCTGCGGCACGCGCTCGTTGTCCGGATCGAGAAACTCACGAATGCCGCGCACCTTGCCGCTATGCCAGTCGTCGACAGGCTTGAGCACGTAGTCGGTGTCGTCGCGGTCGGCGCAGAGAAGCAGCTTGTGCAGATCGACGATCACGACGACATGGCGCGTGCCGTCGGTCGTGAAGACGCGCTTGAAGCGCACATGGTCATACGCGTCGTGGTCGGGCAACGGGACGGTCCAGAAGGGTCCACAAGCGGGATATGGCGAGGAATCCGATACGGAGGTGATGCTGGACATGGACGTCGATTGCATGCGTACGGTTTAAGTAAGCGTAGTTCAGGAAATTAAACCGGCCTAAGCTACGGATGGACCATTAAATTTTTATGACGAATGCGGGGCGCATCGAGGAGCCGCAAATGACGATCGAAACGTTCGGCGAGCACGTCCGTATCGAAGCGCACGAGCATGTAGCAATTCTCGTGCTCGACCGCCCGGCGCAGCGCAACGCCATCGACAGGCCGGTAGCGAATGCACTCGCTGCCGCCTTTACACGCTTCGAAAATAATCCCGCATGGCTCGCCGGCGTGCTGTACGGCGCGGGGGGCACCTTCTGCGCGGGCGCGGACCTCACCGCACTCGCCGACCCCGAACGCCGCAATGAAATCCGCGCCGACGGCAGCGGCCCAGGCCCGCTCGGCCCCACGCGCATGTCGCTCAGCAAGCCCGTGATCGCAGCGATTTCAGGCTATGCCGTTGCGGGCGGCCTCGAACTCGCACTGCTGTGCGACCTGCGCGTGGTCGAAGAAGACGCGGTGCTCGGCGTGTTCTGCCGCCGCGTGGGCGTGCCGCTCATCGACGGCGGCACGGTGCGCCTGCCGCGCCTCATCGGCCTTTCGCGCGCACTCGATCTGATCCTCACGGGGCGCGCCGTCGATGCGCAGGAAGCTCTCGCGTTCGGCCTTGCCAATCGCGTGGTCGCAAAAGGCGGCGCGCGTCAGGCCGCCGAGCAACTTGCCGCGCAACTCGCGGCGCTACCGCAAGCGGCGTTGCTCGCGGACCGCCGCTCGGCGCTCGAACACAGCATGCTGCCCGACACTGCCGAGGCGCTGCGCCGCGAAGGCGCGCTCGGCTATCTCGCGGTGCTCGACGAAGGGCTCGCGCTCGCGGCGCGCTTCGCGGCCGGCGCGGGCCGTCATGGTGAACCGCTCGATCCACTCAAACCGTAGTCAGCTAAACGTAAATCGCACGCGAACCTCGCGACAGTCGATTGAAGTGTCGATGGCCACCGTGCGCAGCGCTTGACGCTTGAAGGCGCACGCGCGACCCGCTACATTGAAATTGATCCGCGCCGCCGCCCCCACCCCTGTCCCTGCCGCCATGTGTAATGACGCTGAGTACGCCTGCGTCTAACGGCAATCTTCAGACGAACCATCCCGGCGCCCCCCTTCCCTGATGCCGCATCACGGGAGAGCTCTCATGCCGACGTATCGAATCATCCGCTTCGCGGACTTCGAACTCGACGTCGAGCGGTACCAGTTGCGCCGAGAAGGTGCGGAGGTCCGGCTGGAGCGGTTGCCCATGGATCTTCTGATCCTGCTTGCCTCGCGCCGCGGCGAGCTGATCTCGCGCGCGGACATCGTCGACCGGCTGTGGGCCGGCAGCCCCTTTCGCGACACGGACAACGGCCTGAACACGGCGATCCGCAAGATCCGCATCGCGCTCGCCGACGACCCCGCCAATCCACGTCACCTCATCACGGTGAAGGGCAAGGGCTACCGGTTCGACGGCATCCTGCCCGAGTCGTCCGAGGTTCACGGTGCGCCGGCCGCCGCGCGCGACTCGCACGCGCCGCGCGAGAGCGAGCACGCGCCGCCCGCGGCACGGATGCTGGTGCTGCCGTTCACCAACCACACAGGCGACGCGAGCCAGGAGAGCCTGTGCTGCCAGCTTGCCGACGAGATCTCTGTCACGCTCGGCGCGCTCAACCCGGAGCGCCTGCTCACGATCGCGCGCACCACGGCAGCGCGTTACCGCGCGACGCAAAAGAGCATCGGCGAGATCGCGCGCGAGCTGAAGCTCGACTTCGTGCTCGAAGGCTCGCTCACGCGCGCGGGGCAGCAAACACGCATCGTCACGCGTCTGATCCGCTGCGCCGACGAAGCGCAGATCTGGAGCCGCGCACACGAAAGCGCCACGCAAGGCGCGCTCGACATCCTCAAGGAAGCGGTCGCGGCGCTCGCCGAGAACCTGCCGTCCACGCTATCCGAGCAGCAGCGCACGCGCCTCGAGCGCCGCCTGCCTGTCGATCCCGCCGCGCACGACGCGTATGTGCGCGGGCGTTTCTTCTGGTATCGCCGCGTGCATTTCGAAGCGGGCTTTTGCGCGCATCACGGCATCGACGGCGAAGACTTCGTGCGCAGCCGAACCTACTTCGAGGCCGCGCTCGAGCACGACCCGAGCTACGCGCTCGGCTATACGGGCCTTTCGAACTACTACGGATCGACAGTGGTGCATGGCTTCGTCGCGCCCGACGATGGCTGGCCGATCGCGCGCTCGCTTGCCGAAAGCGCGCTCGAACTCGACCCGGACCTGCCCGAGGCGCATCACGCCCTCGCCGCCGTGCGCTACTTCTATGACTGGGACTGGGACCAGGCCGAGGCCGGCTTCAAGGATGCCCTAAGGCGCAACCCGAGTTATCCGGAGGCGCATCGGCTCTACGCGCGCATGCTCGTGGCGGCGGGACGACGCGCAGAAGGCGACGCCGCGATGGAGCGCGCAGAACGTATCGATCCGCTGGCGTTCCAGGGGTCGCGCGCGTTCGGCATGGTGATGTCGGGCAGGCATGCGGAAGTCGTGAGCGAATATCTCGCGCCGGGGCACATGGACCATCCGCCACTCGTTTATCAGTTGCTCGCTACCGCGTTCGAAGTGAAAAAGTTTTACGCGCAGGCCGTAGATGCCACCGTCGAAGCGCTCGAACGCTGCAACCAGCAAGCGCGCGCGACCACCATTCGCGCTCGCTGGGAAACGGGCGGCTATGACGCGGTGCTGCGCTGGTATCTGGAGGACCTGCTCGCGCGGCGGCGGGCCCGGTACACCTCGCCGCTACTCATCGCCGAGGCCTACGCGCGCCTCGCGCATCCCGACGAAATGTTCCGGTGGCTCGAGACGGCGCTGGCCGAGCGCAGTTCGCGGCTATGCGAGTTGCGCACGAATCCATGGTTCGCGCCCTGGCGTCCAACGGGGCGCATGCGGCTCATCGAAAAACATATTGGCGGCGGCCCGACACGCTGAGCGGTTGGTGCAGATCGCGAGAGCGCGTCGCGTCGCCGTCCTGATACGTCGGTCTCCCTAGTTGACTCAGTTACCGTGATAGAGCCCTTCGCTCAGCGCTTTCTGCTGGCCCGATTGCTCGGAGCGCACCAGGTCCTGATAGACCTGCGCGTGCGTGAGCGCCATCGGCGCGCCCGAAGCGCCTGTCGACATCGGTGAGCCGCCCACGTCCTGCGCAACGGGCGGCGTGCTGGCCTGTGTCTGGTCGTCGCTCTGCGATTGCGCCAGCGCGCTACCTGCGAATAAGGCGGCCGCTGCGGCCACCGCGACGCGTACTGTGGTCATCGTGTTCATGTCATCGCTCCAGGAGGGTTGCGCATGTTCGTTTCCGTCATGCGCGGGACGGACGACGCGAGGGCGGGCGGGCCGGATGGCGGACTGTTTCGCTCGTTGGATCGTGTGGGTATCGTGCTGCCCGCGAGCGCGTCGCGCCATGCACGCAACCTGTAGAAATCGTCAAGAAATGTGAAGGAACGGTGAACGAGGTCCGGCGAGAAAAGCTGTTGTTTTCCCAACAGCATTGAAAATGCGTTCCGTATGCGTTGTGGCAGGTTTCAGTACAATTCCGCGTTGACTTAAATAAAACGGCTTCGCGCTTAGGCCCGTCGCCGTCCTGCGCCCACCACACGCCATGCCCTTGCCTCTGCTCGCCCTTGCCGTTGCCGCCTTTGGTATCGGTACCACCGAATTCGTCATCATGGGCCTGCTGCCCGACGTTGCGCGCGACCTGAGCGTCTCGATCCCCGCGGCCGGCATGCTCGTCTCGGCCTACGCGCTCGGCGTGACGATCGGCGCGCCCATCGTCGCCATCGCCATTGCCAATGTGCCGCGCAAGCAAGCGCTCATGCGCTTGATCGGCATCTTCATCGTCGGCAACCTGTTGTGTGCGCTCGCCCCCAACTACTCGATCCTGATGGCCGCGCGCATCGTCACCGCGTTCTGCCACGGCGCGTTCTTCGGCATCGGCTCGGTGGTCGCGGCCGGCCTCGTCGCGCCGAACCGCCGCGCCCAGGCCATCGCGCTCATGTTCACGGGCTTGACGCTCGCCAACGTGCTGGGCGTGCCGCTCGGCACGGCGCTCGGCCAGATCGCCGGCTGGCGCACGACGTTCTGGGCCGTGACGGCCATCGGCATCCTCGCGGCGGCGGCGCTGCAGGTGTGCCTGCCCGCGAAGATCGAAATGCAGAAGGCGAGCCTCGTGCATGAGTTCGGCGTGCTGAAGAACCCGCAGGTGCTCATGGTGCTCGGCATGAGCGTGCTGGCCTCGGCCAGCCTCTTCGCGGTGTTCACCTACATCACGCCGATTCTCGAAGACGTGACCGGTTTCTCGCCGCATGAAGTCACGTTCGTGCTGCTGCTGTTCGGCCTTGGGCTCACGGTAGGCAGCACGCTGGGCGGCAAGCTCGCCGACTGGAAGCTGATGCGCTCACTGCTCACGTTCCTCGCCATGATCGCCGTGGTGCTCGCCGCATTCTCGCTGACCATGCACGACCCGATCGCGGCCATGGCGACGATCTTCGTGTGGGGCATTCTCGCGTTCGCGATCGTGCCGCCATTGCAGATGCTGATCGTCAACCGCGCGAGCGATGCGCCCAACCTCGCCTCCACGCTCAACCAGGGCGCATTCAATCTCGGCAATGCAGGCGGCGCGTGGATTGGGGGCGTGGCGATCAGCGCGGGCGCGCCGCTCACGGCGCTGCCGTGGGTGGGCGTGGCCACCGCTTTCGCGGCGCTCGCGCTCACGCTGGTTTCGGCGCAAATCGAGCGGCGCGCGCGCCGCCGCGTGGCGGTTTCCGCGCCGACTTCCTGCGCGTGACGCTTTTTTCGATGCAAACATGGACGGGCGCCAAGAGCATTGAGTCGCGTTGAGGCGCGCGTGCTCAACCTGAGGCACGCCTGCGCCGCGATTTTCGTGCGCGCGTAGTAGGATCTCGCCCGATGAAAACCGTCCTCACCCGCGACTTTCTCGCGCTGATCCTGAGTGTGGCCGTGGTCGGCTTAGGCTCCGGCGCGACGCTGCCGCTCACCGCCCTCGCCCTCATCGACGCCGGCTACGGCACCGCCATGGTCGGCCTGCTCACGGCCGCCCAGGCGCTGGGAGGTCTTGCCGTCGTGCCGTTCACGGCATGGATCTCCACACGCTTCGGCTCGCGCCAGGTGATCGTCGGCTCGGTGCTGACCGTGGCCGTCGCGACCGCATTGATGCAAACGAGCGACAACCTGTGGCTCTGGGCGCTCCTGCGCATGCTCTGCGGCGCGGCGCTCATGCTGCTCTTCACGATCGGCGAAGCCTGGGTCAACGAGCTCGCCGACGCCTCGAATCGCGGCCGCGTGGTAGGCATCTACGCGACCACGTTCACGCTGTTCCAGATGTCGGGCCCGGTGCTCGTGAGCCAGATCGCGGACTATACGGCGTGGCGCTTCGCGATCTGCGGCGCGATCTTCCTCATCGCGCTGCCGATGCTCGCGGCGATCCGCTCGAATCCGCAGCAAACCGACATGCACGAGCCGCACGGAAGCTGGCGTCACGTGATGCCGAGAATGCCCGCGCTCATCGTCGCCACCGGCTTCTTCGCGCTGTTCGATACGCTCGCGCTGTCGCTGTTACCGCTCTTCGCAATGGGTCATGGCATCAACACTGAAGTGGCCGTGCTGTTCGCCTCGGTCGTGCTGCTCGGCGACACGACCATGCAATTCCCCATCGGCTGGCTCGCGGACCGGCTCGGCCGCGAGCGCGTGCATGCGCTCATGGGTGTGATCGTCGCGGTGCTGCTACCGCTTTTGCCCTTCGTCGTCGATACGCCCTGGCTGCGCTGGCCGCTCCTCTTCGTGCTGGGCGCAGCGGCGGGCTCCATTTATACGCTGGCTATCGTGGCGTGCGGCGAGCGTTTCGAGGGCGTTGTGCTCGTTTCCGCAAGCGCGCTCGTGAGCGCTGCGTGGAGCGCGGCGAGCTTCGGCGGCCCGATCATTACCGGAGCGCTGATGGAGCACGCGGGCCGCGACGCGATGCTGTGGGTACTGTTCGCGGGCGCACTGGTATTTCTCGGCGCGCTGCGTTGGGAGCGCTCACGCGGGCTCGCGCAAGTGCGCACATAACGCGAGCACCAACGAAATAACGGCCGATGCGCCTTCGAGCGCATCGGCCGTTTTGCTTTCCATGCCTGAACGCCTTTATTTCAGCGCAGGTTCGATCTTGCCGACACAGGCACCAAAGCCCACACGATAGCCATCACCCTGGCACCAGCCCGCGAGCGTGAGTTCGTCGCCGTCCTCAATGAAGCCGCGCGTGCCGCCGCTCTTCAATTCGAGCGGATTCTTCGCATTCCACGTGAGTTCGAGCAGGCTGCCGAACGAGTCCGGCGTCGGGCCCGAGATCGTGCCCGAGCCCATCAGGTCGCCCACGCGCGTGTTGCAGCCCGCCACGGTGTGATGTGCGAGCTGCTGCGCCATCGACCAGTACATGTGGCGGAAATTCGTGCGCGCGATGGTGGTCGCCTCAGCCGCGCCTTCGGGCCGCATCAGCACTTCGAGCGAAATGTCGAATGCGTGGTCGCCCTCGTGATGCAGGTATTCGAGCGGCTGCGGTTCCTGCACCGGCTGCGCGACGCGGAACGGCTCCAGCGCGTCGAGCGTGACGACCCATGGCGAAATCGTGGAAGCGAAGGTCTTCGCGTTGAACGGCCCGAGCGGCACGTACTCCCATTGCTGGATGTCGCGCGCGCTCCAGTCGTTGAGCAGCACCATCCCGAAGATGTGGTCCTCGGCGTCTTCGCACGCGATCGGCTCGCCCAGCGCATTGCCGCGCCCGACGATGAAGCCCGTCTCCAACTCGATATCGAGCTTGCGGCACGCGCCGAACACCGGACGCTCCCGATCCGGCAGCTTCAACTGGCCGTTCGGGCGGCGCACCGGCGTGCCGCTCACCACCACCGATGACGCGCGGCCGTTATAGCCGATCGGCATCTCGGACCAATTCGGCAACAGCGCATTCTTCGGATCGCGAAACATCGAGCCGACGTTCGTCGCGTGTTCCTTCGACGAGTAGAAGTCGGTGTAGCCGGGAATCTGCACGGGCAGATGCAGCTTCGCGTCGGCGAGCTTCACGAAGGCGCGCTGGCGCAACGCCGCGTCGTCGCGCAGCGTGGCCGTTTCGCGCGCGAGCAGTGACGAAAGCTGCACGCGCACGCTGCGCCACGTCTCGCGGCCAAGCGCGATGAAGTCGTTCAGCGCGGCACGCGCAAAGACGTCTTGCTGCGCGCTTGCGGGCAGACGCAGCAGCCCGGCTTCGTGCAGCACCGCAAGGTCGGCCACGAGGTCGCCGATCGCCACGCCCACGCGCGCTCGCGCGTTGCCCGCGTCCGAGAACACGCCGAACGGCAGGTTCTGAATCGGGAAGTCGCACTGCGCGTCGTTCGCGCTATCGACCCAGCTTTTGCGCCTCGCGTCGAGCGTCGCCTTGAATTCGTCCGTCATGGTGCTGTTCATTGCTGCTCCGGATTGAAGTGTTTCGTGAGGCCTTGCCAGCACGCGTAGTAATGCGCCTGCAGCTGGCTCGTTTCGAGCGCGTAGCGCGTCGGGCGGATCAGCGTGCGGGTTTCGAACATGAAGGCCATCGTGTCGCCGACCTTGTGCGGTTTCGTCGTGTCGGCATTCGAGGCTTTTTCGAAGGTCTCGGCGTCCGGGCCATGGCCCGACATGCAGTTGTGCAGGCTTGCGCCGCCCGGCACGAAGCCTTCGGCCTTGGCGTCGTAGACACCGTGCACGAGGCCCATGAACTCGCTCGCCACGTTGCGGTGATACCAGGGCGGACGGAACGTGTTCTCGGCCGCGAGCCAGCGCGGCGGGAAGATCACGAAGTCGATCGCGTCGACGCCCGGCGTGTCCGTGGGCGCGTGCAGCACGAGGAAGATCGACGGATCGGGATGGTCGTAGCTGATCGAGCCGATGGCGTTGAAGCGGCGCAGGTCGTACTTGTAGGGCGCGTAGTTGCCGTGCCACGCCACCACGTCGAGCGGCGAATGGCCGATGTCGGCACGCCAGAGCTGGCCGTTCAGCTTGGTAACGAGTTCGAAATCGCCTTCGCGGTCTTCATACGCGGCGACCGGTGTGAGGAAGTCGCGCGGATTCGCGAGACCATTCGAGCCAATCACGCCGAGATCGGGCAGCCGCAAGAGCGCGCCGAAGTTCTCGCAGATATAGCCGCGTGCTTCGCCATCGGGCAGATCCACCGTGAAGCGCACGCCGCGCGGGATCACGACGATCTCGAAGGGCTCGACGTCGAGTCGGCCCATCTCCGTGCGGATGGCAAGACGCCCTTGCTGCGGGACGATCAGCAGCTCGCCGTCGGTGTTGTAGAAAAAGCGGTCCACCATCGGCCGGTTCGCCGCGTACAGGTGAATCGCGCAGCCGCTCATCGAGGCCGCCGAGCCGTTGCCCGACATCGTGACCCAGCCGTCGATGAAATCCGTGGGCTCCGTGGGCATGGGCAGCGCGTCCCAGCGCAGCTGGTTGGGCGGCGTGTGCGGCACATCGCCAAGCGGCGCAGCGCCAAAGTCCGCGACGAGGCGCGGCGCGCCGCTTTTGCCACCTTCGACGGTGAGGCGCGAGGTGACCGGCGCAAACGGCTGATGCACGGCGCCCGGACGGATCCGGTAGAACCACGTGCGGCGGTTATGCGAGCGCGGCGCGGTGAACGCGGTGCCCGAGAGCTGCTCGGCGTACAGGCCATAGGCGCAGCGCTGCGGCGAGTTCTGGCCTTCGGGCAGCGCGCCCGCCAGCGCCTCGGTCGCGAATTCGTTGGCGAAGCCGCTCATGTAGCCGTGCTGGACTTCGGTTGGGTGCCGCAAAGGTGCGTTCATTGCTGTCTCTCCACGTTCTCGGGCCGTGACATGACGTCACGTGATTTACGGATGGTAAAACTAATTACGATTAGTGAAATTAGGCGTAAACCCTGGTGAGCAGCCAGTGGCCTCCAGAATGTGGCCGAACGGTCGATAACGTTATGACCAAACAGTCCATCCGGCGCGGCTGCGGGCTGCTACCATCGGGTCATGCGACCCCGTGTTGGGCTCGCGCTTTTCTCCCGTTCCCCGCTACTTCACCATGATCGCTCCCACCATTCCCGAGCTCGTCGCCCGCGCCGCCGACCATCCGTTTCTCGGCGAGCACCTGGCGATGGGCACTGGCGCGCACGCCAAAGAAGCGGTGGCGCGTCGGCGCGGCATGGAGCTATTGAGCGCCTACGAGCCGATTTACGACATCAGCGTGCATAGCGGGGCACAGTCACTTACCGCCGATCTCGCGATGGCCTCGCGCTTTGGCGATGAACTCGGCTATCAGGCGGTCACGCTGCGCGAGCAGAACGGCCTGCTCGCGCCCTGCGACGCATTCAGCGACACGCTCGACGATCCCGACCTCGTCGCGGTCGACCGCATGGTGCGCGCGCTGCACGCCATCAATTTTCTGGGTGGCCAGCAGCACGGGCTGCTCTTCCTGCGCGTGCACGAGCGCCTCTTGAAGAGCGTGAAGTACGACCATGGACGGCATTTCTCGAACGTGCTGGTGTCGTTCGGGCTCAACCCCGGGCGCATCGTGATCGAGCTGCCGGCGGCGGCGGTGGCGCACCGCACGTTTCTCGGCTATCTCACGAAGAGCTATCAGCGGTACGGATTCAAGGTGGCGGGCAATCTGCCCAATGCCGGGCAAATTCTTTCGGTGTCGGACGTGCCTCGGCCCGACTTCGTGAAGATGGACGCGGCGTCCGCGCTGCGCGATTCGATGGTGAAGCCGCTCGTGAGCTATGCGGCGCGGCTGCGCATTCCGCTGATATTCAACCGCGTGGCCGATGCGGCGCAGTTCGAGCAGTTGCAGCAGTACGACGTGCGCTTCGTGCAGGGGCCGGTGTTCGCGGCCCAGGACAAGGTGGTTTGAGGGTGACGCGCGGGTGGTGATGCAAGCGCGGCGCCGGGCGGCGCCTGAGAGGCGTTAGAGGCTGACGGGTTCCTGCTCCAGCTCCACGCCGAAGCGCGCGAGCACGTCACGCTGGATTGCCTCTGCGAGTTCGAGAATGTCCGCGCCGGTTGCACCGCCGCGATTGACGAGGACGAGCGCCTGACGCTCATGCACCGCCGCCGCGCGCAGCGCACGGCCCTTCCAGCCGCACCGGTCGATCATCCAGCCAGCCGCGAGCTTCACGCGCCCGTCAGCCTGCTGGTACGAAACGATCTGCGGTTCGCGCACAACGACCGTATCGAACTGCTGCGCTTCGATCACGGGATTCTTGAAGAAACTGCCCGCATTGCCGAGTTCGAGCGGGTCAGGCAGCTTCGCGCGCCGCACCGCGACCACGGCGTCGAACACGGCACGCGCACGCGGCGCCTCGAGGGCGTTGTGCTGCGCCAGTTCGCGCGCGAGATCGGCATAGCCCGCGTTGGGCTGCCACACCTTCGGCAGGCGGAACGTGACCGAGGTAATCACGAAGCGATCGCGCCCTTCGCGCTTGAAAAAACTGTCCCGATAACCGAAGCGGCAGGCGGCCGCATCGAACTCGACGGCTTTTCCCGTAGTCATCTCGATGGCCCGCACCGACACGCAGCGCTCGGCCATCTCGAGCCCATAGGCGCCGATGTTCTGAATGGGCGCCGCGCCTACCGTGCCCGGAATCAGCGCCAGATTCTCGAGGCCCGGCATGCCCGCTTCGAGCGTCCAGGACACAAAATCGTGCCAGTTCTCGCCCGCGGCCGCTTCCACGTACCAGGCGTGGCTGTCTTCGTGGGCAATGCGCTTGCCGGCCAGCGCCATGAGCAGCACGAGACCGTCGAAGTCGCGCGTAAGCACGACGTTGCTGCCGCCGCCCAGTACGAGCGTGCGCAAGCCCTGGGCGCGCGGATCGCGCACGGCCGCGGCGAGATCGGCCTCGCTTTCGACCCGGCACGCGTAGCGAGCGCGCACATCGAAGCCGAACGTGTTGTGCGGGCGCAGCGCAAAGCCGGCGGCGAACCACACGGCAGACGTAGTAACGGGCGTTTGGACGACGGGCATCGAGGAAGAACGGAACACGGACTGCAGACGAAAAAAGGCCGGAAAGGCCGCCGGCGGGCACCTGCGCACCGCGGATTAGCGCGGATTTCGCCACCGGGCGGCGGCAAGCCGCCTTGGGCAAACGCAACGGCGCCGGTAGAATGGCGTCGGTCCGTGATTATAGCGAGTGCGCGAACGGCTGCCTGAAAATAAGGCTGCGGCCCGCGGGCGCGCAGTTTGCGTCGCCATTTGCACCTCGTACTTTTTGGAGAAAGCAATGCCATCGTTTGACGTCGTCAGCGAAGCCAACATGATCGAAGTAAAGAACGCCGTGGAGCAGTCCAACAAGGAGATCTCCACGCGCTTCGACTTCAAGGGCTCGGATTCGCGCGTCGAGCAGAAAGAGCGCGAGCTGACCGCGTTCGCCGACGACGACTTCAAGCTCGGCCAGGTGAAGGACGTGCTGCTCTCGAAAATGGCCAAGCGCAATGTGGACGTCCGCTTCCTCGACTACGGCAAGATCGAGAAGATCGGCGGCGACAAAGTCAAGCAGGTCATCACCGTGAAGAAGGGTGTGTCGGGCGACCTCGCGAAGAAGATCGTCAGGCTCGTGAAGGACAGCAAGATCAAGGTCCAGGCGAGCATCCAGGGCGACGCCGTGCGCGTGACGGGCACCAAGCGCGACGACCTGCAAAGCGTGATCGCCATGCTGCGCAAGGACGTGACCGATACGCCGCTCGACTTCAACAACTTCCGCGATTAAAGCGGCAAGTCCATCGCATTGCGGGGCGGCTCGGGCCGCCCCGTTTCGTTTTATGCGTCCCCGCTTTTTCTCGCGCCTAGTCCGCCGTCACCACGAGTGGCATGAGCACCTCGCCGGTTTCCAGCAGTGTCTTGAGATTCGAGAGGATGCGCGGCCAGCCGCCCGACACCTTCTCGATGAAGATCGATCCCGGCCGCGCCATGCTGTGCGTAATCGTGAGCTTGACCGCGTGCTCGACGGGCTCGATGTCGATCGTGCAGCGCGAATCGCCCTCGGCATGGAGTTCGGCCAGGAACATGTTGCGCCAGCGCAGCACGAGCCGGCGCGGGGGATCGGACTCGACCACCGCACCCGAGTCGGCGATACGGCCGTCGGCAAAGCGCAGCGACCAGGGCGAGCCTGTTTGCCAGTCGCATTCGTGATGCATGCCGAACCAGTAGCGCTCGGTGAACTCACGGCTCGTGAGCGCCGTCCACAACGCTTGCGGCGTGGTGCGGATGAACGTGACGTAGACGAACGTCGAGTCGCCAGCGGCAGTGCCCTGCGTGTGCTTTTCGCTACTCATGGCTGTCTCCTTCAAGTGATCGCTTGAGGTCGACGAGCGCGCCCACGCGCTCGTGCTCGAACTTGCCGATCCAGCGCGCGGCAATCTCGCCGATGGGCACCGGATTGATGAAATGCCGCTTCTCGCGCCCATGCCGCTGCGTCGCGACGAGATTCGCCTCTTCCAGCACCGCGAGATGCTTCGTGACCGCCTGGCGCGACATGGCCAGCCCCTCGCATAAATCGGTCAGCGTCTGGCCGTTTTTCGCATGGAGGCGGTCGAGCAGTTGACGGCGGCTCGCGTCCGCCAGCGCCCGGAATACGGCGTCGTCGTTCATGCATTGATTATGCAACCGCATGGTTGCATGTCAAGGTGAAAAAACGGCGCCGCAGCGCCGTCCTCTCACGTCGCGCCGGCCTACTTGCCGGCGCCCGCAGCCTTCTTCTCGCCGATGCGGCTTTCCTTGCCCGCGATGAGCTTGGAGATGTTCGCGCGATGCCGCCAGAACAGCAGCACGCTCATGGCGAGGATGGCGAGCGCGACGATGCGCGGGCCGAACATGAACACGTAGTAGAGCGGCGCGAACACGGCGGCCGCCAGCGCCGCGAGCGAAGAGTAGCGCGTGAAGAACGCGACAATGACCCAGGTGGCGAGCGTCGCGACGCCGAGAATCGGATTCACGGCGAGCAGTACGCCGGCCGCGGTGGCGACGCCCTTGCCGCCCTTGAAGCGGAAGAACACCGGATACAGGTGGCCGAGGAACACGGCGATCGCGGCGAGCGCGACGGCGGCGTCGCCCAGACCGTAGCGCGGGCCGAAGTGCGCGGCGAGCCAGACGGCCAGCCAGCCCTTGAACGCGTCG
The DNA here is from genome assembly GCF_024206475.1 of Paraburkholderia sp. CNPSo 3274. Classification (GTDB taxonomy): domain Bacteria; phylum Pseudomonadota; class Gammaproteobacteria; order Burkholderiales; family Burkholderiaceae; genus Paraburkholderia. The sequence goes on from NZ_JAMBPR010000012.1 coordinate 33,397, forward strand.
CCGATGAGCGTGAGGATCGCGGCCTTCTTGTTGCCGCTGCGCAGCACGTTGGTCGCGCCGGGATTGCCGGAGCCGTAGGAGCGCGGATCGTCGAGGCCCATGAAGGCGCTCACGATCACGGCGAACGAAACCGAGCCGATCAGATAGGCGAGAACGGCGACGAACAGGTTGTACATGCACGAAACCCGGAGGAAGTGGAACGATGCGCGCCGGGCGGTAGTGATGGTCATCGCCACCCGGCAACGCGCGACGGCGCTCATTCTACCGAAGCGCGCGCGCGCCCTGCCCGCAGCGGCGGCACAACCACGCACAAACCAGGGTAATCAGGGAAGCAACGGGAACTGAGGGGCGGATCCGCTCAGCGAGCGTCGCGCGTTATTCGACGCTCGCGCACTGCACCGGCTTCGCGTTCAGGAGCGTCGTGAGCACCGCGGGGGCGAGGCTCAGGAGATAGCCGCGACGGCCCCCATTGAGCCAGATCTCGTCGAGTTCAAGTATGGTCGATTCGACATACACGGGCATGGCTTTCTTCGTGCCGAAGGGCGACGTGCCGCCCACCAGGTACCCCGAATGACGGTTCGCGACTTCGGGCTTGCACGGCTCGATGCGCTTCGCACCGATTTGCCGCGCGAGATTCTTCGTCGACACCTTGCGGTCGCCATGCATGAGGACGATGAGCGGCTTAGCGTTCTCGTCTTCCATCACGAGCGTCTTGACGACGCGATGCTCGTCCACGTCGAGCTGGCGCGCGGACTCTTCCGTGCCGCCGTGTTCGACATACTCGTAGGGATGCTCGCCGAATGCGACGCCCGCGCGGCGCAGCATCTGCGTGGCGGGCGTTTCGGATACATGTTTCGTTTTGCTCATCGGCGCATTGTAATCGCACGCTTTGCAACAACTGCGCCAAACGCGTTTGCCAGGGTCAGCCGCGCGGATGATGCTTCGCGTGCAACAGCCGCAGCCGCTCGCGCGCGACGTGCGTATAGATCTGCGTGGTGGAAATGTCGCTGTGGCCGAGCAGAAGCTGCACGACCCGCAGATCGGCGCCGTGATTGAGCAGGTGCGTGGCGAACGCGTGGCGCATCGTGTGCGGCGAAAGCGGCGCATGCACGCCGGCCGCCGCCGCATGGCGCTTGATGATGTGCCAGAACTGCTGGCGCGTCATGCCTTCGGCGCGCGCGGTCACGAAGAGCGCGTCGGTCGTGCGTGCGCCGAGCAGCGCCGGCCGCGCCTCGCGCAGGTAGCGCTCGATCCACGCGTGCGCCTCCTCGCCGAACGGAATGAGCCGCTCTTTCGAGCCCTTGCCGAGCACGCGCACGACGCCTTCGTTCAGGCCCACCTCGACCGTCTTGAGCGTAACGAGTTCGGTCACGCGCAGGCCGCTCGCGTACATCAGTTCCAGCATCGTGCGATCGCGCAGGCCGAGCGGCGTCTCGACATCGGGCGCGCCGAGTAGCGCCTCGACCTGCGCCTCGCTCAGCGTGGTTGGAAAGCGCGGCGCCTGCTTCGCCGAGCGGATGCGCACGGTCGGATCCGAATGCACGCGCTGCTCGCGCAGCGCCCAGCCGTAGTAGCGGCGAAACACCGAAAGGCGCCGGTTCGCCGAAGTGGATTTGTCGTCCTTGCGGCGCGCGCTGTAGGCGAGCAAATCGTCTTCATGGGTCGTATCGAGTGCGTTGGAGCGCTCGCGCGCTAGCCATTGCGCGAAGAGGCGCAAATCGCGCCGATAAGCGTCGAGCGTGTTGCGCGACAAGCCGTGCTCGAGCCACATGGCGTCGCAAAACGTGTCGATGGCGGTGAGGCTCGCAGCAAGCGCTTCGGCCGCAACGGGGTCGAGCGCCTGCTCCGCTTCGTCGGCGGCATCGCTTGCGGCAAGCGGCGGCGGATTCGTCTTGAGATCCTCCTCCCCATGAATGGGGAGGATTCCTGCCGTGCCGTTGATGGAGTTAGCCATCACACGTCACCTGGGTGGGTTCCTGCTTCATCGAGCGGCCTGACTGCACCTTCTCTCCGCAGGCTATCTGGGCTAGTTCCAGCCCTTCACTGCTCAGCTGTGCCTCGCCACGGCGAAGCACGTTGATCGCACCAACCAGGTCGGCATTCGCTTCGTACCCGCACTCGACACACAAGAATCGCGCTTGCGTCGTGCGATTGGAGCCAGAGACGTGGCCGCAGCACGGACAGGTACGGCTTGTGTCGTGCGGCGGCACGGCAACGACCCAGCCACCAGCCCATTCGACCTTGTACTCCAGCTGCCGCCGGAATTCTCCCCAGCCCTGATCGAGTATCGCCTTGTTCAGGCCTGCCTTGGCCCGCACATTTCTGCCGCGCTGGTCGGCCGTGCCAGCCGCCGAGCGCGACATGTTACGCACCTTCAGGTCCTCGATACACACGAGCGCGTGGTTTTTGCTGATGGTGGCCGAGGCCTTGTGAAGGAAGTCGCGCCGCACGTTCGCGATGCGGGCATGAATGCGCTGGACTCGGGCTTTTGCCTTCTTCCAGTTGCTGCTGAACTTCACCTTGCGGCTCATTGCCCGCTGGTAGCGGCGCAAGCGCGCCTCATGCTTCCTGAAGCTGTTCAGCGGCGCCAGACAAGTGCCATCGCTCAGCGTGGCGAAGCGGGTCACGCCCATGTCGATGCCGACCGCCGAAGTTGCGACTGGAATCGGTTGCTCGACCTCGCGGGCAGTCTGGATCGACACGAACCACTTGCTGCCTGCGTACGAAACTGTGGCGTTACGCACCTCTCCAAGCACATTACGGCTGTTGCGAAAGCGCAGCCAGCCGAGCTTAGGCAGAAAGATACGGCTGTTTCCCTGATCGAGCCTGATCTGCTTCGGATCGGGGTAGCGGAAGCTGTCGGACTGGCCGCGCCTTGCGAAGCGCGGGAACGCTGCCCGCTTTGCGAAGAAGTTCGCATAGGCGCGCTCCAGATCCTTCAGCGCCTGCTGCAAGGGATGGACCGAAGCGTCGGACAGCCACTGTGTTTCCGTGGCATTACGCCACGCGGTGAGTTCCTTGCATAGCCCGGCATAGCCGAGCTTTTTGTCGCTGCGCTCGTAGCGTTCCTTTTGCAACGCCAGCGCCCTGTTGAAGACAAACCGGCACGAGCCGGCGAAGCGGCGCATGTTGCGCTGCTGTTCGCCGGTCGGCATCAGTTCAAACTTGAAGGCCTGGAGTCGTTGCATAAGAGGAAGCTTACCAGTACTCGCGCGTTGTCAAGGACGCCGTCGGCGTCCGCGCTATCCTTCCCCGCCCTGAAGCAACCCTGAAGTACGGGGCTTGCCGCGCATCCCGGTCATCGTGTCAGCGCAGTTGAAATCGGTTCGACGTGCATTCGTGGGCGAGCAGCCAGCGCTTCACGTCGCGAAAGAAACCCTCGCCGCCGTGATGCGCGAAACCGCCGAGGCCGCTCGCCGACACCACGCGGTGGCACGGAATCACGAGCGGAAAGGGATTGTCGCCGCACGCCTGGCCCACGGCGCGCGGGCTGAGCCCGCCAATGCGCTTCGCGAGTTCGCCGTAGGTGAGGACTTCCCCCGCCTCGATTGCGCAGATGCCGTCCCACACACGCCGCTGGAATTCGGTGCCGAGCGGTGCGAGCGGCAGGTCGAAGCCGGCGTCGGCGCTCTCGAAATACTGGCCGATCTGCCCGGCCGCGCGCGCGGCGAGTTCGCAATCGGGCTCGACGCTCGCCGTGTGCCGCGGCAGATAGACGATCTCGCGCAGCGCTTGCCCGACGGTGCGGATGCCGACCTTGCCGAATGGCGCGTCGATCACTGCGTTGAACATCGTCGTCTCCTTCGCGCGCGAATGTTGCACGCCATAGTGCCGCGTTGTGCGCGCGATTTCCAGTGCGCCGTCGTTCAGTTTCATGTCCATGCCAGCCTCCGCGGTGTCCATTTGCATCAAGCCGCCTCCAGCGCCCAAAGCACGTGCTCGCGCACGACCGCCGACGCGTCATGCTCGCGCTCGCGCAGCGCCTTCACGATCGCAGCGCGCGCGTCGTCACCTTCGTTGCTCGAGGCCTCACGCGATGCGCGCAGCGCATTGCCCATCGCCACCGCGATATTGCGCGACCAGCTCTCGTAGCCGATGCGCCGTATCGCGCTGCCCTGCATGCGCTCGTCGAACTGAGCCGCGCTCCAGCCGAACAGGTCGACGAGACTCGCGCGATCGAGCCCATGACGCACGTCGAAATCCGGGACGGGCGCGGCCTGCGCGAACTTGTTCCAGGGACACACGAGCTGGCAGTCGTCGCAGCCATACACACGATTGCCGATCAGCTCGCGCAGTTCCAGGGGAATACTGCCCTTGAGCTCGATCGTGAGATAGGAGATGCAGCGGCGCGCATCCACGCGATACGGCCCGGTGATCGCACCCGTTGGGCACGCGTCGATGCAGCGCGTGCAACTGCCGCAATGCGCGCCCGGCGATTCCGGTGCGGCGCTGGCTGGGTCGTCGGCATCGGTGGGCAGCGGCACGTCTACGTAGATCTCGCCGAGAAAGAAGAGCGAGCCCGCGTCGCGCTGCAGCAGCAGCGTGTGCTTGCCGCGCCAACCCACGCCTGCCTTCTGCGCAAGCTCGACCTCGAGCACCGGCGCGGAGTCGGTGAACACGCGAAAACCGAACTGGCCGATCTCGGCCTCGATGCGCTCGGCAAGCTGCTGAAGCCGCGCGCGCAGCACCTTGTGATAGTCGCGGCCACGTGCGTAAATCGACACGACGGCGGCATGCGGGTCGGCGAGACGCGCGTGCTCGTGCAGACGCCAGTCGGCGTGAATACGCGCGTGGGCAACGTTCGTGCCAGCACTCTCGCTGCGATCCGAACCGCCTTGCGAAGTACTTTCGTGCGTCTTTCCCGCTGCATTCGGCGCGAGCGTATCGATGGGCAAATAGGCCATGCGTGCGGTGATCACGCGTCGCGTGCCGGCCACAAGCTCGGCGGGCCGCGCGCGTTTCATCCCATGTTTGGCCATATAATCCATCTCGCCGTGGCAGCCTGCTTCGAGCCACGCGGCGAGGCCCGCCTCGGCATGGGAAAGGTCGGTGTCACTGATACCGATCTCACCGAACCCCAGCTCGCGCCCCCACGTCCGGATGCGCGCCGCGAGCGCGGCGAGCGCCGCCTCATCGAGCGGCGTGGCCTGCTCGGCGGCCGGCGCAGACGAATCTCGCAGCGCGTCAACTCGAGCATGAGCTTGAGCACACGCCTGAGCGGACGTTGGGTCGAGCGCCTCAGAAGACGCTCGCGCATCCTGCGCGGAGTTGGAAGGGGAATGCGTGGGGTTCATCACGTCATTTTACGAGAATGCCCGACACGCCCGGTCACGACCACGCGCCGCTTCAGCTTGATCCATCCGCCGACGTTCTCCTCGCGCGCCGTTTCGATCTCGCAGACGCCGACGCCACCGACGCCTTCGGCGCACGCTTTGCGCACGCGCTCGATTCGCTGCGCGCGAATCATGCGGTAAACCCCGGCGCACCGCCCTTTGATGGCCTGCACGTGCAGTTGCACGGCGACCTCGGCGCGGGCAAGACCTCGCTCGTGCGCGCCACGTTGCGCGCGCTCGGCCACGCGGGCCGCGTGCGCAGCCCCACCTACACGCTCGTCGAACCGTACACGGTCGCAACGCCGAGTGGGGAACTCCAGCTTTATCACTTCGATCTGTACCGTTTCAGCGATCCGGCCGAATGGGCCGACTCGGGCTTTCGCGAATATTTCGCGCAAGGTGCGGTGTGCCTCGTCGAATGGCCGCAACGCGCGGGCGGCCTGCTGGGCGTACCCGATCTCGTGTTCTCGCTGGAGCCGGACGCAAGCGGCGAAGGCCGCGTGCTCACCGCTTACGCATACAGCGCATCAGGAAAGGCATGTCTAGAAAGATGTTAATCAAACCGTTCCGCTCGATCGAATCGGCCGCCACCGCCACGCACAACTGGCGTCGCCGGCAGATTCTGAAGGCGGGCGCCTCCACGCTCGTGCTCGGTCTTGCCGTGCCGCGCCTCGCGTGGGCCACTTCGGTCGTCGGCGTGCGCGTGTGGCCCGCGCGCGACTACACGCGCGTCACCATCGAATCGGACCAGCCGCTGCAGAACGCGCAGCAACTGCTGCAGGGTCCAGATCGTCTCGTCGTCGATCTCACCGGGCTCGATCTCGACGACGCGCTCAAGAACCTCGTCTCCAAAATCACGCCGAACGATCCGCAGATCCAGGCCGTGCGCGTGGGCCAGTACCAGCCGCACGTGGTGCGCATGGTGTTCGACCTCAAGGGCTCGGTCAAGCCACAGGTGTTCTCGCTGCAGCCGGTGGGCTCGTATAAGTACCGGCTCGTGTTCGACCTCTATCCGGCGGTCGCGCCCGACCCGCTCATGGACCTGCTGGCGCAAACCGAGCGCAAGCAGCAGCAGCTCGACGCGCACGAAGCGATGAAGGACAGCGCGCCGCCCTCCACGCCGCCCACGCTCGCCGGTCCCAATGCTGGAATGAGCGCGCCGCCCGCGCACGACAACAGCGACGCGTTCTTCGAGCGCTACGCGCAGAACGACTCGGGCGCTTCGCCCAGCACGCCGCGGCCCGCGCCCCCCGTGGTTGCGCCGCGTCCGCCGCGGCCTGCCACGCCGAAGCCGCCTGTCGTCGCCCAGCGCAACGACGACAGCGCCAGCGCCGACGACAACTACGGCTTCACCACGCCGAAGACCACCAGGGGCGGCACCACGCGCCTGTTGACGGTCGCGATCGATCCGGGTCACGGCGGCGAGGATCCGGGCGCGATCGGCAGCGCGGGCACCTACGAGAAGCACGTCGCGCTCGACATCGCGAAGAAGCTGCGCGCGAAGATCGACGCCCAGCCCAACATGCGCGCGATGATGACGCGCGACGCCGACTTCTTCGTGCCGCTGAACGTGCGCGTGCAGAAGGCGCACCGCGTGGGCGCGGACCTGTTCGTCTCGATCCACGCCGACGCATTCACCACGCCCGAGGCGCGCGGCTCGTCGGTGTTCGCGCTTTCGGAGCACGGCGCGACGAGCGCCGCGGCGCGCTGGATGGCGAACAAGGAGAACGCGTCCGACCAGATCGGCGGCATCAGCGTGCAGACGGCCGACGCCGCCGTGAACCGCGCGCTCTTCGACATGTCGACGACGGCGCAGATCCGCGACTCGATGCGTTACGGCGGCTTCGTGCTCAACGAGGTCGGCGAGATCAACAAGCTGCACAAGGGCTCGGTCGAGCAGGCGGGCTTCGCGGTGCTCAAGGCACCCGACATTCCGTCGATCCTCGTGGAGACGGCCTTCATCAGCAATCCCGAAGAAGAGACCAAGCTCAATGACGACGCCTATCGCGAGAAGATGGCGAACGCGATTCTCAAGGGCATCAGGCGCTATTTCGCGGCCAATCCGCCGCTTGCGAAGAGCCGCATGACCTGAAGCCCGCCAGCCTGGCCTGCTGGAAAACGCCGCGCACGCCTTCGGGCTCGCGCGGCGTTTCATTTGGAGCGCGAGCGTTACGAGCGCACGGCGCCGAGCCGCTGCTTGACCCAACCCCCGAACACATTGACGCCGAGGCCACCCATCACGAGCACGGCGCCGCCGATCTCGGCCGCGGTCAACTGCTCGCCGAGCAGCAGCGACGCCGAGGCGAGCCCGACGATCGGCACGAGCAGCGAGAACGGCGCCACCTGGCTTGCGGGATATTTCGAGAGCAGGCGGCTCCAGAGGCTGTAGCCGATGAGCGTCGCAACGAACGCGAGATAGATGATCGCGCCCACCGACGTCATGCCGATGCCCGAGAGCGCGGCCACGATGCGCTGCGGACCTTCCAACCAGTACGAGAGCACGAGAAACGGCAGCGGCGGCACGAGGCTCGCCCACACCACGAGGCCGACGAGATCCACGTTGCCCACCTTTTTCGTGACGATATTGCCGAGCGCCCACATGCAGGCCGCACATAGCGTGAGCACGAAACCGGCGATGGTCATGCCGTGCGGACTGTTCCCCGCAGTGCCTCCCATCGACTGCACGCCAATCAGCGCGAGACCGCCCGCGGCAATCAACAAGCCGATGACGTTCTGCGCGTGAAAGTGCTCGCGCAGAAACACCGCCGCAAAGCCGAGCGTGAAGAACGCCTGCGCCTGCAGCACGACGGAAGCGAGGCCCGCGGGCATGCCCACGTACATTGCCGTGAAGAGGAACGCGAACTGGCCGAGCGAGATGGTCGCGCCGTAGGCCAGCAGCCAGCGCAGCGGCATTTGCGGGCGCTTCACGAACAGCACCGCGGGGAAAGCCGCCAGCATGAAGCGCAGCGCGCCGAGCAAGAGCGGCGGCACGCCGTGCAGCCCCACCTTGATCACCACGAAATTCACGCCCCATGCGAGCACCACCACCAGCGCGAGCAACAGGTCCTTCGGCGACATCCCCTCTCTCCTTTTTTGCGTCATACCTTTTCTTCGAAGCGGCGATCTTACCGCCTCGCGCCGCCGCGCGCCGGGCCGCCAGCGCCGGGCCTCTGCGTTAGCCACACGCCGGGAAAGCCGGCGTTAGAATGAGCGCCAGCCTCGCGCGTGGCCTGCCCGCGCGCCGATTTCGCCCACTAGTTGGCCCACAGCGCCTGCCGTACGACTCATTCAGGAAGCATCATGTCCTCATCGATCAAAGCGGTTCTCAAGCCTCATCAACGCGACATCGGCAATCTCTACGTGCGGCGCGTGCTGCCCGCGCTCGCCGCACGCCTCGTCGGCCCGTTCATCTTCTTCGACCACATGGGCCCCGCCACGCTCGCGCCGGGCTCGGGCGTGGATGTGCGTCCGCACCCGCATATCGGGCTCGCGACGGTCACCTATCTCTTCGACGGCGCGCTCATGCATCGCGACAGCATCGGCTCCAGCCAGAAGATCGTGCCCGGCGACGTGAACTGGATGACGGCCGGACGCGGCATCGTCCACTCCGAGCGCACGCCCGACGAGGACCGCGCCACCGGCCTCACCATGCACGGCATCCAGACCTGGGTGGCGTTGCCGTTCGATCACGAAGACACGGATCCGTCGTTCTTCCATCACGCCGCCGCCACGCTGCCCGAAATCGAGCGCAACGGCGTCACGATGCGCGTGATCGCCGGCACGGCGTTCGGCGCGAGCTCGCCGGTCGAGACCTTTTCCGGCACGCTCTACGTCGCCGCAGATTTCGCGCCGGGCAGCGCAATCGCGCTCGACGCGGAGCACGAAGAGCGCGGCGTGTATCTCGTGGAAGGCGATCTCGCGATCGACGGCACGCCGCTCGAACAGCACACCATGGCCGTGCTGGTGCCGGGCGAAACCATCACGCTTTCGAGCACGAATGGGGCACGCGTGATGCTGCTCGGCGGCGAAAAACTCGAAGGCGAGCGCTTCATCGAATGGAACTTCGTCGCAAGCTCGCGCGAAAAGATCGAAGCCGCGAAGGAAGCGTGGACGCGTCAGGAAATGGGGCATGTTCCCGGCGAAACGGAATGGATTCCGCTGCCGGAGAAGAAGCCGCGTTGAGGCGCCGCTTTCAGAGGATGATTGAAACTTGGGCGTTTCGTCCCCAACTAGCGACATAACGGATTTCTGAACGAGGACGCAATGGACACCACTCTCGCCACTTTCGAAAAAGACGTGATCGAAGCGTCGGCGCTAGCGCCGGTGCTGGTCGACTTCTGGGCGCCCTGGTGCGGCCCTTGCAAGAGCCTCGGCCCGATGCTCGAAAAACTCGAGGCCGACTACGCGGGCAAATGGAAGCTCGTGAAGGTGAACGTCGACGAGAACCAGGAGCTCGCCGCGCACTTCGGCGTGCGCAGCATTCCGCACGTCGTGGCGTTCGCGGACCGCCAGGCGGTCGATCAGTTCGTGGGCGTGCTGCCCGAAGGCCAGCTGCGCCAGTTCCTCGACGGCCTGATCCCGGACGGCGCCGACGCCGCACGCCGCGCCGCGCAGGAAGCGCTGGCCGAGGGCCGCCGCGACGAAGCCTATGAAGCACTGCAGGCCGCGCTCGCGTTCGATCCGGGCAACGACGAAGTGCGCATGGACCTGATCGAGATGCTGCTCGCCGACAACCGCGCCGACGACGCGCAAAAGGAAGTCGAGCTGCTCTCGCCCAAGACCACGCAGGGCATCGACGCGCGCTTTAACGCGCTCAAAACTCGCCTCGACGCGCTCGACGCCGCCGCCGACCTGCCGCCCACCGACTCGCTCGAAGCCCAGGTGGCCGCCAATCCCGGCGACCTCGAAGCGCGCTTCGATCTGGCGAGCGCGCTGATCGCGCGGCACAAGTACGCGGGCGCGCTCGAGCATCTGCTGGAGATCGTGAAACGCGACCGCGCCTTCCGCGACGACGTGGGCCGCAAGACCATGCTTTCCGTGTTCGATCTCGCGGCGCATCAGCCGCAGCTCGTGAGCGAGTGGCGGCGCAAGCTGAGCGCGGCGCTGAACTGATATTGAGCGCGCGGAGGACGCCGCGTGCGTCCTCGCGTTGCACCGTCGCCTTACGTTCGGTCAGCTACGCCTGCTGAACACGACCGTACTGGTCGTCGAAGCGCACGATGTCGTCCTCGCCGAGATAACAGCCCGACTGCACCTCGATGATCTCGAGCGCCGTCTTGCCCGGATTCTCGAGCCGGTGCGTCATGCCAAGCGGAATGTAGGTCGATTCGTTTTCGGAAAGCAGGAGCACCTCGTCGCCGCGCGTAACGCGCGCCGTGCCGCGCACCACGGTCCAGTGCTCCGCGCGGTGGTGATGCATCTGCAGCGAAAGCCGGCCACCCGGCTTGACAACGATGCGCTTGACCTGAAAGCGCTCGCCCTGATCGACCGAGTCGTACCAGCCCCACGGGCGCTCCACGCGCCGGTGCTGGCGCGCCACCTCACTGTGCTGCGCCTTGAGCTTCGCAACTACCGCCTTGACATCCTGAACGCGGTCCTTTGCGACAACGAGCACGGCGTCCGCTGTCTCGACCACCACCATGTCCCGCACGCCCACGCAGGCAACGAGCCGGCCGTCCGAATGCACGAAGGTATCCGCCGCATCCTCGAACAACACGCGCCCGCGCGCGACGTTGCCATTCTCGTCCTTCTTCGAGACCTGCCACAGGGCATCCCACGCCCCGACATCCGACCAGCCCGAACGAAGCGGCACGACCACGCCCGCGAGCTGCGCATTCACGCCGACCGACTCCATCACCGCGTAGTCGATCGAATCGGACGGACAGGCGGCGAGCGCGTCGCGGTTCAAGTGGACGGTGCCGTCAGCGTCGACGCAGGCACGTTCGAAGGCCACCGCGCACTGCGACGCGATGAGCGGCCGGCTGTGCGCGATCGCCGCGAGCCAGACCGATGCGCGCACAACGAAAATCCCACTGTTCCAAAGATAGTTGCCCGAGGCGACATAGCTTGCAGCGCGCTCCGCATCGGGCTTCTCCACAAAATGCTCGATGCTGCGCGCTCCGCTGTTGCCAAGCGACAAACCCGCGCCGATGTAGCCGTAGCCCGTTTCGGCCCGCTGCGGCGGCACGCCCAGTGTGACGATGGCGCCGCGCGCCGCGTGCGTCACGGCTTCTTCGAGCGCGGCAGCAAACGCGGCGCCATCGGCGATCAGATGGTCAGCGGGCATGGCAACGAGCACGGGATCGCCGTCGCCGCGGGCGGCAAGCGCCACCGCCGTCAGCGCGGGCGCCGTGTTGCGCGCGAGCGGTTCAAGCACGAAGCGAGCGGCCATACCGCTACGGCCAAGACGGTCAGCAGTCAGATGGCGCAAGTCCTCACTGCTCACGACGAATGGCGCAGCCTTGCGAACCGCTGTGTGCGCTGCAGGCAGTGAGGCGCCTGCGTGCAGGAACACACCATCCAGGCGCCGTACAGTCGCCTCGAGCAGCGACTCGCCATCGAGCAGATCGATCAGTTGCTTGGGACAGTGTTCGCGCGAAAGCGGCCATAGCCGCGTGCCGGAACCGCCCGCCAGCACAACGGGCTGAACGATGAGTTCGGCGTCACCTTCGCTCATCGCGGCTATCAGGCCGGCAGATGCCACATCGTTGTTCATTCGAGTCACTCCCCCGAAGTCATGCACCGAGTCTCGTTATCGGTTCGCGTAAGGTGACATTTGAACAATACGCATCGCGCGAATCTGTACGCGCAACCACATTGATCGCACGGGCGGTCAGGAAATTTTTCTTTGGGACGGAGGCGCAGTCATCGCGCAGTCATCGTTATGTGCGGCAACGCACGAAGCGCGAAGATGGCCACGCAATGTGATGTTTCACATCCGAACGTATTTGCGACAGTGTCGGTGCCCCCCCAACAGAACTGAATCAAAACCGCGTCGCTTCAAAGGTAAGCGCACAACGCGTTCAAGACGATGGCCCAACGATGTTTCAGCAAGGACTCATTTCCAGGCATCCGCGCGCGGAGCGAAAATATCCATATAAATCAATGGCCTGGCGACATCAAACTCTAGCGACTTCGCAAACGGCGCCGCGCTGGCGCTGTACAAAACTGAAACAATAATGCGGCTTTGCGTCGCCCCGGAAATAGCTCGCACCGCGCAGAGCCGCAAGCATCCTCACTTTCGCGGCTGCTGGCACAACCCCTGCTAAGTAGAGTTCGCCACACAGGCGTCGATGCCGACAATCGAGATCGCAAAACGCTAATGGGGCTTATGGGGCCGGCGCAACGAACGAATAGCCGTACGGGTAACGGCGATAACCAAAAGTTCGGCAGCCGGAAACAGAAAAAACAGGAGGCGGCACACGCCGCTTTACGCGAGGACCGATCATGTTGACCCTTCAATCCGATCTGCACGGCAATCATCTGCTGGGCGCACTTCCGTCAAACGAGTGGCAGGCGTTGGCGCCGCATCTCGAACTTGTTCAACTGCGCACTGAACAACTGCTCTGCGACTGTGGCCAGCGCATTCATCACGTGTACTTTCCGACGACCGCCGTCATCTCGATGCTCACGACAATGGAAGACGGCAGTTCCGTCGAAATTGCAGCCGTGGGCCGGGAAGGCATGACCGGCGTACCCGTGCTGACCGGTGGCGAAACGATGCCGAACCGCGTGCAGGTGCAAAGTTCGGGCTTCGCCTACCGCATCAGCGCACAGGCACTCAAGCAGCAGTTCGCGCGCTCGGACCTCCTGCGCCGCATTACGCTGCTTTACATGCATGCACTGCTCACGCAGGTCGCACAGACGGCCGCCTGCAACCGCCACCACTCGCTGAGCAAGCAGTTGTGCCGGTGGCTGCTGATCGAAGTGGACCGCGTCGACTCGAACGATCTGAGCGTGACGCAGCAACTGATCGCCGACATGCTCGGCGTGCGCCGCGAAGGCGTCACGGAAGCAGCTGGCAAGCTGCATGACGAAGGTCTGATCCATCACAGCCGCGGCAAGATCCGCATACTCGACCGCAAGCGGCTCGAAGCGCGCGCATGCGAGTGCTACGGTCTCGTACGCCGCGAGTTCGATCGCCTGCTGCCGCGTCTGCACGAAGCGGAAGCGGTCGAATAAGGCGACCGACGCGCGCGGTTCTCGCTTTGCAGGGCTAAACGAAAGCGCGCCTCATAAGGCACGCTTTTTTGCGTTCTTGCCGCCCGGCTTCAACGCCCGCTGGCTCGATGCGCCAACGCGCGCAGCACATACGAAGCCGCCGCGAAGCCAAAGCTCGCCGTCACACACACGCTCGAACCGAAGCCCGCGCAGTTCAGCCCCACCGGACCGTGATGCCCCGGCGAGGTGGTGACGTGCTCGGCCTCGGCGTCGATATCGCACACGGCCGCCTCGGGATAGATCAGCGGCTCGTCCGAATACACCGCGCTCACCTTGAATTTCGCCTTCGGACCGCGCGGAAAGCCGTGCTGCTTGCGCAACTGGCCGCGCACCTTGGAGAGCAGCGGGTCCTGGATCGTGAGCGCGAGGTCGTCGATGCGAATCCGCGTGGGGTCGAGCTGCCCCCCGGCGCCGCCCACCGTGATGAGCGGCACGCGGTGCTCCACGCACCAGGCGATCAGCGCGGTCTTGGTGCGCACGCTGTCGATGGCGTCGATCACGTAGTCGAAGCCGCCGCCCAGCAACCCGGCAAAGTTCGACGGTTCGACGAAATCCTCGACGAGACGCACCTCGCAGGCCGGGTCGATGAGCTTGATACGCTCGGCCATGGCCTCGACCTTGGGCTTGCCGTAGTTGCCGTCGAGCGCGTGGATCTGGCGGTTGGTGTTGCTCTCGGCCACGTTGTCGAGGTCGATCAGCGTGAGCTTGCCGATCGCGCTGCGAGCGAGCGCCTCGGCGGCCCAGGAGCCCACGCCGCCAATGCCGATCACGGCGACGTGGGCGCGCTCGAACGCGTCGAGCGCGGGTGCGCCATAAAGCCGCGCGACTCCGCCGAATCGGCGGGCGCGGTCGGCAACATCGTGGGCAGGGCTCGCGGTAAGATCGACGGAGCCGGCGGCAGGGGAAATCGGAGTACTGGACATGACGGTAGGCAATCGTAAGCGGACCGGTCGCACGCTGCTGTCGCGGTCCTCGCAAGACCCGTATTTTGCCTGATCGCGCCGACCGAGGCCGTGCACCCCTAGCCGGGCGCCCCTGTTTCCTCGCCTGTTCGATATACTTGTCCGCATTGAAGCGTCTGCATAAAAGATGACAACCCTCGCCGATCTCCGCAAGACGTACTCGCTCGGCTCGCTCGACGCCGCCGACGTCGATCCCGATCCGATCCGCCAGTTCCAGACCTGGTTCGCCCAGGCGCTCGACGCGAAGCTGCCCGAGCCCAACGCCATGACGGTCGCCACGGTCGACGCACAAGGCCGCCCTGCCGCACGCATCCTGCTCATCAAGGGCGTGGACAAGCGCGGCTTCGTGTTCTTCACGAACTACGAAAGCCGCAAGGGCCGCGAGCTGAGTGCGAATCCGCATGCGGCGTTGCTCTTTCACTGGGTCGAGCTGGAGCGTCAGGTACGCATCGAGGGCAAGGTCGAACTCACGAGCGCCGAGGAAAGCGACGCCTACTTCAACTCGCGCCCGCTCGGCTCGCGTATTGGCGCGTGGGCCTCGGAGCAAAGCACGGTGATTGCAAACCGCGAGACGCTCGAAGCCCGCGAGCGCGAAATCGCCGCGCAGTATGGCGAAGCACCGCCCCGCCCGCCGCACTGGGGCGGTTACCGGCTCGTGCCGGAGGCCATCGAGTTCTGGCAAGGCCGCCCGTCGCGCCTGCACGACCGCATCCGTTACGCGCGTGACAGCGCGAGTGCGGCCTGGCGTATCGAACGTCTAGCGCCCTGAGCGCGTGCGCGCGGCGTAACACACTTACCGCACTTTCCGCACTTACGCCGCGCCCACCGAGTTTTCGTCTCACCGCTTTCGTTGCACGTCGTTCAGTAGCTCGCTGTTGCCATAAATCAAGCATCGCAATTCGCTTTTGTCATTGGGCTTCAATCGTTCATCTGACACGGAGAGAAACGCATGTTCTGGGAGAAAAAACTCGCACAGTGGGTGGATGAAGTGCGCAGCAAGGCCGACCTGCCCGCCCGCCTCGTGCTCTGGAGCGGGCAGCAATACGACTTCGGCCACTTCGCCGCGCCTCAGGTCACGCTCAAGGTCAATAGCGCGTCGGCGCTGCCGCTCCTGCTCACGCCGAGCCTCGACAATCTCGGCGAGGCCTACGTGAAGGGCAAGATCGACATAGAAGGCAAGCTCGCCGACATCATCAACATCAGCTATTTGCTCGCGCATAACACCGTCACGAGCGCCAGCAAGCTTGCGCGCGTGCGCCGCTATTTCACGCATTCGAAGTCCACGGACAGGCAGGCCATCCAGTACCACTACGACGTCTCGAACGAGTTCTACAAACTCTGGCTCGACGAGAACATGGTCTATTCGTGCGCGTACTTCGAAAACGGCGACGAAGACCTCGCCACCGCCCAGCTCAAGAAAATCGACCATATCCTCACGAAGATCCAGGTGAAGGCGGGTCAGACGCTGCTCGATATCGGCTGCGGGTGGGGCGCGCTCGTGCTGCGTGCGGCGCAGAAGTTCGGCGCGCGCTGCGTGGGCGTGACGCTCTCGCAGAACCAGTTCGACCTCGCCACCGCACGCGTGAAGGCGGCAGGCCTTGAAGATCGCATCGAGATCCGCCTGCAGGACTATCGCGACATACAAGGCCAGTTCGACCGCATCACGAGCGTGGGGATGTTCGAGCACGTCGGACGCAAGAATCTGCCGGGCTATTTCCGCAAGGTCCACGACCTGCTCGCCGACGACGGCGTCGCCATGAATCACGGCATCACCTCGTCGGACGCCGAATCGGGCGAAACGGCGCTGGGCGGCGGCGAGTTCATCGACCGCTACGTGTTCCCCGACGGCGAGTTGCCGCACATCGGCCTCGCCCTCCAGGCGGCGCAGCACGGTGGCCTAGAAGCGGTTGACGTGGAAAGCCTGCGCCGTCACTATGCGCACACGCTCGATTTGTGGGCGGAGAATTTCGAGGCGCGCGCCGAGGAAGCGAAACAGCTCGTCGACGACGAGAAGTTCCGGATCTGGCGCGTTTATCTGGCGGGTTGTGCGTACGCGTTCGAGCACGACGACGTGTCGATCTTCCAGATCGTCTGCCGCAAGGCCGGCCGCAGCGCGACAACGCTGCCGTGGTCGCGCCGGTATATGTACGAGAAGCCGCTCTGACGCAGGCGGCGGCGCGGCGAGCCGCGCCGCCAGCGAATCAACTGTTCCCGCAGTTGCGCCCGGCCCAGCCGGCTTCGCCCCACGACCGCCATCACGACGCCACTGCGCGACGCAACTGCATGAACGAACGCGACGACGGCCACGACCTGTTTGGCGACATGACGCTCGGGGCGGCCAACGACTCCGGCCCCGACGCCGCCCACGCGGCCGCGCGCCCGGCTGCGCGCCGCAACGCGCCGAAGGCCGAAGCCCGCGCCGAGCCACAGCCCGACCTGTTCGGCTTCGCGGCGCCCACGCCTGCGACGAAGCCCGCCACGAAATCCGCTACCCAGCGCCCCGCCCGCGCCACCCGCGAGAATGACGCGGATATCGAAGCGCTCGCAGATGGCGAGCCGCGCGAAACAACGCCGAAAAAGCCCGCGCCCAACCCCGACGCCCCCAAGCGCCGCGGCCGCGGCGTGCTGCCCGCCGTGGCGACGCAAGACACGCTCGAGGTCGCCGCCGCGCTGCCCGCGAGCGTGCGCCTTGGCACCTCGTCGTGGTCGTTTCCGGGCTGGCGCGGCATCGTCTACGGCGAGGACTACAGCCAGTCCAAGCTCGCCCGCGACGGCCTCTCGGCCTATGGCGCGCATCCGCTGCTGCGCTCGGTGAGCATCGACCGCTCGTTCTACGCGCCGCTCACCGTCACCGATTACCTGCGCTACGCACAGCAGGTGCCGGACCACTTCCGCTTCATCGTGAAGGCGCCGGCGCTCGTCACCGACGCCAGTGTGCGCGGCGACCGCGGCGAGCCCGTTTCCGCGAATCCGTGCTTTCTCAACGCCGAGCTGGCCGCACGCGAATTCGTCGAGCCGTGCCTTGCGGGCCTCGGCAGCAAGGCAGGCGCGCTCGTGTTCCAGTTCCCGCCACTGCCCGATCGGCTGCTGGCCGACCCGGCGGCGTTCGTCGAGCGGCTTACCACCTTCCTCGCCGCGCTGCCGCCATTGCCCAAATCAACCGAGCCCACCGCAGCCGGCGACGGCCCGAGCTACGCCGTCGAGATCCGCGACGCGATCCTGCTCACGCCGCGCTTCGTGCGCACGCTGCGCGCCGCGTGCGTGCGCTACTGCGTGGGCCTGCATGCGCGCATGCCGGACCCGCTGCGCCAGGCCGCCGCGCTCGCGCTGATGGACGGCGAAGCCCCGGCCGGCCCGCTGATCGTGCGCTGGAGCCTGCATAGCGGCTTCAAGTACGAGCAGGCGAAGGCACGCTACGAGCCGTTCGACAAGCTGGTGGACGAAGATGCGCATACGCGCGTCACGCTCGCGGAACTGGCCGCGCGCTACGCGATGGCGGGCCAGCCCGTGCTGATCACGACCAACAACAAGGCGGAAGGATCGGCGCCGCTGACCTGCGCGAAGCTCGCTCGGGCGATTGCAAACGAGATGGAACGCTTGCGCGGGGAAATGGCGCCGGACGAAGCACCGTCCAGCGCGCAAGCAGAAGAAGAAAAGGAAGACTGAGGCGCGCAACGGCGTCGACGGGGGATCGAAGCCGCCCGCGCGCCTGCTGGAGCTTATTCAGCCTTGAGCCGGTGCGCGAACTTCTGACGGAACTTCGCGACCTTCGGCGCGACCACGAACGAGCAATAGCCCTGGTTCGGGTGTTGCGCGAAGTAGTTCTGGTGATACGCCTCGGCGGGGAAGTAATTGCCGTCGAGCGGCAGCACCTGGGTGACGATCTTGCCGTCGTACACGCCTTCGGCGGCCAGCTCGCGAATCGCCTGCTCGGCCGTCTCGCGCTGCGCCTCGGAGTGCGTGAAGATCACCGAGCGGTACTGCGTGCCCACGTCGTTGCCCTGGCGGTTCAGTTGCGTGGGATCGTGAATCGCGAAGAAGATGTCGAGTATCTCGCGATACGTGATCTTCGCGGGATCGAAGTCCACCTTCACGACCTCGGCGTGGCCGGTGTCGCCGTCGCAGACCTGCTCGTAGCCAGGGTTCGCCACGTGGCCGCCCGCGTAGCCCGACTCCACCGCACTCACCCCCTCCACGCGCAGATAAACCGCCTCCAGGCACCAGAAGCATCCGCCGCCCAGGGTGGCCGTTTCGACTGTCTGACTCATGTGTTCGCTCCTTTGATCGTGACTGCGGACGCAATCGCGGACATCACTGCGCGGTGCCCCGCGCGACCCGCCATCCGCCGCTTCCGCTAAAATTGTGACAATTCGCCGATTTTCCACATGACGTTGATCCCGATTTCTGCTCCCGCCGCCGCGCGCGCGGCCCGTGAAGGCCTGCACCGATGACCCGCCGCGCCAGCCCGCCCAATTTCGACGACGGCGCATTCCGCCGCGCGCTTGGCCAGTTCGCCACTGGCGTAACCGTGATCACGACGCGCGCGCCCGATGGCACGCTCATCGGCATCACGGCCAGCTCGTTCAACTCGGTCTCGCTCAATCCGCCGCTCGTGCTGTGGAGCCTCGCCACGCGCTCGGCGTCCATGCCCGTGTTCCGCTCGAACAGCCATTATGTGATCAATGTGCTCGCCGCGTCGCAGATCGACCTGTGCAAGCGCTTTGCGACCGTGAAGGGCGACCGCTTCGAGGGCGTCTCGCACGCGGCCGGCGACACCGGCATGCCCGTGCTGGACGGCGCGATCGCGTGGTTCGAGTGCCATAACCGCAGCCGCTATGACGAAGGCGACCACGTGATTTTCGTCGGCGAAGTGGAACACTGCGGCGTGCGCGAGGACGGCACGGATGCTTCGCCGCTCGTGTTCCACGGCGGCGCGTTCCACCAGCTCCAGTCGCTCTGATACGGCGGGGCGCGCGCCCCGTCGTCGTCGTTTATGCCGGCGCGCTTTTCGGCTCGCGCTGCGCGATCAGGTCCACGGGCACGCCCACTTCCACCTTGAGCGTCGTGAGCACGATGTTCGAGCGGATGTCCATCACGCCCGGCGCCTTGTACAGCTTGTTGAGCACGAAGTCCGAATAGTGCTTGAGGTTGTGCGCGAGCACGCGCAGCAGGTAGTGCGTCTCGCCCGTCACCACATACGCCCCCACCACCTCCGGCCAGTCACGTAGCGCCGTGACGAAGCGCTCGTGCCAGCTCTCCTGGTCGTTGCGCATCGACACCTGCACGAACGCCTCCATCTCGAAGCCGAGAATCTCCCGGTTCAGGCTGGCGCGGTACCGCTCCACCACGCCCTGCTCCTCGAGCAGCCGCAAACGGCGCAGGCAAGCCGATGGCGAAAGCGAAATGCGCTCCGCCAAATCGAGATTACTGATTCGCCCCTCATTTTGCAGTACGGCGAGAATACGGCAATCGGTAGCGTCAAGCGAGATTGCGTTCATATTTGGTCTCCATTCCCGTCTTAAGACAAATTATGTGCCAACAACCGAAGTTTGCGGCGTTTTTTTCGCAAGCACATTTCACGAGGAGTTGCCTATCATTCGAAGCATCAGGAGACAACATGTACGCAAGGCGCCTTTGACATGACACAGATCAAAGACATTTCCCCGCCGATTCACCCCGAAACACCCGTCTGGCCCGGCGACACGCCCGTTGGCGTCGAGCGCGTGTGGCGCATGGAGGCAGGCTCGCCGGTCAACGTCGCGCGCGTGACGCTGTCGCCACACACCGGCGCGCACACCGACGCCCCGCTGCACTACGACGCCGAAGGCGCGCCGATCGGCGAGGTGCCGCTCGACACGTATATCGGCGCGTGCCGCGTGATTCATTGCGTGGGCGCCGCGCCGCTCGTGCTGCCCGAACATGTGGAAGGCGCGTTGCCAGGCCTCCCGCCGCGCGTGCTGTTGCGCACCTACGCGCACGCGCCGCAGGACCACTGGGACAGCAAGTTTTGCGCCGTCGCGCCGGCAACGATCGATCTGCTCGCCGCGCACGGCGTGCGTCTCATCGGCATCGACACGCCCTCGCTCGACCCGCAGGAATCGAAGACGATGGACGCGCATCACCGCATCCGCGCACATGGCATGGCGATCCTCGAAGGCGTCGTGCTCGACGCCATCGCGCCTGGCGACTACGAACTCATCGCACTGCCGCTGAAGTTCTCGACGCTCGACGCAAGCCCCGTGCGCGCCGTGCTGCGCGAGTTGACTTCCTCCGCCGCCAACTAAATCCCCGCTCAATCCGCCATCCAAAGAAACGATAGACATGAACGACCGCAACGAAGCCCTGGCAGCCGATCGCGCCGATCCGCTCGCCGCCCTGCGCGAGCAATTCACGCTCGCGGCCGGCACCATCTATCTCGACGGCAACTCGCTCGGCGTGCCGCCCTCGGCCTCGGCCGCGCGCGCGCAGGCCGTGATCGGCGGCGAATGGGGCGAAGGCCTCATCCGCAGCTGGAACACGGCAGGCTGGTTCGCCATGCCCAAGCGTCTGGGCAACAAGCTCGCGAAGCTGATCGGCGCGGCCGACGACGAAGTCGTCGTCACCGACACCATCTCGATCAACCTCTTCAAGGCGCTTTCCGCCGCGCTGCGCGTGCAGAACGCGCGCGATCCGAAGCGCCGCGTGATCGTCTCGGAGCGCTCGAACTTTCCGAGCGACCTGTACATCGCGCAAGGGCTGATCGAGCAACTCGACCGCGGCTACGAGCTGCGCCTCGTCGACGATCCTTCCGAACTGCGTGCGGCAATCCGCGAAGACGTGGCCGTCGCGATGATCACACACGTGAACTACCGCACGGGCGAGATGCACGACATGCGCGCGCTCACCGGGCATATTCACGCGCAGGGCGCGCTCGCACTGTGGGATCTCGCGCATTCGGCGGGCGCCGTGCCGGTTGACCTGAACGGCGCGAACGCCGACTACGCCGTGGGCTGCACGTACAAATACCTGAACGGCGGCCCCGGCTCGCCTGGTTTCGTGTGGGTGCCCAAGCGCCACCAGAGCGCGTTCTCGCAGCCGCTTTCGGGCTGGTGGGGCCACAAGAAGCCGTTCGAGATGAACCCCGAGTACCGCCCCGACGACGGCATCGGCCGCTTTCTCTGCGGCACGCAGCCGATCGTTTCGATGGCGCTCGTCGAATGCGGTCTCGACGTGTTCCTGCAAACCGACATGCAGGCCATCCGCGGCAAGTCGCTCGCGCTCACCGACCTCTTCATCGAACTGGTCGAGACGCGCTGCAAGGAATACAGCCTCACGCTCGTCACGCCGCGCGGGCATGCGGAGCGCGGCTCGCACGTGAGCTTCGAGCATCCGCACGGCTACGAGGTGATGCAGGCGTTGATCGCGCGCGGCGTGATCGGCGACTATCGCGAACCGCGCGTGCTGCGCTTCGGCTTCACGCCGTTGTATCTGCGTTACGTCGATGTGTGGGACGCCGTGGAGACGCTGCGCGACGTGCTCGCCACCGAGTCCTGGCGCAAGCCCGAATTCGCCGAGCGCGGCGCGGTGACCTGAGGAGCGGCTGATGAACGATCACATGCAGGTTCCCGGTATGCCCGACGCGGGTGAAACCGCGAGTGAGACCCACGGCGCCGCACGTGGCGGCTGCCCGTTCGGACACGGCGCCGCCGCGCCGGCGGTACAAGCGGTACAAGCGGTACAAGCGGTACAAGCGGTACAAGCGGCACAAGCGGCACAAGCGGCACAAGGCGAAGGCTGGCACGACGCGCAGCTCGACTTTTCGAAGTCGATGAGCTACGGCGACTACCTCGCGCTCGATGCCGTACTCAACGCACAGCATCCGCTCTCGCCCGACCACAACGAGATGCTGTTCATCGTGCAGCATCAAACGAGCGAGCTGTGGATGAAGCTCGCGCTCTACGAGTTGCGCGCAGCGCTCGCCAACGTGCATCGCGACGCACTGCCGCCCGCGTTCAAGCAGCTCGCGCGCGTCTCGCGCATCATGGAGCAGCTCGTGCAGGCGTGGAGCGTTCTCTCGACGCTCACGCCCTCCGAGTACACGGCCATGCGGCCATATCTTGGCGCCTCGTCGGGCTTCCAGTCGTATCAATACCGGCAGATCGAGTTCCTGCTCGGCAACAAGAACGGGCAGATGCTCAAGCCGCACGAGCATCGGGGCGAGATTTTCGAGCAGGTGAAAGCGACGCTCGAGGCGCCCTCGTTCTACGACGAAGTCATACGCCTGCTCGCGCGGCGCGGCTTTGCGATCGCGCCCGAACGCCTGAACCGCGACTGGTCCCTGGCGACCGAACACGACGCCACGGTCGAGGCGGCGTGGCTGGAGGTGTACCGCAATCCTTCGGAGTACTGGGATTTGTACGAGATGGCCGAAGAGCTCGTCGATCTCGAAGACGCGTTCCGTCAATGGCGCTTCCGCCACGTGACGACGGTCGAGCGCATCATCGGCTTCAAGCAGGGCACGGGCGGCACGAATGGCGCACCGTATCTGCGCAAGATGCTCGACGTCGTGCTCTTTCCGGAGCTGTGGCACGTGCGCACGGTGCTGTAACGCGAATTGCCGCGCTGAAAACAAAATGCCCGCCATGATGAATGGCGGGCATTTTTTTGCGCGGGAACGCGTGAGGCTTAGACCACCACGGTCTGCGCTTCGCCTTCCTTGCTTGCGCGCACCACGCCGATCTTCCACACCTGCTCGCCCGCGGCGGCCAGCAGGGAAGCCGCCGCATCGGCCTGATCCGCCGCCACGACCACGGCCATGCCGATGCCGCAGTTGAACACGCGGTGCATTTCCGCATCGGCCACGCCGCCGTGCTTTTGCAGCCACGTGAAGAGCGGCGGCAGCGGCCATGCCGCGTGATCCAGTTCGGCCGTGAGGCCTTCGCGCAGCACGCGCGGAATGTTCTCGACGAGGCCGCCGCCCGTGATGTGCGCCATGCCCTTCACCGTGATGGTTTCCATCAGCTTGAGCAGCGGCTTCACGTAGATGCGCGTGGGCGCCATCAGCGCGTCGGCGAGCGAACGGCCGTCGAAGTCGGCCGCGAGGTCCGGTTGCGCGCGCTCGATGATCTTGCGCACGAGCGAGAAGCCGTTCGAGTGGATGCCGCTCGAAGCGAGACCCAGCACCACGTCGCCCGGGGCGATCGTGCTGCCGTCGATGATCTTGCTCTTTTCGACCGCGCCCACCGCGAAACCGGCGAGATCGTATTCGCCGTCGGGATACATGCCCGGCATTTCGGCCGTTTCACCGCCGATCAGCGCGCAGCCCGACAGCTCGCAGCCTTGCGCGATGCCCTTCACGACCGTGGCCGCCGTATCGACATCCAGCTTGCCGCAGGCGAAGTAGTCGAGGAAGAACAGCGGCTCGGCGCCCTGCACGAGGATGTCGTTCACGCTCATCGCGACGAGATCCTGGCCGACCGTGTCGTGTTTGTTCAGATGAAATGCGAGACGCAGCTTGGTGCCCACGCCGTCGGTGCCCGAAACGAGCACGGGCTCCTTGTATTTCTTCGGCACTTCGAAGAGCGCGCCGAATCCGCCGATGCCGCCCATCACGCCGTCGCGCAGGGTCTTCTTCGCAAAGGGCTTGATGCGGTCGACGAGCGCGTCACCCGCGTCGATGTCCACGCCCGCGTCGCGGTAGGAGAGGCCTTGGTCCTGCGACTGTGCCTGATTAGCGGGGCCGGATTTCGGTTGATTCATGGGGAAGCGCCAGAAGGTCGGTAAAATGCGATTTTAACCGATTGACGGCGCCCCGCCGCCGCGGGTGGAGCGAGATTTGGAACGCGCCTCGCCTGCGCCCCACAACCGGAAACCGAGTTTTGCCGCACAACACACCGTATTTCGCACCGTGCCAGCGTCGGGCCGCTATCTGGACCGGGATCGCGCTCGCCCTCGGCATCGTGCTGCGGCGGTTGCGGCCCAGTGATCTCCGCAGTTCTCACGAGAGCACGCTTTACTAGAACCGATTCCGTCCAGACACACCGTGCAGCGACAGTTAACGCTCGATCTCGGCACCCCGCCGCCATCGACCTTCGACAACTTCCATATCGGCGCCAACGCCGAGCTGGTCGCGCGCCTGCGCGGTCTGGACGCGGCGCTCATGGCGGGCCCGATCGCCGATCGCACGTTCTATGTCTGGGGCGAACCCGGCAACGGGCGCAGCCACCTGCTGCACGCGCTCGCCGACGAAGCGCCGCCGGGCCACGTGCGCTATCTGGGCCCGCAAAGCGCGCTGGCGGCGTTCACGTTCGATCCGCGCGTGACGATCTACGCGGTGGACGACTGTGATTCGCTCTCGGGCGCGCAGCAGATCGCGCTCTTCAACCTGTTCAACGAGGTGCGCTCGTACCCCGCCTGCGCGCTCGTCGCGACGGGCAACGCGCCGCCCATGGGTCTCGCCGTGCGCGAGGACCTGCGCACG
The DNA here is from genome assembly GCF_024206475.1 of Paraburkholderia sp. CNPSo 3274. Lineage (GTDB taxonomy): Bacteria > Pseudomonadota > Gammaproteobacteria > Burkholderiales > Burkholderiaceae > Paraburkholderia. The sequence goes on from NZ_JAMBPR010000012.1 coordinate 58,371, forward strand.
CGCCTCGGCTGGGGCCTCGTGTTCCACCTCGCGCCGCTCTCCGACGAAGGCAAGGCGGCCATCCTCAAGCTCGCGGCGCGCGAGCGCGGCATTGCGCTCGCCGACGACGTGCCCGCCTACCTGCTCACGCATTTCCGGCGCGACATGCCGAGCCTGATGGCCTTGCTCGACGCGCTCGACCGCTTCTCGCTCGAACAGAAGCGCGCGGTGACGCTGCCGCTGTTGCGCGCGATGCTCGCGAAGGGCGTGGGCGATCTGGTGAGCGTAGCAAGTGCATTGCCGGCGGACGACGAGCTTTTCGCCGACGAGCTGGCAGAAACGGACGACGCGAGCGAGGCGGACGAAGACCCGGCTAGCGGCAACGCGGCGGCGCAAACGCCACCCGCCGAAGGCGACGACCCGTCGGCACCGCCGGCGCTCTTCTCCAGCGAGCCGCAAGCACCTGCCGCCGAGCCCGACGACGCCCAGCCCTACGAGGCGCCGAAAGCACCGGCCTTGCAGACGCGTGCGCCGGCGCCCGTGCCCTTCGACAAACCGACCGACAACGTCGAAAGCGAATTGGGGGCAAAATACCGTCACGTCGTTCACAAGGAACTGGGCACCGAACTCAAGGGCGAAGTCGATGCCGACGTGAGCAACGAGATGAGTGGCGAACTGCGCGGCGATCTCGATCCGCCGGCGGCAATCGCCGCACCAGAGGCGAACACAGCCGGGACACCGGGACAGACACCGTCAACGCCCGATGCGTCGCAATCGCAAGACAGCAAAGAGGCCGCCCAGAACGATGCGCCTCCAGGCCCTGAATCCCCCGCGGACCCCGCCGCGTCGACGCCGCCCGTCGGCGGCGGCAACGGCGTCTCCCGCTTCAAGTAAAATGAGCGCCCATGGCTAACCTTGCACTTTTTGACCTCGATCACACCCTGATCCCCACCGACAGCGACCACGAATGGGGCCGCTTCATGGTGAAGCTCGGCATTGTCGACGGCGAACGCTTTGCGGAGCAAAACGACCGCTTCTACGCCGACTACAAGGCCGGCAAGCTCGACATCCATGCGTACCTCCTCGCCATGCTCACGCCGCTCGCGAAATATTCGCGCGCGCAGCTCAAGGCGTGGCACGACCAGTACATGCACGAGGTGATCAAGCCGACCATCCTGCCGAGCGCGGTCGAGCTCGTGAAAAAGCACAAGGAAGCGGGCGACCTCTGCTGCGTGGTCACGGCCACCAACGAATTCATCACGGCGCCCATCGCCGAGGTGTTCGGCGTGGACAAGCTGATCGCGTGCGAAGTCGAAACCGTGGACGGCCATCCGGCATCGGCCTTCACCGGGCGCCCCACGGGCACGCCGAGCTACCGCGAAGGCAAGATCGTGCGCGTCGAGCAATGGCTCGCCTCGCTCGGCAAGCGCTGGTCGGACTTCGAGCACAGCTACTTCTACAGCGACTCGCACAACGACATTCCGCTGCTCGAAAAAGTCACCGACCCGATCGCCACCAACCCCGACGACACCCTGCGCGCTCACGCGCAACAAGCGGGCTGGCGCATTCTCGATTTGTTCCAAGCCCAGTGATCAAGAAACTCATCCGCAAGCTGTTCGGCCAGGACGACGCCGAAGCGGCGCAAGACACCGAAGCCCCCGCCGCCGATCCGCACACGGCCTCGCATGAAGGCGCGGCCGCCGTCGCCGGCAGCACCCGCGCGCGCCGCAAGCCGGCCAGCGCGCAGAAGACGTCGAAGCCGCGCGCTGACAAAGGCGCGCCCGACCCGGCCACGCCCGTCATCCTTTCCGCCGACGTCCACGGCATCAATCCCGCGCTCATCTCGCGCAACGCCGTGCGCGTGACCGAAGGTCTGCAGCAAGCGGGCTTCCGGGCGTTCATCGTGGGCGGCGCGGTGCGCGACCTGCTGCTCGGCGTGGCGCCCAAGGACTTCGACGTCGCCACCGACGCCACGCCCGACCAGGTGCAGAAGCTGTTCCGCCGCGCGCGCATCATCGGCCGGCGCTTCCAGATCGTGCACGTGCAGTTCGGGCAGGAAATCATCGAGGTCTCGACGTTCCGCGCGCTGGTCGATGCACCAGCCGCCGAGGCCGCGCCCGCTGCAGCGCCGCCAAAGCGCATGCGCCGCGACGAACTCGACCGCAAGACGCACCACATCGATGCGAGCGGCCGCGTGCTGCGCGACAACGTCTGGGGCGAGCAGCACGAAGACGCCACGCGCCGCGACTTCACGATCAACGCGATGTACTACGACCCGGCCACGCAGACGGTGCTCGACTATCACAACGGGATGGCCGACATGCGCGCGCGCCTGTTGCGCATGATCGGCGACCCCGCCACGCGTTACCGCGAAGACCCGGTACGCATGATGCGCGTGGTGCGTTTCGCGGCAAAGCTCGGCTTCGAGATCGAAGAGCACACGCGCGACCCGATCACGAAGCTCGCGGACCTCATCAACAACGTGCCGGCGGCGCGTCTTTTCGACGAGATGCTCAAGCTGCTGCTCTCGGGCCACGCGCTCGAGTGCCTCAGGTGGCTGCGCAAGGAAGGGCTGCATCACGGCCTCCTGCCGCTCCTCGACGTGGTCCTCGAGCAGCCGCAGGGGGAGCGCTTCATCACGCTCGCGCTTTCGAACACCGACGCGCGCGTGCGCGCGGGCAAGCCGGTATCGCCGGGTTTCCTGTTCGCCACCCTGCTGTGGCACGACGTGCAGCAACGCTGGCAGCAATACACGGCCGAGGGCGAATTGCCCATGCCGGCGCTGCATCGCGCGATGGACGACGTGATCGACGCGCAAACGGAAAAACTGGCGATTCATCGCCGCTTCTCGTCTGACATGCGCGAAATCTGGGGCCTGCAGCTGCGCCTCGAAAAACGTGGCCGCGGCGCGATCAAGCTGCTGGAACACCAAAGATTTAGAGCGGGGTATGATTTCCTCCTGCTGCGCTGCGAATCGGGCGAGCTGGACGCCGAGGTCGGCCAATGGTGGACCGACTTCATTTCCGGCGACATCGCCGCGCGCGAGGCCCTTCTCGCGCAGGGCGGCAAGGAACGCTCGCCGCGCAAACGCCGCCGCCGCGGCGGCGCGAAGAGCCGCAGAACGGGCGAAGGTGCTGAGTCGGAAGCCGGTGCAGCCGGTGACGAGCAGGAAGCCAGCAGTGCAGACTATGACGGCCACGCCGGTCCGCACGAGGACTGACGCCGTGCGGCGTCGCGGCCGGCAAACCGCGGCGCACACGTGTCGAACCGCAACAAAAGTCGCAGGAAGTGAAGCCATGACGGTTGCCTGGCTGGGAGTTGGCGCGAATCTGGGGGATGCGCGCCAGACCCTCAAAGACGCGGTGGTGTGCCTGGCACAACAGCACACCCTCACCGTCGTCGCTAAATCGAGTCTGTACCGCACCGCGCCCATCGACGCGGGCGGCGACGACTATTACAACTGCGTCGTGAAGATCGAGACGAGTCTCGACGTTCACGCGCTGCTCGCCCTGTGCCAGCGCGTGGAGCATCACTTCGGCCGGGAGCGTCCCTTTCGCAACGCGCCTCGCACGCTCGACATCGACATCCTGCTTTACGGCGACGCCACCATCGACGAAACCGACCTCGTCGTGCCACATCCGCGCATGACGGGCCGCGCGTTCGTACTCGTGCCGCTCGTCGAGATCGATCCCGAACTCGTGATTCCGGGCCAGGGGCCCACCAGCGCATTCCTCACCGCCGTGGCCGACCAGCGCATCGAGAAGGTCAAGCCGCTGTGCCAGTGCATGGGCGCGGCGAGCGCGCCTGACACGCCGCCCTCCGGCAACTGCCGATGAGCACGACACCCCTGCCCGTCGTCAGCGCGCGCGCCGCGCGGCCAGCCGCGCTTCAGTACATCGTGATCGAAGGGCCGATCGGCGCGGGCAAGACCACGCTCGCGACGCGTCTCGCCGAACGCTGGTCGATGCACACGCTGTTCGAATCGAACGCAGACAATCCGTTTCTGGAGCGCGTGTATCGCGACACCGCGCCCTCGTCGCACGCGCTCGCGGCGCAGCTGCATATCGCCTTGCAGCGCGAGCAGCTTTCGCGCGACGTGGCCGCGCGCCGCGCAACTGGCGTGCCGCTCGTGACGAATTTCCTTGCCGAACGCAACGATCTGTTCGCGCGCCTCACACTCGCTGAAGACGAACTGCCGCTGTACCGTGCGCTCGCCTCGCGTCTCACGTCATCCGCGCCCGCGCCCGACCTCGTCGTCTATTTGCAGGCAAGCCCCGAGGCGCTCTACGCGCGCATCCAGAAGCGGGCGGTACCGCGCGAGCTGTCTATCTCGAGCGCATTCCTGCGTGCGCTCTGCGACAGCTACAACGATTTTTTCTATCATTACGATCATGCGCCGGTGCTCACCGTCGGCGTGGAGCATCTGAATCTGCTCGATTCCGATGCGGACCTGGCGCTCGTCACCGAACGTATCGAGACGATGCGCGGCCGCAAGGAATCCTTCGTCAAGGGCACGTCGCTATAACCGTTTCATCGGCGCGATCAAGCGGCGCAGCCCCTCTTCGTTTTTCCCCTTCCCAACGGATTTCCCCATGACTTACCTGCAGGAAACGAGCCGCAGCGCGGTCACCGTGCCCAAACTCCAGGCCATGCGCGACGCCGGCGAGCGCATCGCGATGCTGACGTGCTATGACGCGAGCTTCTCGGCGCTGTGCGACCGCGCGGGCGTCGATACGGTGCTGATCGGCGACTCGCTCGGCAACGTGCTCCAGGGGCACACCACGACGCTGCCCGTCACCATCGACGACATCGCGTATCACACGGCGTGCGTGGCGCGCGCGCAAACCAGGGCGCTGATCATCGCCGACTTGCCGTTCGGCACCTTCGGCACGGCCGAGGACGCGTTTGCGAACTCCGTGAAGCTCATGCGCGCCGGCGCGCAGATGGTGAAGATCGAGGGCGGCGAATGGCTCGCGCCCACGGTGAAGATGCTGGTGGAGCGCGCCGTGCCCGTGTGCGCGCACATCGGCCTCACGCCGCAGTCGGTGCATGCGTTCGGCGGCTTCAAGGTGCAGGGCAAAAGCGATGCGGCGGCGACGCAGATGATTCGCGATGCGCTCGCGCTGCAGGAGGCGGGCGCGCAGCTCGTGGTGATCGAGGCCGTGCCTGCGGCGCTCGGCGCGGAAGTCACGAAGCAGTTGCGCATTCCGACCATCGGCATTGGCGCGGGCGTGGACTGTTCAGGTCAGGTGCTCGTGCTGCACGACATGCTCGGCATTTTCCCCGGCAAGCGGCCGCGCTTCGTAAAGGATTTCATGGCCGGGCAGCCCGATATCGAATCGGCCGTGCGCGCGTATGTGCAGGCCGTGAAGGAAGGCGCGTTCCCGGGGCCCGAGCACGTGTTCTGATCCGGCGATTTTGCTTCGCAGAATGAAAAAAGCGCGCTCCGTTTGGAGCGCGCTTTGTTTATCTGGTGCGCTACGGCCGCTTCATCGAATCAAGCGTGCCGGCACCGCGCCGCGCAGCGCGTTCGACAGCATCAGGGCTTCGGCGTTGAGCACGTCGTCGCGCGTGAGCACGCGCTCGTGTGCACCGAACGCTTCGTCGTCGAGCAGCACGCCGCGCATCACGCCCGGCAGCACGCCCGAGGCAAGCGGCGGCGTGAACCACTTGCCGTCGAGCTTCACGAACACGTTCGAGCGTCCGCCTTCGGTCAGCTCGCCGCGCTCGTTGAAGAACAGCATGTCGAAGCCGCCCTGCGCTTCGGCCTCGCGCCATGCGCGATCGAATTCGGCGCGGCGCGTGGTCTTGCGCAGCAACAGCGCGTCGGCGGATTCGACCGGCGCAAAGCCGTGATCCGGCGCGAGCAGCACGCCCACGGTGTCGTGCGCGAGCGCAGCGAGCGGCGCGCTGGTGAGCGTCGCCGCTCCGCGCTTGCCGAGCGCGACTCGCACACGGTGTGGCGCGTTATCGTCTGCAAACGTGGCGCAGATTTCGTCGATGCGCGTTCGCAACGCTTCAACGTCGCACGGGAAACCGAGCCACGCCGCGCTCGCCGCGAGCCGCGCGAGGTGACGCTCTGCGTGGCGCACGCCGCCAGCACGCGTCGCGTACATCGTTTCGAAGCATTCGATGCCCGGGTCGGCATCGGTCAGAAAGCGGGCTTTCAAGCGGCACTCCTCGTATTCATCGGCGGCCACGCTGTCGAGCACGATGCCCGCGCCTACGCCCATTTCGCCGCGCCGCGTGGCTCCCGCGCCCCCGGAGGGCGCATCGAGCGTCAACGTGCGGATCACGACTGAGAGGCAGAAGTCGCCGCAAGTCTCGCCCGCCGACGGCGCTTCGATCCAGCCTATCGTGCCCGTGTAAAGCCCGCGCGGCGCATGCTCGAGCGCTTCGATCAGCTCCATCGTCCGGTGCTTGGGCGCACCCGTGATCGAGCCGCACGGAAAGAGCGCGCGCATGGCGGCGGCGAACGTCGTGCCTTCGCGCAGCGTCGCTTCGACGGTCGAGGTCATCTGCCAGACGGAACGGTAAGGCTCGACGCTGAAGAGCGCCGGTACGCGCACCGAGCCGGTCTGCGCGACGCGCGAGAGGTCGTTGCGCAGCAAGTCGACGATCATCACGTTTTCGGCGCGGTTCTTCGGATCGTTGGCGAGAAAATGCGCGGCGGCGGCGTCTTGCTCCGCTTCGGCGAAACGCGCGGCCGTGCCCTTCATGGGTTTCGCGCGCAACGTTTTGCCGTGCTTCTCCACGAACAGCTCCGGCGAGCACGAGAGCACCCAGCGGTCGCCCGGCAACGCGATCAGCGCGCCGTAACGCACGCGCTGACGCTCGCGCAAGCGCCTGTAGAGCGCGAGAGGCGAACCGTACGCCTCGAAGCCGAGCCGGTAGGTGTAGTTGATCTGATACGAGTCGCCCGCGCGCAGGGCAGCTTGCACGGCGGCAATGTCCCGCTCGAAGCGCGCGCGATCGACACCGATCGTCACGCCCGCCACGCCTGCTGGCGCAGGCGCTTCACCGCCCTCCTGCGCCGCGAGCCACGCATCGGTTTCCTCGCGCGAGAGCTTTTCGCAGCGTTCGAACAATAAAAAACGCAGCGCGGCTTGGCCGTGCTGCGTTTCGATGAATGAGGTCGTGTCGCGCTTTGCGAATTCGAGCGTGCGCCCGAACTCGTAGTCGCCAGTCACGAGGGCGTGAAGTCCGTTGCCCAGTTCGGCGTTCACTTGCGCGCACACCGCGTCGAGATCCGCCGCGCGCTCGCATGCAAGCTCGCGCGCGAACTCCGTGTAGAGGCGGCTCGAGCGGCTCGACGCCGTCGAGTCGCCGTCGTCGAGCAGCGCGAACACCGCGCCGCCTGGATTGACTGCCATTGCGCTAACTACCTGCTATTTACCTGCTACTGCACGGCGACGGCGGAAAGCGCGTCAGTCGAAGAAGCTCTTCACGCGGTCGAACCAGCTCTTGCTTTGCGGGCTGTGCCGCGACCCGCCTTCCACGAGCGACTTCTCGAACTGCTGCAGCATCTCGCGCTGGTGATCGGTGAGCTTGACCGGCGTTTCCACCTGGACATGCACATACAGATCGCCGGCGATGCTCGAACGCAGGCCCTTGATGCCCTTGCCGCGCAGACGGAACGTCTTGCCCGACTGCGTGCCTTCAGGCACCGTGAAGCTCGCGCGGCCCGCCAGCGTCGGCACTTCGATCTCGCCGCCCAGCGCCGCCGTGGTGAACGGAATCGGCATCTGGCAGTGCAGATCGTCGCCGTCGCGCTCGAACACCGCGTGCTGCTTGATGTGGATCTCGACGTACAGATCGCCCGACGGCCCGCCGTTGATGCCCGGCTCGCCGTTGCCGGCCGAGCGGATGCGCATGCCGTCGTCGATGCCCGCCGGAATCTTCACTTCGAGCGTCTTGGTTTCCTTAACCTTCCCCGCGCCGTGGCAGTTCGTGCACGGCTCGGGAATGTAGGAACCCGTGCCGTGGCACTTCGGGCAGGTCTGCTGGATGCTGAAGAAGCCTTGCGACATGCGCACCGAACCCGAACCATGGCAGGTCGGGCAGGTTTCGGGCTTCGTGCCGGGCTTCGCGCCCGAGCCGTGACAGACTTCACAGCCGCTCCAGCCCGGCACGCGGATTTGCGTCTCGTAGCCGTGCGCCGCCTGCTCCAGCGAGATTTCCATGCTGTAGCGCAAGTCCGCGCCGCGATACACCTGCGGGCCGCTGCGCTGGCCACCGCGGCCGCCGCCCGCGGCCTGGCCGAAGATATCGCCGAAGATGTCGCCGAAAGCGTCCGCGAAACCGCCGAAACCCTGCGCGCCGGCACCACCCATGTTCGGATCGACACCGGCGTGGCCGTACTGGTCGTAAGCCGCGCGCTTTTGCGAGTCCGACAGCATTTCGTAGGCCTCTTTGGCCTCCTTGAAATGCTCTTCCGCATCCTTGTTGTCCGGATTGCGGTCGGGGTGATACTTCATCGCGAGCTTGCGATACGCCTTCTTGATTTCGTCGTCGCTCGCGTTCTTCGCGACGCCCAGAACCTCGTAGTAATCCCGTTTCGCCATATCGGTTCAACGCCGGCCTCGCGCTTCACGGCGCGCGCCGGCTCCTCTTGAATGCTGGATCTCGTGACCCGTTTGCCGTTCCTTTGAACATCCGCACGAGCGCTTCTCACGCCGCGGCGGCCCCTGAAAGAGAACGGCCTCCATAAAACAAATGTGCCCGGAGAGCCAGATGGCTCGCCAGGCGCTGCAATGCTGACACGCATCGTAACCGATGCGGCCGCTTTCGTAGCGCCACGACCGTTCGCTGATCAGGCAAAACGGTCATGACGGCCACGAACCGACTCAGTCCTTCTTGACTTCCTTGAACTCGGCGTCGACCACGTCGTCGGCGTTGTTCTGCGCGCCTTGCTCGGCAGCACCGGCACCACCTGCCGCACCCGCACCGGCTGCACCCGCCGCGCCTGCCTGCTGCGCCTGCATGTCGGCGTACATCTTTTCGCCGAGCTTCTGCGACGCGGTCGAAAGCGTCTCGACCTTCGCCTCGATCGTCGCCTTGTCGGCCGACGAGCTCTTCAGCGTTTCTTCGAGGTCCTTCAGTGCGGCCTCGATCGCTTCCTTCTCGCTGGCTTCGATCTTGTCGCCGTACTCGGCCACGGCCTTCTTCGTGCTGTGAACCAGCGCATCGCCCTGGTTGCGCGCATCGGCAATCTCGCGCAGACGGTGATCTTCTTCCGCGTTCGCTTCTGCGTCCTTCACCATCTTTTCGATTTCGGCTTCGGACAGACCCGAGTTCGCCTTGATCGTGATGCGGTTTTCCTTGCCGGTCGCCTTGTCCTTCGCACCGACGTGCAGAATACCGTTCGCGTCGATGTCGAAGCTCACTTCGATCTGCGGCACGCCGCGCGGTGCGGGCGGAATGCCTTCAAGATTGAACTCGCCCAGCAGCTTGTTGCCCGCCGCCATTTCGCGCTCGCCCTGGAACACCTTGATCGTCACGGCCGACTGGCTGTCGTCCGCCGTCGAGTAGACCTGTGCGTGCTTGGTCGGGATCGTGGTGTTCTTGTTGATCATCTTCGTCATCACGCCGCCGAGCGTCTCGATACCGAGCGAGAGCGGGGTCACGTCGAGGAGCAGCACGTCCTTGCGGTCGCCCGACAGAACCTGGCCCTGGATCGCGGCGCCAACGGCCACGGCTTCGTCCGGGTTCACGTCACGGCGCGGGTCCTTGCCGAAGAACTCCTTCACCTTTTCCTGCACCTTCGGCATACGCGTCTGGCCGCCGACGAGAATCACGTCGTCGATGTCGCCGACCTTCACGCCTGCGTCCTTGATCGCCACGCGGCACGGCTCAATGGTGCGCTCGATCAGGTCTTCGACCAGCGCTTCCAGCTTGGCGCGCGTGATCTTCAGGTTCAAGTGCTTCGGACCCGATGCGTCCGCCGTGATGTACGGCAGGTTGATTTCGGTCTGCTGGCCCGACGACAGCTCAATCTTGGCCTTTTCAGCCGCTTCCTTCAGGCGTTGCAGCGCGAGCACGTCCTTCGAAAGGTCGACGCCCTGCTCTTTCTTGAACTCGCCGATGATGTAATCGATGATGCGCTGGTCGAAGTCTTCGCCGCCGAGGAACGTGTCGCCGTTGGTCGAGAGCACTTCGAACTGCATTTCGCCGTCGACATCGGCGATTTCGATGATCGAGATGTCGAACGTGCCGCCGCCCAGGTCGAACACGGCAATCTTGCGGTCACCCTTTTCGGCCTTGTCCAGACCGAACGCGAGTGCGGCTGCCGTCGGCTCGTTGATGATGCGCTTGACTTCCAGACCGGCGATACGGCCGGCGTCCTTCGTTGCCTGACGCTGGCTGTCGTTGAAATACGCGGGAACCGTGATCACGGCTTCGGTGACCGGCTCGCCAAGGTAATCTTCAGCGGTCTTCTTCATCTTGCGCAGCACTTCAGCCGAGACCTGCGACGGCGCGAGCTTCGAGCCATGCGCTTCGACCCAGGCGTCGCCGTTGTCGTGCTTGACGATCTTGTAGGGCATCAAGCCGATGTCCTTCTGCACTTCCTTCTCTTCGAAGCGGCGGCCGATCAGGCGCTTGACTGCGTACAGCGTGTTGCGCGGGTTGGTGACCGACTGGCGCTTGGCCGGTGCGCCGACCAGGACTTCGTTGTCGTCCATGTAGGCGATGATGGACGGCGTCGTACGGGCGCCTTCCGAGTTCTCGATCACCTTGACCTGATTGCCTTCCATCAGCGCCACGCACGAATTGGTGGTGCCGAGGTCAATACCAATGATTTTGCCCATTTTTGTCAAATCTCCAGATTTTGGTCGCTGTGCGGACGCCGCTTTCGCGCTGCGCAGGTAACTGCCTGCTCGAGCCGCGTTTCCCTTGTGCGCGGCTGGCGTCCACTTCAATACGGAACTGCTGCCCAAATAAGTGCCGTTACGGCGATTTCAAGGGGTTGGGGCTATGCGTTCCATCATTTTTTTCAATCGCGGGGCCTTTTGGGTCCCTTCAGGCCCTCGCGCTGCTTACATTTTTCTTACTTCGGTGCCGAAACAGTCACGAGCGCCGGACGCAGCACGCGGTCGGCAATCACATAGCCCTTTTGCAGCACGCTGACCACCGTGTTCGCTTCCTGCTCGGACGGCACCATCGAGATGGCCTGGTGACGGTGCGGGTCAAACTTCTCGCCAACGGGGTTGATGGCGAGGACCTTGCCCTTCTCGAGCGCGCCGGTCAGTTGCCTGAGCGTGAGCTCGACGCCTTCGTTGACCTTGGCGAGATCGTCCGAGTTATGGCTGAGCGCGGCTTCGAGGCTGTCCATCACCGGCAGCAGATGCTCGGCGAAGTTTTCGATTGCGAACTTGTGCGCCTTGGCGACGTCTTCCTGCGCGCGGCGGCGCACGTTCTCCGTCTCGGCCTTGGCGCGGACGAAGGCGTCCTGCAATTCGGCGACCTTCGCTCGGGCTTCGTTAAGCTGCGCTTCGGCCAGTGCGGCCTCGGCAAGCGCCGCAGCATTCTGGTCCACGCCGCCTTTGGCTGCCTGCTCGACCGCGTCAGCCGTTTGGGGCTGGGCTGCTTGCGACGCCTCGTCCGCGGGCGTGGGGTTCTGGCTCGTCGGGTTCTCTTGCGTGTTTTCCATGTCGCTGAACGTCGTTGAATAGTGAAAAAGGGAACATAGCTTCGGGCGCCATTGCGCGGCCCTCTCTGCTACGCCGACGACCGTTGCGCCGGTGCGACAGAGGCTTGGTACATTGCGACAGCACATGGGTGCCGGATCGCTTGTTTCAAGGGTCTCTCGCGGCTTTTTTATGCAGAGATCAAAGCCGCGAAACCGCCCGTTACAACCATTACTGCAGCGCCGCAAAAATGAAATTGAGTAAGGGACATCCCTGACCTACACTCAGAAACAGGTGCTGCTCATGACGCGTTTACCCTGAGCCCGGCACCGCACCGAATGGGCCCGCAGTCAGCACATTTTTTAGCGGCAGTGCTGCACATAAAAACGCTGACCGGGCCTCGAAACTGGCCGTTTTGCCGCGATCCCAAGGGGAGTACCGTGAAACTGACCTTTGCCATATCGGTGGTCGCGCTGGTACTCATCGCCGGAACTACGACCATCTGCATGTCGGGCGCCGTGAACGAAAACACGACGGAATACGGGGGCGTGCACGCTACGATGGAAGCGCTCTTCAGTCCTCACGCGAAAGTTTGTCGATAGTGCGGCGGTCGCGCTTGGTCGGCCTGCCCTGTAATACGGCAGCCGGTTCGCGAAAGAGCCGGCGCCGGTCCTGCTCCGCGGCGCGCTTCTCTCGTCCGGCCTGGGTTTCCGCATAGAGCGTCTGCGCGATGCTGGCGGGACCGCGCACCTCGCAAATCCCCAGCACTTGCACTTCCCACACCACGTGATCGATCTCGATTTCGACGAGGTCGCCCACGCGCACATCCTTCGACGCCTTCACGGCGTCGCCGCCGATACGCACATGCCCTTTGCCCACGGCGTCCGAGGCGAGCGAACGCGTCTTGAAGAAGCGCGCCGCCCATAACCATTTGTCGATGCGCAGCCGCGCGCCAGGTTCAGTCGAAATCTTGTAGTTCATCAGAAGCTTCCCGGATGCGCCGCTCAGTTCGCTTGGTCAAGCCACTGCGCCAGCCGGCGCCGCGGCTTGCACGGGCCAGCCCTGCAGGTGCTGCGCAACGATCTCGCCTAGCGCCGCGATCCACGCCGGCGAGGCATTCAGGCACGCAATGCGGTGAAACTCCTTGCCGCCGCCGTGCAGGAACTCGTCGCGCACTTCCATGCCGATTTCCTCGATGGTTTCAAGGCAATCTGCCGTGAAACCGGGGCAGAACACGTCCGCACGGCGCACGCCGCCCGCGCCCAGTTCGCGCAGCGTGGGCGCCGTGTAAGGTTGGAGCCACTGCGCCCGCCCAAAGCGCGACTGGAACGTCACCCGGCATTCGACCGGCGTGAGCTCCAGCGCGTGCATGAGGAGCGTGGCCGTCTGCTGGCACTGGTCGTGGTACGGGTCGCCCAGATCGAGCGTACGGCTCGGCACGCCGTGAAAACTCAGCACGAGCCGGTCGCCCGCCGCGAAATTGGGTTTACCGTGCGCATGCCAGTACTGGTGCACCTGCGCCGCAAGCGCCGCGATATACGCCGGATGGTCGTGATAGCCACGCACCGTACGGATTTCCGGCTGGTTGCGCATGCGGCGCAGCGCGGCGAAGGCCGCGTCGAACGCCGTCGCCGTGGTCGACGCCGAGTACTGCGGGTACATCGGCATGAGCAGAATGCGTTCCGCGCCCGCCAGCTTGAGCTGGTTCAGCATCGCCGGGATGTCGGGCGTGCCGTAGCGCATCGCGTAATCGACGAGGACCGTGTAGTCGTTGATCTGCAGCAGATGGCGCAGGCCGTCGGTCTGCTTCTGCGTGTGCCCGCGCAGCGGCGAACCCTCGGGCGTCCAGACCGCCACGTACTTCTTCGACGACGAACGGCCGCGAAACGGCAGGATCAGCGCGCGCAGGATGACCTGCCAGATCGGCGCCGGAATCTCGACCACGCGCGGATCGGAGAGAAACTGCGCGAGATAGCGGCGCACGGCGCGCGGCGTGGGCGCGTCCGGCGTGCCCAGGTTGATGAGCAGCACGGCGACGCGATGCGCCGCGGCGGACTGCGAAGGCCGCTCCAGGTCGAAACGCATAGGCGATCAGTGGCGCCGCGCGAATGCGCAGCAACGGTTGCATGAAGCAAACATTATAGCGGGCGGTCCGGACGGGCCAAACCGGACCCGCGCCGGAGCGGCTCGTCGCGCGTTGGCCATTCGGCCGATGGCGCGTGGCACGCCTTTCGGGGATGGTCTTCGGAAAGGCGGCCGTGCCCGGCGCCCGGCGCAGCGCTCAGTTCTGGCTGAGCGTGAGCGAGAGCAGGCGCGCGGTGATGTCGACGATCGGGATCACCCGGTTGTACGCCATGCGCGTCGGCCCGATCACGCCGAGCGTGCCGACGATCTTGCCGTTCACCTCGTAGGGAGCCGTCACCACACTCATTTCCTCGATCGGCACGAGTTGTGACTCGCCGCCAATGAAAATCTGCACGCCCTGCGCGTGACTCGAGACGTCGAGCAACTGCAGGAGGCTGGTTTTCTGGTCGAACACGTCGAAGAGTTTGCGCAGGCGCGCCATGTCCGAGGACAGGTCGGCCACTTCGAGCAGGTTGCGCTCGCCGGAAATGAGCAAGGTGTCGCCGCTTTCGGGCTCTTCGGTGCTCGCAGTCACCGCCGCGTGCATGAGCGTGGTCATGTCGCCGCGCAGCGCGTCGATTTCCTCGCGCAGGCGACGGCGCACCTCGTCGAACGACAGGCCAGCGAAGTGCGCGTTAATGTAATTCGAGGCTTCGATGAGTTCGGAAGGCGTGAAGTCGCGCTGCGTCGCCATGATGCGGTTCTGCACGTCGCCTTCGGGCGTCACGATGATGAGCAGGATGCGCTTGTCGGACAGGCGCATGAACTCGATCTGCTTGAACACGTGGCTGCGCCGGGGCGTCAGGATCACGCCCGCGAACTGCGAGAGGTTCGAGAGCACGCTGGCGGCCGCCGCCACGACTTTCTGCGGCTCGCCGGGGCGCAGCGTGGTCTTCACCGCGCGCGTGAGCGCGTCGTCGTCGGAGCTGGGCTCGACGGTGAGCATGGTGTCGACGAACAGGCGATACCCGCGCGGCGTGGGCACACGCCCGGCCGAGGTATGCGGGCTGGACACGAGACCCAGCTCCTCGAGGTCCGACATGACGTTGCGGATCGTCGCCGGGCTCAGCTCCAGGCCGGAATAGCGCGACAGCGTGCGCGAGCCGACCGGCTGACCTTCGGCGATGTAGCGCTCGATCAGCGTCTTGAGGAGGGTTTGTGCGCGGGGATCTAGCATGACTCAAAATTTTAGCCTAATGGCGGGTTGGCCGCGAGTGCGCCGCCAGGCCGGGCCGTGCGGGCCGCCCCGCGGCGCGGGGCGTGCCTGTATCGGCCGCCGTCACCCGGCGTATTGCATAGCGCACCGCACGACACATCGCGCGTTGTCATCGCCGTGTCACCGGCTTCGGGCTGGAGGGCGCGGCGCGCAAGGCCTGGCAGGCCACGCCCGGTCTGCGCCAGGTTCTTTTCGTGACCTGACTATGGTGTAATGCCGGCATGCAGATCCAGAAGATCCAGAGCCAGTTCAAGACTGTTGCGCTCGTTGGGCGCAACAATACGCCAGGCATTGCCGAGCCGCTGACGGCGCTCGCTCAGACCATTTCGAAGCGCGGCTTCGAGGTCGTGTTCGAAGCGCAGACCGCAGAGGAAATCGGCGCGCAGGGCTATCCCGCGCTGCAGCCTGCCGAAATCGGCGCGCGCGCGGACGTGGCCGTCGTGCTCGGCGGCGACGGCACGATGCTCGGTATCGGCCGCCAGCTCGCGCCCTACCGCACGCCGCTCATCGGCATCAACCACGGGCGGCTCGGCTTCATCACTGACATCGCGTTCTCCGAGATGCAGGAGGTCGTGCCGCAACTGCTCGCGGGCTCGTTCGAGCGCGAGGAACGCTCGCTGCTGGAGTCGCGCATCACGCGCGACGGCGACCCGATTTACCACGCGCTTGCCTTCAACGACGTGGTCGTGAACCGTAGCGGCTTTTCGGGCATGGCCGAACTGCGCGTGAACGTGGATGGCCGCTTCATGTACAACCAGCGCTCCGACGGTTTGATCGTCGCGACGCCCACGGGCTCGACCGCCTACGCGCTCTCGTCGCAGGGGCCGATCCTGCATCCGCAGTTGCAAGGCATCGTGCTCGTGCCGATCGCGCCGCACGCGCTCTCGAACCGCCCGATCGTGTTGCCCGACGACTGCAAGGTGAGCATCCAGATCGTGGCGGGCCGCGACGTCAACGTGAACTTCGACATGCAGTCGTTCACCGCGCTGGAGCTGAACGACGTGATCGAGGTGCGCCGCTCGCGCCACACCGTGCCCTTCCTGCACCCGGTCGGCTACAGCTACTACCGCACGCTGCGCAAGAAGCTGCATTGGAACGAGCACCCCTCGCTGCAGGGCGATCCGGAGGACTGAACCCGCGTCTTCGCGTGAAGCGCGCGCGTGCGTTGCCATGCAGCCTGCAGTCCCACGGTAATCAAAGCCAACCAAAAAAGAGCAGAACCAGACGCCATGCTTCGCCATCTCTCGATTCGCGACTTCGTGATCGTCGCGGCGCTCGACCTCGAATTTCACAGCGGCTTCACCGTGTTCTCCGGCGAGACAGGCGCGGGCAAATCGATCCTGATCGACGCCCTCGCCCTCACGCTCGGCACGCGCGCCGACGCGAGCGTCGTGCGCACGGGCGAGAGCCGCGCCGACATCACCGCCGAGTTCGATGTACCGGCGCATGCCGCGCTTTGGCTCGACGAGCAGGCGCTCACGAACGGCGACGGCGAGCACACCGTCATGATGCGCCGCGTGGTGGATAGCGGCGGGCGCTCGCGCGCCTTCATCAACGGGACGCCCGCCACGCTCGCGCAGCTGCGCGAACTGGGCGAAATGCTTGTCGACATCCACGGCCAGCATGCGCACCAACTGCTCATGCGCCCCGACGCGCAGCGCGAACTGTTCGACACGCACGCAGGCCTCACGGATCTCGCCGCCACCGTCACGCGCGCGTGGCGCGACGCGCGCGACGCGCGTCTCGCACTGCAAAGCGCCATGTCACGCGACCGGGAGCTGCAGCTCGAGCGCGAGCGCCTCGCGTGGCAGCTCGCCGAGCTCGACAAGCTCGCGCCGCAGCCGGGCGAATGGGAAGAAGTGAACGCGGAGCACGTGCGGCTTTCGAATTCGGCCAGCCTGATCGAAGGCGTGCAAGGCGCGCTCGCGGCGTTATCCGAATCGGACGAGGCGATGCTTTCGCAGTTGAACTCGATCGTCTCGAAGCTGCGCGATCTCGCCGAGGTCGACGCCGAACTCGACGACGCGCTCGCCGCGCTCGAACCAGCCGCAATCCAGATCCAGGAAGCAGCGTACTCGCTTTCGCATTACGCGCAACGTCTCGATCTCGATCCGCAACATCTCGCGCAGGTGGAACGGCGCCTCGACGCGCTGCATTCGACGGCGCGCAAGTTCCGCCTCCCGGCCGAGACGCTGCCCGAGGAACACGCGGCACGCCGCCAGCAACTCGCGGCGCTCGACGCCGCGTCCGATCTCGACGGCCTGCGCGCCGCCGGGCAGAAGGCGCAGGACGCCTATCTGGCGCAGGCGCGCCAGCTCTCGAAGGCGCGCGCCAAGGCGGCGAAGGCGCTCGGCGCGGCGGTCACGCAAGGCATGCAGGAACTGTCGATGGCGGGCGGCAGCTTCGAAGTCGCGCTCGTGGCGCTCGGCAGCAGCTCGACCGGCGAGCCGATCGGCGGCGCGCATGGTCTGGAGCAGATCGAATTCCGCGTGGCGGGCCATGCCGGCGTGCCGCTGCGCCCGCTCGCGAAGATCGCCTCGGGCGGCGAGCTCGCGCGCATCAGCCTCGCGCTCGCCGTGATCGCGAGCGCGGCGAGTCCCACGCCCACCCTGATCTTCGACGAAGTCGATACGGGCATCGGCGGCGGCGTGGCCGAAGTGGTGGGGCGTTTGCTGCACCAGGTCGGGCGCGCGCGCCAGGTGCTGTGCGTCACGCACTTGCCGCAAGTCGCGGCGCGCGGCGATCACCACTTCCAGGTGGCAAAGTCCGGCGACGGCAACGGCGGCACGGTTTCGGCCGTCATGCCGCTCGACAAGGGCGGCCGGGTGGAAGAAGTCGCGCGCATGCTGGGCGGCCTGGAGATTACCGCGACGACCAGGCGGCATGCGAAGGAAATGTTGGCGGCGTGAGCGAGACTGGCCCTCACGTATCCGGCGCACCCGCCATCGACGCGTAGCGCACTCGCGCTACGCCTCCCCCCGATCCCCAAATACGCGCTGCCACAACGCCAGCACGGCCTCGCGCTCGCGCTCCACACGCGCCGGATCGACACGCGCCTTCTCCATGCCGTCGAGCCGCAGCTGGTGCTGCAGCTTGCGATAAAGCCGGTACGCCGAGCCTATCGTCTCGGCCTCCTGCTCGCTCATGAGCCCAAAGCGCGACACCTCGCGCAGCAGCGCGATATTGCCCGTGTTGCGGATCAGCTCGGGGTCCTTCGCCGCGTGCAGCAGCACCCAGTACTGCACGAGAAACTCGATGTCCACCATGCCGCCGCGGTCGTGCTTCAGGTCGAAGAGTTCGGTGCGATTCGGGTGGCCGTCTTCCACGCGCTGGCGCATCTCCACGATCTCCCTGGCGAGCGGCGCGGCGTCGCGCGGCGTGGTCAGCACCTGCACGCGGATCGCCTCGAACGCGCTGCCGATCGCAGCATCCCCGGCCGAGAAGCGCGCGCGCGTGAGCGCCTGGTGCTCCCAGACCCACGCCGTGTTCGCCGCGTCGCCTTCGCGCAGCTGGTAGCGGCGGAACGCGTCGAGGTCGGTCACAAGCAGCCCCGACTCGCCGTTCGGCCGCAAGCGCAGATCGACGTCGAACAGCGTGCCCGCGCCGGTGGCTGTGGTGAGCCACGTGATGAGGCGGCGCGCGAAGGTCGCGTAGATCTCCGAGGCGCGCTCGTCCTCGTCTTCGTACAGAAAGATGATGTCGAGGTCCGACGCGTAGCCCAGCTCCTTGCCGCCCAGCTTGCCGTAAGCGATCGCCGCGAAGCGCGGCACCTCGCGATGGCGCCTGGCGAACTGCTTCCACACGGTCTCGATGGTCACGTCGAGCACGGCGTCGGCAAGCTCGGAGAGCCGGTCGCTCACGTGCTCCACCGTGAGCCGCCCCGCCAGGTCGTTGAGCAGGATGCGAAACACCTCGGCCTGGTGCGCGTGGCGCAGCAGGTCCATCTGCTGCTCGACGTCGGCGGCGGCCGCGAGGCGCGCGCGCAACAGGCGCGAGAACTCGGGCCAGTCGAAGGGCGTGGCCATCGCCTCGTCGTCGAGCAGTTCGTCGAGCAGTTGCGGATGGCGGATCAGATAGCCCGCCGCCCAGCGCGAGCCGCCCAGCACCTCGAGCACACGGTTGAGCGCGTCCGGGTATTCGGTGAGCAGCGCGAGATACGCGCCACGCCGGATCACGGCTTCGAGCAGGTCGAACATGCGCGCGAGCGTGTCGCCGCGGCGCTCGCGCGGCTCGAGCGTGCGCGCGGCTTCGAGTGCGCGTTGCGCGACGCTGTCGAAGCGCTCGCGGCTCTTCTCGGGCAGCCCCGCATAGCGCGACGACTGCCAGAGGCCTCGCAGGCGGGCGAGCAGCGGCGCGGGGTCGTCGATACCCAGTTCCGCGAGACGTTCGAGCAACGAGTCGTCTGCGCCCTCTTCCATGAGCGCGCCGCTCCAGACCCATGCCGCCGCGCCGTCTTCGGACGCGCCACAGCCGCCCTCGCCGCCGACCTTGTCGGAGAAGATCTGCACGAATTGGCGCTCCACCTTGTCGCGATGGCCGTCGAGCGTCGTCATCAGCGCGGCGTAGTCGGCAAAGCCCATCGACTTCGCGAGCGCGGCGCGCTCCTCGGCGTCGACGGGCATGGCGTGCGTTTGCGCGTCGTCGCGGTACTGGAGGCGATGCTCCAGGTCGCGCAGAAAGTTGTAGGCGCGCGTGAGCTCGCCGCTTACCTCTGGCGCGATCAGTCCGCGCGCGGCGGCGTAGCCGAGCACGGCAAGTGTTGGGCGCACGCGAAAGCCCGCATCCTGGCCGCCGCGAATGAGCTGGAACACCTGGGCGCTGAACTCGATCTCGCGAATCCCGCCGCGCCCGAGCTTGATGTCGTCGGCCTTGTCGGGGCGCATCATGGCGCGCCGCTGCGCTTCCTGGCGAATCTGCACGTGCAGCGAGCGGATCGCGCTGATCACGCCGAAGTCCAGATAGCGCCGGTAGACAAAGGGCTTCACGAGCGAATCGAGCTGGCGCGCAAGACGCAGCGCGCTGTCGCTCTCGTCCTCGGAAACGAGCCGCCCCTTGATCCACGCATAACGCTCCCACTCGCGGCCCTGCACGTAGAAGTACTCTTCGAGCATGCCGAGGCTGCACACGAGCGGCCCGGAGTCGCCGTTCGGCCGCAGGCGCATGTCGACGCGAAACACGAAGCCATCGGCTGTCACGTCGCTCAGCGCGGCGATCAGGCGCTTGCCCACGCGCGTGAAGAAGTCCTGCGTGGCGATGGGCGAGCGCTGGCCGCCCGTGGTTTCGCCGTCGTCCTCGTACACGAAGATCAGGTCGATGTCTGACGAAACGTTCAGCTCGCGCCCGCCCAACTTGCCCATGCCCACCACGCCGAGCGTGAGGCGCTCGCCGCCCGGGCCGCGCGGCTCGCCGAAGAGCGTCTCGAGGTCGGCGCTCACGCAGGCTAGCGCGCGCTGGATCGTGGCTTCGGCGAGATCGGTCATGCTGCCGGTCACTTCGGCTACGTCGGCCACGCCGCCGAGATCCCGCTCCATCACCGCGCAGATCACTTCCACGCGCAACTGGCGCAGGACCTTCTTCAGCTGCTCGTCGTTGAGCGGTGCGCCGGGCGCGGCGTTTGCTGCGGCGAGCAGTTGGCCGCTCAACGCGTCGAGCCGCGCGACGATGCGTTCGCGCGAAAGCGGCGCGGCGGCCAGCGCCTCGACCTGCGCCGCCAATCCGGGGCGCGCGGCGTAAGCACGTGCTGAATAACGGGAATAGCTGGAACTCAGAAGAGGGATGTCGGTCATGAAGTGCTGCTTGCCGGGAAGGCTCGCTGTCGTGTCGCGCGCCTGGGTTGATGACGATGCCGGTGTGACGATGCCGATACCGATGGCTCGACCGCGAGGGTTCGCCCCGCGCCACGCACGCACCGCCCACCGGCTCTCGCGGTCCGCCTGGCCGATGCGTCCGGCATAGCCGCCAGTGCAGTGCGAAAAATCATGCGTGTCACGAGCCGCATGGCCATCCCGGCTTCCCCGGATGGGCGTTCTGGCGGCCCTCTGTGATACATTTCGTCGTTAGAACGCAACGCTACCATACCCCACCCGCCGCAGCATGTCCGAGCGAAACGATCACGCCGGCCTACCCCAATCTGGACATGCCAGCCAGGCTACCGAGTCAGGGGGTCCGCACCATCATCACCCGGTCCTGCGCCAGACGCTGCGCGTACTGGCGATCATCGCGCTCGTCCTGTATTTCATCGTCTCGGTCCTGCTGCTCGGGCTGCGCTACGTCGTGCTGCCGTACGTGGACAACTTCCGTCCGCGCATCGAGCAACTCGTCTCCTCGAAGATTCACGCCGAATTCCGCATCGGCAAGCTCGCGCCGCACTGGTCGGGCTTCCAGCCCGGCATCGACGTCACCAATCTGACGATTCGCGACCGCCACGGCGACATCGCGCTCGACGTGCCGCACGCCACGGCCTCGGTGTCGTGGCGCTCGGTCGTGCTGCTCGAGCCGCTGCTCTCGAGCATCGTGGTCGAGCAGCCCGACGTGCACCTCGCGCGCGAGGACGACGGCACGCTCACCGTGGCGGGCGTGCCGGTGCCTACCACACACACCGGCAACGCCACCTTCACGACGTGGCTCATGCGCCAGCAGGCCATCGTGCTGCGCGGCGGCACGCTGCGCTGGCACGATGCCACGCGCGACGTGCCCGACCTCGCGCTCTCGCACATTCGCCTGGCAATTCTCAACGACGGCTACGATCACCGCCTCGCGCTCCAGGCGCCGGCCGAGGGCACCGTGCTGCACGGCCCGCTCGACTTCCGCGCGCACTTCACGCATGCGCACTACGCGCAGGCCGGCAAGCCGATCAGCTGGACGGGCGACACCTATCTCTCGACTGGCCCCGTCGATCTGCCCACGCTCGCGCGCTACATCAACTTCCCGATCGCCACCTACGCGGGGCGCATCGACAACTCGATCTGGGCGCACTTTTCGAACGGGCGCATCCTCGAGGCGAGCGGCGCGCTAGAAGGCGCAAACATATCGCTGCGCACGCGGCCCACGCAGCCGCTGCTCGACATGCCGGTCGCGAGCTTCCACTGGAGCATGGGCATCCAGCCCGGCGACTACTCGCTCAAGCTGCGCGACATGCACGCGGAACTGGGCCAACCGCCGCTCGACGACGGCACGCCGCTCACGCGCTCGCTCGCCCTCACGACGCTCGACGCGCGCTTTCGCCAGCCAACGCTCCAGCACGGCCAGCTCATGAGCGTGCACGGCGACCGCATCGATCTTGGCATCCTCGCCGAGTTCATGCGCGCGTTGCCGCTGCCGGGGCGCGTGCAGGGCGCGCTCGTGCGCTTCGACCCGCGCGGGCTGGTGGCGAACTACGATCTCTCCCTCGAACGCGCGAAGCCCGAGTCGGGCGAAGCGGCCGCCGAGCAGCGCTCCACGAGCGTCGAGCCGGTCACCCACTATCGCTTCAAGGGCGACCTGCAGGGTATCAGCGTGAACGCGCAGGAGCCGGGGCCGGGCCTCACGCCGCGCGGTCACCCGCGCGCGGGCCTGCCGGGGGTCGAGAACCTCTGGGGGCACATCGACGCCGACGAGTCGCACGGCACCATCAACCTCGACACGGACAACGTCGCCATCACGCTGCCCGGCGTGTTCGACAATCCGCGCCTCACGCTCGACCGGCTCTACGGCGCGGCCAAATGGGCCGTGGCCGCCGAGCGCGAGCCCGGCAACCGGATGAAGGCGTTCACCGTCGATGTCGCGAGCCTGGGTATCGAGAACGCCGACGCGCGCGCGAAGATGACCGCGCACTACACGAATCCCGGCAAAGGGCGCGGCTCGCTCGACCTCGTCGCCCACTTCGACGAGGCCAAGGTCAAGGCCATCCCGCGTTACCTGCCCACCGCCATCAGCGAGAAAACGCGCATCTACCTCGGTCACGGCCTGCAAGCGGGGCGCTCGAAGGGCGCGACGATTGAGATCCACGGCGACCTCACCAAATTCCCCTACTCGCGCGACCCCGACGCGGGCCAGTTCCGCATCGTCGCGCCGTTCACGGGCGGCCGCTTCGACCCGTCGCCGTTCCCGCCGCGCAAGATGCGCAACGGCGCGCCGAACGTCTGGCCGGCATTCGACGGCATCGACGGCGTGTTCAAGCTGCATGAGAACAAGCTGCGTTTCGACGTCGATCGCGGCCACTACCGCAACTTCGTGCTGCGCAACGTGAGCGGGCGCATCGAGGAGCTGGGCATCAAGGGCTCCGATATTGTGATCGAGGGCAGCGGGCGCGGGCCGCTCGCGGACCTGCTCGACTACGCGGACCACAGCTCGATCGGCTACCTGTCGAAGCACGCCACCGCGAAGGTGCGCGCCCAAGGCCAGTCCACGCTCGCGCTCAAGCTCACGATCCCGCGCCATCCGATGCCGAAGGTGCTGCTCGCGGGCGCCATCGGCTTCGAGAACAACACGCTCACCGCCAACAACGTGCCGCCCGTCTCGAACCTCACCGGCCGGGTGCGCTTCACGAACCACAGCGCCAATGTCGACCGGCTTACGGCGCGCTTTCTCGGCGGCGATCTGCGCGCCAGCGGCGGCATGCGCGACGACGGGCACTATGCGGTGAACGTGGCGGGCGACGTCGCGGTCGACGCCGCCCGCGGCCTGAACCTGCATGGCATGGCGGCGGCGGCGATCGGACGCCTTTCGGGCGCGGCGCCCTACTCGCTTTCGGTGGCCGGCCAGCGCGGCCGCCTGCCCGACGTGAAGGCCAACGCCGATCTCACCGGCCTGGCGCTCGACCTGCCCGCGCCGTTCGGCAAGGCGGCCGGCACGCCGATGCCGCTGAACTTCGAATTGCAGCCGGGCACGGGCGCGCCCGCCGAATCCGCCACCGGCACCGATGCCAGGGCCAGCGACACCGCCTTCGAACACGCAGAATTCACGCTCGGGCCGCTTGCCGCGCGTTACGTGATGCGCCGCCATCCAGGTCACGTACCGGAAGTGGTGCGCGGCGCGATCGGAATGAACCGCCCGGCAGATCTGCCCTCGGAAGGCGTGACCGCCGCCGTCGATCTGCCGACCTTCGACGCCGACGCCTGGCGCGCCGTCGTGCAGCAGTTGCGCGGGACCGCAGTGGCCCAGGCCCAAGGCTCGTCACCTGCGCCCGCGGCGGCGAGCGGCGTCCAGGCGGCGGTTCCCCCGCCGCGAACCGCCGCCGAAAGAGCGGCAGAGCGGATGGCTCGAGACGCGGCGCCGGGCGCAGCCTCCGAATCGGAAGCGGAGAACCCCGCCGCCGCCGCCGCTGCCGCGCCGCAAAGCCCGGCATCGGCAACCACGGCGGCCGCGCCGGCCGCAGCCTCGTCACCGCTCGCGCCCAACGGCGCGGTCGGCCAGTTCCTGCCGTCGCGCTTCGCGGTCCACGTCGGCACGCTCACGCTGCTCAAGCGCCACTGGGAGAACGTCGTGCTCGGCGCGTCGCGCACCGGCGAGCGCGGCAACGAATGGCAGGCCAACGTCGCCTCCAACCAGGTCTCGGGCCACGTCTCGTGGAAGCCAGGCGTCGTGCCGGGCGCGCCTGGCACGCTCGAAGCGCGGCTCGCGCGCCTCACCGTGCCCGCCGCCACCGAAAACGACCTGCTCGGCCAGGCGATGTCGCAGCCCGCGCAGAACATGCCGTCGATCGACCTCGTCGTGAACCAGCTCATCGTGCGCGACCGCGATCTCGGCCGCCTCCAGGTGAACGCGCACAACTTCGACGACAACGGCGTGCCGGTCTGGCAGCTCGACCAGCTCGACATCAGCAACCCAGACGCGCACCTCACCGCTACGGAAAACTGGCGCGCGGTGGGCGACACGGGCGCCGGCGACGACTCGGCCGCGGCCGGCATGCAAATGGCGCGCCGCACGGCGCTCGACTTCCATCTCGACATCAAGGACGCCGGCGCGCTGCTCGTACGCGCCGGCAGGCCGCACGTGCTCAAGAACGGCACGGGCACGCTCTCGGGCAACCTGGAATGGCAAGGCGGCCCCACGCGCATCGACTTCCCGTCGCTCAGCGGCAACCTCACGCTCGACCTGCATCACGGCCAGATCCTCAAGGTCGATCCGGGCGTGGCGAGGCTGCTTGGCGTGTTGAGCCTGCAAAGCCTTGCGCGCTTCGTCACGACGGACTTCCGCGACATCATCGGCGAAGGCCTGCCCTTCACGAGCGCGACGGCCACCGCGCAGATCCAGAACGGCATTGGCAGCACCAACGACTTCAAGCTCGTCACCGCCCCCGGGCGCGCGACGATGGCAGGCAGCGTCGACCTGGCGCACGAAACCCAGGACCTGCGCGTGCACGTGGTGCCGACGGTCAGCGCGGGCGCGGGCGTGGTCGTAGCGGCCATCATCAATCCGCTCTTCGGCCTCGGCGCGCTGATCGGCGACGTCGTGCTCTCGCAAACGCTCGAGCACGCGTTCGCGATGGACTTCGCGATCACGGGCCCGTGGGCCAAACCGCACGTCGAGCGGCTGCATGGCGATCAGGGTAAGATGGACGCGCAGTCGCCGGCCACAGTGCACTAAATAGCGCACTCAGTTGCCAACCAGGTGCACTGCGCCGTGGGCACGCGGTATGCGCGCCATGTACCCCGAACCCGTTCAAGATCTGCCGATGAGCGCTCCCCCACTCGACCCGTTTCGCGTCGCCGCGCTGCAGATGGTCAGCACGCCCGATCGCGAGCGCAATCTCGCCGAAGCGGACCAGTTGATCGCCGAGGCCGCCGCCGCGGGCGCGCGCCTCGTGTTGCTGCCCGAATATTTCTGCTTCATGGGTCACAAGGACAGCGACAAGCTCGCAGTCCGCGAGCCGCACGGCGACGGCCCCATTCAGCGTTTTCTCGCCGATGCGGCCAGGCGCCATGACGTGTGGGTAATCGGCGGCACCTTGCCGCTGAATGCGCCTGAAGAAACGCGCGTGCTCAATACCACGCTCGTGTTCGACCCGAGCGGCGAGGAGCGCGCGCGCTACGACAAGATCCACCTCTTCAATTTCGAAAAAGGCGCCGAATCATTCGACGAAGCGCGCACGATCCGGCCCGGCGCCGAGGTGCGCACGTTCGAGGCGCCGTTTGGCCGTGTCGGCCTGTCGGTCTGCTACGATCTGCGCTTTCCCGAGCTGTACCGGCGCATGGGAGACTGCGCACTGATGGTCGTGCCTTCAGCATTCACTTACACCACCGGGCGCGCACATTGGCAGATCCTGCTGCGCGCCCGCGCGATCGAGAACCAGTGCTACGTGCTCGCCGCGGCGCAAGGCGGCACGCACGAGAACGGCCGCCGGACGTGGGGCCATAGCATGCTGATCGACCCGTGGGGCGAGATCGTCGACGTGCGCGACGAAGGCGCTGGGGTGGTGGCCGGCGACATCGACCTCGAACGCATCGCCAGTGTGCGCGCGAGCCTTCCGGCGTGGCGGCACCGCGTGTTCGACTGCGCATGACGCACGTAAGGCACGCGATGAATCGCACCCAGGGCACCCCGCGAATGAACACCATCGAATTCCACGCGAGTTCTACGTTTAAGGCGCTTGATTTCGCAGCACCGCGCCCGAATCTCCATTGACAGACTCATCGATTGATCCCAAAGAGCGCATGAACATCATCGAACCCGGCATCCGCAATCTGGCGACCGCGAAGGACTTGCTCCTCACGCCCTACGGCCTCGACGAGGCAGTGCTCACGCGCACGCTCGGCGAGATCTTCACGCATCGCATCGACTACGCCGACCTTTACTTCCAGACCACGCGCAGCGAGGCCTGGAGCCTCGAGGAAGGCATCGTCAAGTCGGGCAGCTTCAGCATCGACCAGGGCGTGGGCGTGCGCGCCGTGTCCGGCGAGCGCACTGCTTTCGCGTACTCCGACGACCTCTCGCACGAAGCGATCCGCCAGGCCGCCATCGCCACGCGCTCGATCGCCAAGTCCGGCGGCGGCAAGCAGAAAATCCAGGTGGCGAAGTCGCTCACGGGCATTGCGGGCCGCGATCTGTACCTGCCCTCCGACCCGTTGAGTTCGCTCGACGCTACCGAAAAAGTGAAGCTGCTCGAACGCATCGAGGAGATGGCGCGTGGGCGAGATCCGCGCATCACGCAAGTCATGGCCGCGCTCGCGGGCGAGTACGACGTGGTGCTCGTCGCACGCAGTGACGGCGCGCTCGCCGCCGACATCCGCCCCCTCGTGCGCGTTTCGGTCACAGTGATCGCCGAGCAGAACGGCCGACGCGAGATCGGCAACGGCGGCGGCGGCGGCCGCTACGACTACGGTTATTTCACTGACGACATCCTGTCGAAGTACGTGGACGACGCCGTGCACGCGGCGCTCGTGAACCTCGAAGCACGCCCGGCGCCCGCCGGCGCGATGACCGTCGTGCTCGGCCCGGGCTGGCCCGGCGTGCTGTTGCATGAGGCGATCGGCCACGGCCTCGAAGGCGACTTCAACCGCAAGGGTTCGTCGGCGTTCGCAGGGCGCATTGGCGAACGGGTGGCCGCGAAGGGCGTGACCGTGGTCGACGACGGCACGCTGCCCAACCGCCGCGGCTCGCTCAATATCGACGACGAGGGCAATCCCACGCAGTGCACGACGCTGATCGAAGACGGCATTCTCAAGGGCTACATTCAGGACTCGCTCAACGCGCGCCTCATGAAGATGCCCGTGACGGGCAACGCGCGCCGCGAGTCGTACGCAGCGCTCCCCATGCCGCGCATGACCAACACGTACATGCTCAACGGCGACAAGGACCCGCAGGAAATCCTGGGCTCGGTGAAGAACGGCCTGTATGCCGTGAACTTCGGCGGCGGCCAGGTGGACATCACGAACGGCAAGTTCGTGTTCTCGGCCTCCGAAGCCTACATGATCGAGAACGGCAAGATCACCTACCCCGTGAAGGGCGCGACGCTCATTGGCAGCGGCCCGGAATCGCTCAAGTACGTGAGCATGATCGGCAACGACATGCGCCTGGACTCGGGCGTGGGCGTGTGCGGCAAGGAGGGCCAGAGCGTGCCGGTGGGCGTAGGTCAGCCGACGCTGCGCATCGACCGCATGACGGTGGGCGGCACGGTTTAAGACCTTTGCCTGCGCGCATCCCATGCACGGTGGTGCGGAAATTCCGCATCGCCGTGCGGATTTTCTGCACATGAGTCATTTTTTGCGCAGATAGTCCGCTTTTTTACCGCGCCCCGCTTGCCAGCCACGAGAAGACCGGGTTATAAAGGCAGTCACCCTTTCGACGTAACGAACGTTCAGACAACACCGCCATGTTCGCCACGAAGTTTTATTTTTACTTCTTTTGGTATCTCAGACCGCTGGCGGATCGAGAGGGTTGATAGTACGCGCAGGACCCCGAACATACGAGAAACCGCCAGCCAAGCCTGGCGGTTTTTTTTCGCCCTTAGTTTCGAGCCGCACCTTCATCTAACCGAATTTGAAGCACCGTCTGAACGACGCACGCTACGCACCCAGGATCAGGAGAAAACGACCATGCCCCCGCACAACACCGACGATGTCCGCATTCGCGAACTCAAGGAACTCACGCCGCCCGCTCACCTGATCCGCGAATTCCCCTGCTCGGAAGCCGCCTCCACGCTGATCTTCGAATCGCGCCGCGCCATGCACCGCATCCTGCACGGCATGGACGACCGCCTGATCGTCATCATCGGGCCGTGCTCGATTCACGACACCAAGGCCGCGGTCGACTACGCGAAGAAGCTTGTGGAAGAGCGCCAGCGCTTCAAGAACGAGCTCGAGATCGTGATGCGCGTGTACTTCGAGAAGCCGCGCACGACGGTGGGCTGGAAGGGCCTCATCAACGACCCGTTCCTCGACAACAGCTTCAAGATCAACGACGGTCTGCGCACCGCGCGCGAGCTGCTCGTCTCCATCAACGAGCTGGGCCTGCCCGCCGGCACCGAATACCTCGACATGATCAGCCCGCAGTACATCGCCGACCTGATCTCGTGGGGCGCGATCGGTGCACGCACAACGGAATCGCAGGTGCACCGCGAGCTGGCTTCGGGGTTGTCGTGCCCGGTCGGCTTCAAGAACGGCACGGACGGCAACGTGAAGAT
The DNA here is from genome assembly GCF_024206475.1 of Paraburkholderia sp. CNPSo 3274. Classification (GTDB taxonomy): domain Bacteria; phylum Pseudomonadota; class Gammaproteobacteria; order Burkholderiales; family Burkholderiaceae; genus Paraburkholderia. The sequence goes on from NZ_JAMBPR010000012.1 coordinate 87,418, forward strand.
CGCCGTGGACGCGATCAAGGCCGCGTCGCAGCCGCACCATTTCCTCTCGGTGACGAAGGGCGGCCACTCGGCCATCGTCTCGACCGCGGGCAATGAGGACTGCCATGTGATTCTGCGTGGCGGCAAGACGCCGAACTACGACGCGGAAAGCGTGAACGCCGCATGCAGCGATATCGGCAAGGCGGGTCTCGCCGCGCGCCTCATGATCGACGCGAGCCACGCGAACAGCTCGAAGAAGCACGAGAACCAGATTCCGGTGTGCGCCGATATTGGCCGCCAGGTGGCGGCGGGCGATGAGCGCATCATCGGCGTGATGGTGGAGTCGCACCTCGTGGCGGGCCGCCAGGACCTGAAGGAAGGCTGCGAGCTGACCTATGGCCAGAGCATCACCGACGCGTGCATCGGCTGGGACGAAAGCGTGGGCGTGCTCGAAGGGCTCGCGCAAGCTGTGAAGCAGCGTCGCATTGCGCGCGGTTCGGGCAACTGAGTTCGGCACGCATCGGAGCGCGCGGTGCGGTCATGAAAGCCGCGCTGCGCGTGAATTCACAGGCGCGCTGCGCGCTCGGGCCGCACGGCGCCTATGCACAGATCGGCAATCCCGATCACGTTGCCGATGAGCCTGCCGCGCCGGTCGAGATGCGCCTCCGGGCGCACTGACTTCACGCAGTTCATGCTTAGCGCGCGCAGGATGTTGCTGGTCGCTTCCTTGCGCGACATCACACCCTTGTTGCACAGGTACATCGCGTTGACCACCTGCGAATAGCCGAAGCGCCGGCCCGATACGCGCCCGCCTCGCAGCCCGAGGTGGACGCCCAGCAGATAGTCGCAGTACACGACCCCGCCACGGCGCGCAAGGCGCCGCGAGAAGTCCTTGTCCTCCAGCCAGCCGTACAGCACGAGACGCTCGTCGAAGCGCAGATCGGCGATAGCCTGCGCGCGGCACGCCATGTTGCAGCCATACAACTCAACGCAGGGCCGCAGCGGCGGACGCCGCAGCACCTCGGCTTGTGCGCCATCCACGAGCTCGACGGCTTCTTCCCACGAGATCGGCTGCGTGTTCGCGCCATCTCGCAGCGTGCGGCCCGAAAAGCCCACGAGATTCGCGTCGCTTTCGAACAGTTCCACGCAAAGCTCGATCCAGTGCCGCTCGGGCGCGAAGTCGTCGTCGAGGAAAATCACGATGTCGATGTCCGGCGCAAGCGCGTCGAGCGCACGATTGCGCTGCACGCTCGAACCCGCAGTGCCGATGATTTCATTCACGCGCAAACCGTTGGCATCGTAAGGTCCGATGTCGTCTGCGCTGCTCCCCGAAAGGATGATCTGATCCGGCCGCACCGTTTGCCGCGCGAGCAGACGCACGACCCATGCAGTCGCCGCAGGCCTCCCCTTGGTCGCGATCACCGCCGCGACGCGCATGCGCGCCTTCGCGCCGTTCGGGGCCGCCAAGGAAGACGCGAGATCATCGGTAGCGAGCGTTGTCATCGGTTTCTCCGCATTCCGGTGGTCGTTTCGACTCGAATCGAGGTTAGCACGAGGCCCTCGCGCCGCCAGTCGGTCCGGATTCAAGTTGTCCGAAACGATCTATTCAACGACTGATTCCAACTGTTTGTGAACGAGCATGCGTTGGGGGGACGCAGTGTGCGCGGTGTCTGTATCGGTCGCGTATTGACGAACCTTTTACCGCTTCTCTTTTCGTGAATTAATTTCGCATTTCTTGCACTTTTTTGCGCTTTTATCGATTACGCATCGCCCATAGCGCAGCCCCTCCTCTGAAATGCGTTCAATAGCAATTTTCGGATTCCTCTTTCGTGAAGACTCGCCTACAACTGCTAAAAGAGACTTGCGCAAATATGACCGACTAACCCGCCTCCGGACAGATCCTCTCAACATGACTGCGTCGACACGTCGGAGCCAGCCAGTGGAACACGAGATCATCTCTCCGGGCACAACGGTTTGCGAAACCGAATCCGGCGCGCGGCTCAAACGCCCAGTGGTCTTCTACGTGCAGCCATTGATCGCGCGCTATCGCATCGAAGTCATCGAGTCGCTCAACCGTCTTTTCTCCGTCAAGGTGTTCGCGTGTTCCGAGGGCGTGGAGGCCACCGGCTTTTCGCGCGAGAAGCCCGCCTGCGACGAATTCGTCGAAACGCATATCGTCAGTTTCGCGGGCCTGCCCTCGCGACGTATTCGCATGCAAAGCCGCGTGCTGAGCCGCATCGTTTTCGAACGTCCCGATGCGGTCCTGATCTTTGCAGACGTTCGCTATCTCTCGCTATGGCTCGCGCTCCTGGCAGGACGCGTGATGCGCGTACCCGTGCTGATTCACGGCCAGGGGCTCTATCGGCACGAGTCCGCGGGACTCATGCGCACGGTCTGCTACCGCCTCGCGGTCGCGCTCGCCGTGCGCTACGTCTGCTATACCGAGGCGTCGCGGCGCTCGCTCGTCGCCATCGGCTGCCCGCTCGCGAAGCTCGTCGTCGCGAACAACGCACTCACCGTCTCGCGCGGTGTGGAGCCCGCCACCAAGACGGGCGCCGAGAGCGGCGTCCTCTTCATCGGCAGGCTGCGCGAAGGGTCGGAGATCGAACCGCTCATCGACGTGGTCGGGCAGCTTCATGCCGAAGGCAGCGACATCACACTCCACGTGATCGGCGACGGCGAGCATGGCGAGCGCCTGAAGCGCAAGTACAGCGATCGCAGCTACGTGGTCTGGTATGGCGCGGTGTTCGACGACGACGCCATCGCGACCATCAGCCGGCGCTGCCGCGTGGGCTGCTATCCGGGCTCGGCGGGCTTGAGCGTCGTGCACATGTTCGCGTTGAGCCTGCCGCCCATCGTGCACGACCGGTTGCCGCTGCACATGGGCCCGGAGCCGGGCTATGTCGAGGACGGCCGCACCGGCTTTTTCTTCGGGCGCGATGGCGGCACAGAAGCGCTTGCCGCCACGCTGCGGCGCATCTGGTCCATGCCGCCCGAAGAAATGCGCGCAGCCGCCGCCGCCGCGCATGCGGTGTACTGCCAGCTCAACTCGCCCACGCTAGGACATCAGCTCGCCGAGATCGTCGAAGCGGCGCTGCGCGCCTGAATCCCCGCTTGAATCCCCGCTTCAATCCCCGCTTCAATCCCTCTGCACTCCGGCTTATCTCTGCCGCGAGACGCGATACAGCATCCATGCCGCGCACGAGGCCAGCCCGAAGGTCATCGACCATGCCACGCCCGTTACACCCCACATGTGCAACGAAGGTGGCACGGACAGGATGAGCGCCACGACCTGGAGCAGCGATGCGACCGTGACGGCACGCGCGTCGCCAACGGCGCGCAGATACGAGGCGAGCACCGAGTTCAGCGCGCTGATCGCCATGTTGATGACGAAGATGCGAAAGAGCGGCACGGCCGACAACCACGCGGCGCCGAGCACGAGCGAAAAGAGCGGCTCGGCGGCGAAGCGCAGCACGATCACCACACACGCCAGCCCTGCCACGGCCACCATGAGATACAGCCGGAACAGCCGCGCGGCCGACTGCGCGCCGCCACGATGATGCGCAGCGAACGTGGGAAACAGATACTGCGACATGGCGAGCGCGGCGTCTGCAAGCAGCATTTGCGCGAGCTTCGAGGACATCTGCCAGGCGCCCAGCTGCGTCGGCCCGAGCAGCTTGCCCACCACGACCTTGTCGAACTGGTTGGTGATCAGAATGATCACGCTGCTCGCCCAGATCCAGCGGCTGAACCCCACGTAATGACCAATGCCCGACCAGCGCAGCCGGATCGGTGGACGCGGCGAGAGCGCGATCCATGTCACGACGCTCTTGAACGCCTCGCCGATCATCATGCCGAGCAGCAGCGAGTACGGACCCGCACCCGCGAGTGCGAGCGCAATGCCGAAGCCGCAGTCGAGACACGAGGACGAGATTTCGATCGCCGCAATATGCTGGAAGTGGCGCTCGCGCTGCGTGATGAAATACGCGGGCGAGGCGAGCCCGCGCAAGAGCGGCAGCAGCGCGGCGAGCTGCACGAGCCCGATGGCGCCGCCCAGGTGGAATTGCGCGTCCATGAGCGGCGCGCTCGCGACGAGCAGCCCCCCGATCAGCAGGCCCCGCGTGGCGAGCGTGGTCCAGACGGCGCCGGCCTCGGCGCGCGTTGGTGCCGACTGGCCCTGTATGACGGCTTGCGCGAGTCCGGTGTCGGAGAGCGCTTCGGCAATCGCGACCGCGAGCAACGCGACGCTCGCGAGACCGATTGCGGATGGCCCGAGAATGCGCCCGATCACGAGAAACTTGACGGCCACGAGGCCGCGCACGACGACCTGCTGCAACAGCACCCAGGTCGCCGCGCCGGGTCCGAAGCCGGCCTTGATCGGTATGGCTGGCAGCCGCATTGCGCGCAAAATGCCTCTCCTGTTGTCGATCTCTGAGTCGGAGCTTTAGCCCCTTTTCCCAGTTCCCTTCAAGCATGTTTGGCAACGCGTTTTCGTCACCCGTTCTGGACCTTACCGCGCCGCAGCGTCCACGACGCGCCATCTACCAGGTGGAATCAGACGGGGCGGCCATCCGCGGGGCGGCCATCCGCGGGACGCCCATCCGTGGGACGCCCATCCGCGGGACGCCCATCCGCGGGACGCCCATCCGTGGGACGCCCATCCATGAAGCGAGCGTCCGCGTGGCGGCCTTTCACGAATATTCAGGCGGTCGGCATATCCCCAGGCTTTTTCGGCCACCCTGCCCCGCAATCTGGCGCATGCCGCTTGCGCACCACTGCTATTTTGTTCGTAATAATGCTCATCGGGCCTCCCGCATGGAAAACGTGTCGATCGCCAGATATCGCAACGCCGACCCTAACACCCCGGACGCCGCCGCACTGTGCGACGTCGAGGTGTCCGAGCCTCCCGGCACGCGCGCATCGGTTGGCGGCGACTGGATCGCCATCATCGAGCCGAACTTCACAGGCCACCGCTGGCGCTACGTCGAGTGGATCGCGCAGGCGTGCGTGGAAGCCGGGCACCGCTGCCTCGTTGTCACCGATACCGGGTACGCGGACCATCCGCTCGCGCAGCGCATCGTGCGCGAAGCGCGGCCTGATCTGCGCCTCGTACTGCTCGACCTGCACACCGTTCCGCCCGGCCCGCATTTCGCGGCGAGCGTGTACATGCGCTTTCGCAACTTCTATGCGCGCGCGTTTCGTCAGGTAAGCAAAACGATGCACGTGCGGCTCGTCATCGCGCCCTACGCCGACTACTTCTTCTACACGCTCGCGGGGTTCGACTCGCCATTCGGCGAGACGCCGTGGATCGCCATCGTCATGGGCATGACGTTTCATCATGCGCGCATCGGCTTGCGCACGCCGCGCCGGCGCTTCGTCGACATGGCCAAGGCGGCGCTGTTTCGCCGCGCCATGCGCTCGCGCGGGCTGCGCGAACTCTTCACGATCGACCCGACGCTGCCCGACTGGTTCGCGGCCACGAAGCCCCAGCGTGCTGCGCCGCTCAGCTATCTGGCCGACCCGTTTCCCGAAATCGAAGGTATAGACCCCGTGTTCGCGCGCGAGCAGCTGAAGCTCGACGCGCATACACGCTATCTGCTCGTGTACGGTGCGATCGGCGAACGCAAGGGCATTCGCGAACTGATACAAGCGCTCGCGCACAAGCGCGATGCGCCGTGCCTCGTGATCGCGGGCCAGCAGGACGACGAAACACGCGCGTTCATCGACGCCCACGCGCCGCAACTCGCGAGCGCACCGGTAATCTTCAACCAGTTCATCTCCGACGAGATGGAGCGCGAACTCTTTTCCGCTTGCGACGCCGTGTGGCTCGGCTACAAGCAGCACTACGGCATGAGTGGCGTGCTCGTGCAGGCGTACCGCTTCCGCAAGCCCGTGGTGGCCAGCGCCGACGGCCTGATCGGCTGGTATTGCCGCGACGGCGCACTCGGCCCCCTGCTCGACGACCTCGAGCCCGCCACCATCGCGCACGCGCTCGACGCGCTCGCGCAGCGCTGGCGCGCAGGCGCGAACGCCGCGCAGACCACGGGCGAACACCTGCTTTCGTGCAACACGCTCGAACAGTTCAAGCGCACGCTGCAGGCCGCGATGGCGTAAGCGCTCGGAAGCGCCAATCGATATCCAGCAAAACGAATCAGTTCGACTCCGTCACGCGACGCCTTCGATCTTGTTGTCCCCTGCGCTCGCGTTGGGCCGCTCGGCGGGGACGGCTCCGCGCGTGTCGGGGAACATCGCCTCGCGCAGGCGCAGGAACGGGAACTCGACGGCGCGCGTGGTGAGATAGCCCAGCACCGAAGCAATGACGAACTGCGCGACGATCACGACCGGCCAGGCGGCGAGCGGCGCCACACCGAGCGCGCTTGCCTTGTGGATCAGATAGTCGCCGGGCGCGAGCGCGAGCGAATGCCAGAGGTAGATGCCGTACGAGTACACGCCGAGCCACGCGAGCGCGCGATACACCCATGTCGTGCGCAATCTGCCCGAATGTTCGAGCACGAGCATGATGAGAGCGCAAAAGCCGACGGCCTGTATCGTGTAGCCAACGCTCTCGTCGAGCGCGACGTCGGGCGTCGCGAAGATGAGCCAGGCGAGAAGCAGCCCCACCGCGCCGAACAGCCAGCGCTTCTTCGCGACAAGCACGCGCCAGAGTTCGGGCTTCATCCAGTAGACGGTCGCGAGTATGACGCCGATGAGCAGGCTGTCCATGCGGTACTGCGTGTAGTTGAACGCCCCGACGAGATCGCCGTGCGATACCGCGATGCAACGCGCGCTCAAGACGACCGCGCAGAGGCCGACCATCACGGCGATCAGCGCATTCGCGCGCAGCCGGAAGTGCGCGAGCAGGATCAAGAGCGCGGGCAGGAACAGATAGAAGTGTTCTTCGACAGCGAGGCTCCACGTTTGCGCAATGGAGGTGCCGAAGTAATTCTGCATATGTGTGAGGTTCTGCCAGAGGAACGTGTCGGGCCGATGGCGGCCGGCAAGCAGGTGAAACAAAATCAGTGCGTAGTACGCGGGCCAGATCTTGAAGATCCGCCGCACGATGAAGCGGCGCGCGCCGATGTGGCCTGTTTGCGAGTATTGGCGCAGCAGCAGCCCTCCCACGAGAAAGCCGCTTAATGTGAAGAAAAGATTCACGCCTTCGTGGCCGAAGCTTTTCAGCGGGTACTCGATGAAGCTTACCCACGGATGGCCCGTGCGCACCGTGTGGAAGTGGTAGCCCATCACGACGAAGATCGCGATGCCACGCACGAAGTCCAGCTCGACGGAACGCCCTTTCGTCGGCTGTCTCGCTCCGTGTAGTCGCTTCATGATCCTTCCCTCGCTTCGTCCATGCCGGATTCTTGCGCAAGGCAGACGATGAAAAACTTACTCCTGCCGGCCCCATCATGGACACAGGCGCCGTGCAGCGTGCGCCAAGTTCCCGCCCTTCTCGGCCAGGTGTGTGGGCGAAACCACATGCCAAATCAGAATTTTTTTCCTGCCGCCACAACCCTGCCGCTTCCCGCCACGCTCGTGCGCAAGCCGCTTACGGCGTTTTATATTGAGTCGAGCCAACGCGTGCGGCGCGCATGTATTTTGCGCAACGTATGCGACCCTATGCACCGCACCGGGAGAAACGCCGATGCGAAACAAACATGCTGCACTATGGCTCTGGGTGTGCCTCGTGCCTCTCGCTTTCGACTACAAGGCACCGGACTCCCAGTTCGGCCACGGCGCGCAATGGCTGGTCGTCATGCCGGCCCTGGCAGGCGCGCTCATTCTCGCGATGATCGGCCCGCGCTTCGCGCGTCCGACGCGGCTGCGCTCGTTCGTGACGGGCGCGCTCGTAGCGAGCCTCGTCGGCAGTCTCGTTGCGCAATTGCTGCAGCACAATCCGGTTGGCCAATACCTGCGCGTGATCCTGCCATTTTTGCTGTTCGTGCTTGGGTACTGGGCCATGTGCCGCCCGTGGCATCCCTTTCGCGTCATGCAGATGCAGCGCGCCCTCTATTACGCGAACGTGCTTTGCCTCGTGTTCACGTTCCTCTTCGGCTTGCTGGCAGTCGGCGGTCCGCTCGCCGACATTCGTTTCCGCATTGTCTCGCCGACCATGCTCGCGCTGCAGGCCATGCTGTTGCATCAGTTCATCGTCGCGCGGCGCTTCAACATAACGATGGTGCTCGTGTTCCTCGCGACGCTCGTCGTCGAATTGCTGAGTGTCACGCGCAGCCTGCTGCTCGCGACCATTCTGCTCGCCATGTTTGCGGCGTGGCTCGCCTCACCGTCAATCAGCCATCTGATCAAATCGTTTTTCCGCACGGGCATCGCGCTTTCATTCGTTGTAGCGCTGGGCGTGGGAACGGCCTGGCTCTTCCCGTCCATCACAGAACACTGGACGCAGCGCGTGACGGCCGCGCAGAACTCGGATTCCGACCGCGATCCGACCACGGTCACGCGTATTGCGGAGATGCGCGACCAGTACGACCAGGTCACCGAATCGGTGGAATCGGTACTGTTCGGCAAGGGTTATGGCCACCTCTACCGCTATTCGCCCATTTACTACCAGTACGTGAATCAGACCTTCAGCAAGGACGATTACTTCAACACGAGCGACTGGGTGGCGGGCCACAACTTCTGGGTGTACCAGCTCTACGCCGAAGGCATCGTGTTCGGCGGCTGCATGCCGATCGCAGTGATCATCGCGCTCATCGTCGCGGGCCGTGCATTCAGACGATGGCGCCGCATTGCGCCGCGTCACCCGATGCTCATGCCGCTCAGCATGGCGCTCCTCGTGCTCGCCGCGCTGCCGGGCGCGTCGATCGGCGGCAATCCGCTCGGCACACGTTTCTCGGGCCTCGTGTACGGCCTCGCGCTCGGACTCATCGTCGCGCTGTATTCGCAGCTTCATTACCGCATTGACCTTCAACGCAAGCGCCAGCGCCTGCACCCGTCCTACGGGCGCGAGCCTGCCTTCCGACCCACGGCGCCCGCGGCGGCGCCGGTGCCGCTCACCACGTATGCGACTCCGGAGCCTCGATGAAAATCCTGCATCTCGTGTCCACGGTCGACCCCCGTTCGGGCGGCCCGATTGAGGGCGTTCGCCAGAGCGGTCTCGCGATGACGGCGCTCGATCACCAGATCGAGGTGGCCTCGCTCGACCCGATCGACGCGCCTTATGTACGCGAATTCCCGCTCCCGCTCCACGCGTTGGGCCCGAGCCGTGGGCACTACGGATACTGCGCGGGCTACGTGCCGTGGCTGCGCGCGAACGCGAGGCGCTTCGACGCGGCGATCGTGCACGGGCTCTGGCAATACCACGGCTTCGGCGCGTGGCGCGCGCTGCGCCACGCCCAGGTGCCGTACTACGTGTACACGCACGGAATGCTCGACCCGTGGTTCAAAGCCACCTATCCGGTCAAGCATTTGAAGAAATGGGCTTACTGGCCATGGGCCGATTTCCGCGTGCTGCGCGACGCCTCCGCCGTGATCTTCACGACCGACGAAGAACGCCTGCTCGCGCGCGAATCGTTTTGGCTGTACCGCGCCAACGAGCGCGTCGTGCCGTTCGGCACCACTGCGCCCCACGAGGACCCGGACACGTTGCGCGAAGCCTTCCTGCAAGAGTCGCCGCATTTGCGCAACAAGCGCATCGTGCTGTTTCTCGGGCGTCTGCACCCGAAAAAGGGTTGCGACGTGCTGGTTCACGCGTTCGCCGACCATGCGCGCGAAACGCCGGATGCGCACCTACTGATCGCGGGGCCCGACAAGGGCAACTGGCAACCCGCGCTGCAAGCGATGGCGCAGTCGCACGGCATCACGCATCGCATCAGCTGGCCGGGCATGCTGCAGGGCAACCTGAAGTGGGGCGCGTTTTTTGCTAGCGACGTGTTCGTGCTGCCTTCGCACCAGGAGAACTTCGGCGTTTCCGTAGCGGAGGCGCTGGCGTGCGGGCTGCCCGCACTGGTCTCGGACAAGGTAGGCGTCTGGCGCGAGATCGACGAGGACGGCGCGGGGTTCGTTGCGCCCGACACGGTCGCCGGCACGCAGCGGAACTTCGCCTCATGGCGCGCTCTCGACGAGCGCGCGCGCGACACGATGCGCGCTCAGGCGCGGCGCACGTTCGACGCGCGCTTCGCGATGGACGGCATGGTGCGATCGCTGCTGGGCTTGTTGCAGGAACATCCGTCGCACGCTGGCGCGCGATTTCGCCCAGGGCGCCCGATGAGCGCCATGGCGCAGGGCGAACCCGCGGAGCAGGCTGAATAAGCGGAAAAAAAGCGGCGTTAGGTAGCGGAAATAGTAGGGATTGGCAGGGGTGACGAAGCAACGCAGCTGAAGCGTCATAACGAGTCGAACGATGAGCCCGCGTTGCACTTTCGTGGCGATGTGCGAATCCTGTTAGTAAGGGGGCGAGACTATGTTAAACAGCACACCTGATTGTTCCGGCGGCTTGGCCGCGGATGCAACTGCAGCAACCGCGAAGCAGCACGCACGCAGTTTGCGCAGATCATTGGCGGGCCGCGCACGGGCGGCCATGGCGACGATGGTGACCATGGCGGCAGCCGCGACCCTGATTTCGGGCTGCGGGCTCTCGCCTGGCATGACGGCGCCATCGAGCGTCACACAGGCAAGGGCCGCGACCGACGCCTCGCGCACGGGCGCAAAGGGCGATCAACCACCACCAGGCGCGCTCGTCGAGATCAACAACGAACTGGTCGCGAAGGAAGCGGCGTCGAGACCGACGACTGTCCCGACAAACGTCGAGACGCTGTTCGGCACGCCCAAGCCGTATACGCTCGGGCCCGGCGACGTGCTCAGCATCGTCGTGTGGGATCACCCCGAGATGAACCTGCCGACGAACGGCGGTGGTGGCAGCAACGGCGCGCAGGATCAGAGTGCGAGCCAGGTGCAGTCGGGCTATACCGTCGACTCGTCGGGTGCGATCCAGGTGGCCTACGTGGGTCCGATCCACGTGGCGGGGCTCACCGAGATGCAAGCCCGCGACCTGGTGTCGAAGAAGCTCGCCTACTACCTGAACAAACCGCAGGTGACGCTGCGCATCGAGTCGTATCGCAGCCGGCGCGTGTATGTGGACGGCGAAGTACGCACGCCTGGCCTCATGGTGCTCAACGACATGACGATGTCACTGCCCGAGGCGATCAACCGCGCGGGCGGCTTCACGGCGGCTGGCGACCGCTCACGGGTTAGCGTGACACGCGACGACAAGACGATCATGGTGAACATTCCCGACATGATCAAAAAAGGCGTGAACCCGGACAAAATCCTGCTGCAGAACGGCGACCTCGTGCGCGTGTATTCGGCGAACGAAAGCCGCGTGTTCGTGCTGGGCGAAGTCGGGCACCCTGGGCCCCTTCCGTTCGATAACGGCCACCTCTCGCTGAACGACGCGCTAGGCAACGCAGGCGGCGTCAGCCAGGGTTCGGGCGACGCCTCGCAAGTGTATGTGGTGCGCGGGCAAAAGGAAGGGCACCGTACGGTCTTCCACCTCGACGCGTCGTCGCCGGAAGCCATGGCCACGGCCGACGAGTTCGAGCTGCAGCCGAACGATGTCGTGTTCGTCGACGCGTCAGCGCTCGTGAAGTGGAGCCGCGTCATCAACCTGATCCTGCCGAGTACGCAGGCGGCCGCGGCGGGCCGGGCGGTGGGTTACGGCGGGTTCTAGCCGGGGGTTCGTATGAGTATGAGCAGGCCTTCGGGCCTGCTCATACGACGAATGAATCTGCTTGAAGTGAGCCAGCCTCGCGCCGCCTTATGTCTTGGGCGGCTTGCTTTCCTCAAAACGCCAGCGGATAAAGCGGCACGGATTGCCGCCATACACGCCGCCGGCTTCCAGTGAACGATGCACGACGGAGAGCGGCGTGACGACCGCCGAGCGTCCGATCGTCACGCCCATCTGCACCACGCATTTCGACGAGACCCACGCACCGTCCTCGATCACGATCGGCGCGACGTGCAGATCCATGTTCGTGCGCATGTCGTGCGAGCCGGCGCTGAGAAACGCGCCCTGCGAAAGGCAGACGTTCGAGCCGATGCGGATAGGCGCCTGGTTGTAAATCCACACGTCCACGCCAATCCAGCAGTTGTCGCCCATTTCCAGATTCCACGGCGCCTTCACGCGCATGGGGTGCACGAGGCGGCAGCCCTCGCCGACCTTCGCGCCGAACAGGCGCAGCAAGCCCACGCGCAGCGCGGAGAGCGGCAGCAGACGATTGTCGAGCACGCAGGTCTCGACCAGATACCACGCGGCCTGTACGAGCTTGCCACGGCGCGCGACATAGTTGCCCTTGCTCGCATGACTCAAATCGATCACGCGGATTTCCGCGGTTCGTGCGTCATTTGCGGCGCGCGGCGGCGCGACGCCTGCGGGCGGCGCTTCGTCCGCCCCATCCCTGCGCCCGGCCGCGCCGACGCTCCCGTTGAGGGCCCCTAGACCTTCGACCGCTTCCGTCATGAACGCTCCTTGCCCATCCGGGTCGGTTCCCTATTGTCTTCCTGAGGGTTGCAAGCCCTGACGGCCAGCACAACGGGACGCATCAAACCACGATTTCATTATCGGGCGGCCACCGCATCGCCTCGCACGCGTGGCCGACACGGCAGGGGTTTTGGCGCAGCGGCGCGACGCGGCGTGGGCAACATGAAGGCTTGACGCCGCATGGTTCGCGGCGCGCGGGATCAATGCCATGTCCAGCTTTTATCGTCATCAGCTTGCACCCTATATGTTCGCCGCCGCGCTGCAAGCCGCGTGCGCCGCATGGCCGTGCGCGGTGTTGGCACAAAACGCCCCGCCCGGCACCGCCACCGGCGGCTCCCCCGCTGCTGCGAGTGGCCAGAGTAGCCAGAGCACCCAGGGCGACACCCTCTCCAACGCCGTGCAGCGCCAGCAACTGGACGAACAGCGCCTGCTCGGCGGCCCGCGCACTTCGGGCAACCCATACAGCGTGACCCCGTACAACAGCAACGGCGCTTCGCCAGACGACGCGCAAGACGCGCTCACGAACGAAAAGCACATGCACGTCGTCACGCCAGGGGATTACGCAGCGAGCGCGGCGAGCGCCTCTGGCGGCAGTGACAGAGGCAGCGCTTCGAGCGGCGGCGGCAGGAGCGCCGCGAATCACAGCAGGATCGGCTCTAACGGCATGTCGCGCGCCGGCAGCGCGGTGACGAGGAGCACTGCCGGTGGCGGTGCGAGGGGAAGTCGCTCGACGGCCGGCTATGATTACGGCGCTGCCCAAACCTCTCCAACCGCCCAGGTCTATGGCAATCCGTATAGCAGCCCGTACGGGTCGCCGGACCAGTCCAGCTCGGATCTGTACAAGTCGCCCTGGTAGGTTCTGCTAGCGGTCCGAGACAGCCCAAGGCCGCAGTCGCGGCCTTGGGCGCTGACGATCACACATCGGACTGCTCGACCTCCGGCAACGTCGATCCGCCTTTACCCGTTTGACGCGCAGGTTGATTCGCAGATTGACCCGCACCTTGCTGCGCCGAAGAAGCGCCACTTACCGCGGTCGGCGGCTCAACCTGCGTCTGACCCGCCGACTCGGGAACCTCACCCGCGAGCCCGGCAAGCCTCGCTTCGAGCACGTCGAAGATCGCTTGCGGTGACAGCATGCGCTTCGCGTAGCGCCGCGCGGCACGGCCAAGCGCGGCGCGGCGCGCGGGGTCGCCCGCCAGATCGACGATCGCCGCGGCCAGCGCTGCGCCATCCTCGGGCGGCACCAGGATCCCGTGGTCCGAGACCACGTCGAAGAGACTCGTGCCGGGCCTCGCCATGGCGACCACCGCACGGCCGCTTGCGAGCATGCCGGTGAGCTTCGAGGGCATCACGAGGTCGGCGGCGTCGTTGCGCTGCGGCAGCACGTGGATATCGGCCACATTCAGCAGTTCGTTGAGCATCGAAGACGGCTGCAGCGGCAGCACATGACAGTTCGAGAGCGGCTCGCAACGCGCCAACAGCTCTCGCCTGGCCGCGCCGTCGCCGCAGAACACGAAGCTGATATCGGGCCGCGAGGCGAGCGCCGTTGCAACATCCGCGAGGATTTCGATGCCCTGCTTCGCCCCCATGTTCCCCGAGTAGAGCACGACGGTGTTGTCCTGCGGGATGCCGAGGCGCCGCCGGAACGCGCTCGGATACGGCAGCGGGAAGATCGCCCGGGTATCGACCCAGTTCGGCAGGCACACGGCGCGCGAGGCGTCCACACCCTTGTCGATGGCGCGCTCGACCATGCGCGCCGAAATCGACGAGACGACGTCGAAGCGCCGCAGCAGCCAGCGTTCGCCGGCGAGGGCCGCGCGCCCGAGACGCGACCCCTGGCCGCCGCGCAGAAGCCCCAGATCGAATGCCGCATCGACTTCGAAGTCCTGAATATGCAGCCAGCTGCGCGCGCCGACGGCGCGCGCGAGCATGAGCGCGCCGGGCGCACAAAAGAGCGTTGGCAGGATCAACATGACGGCCTGGGGCCGCCACGCCGCGAGCCGCGCGAGAAGCGGCAGCGACGAGAGCGCGAAGCTCGCCAGATGCACGATGCGTTTCAAGCCGCCCTGCTGCGCAGGCACCCACAGCGGCGCACGCCAGACACTCACGCCGCGCAACGTTTCGCGTTGGTATTGCCCCGCGCGATAGCCTTCATGCACGCGCCATTGCGGGTAATAAGGCGGCGCGCAGATCACGCGCACCTCATGACCGTGCGTCGCGAGCAGTTCCGCCATTTCGGCTGTGTATTTGCCGACGCCTGTGACTTCGGGCGCGTAATTCAGTCCGTAGATCAGGATTCTCATTGCGTTGCTTCCGTCCCTGAACTGCTCTGTGCCACTTTTAATCGTCTCGCGCGCCGGGCGAAAAAAAGCGGGCGTCGTGCATCCGGTCCGCGCACGACGCCCACCACCAACCAGACGCCTCTTCCCTTTCGTCCTTTTGAGCCGATTGGTTGAAAGCCATCGGTCCCTTCAGGCCACATCAAGCCCGCATGCCCGCCTCGTACGCCGGCGCGGCATGGGTTTGAAGAAAGTCGTCGTAGGTGCGGGCGAGCCCCTCCTGGAGGCCGATGTGCGCGTGCCAGCCCAAGTCGCCCAGGCGCGACACGTCGAGCAGCTTGCGCGGCGTGCCGTCGGGCTTGGTCGAGTCGAACACCAGCTCGCCTTCGAAGCCCACCACGTCGCACACGCGCTGCGCGAGGTCGTGGATCGACAGGTCCTCGCCAACGCCGACGTTGTACACGCCGTCGCCGGTCTCGTGCTCCAGCACGAAGATCGTCGCATCGGCGAGATCGTCGACGTGCAGGAACTCGCGGCGCGGCCTGCCCGAACCCCAGACGGTCAACGTGCGCTGGCCGTTGCTGCGCGCCTCGTGCGCCTTGCGGATCAGGGCGGGCAGCACATGGCTGCTGCCGAGGTCGTAGTTGTCGTTGGGGCCGTACAGGTTGGTCGGCATGAGCGAGACGAAATGCGTGCCGTACTGGCGGTTGTACGCTTCGCAGAGCTTCAGGCCCGCGATCTTCGCGATCGCGTAGGCCTCGTTGGTCGGCTCGAGCGGCGAGGTGAGCAGATAAGTCTCGCGGATCGGCTGCGGACATTCGCGCGGATAAATGCACGACGAGCCGAAGAACACGAGGCGCTGCACGCCCGCGTTGTACGACGCCCGGATCACGTTGGTTTCGATCGCCAGGTTATCCCAGGCGAACTGGGCGGGCTGCGTCGAATTCGCGAGGATGCCGCCCACACGTGCGGCCGCGAGCAGCACCGCGTCGATGTGCTCGCCTTTGAAAAAGGCGTCGACCGCAGCCTGATCGGTGAGGTCGAGCTCCCCGTGAGGACGCGTGACGAGATTACGGTAGCCGTGCGTCTGCAACGCGCGCACGAGCGCCGAGCCCACCATGCCGCGGTGGCCAGCAACGAAGATTCGGGAGTTCTTGTCCATGGCATCTCACTCGTGATGTTCGAGAGCCTTGAAGCCGGCCAGCGTGACGAGCGCGTCGCGCCGGGCGGCCTGATAGTCGGCTCGCACCATTTCCTTGACGAGCGCCTGGAACGAGGTGGCTGGCTTCCAGCCCAGCTTCTCCTGCGCCTTGGAGGCGTCGCCAAGCAGCGTCTCGACCTCGGCCGGGCGGAAGTAGCGCGGGTCGACACGCAGGATCACCTGACCCGCTTCGAGCCGCATCTCGCGCGAGTCGACGTGGTCGACAATGCCGACCTCTTCGACACCGTTGCCCTCGAAACGCACCGTGATGCCCAGTTCCGTCGCCGCCGCGCGCACGAAGTCGCGCACGCTGTATTGCACGCCCGTTGCGATCACGAAGTCCTCGGGCTTTTCCTGCTGGAGCATGCGCCACTGCATGTCGACGTAATCGCGCGCATGGCCCCAGTCGCGCATGGCCGAAAGGTTGCCGAGATACACCTCCTTCTGCAATCCGACGGCGATGCGGGCAATCGCACGCGTGATCTTGCGCGTGACGAAGGTCTCGCCGCGCTGCGGCGACTCGTGGTTGAAGAGAATGCCGTTGCACGCGTAGATGCCGTACGCCTCGCGGTAGTTGACCGTGGTCCAGTAGGCGAACAGTTTCGCGACCGCATAAGGGCTGCGCGGATAGAACGGCGTGGTTTCGCGCTGCGGCACTTCCTGCACGAGCCCATACAGCTCGGACGTCGAAGCCTGGTAGAAGCGCGTTTTCTTCGCGAGGCCGAGAATGCGGATCGCTTCCAGAAGGCGCAGCGTACCGAGGCCGTCCGCGTTCGCGGTGTACTCGGGCTCGTCGAACGACACGGCCACGTGACTCTGCGCGGCGAGGTTGTAGACTTCGTCGGGCGCGATCTCCTGGACCACGCGCAACAGGGCCGTGGTGTCCGTCATTTCGCCGTGATGGAGGTGGATGCCGGGCTCCGAGTCGTGTGCATCGCGATACAGGTGATCGATGCGGTCCGTGTTGAAGAGCGACGAGCGGCGCTTGATGCCATGCACCTCATAGCCTTTGTTCAAAAGCAGTTCTGCCAGATACGAACCGTCCTGACCGGTGATGCCGGTAATCAAAGCAACTTTACGAGCCATTGCCATCGTTCTCTCCTCGCGTGTGCGAAATGGGATTCGGTGGTTTTCATCATCGACCGCCAGCCCGAAAACCGACCGTCAACCTGCTGTTACCTTGCTCTACCCTGAAACGCTTTCGTAACCGTAGTAACCGCCGCGATACCCGCCGCCGATGAATGCGCCAGTCTTCGGCACGTCGGTGAGCAGCACGCCGCGTAGATTCACGCCGCCAATGCGCAGGCGCTTGACCGTTTCCTCGAGCTCCGAAATCGGGTGGCGGCCGTGGCGGATCGCGAGAAGCGTCGTGCCCGCGTACCGTCCGATCACCGTCGAGTCGGTCACCGCGAGTACCGGCGGCGTATCGACGATCACGAGGTCATACTTCGCCCCCAGTTCCTCGAGCAGCGACTCGAAGCGCGGGCTCATCAGCAGTTCAGACGGATGCGAGTGCAGCGAGCCCTTTGCCAGCACGTCGAGTCCAGGCAGCACCTCGTGCTGGATCGCGCGCTCCAGCTCCGCGCCGAGCAGCACGTCGGAGAGACCCGGCTGGTGCGCGATGCCGAAGTGCGAGTGCACGTCGCCGCGCCGCATGTCGCCATCGACGATCAGCACGCGCTTGTTCACCGAGGCGACCAGCGCGGCGAGATTGACCGAGAGGAACGATTTGCCGATGTCGGGCCGCGAGCCCGTGAGCATCACGATGTTGTTGCGCGCATCGTTGAGCGTGAGCTGCAGCGAGGTGCGCAGGCTCCGCACGCCTTCCACCGCCACGTCCTGCGGGTTCTGCTGCGCGAGCACGTGCAGCCCGCGCCGGCGCGACGCCACGTGATGCTGCAGCCGCAGCTGTTGCGGGCTGCGCGGCACCACGGCGAAGACCGGCACGCCGAGCGCGGCTTCGAGTTCGTCCGGACGCTCCACGCCGCCGTACAGCGACTTGCGCACGAACGCGACGAGTACGCCCAGCACGAGCCCCGCCCCGATCGCGAGCGCAATCACGAGCAGCTTCTTCGGACGCACCGGATCATCCGGCGCTTCGGCGAAATCGACCACGCGCACGTCGCCCACCTGGCCCGCGCGCGCCACACGCAGTTGCTGCGCGCTGTTCAGGAGACTCGTGTAAAGCTCCGTGCTGACATGCACGTCGCGCAAGAGACGCACAGCGGACTGTTCCGTGTCCGGCAGTTGCGCCACATTACGCGTGAGCTGCGACTGCGCGGCCTGCAGCGTGCCGATCTGCGCATCGAGCGCCTGGACGGCCGGGTGATGTTCGGTGAAACGCTGCGCGAGTTCCGCGCGTTGCTGCCGCAGGTCTTCGAGGCGGATCTTGTTGTCGCTCACTTGCTGGAGCAACAGCCGGCTTTCTTCGCCGAGATCGACGGTGCCGTGCTCGTTACGGAACTTGTTGTACTTCTGCTCGGCCGCGTCGACTTGCGCGCGCAGTTGCGGCAGCTGGTCGTCGAGGAACGCGAGCATGTGTTCCGCTTCGGCCGAACGGCTTGCGATGTCCTGCTTGATGAACTCGTGCGCCACGTTGTTGAGGATCGCGGCCGTCGTCTTGCTGTTGTGGCCTTCGAGACTCGCGCGGATCACGCCGGATTGCAGCCCGACCTCCTGGATCTGGAGCGCATTCTCCAGCCGGTCGACGGTGGTGAGCGTCGAGGCGCGTGTGAGCAGGAAAGGCGTTCCGGGCGCCCCGCTCAAACTGTCCACGTGCAGCGCGATCGGTCCGACTGAAGTGTTGGCGCTCACGTCCTCGCCCACGCGGCCCTGCAGAAGCGGAATGCCGTCGGGGTCGCGCAGCGTGAAGGTGCCGGGCTCTTCGCCGGCGACGATCGTGAAGTCGCGCTCATACATCGCTTCGGGCGTATCGAAGCGCGACACCGTGATGTCGCCGCCGCCCCATGCATAGCCGGACGGCCGCATGAACCCGGGCAGCTTCTGCGCCCAGGGCGAGCCCAGGATGCCGGAAAGCATGCCGCCAATCACGGGCATTTCGCGCGGCCGCGCCGAAATGTCGAGGTGCAGCTTGCGCACCGTTTCCTCGGTCACATTGCGCGACTTCAGCATTTCGATGACGCCGTTCGCGGTCGACTTCTCGTCGAACATGCCCGTGAGCGGCGGCAGGCTGCTGTCCTTCTTGCTGGCGTCGCCTTTGTCGACGAGGTGGAACAGCACATCGGCACGGTAGGTCGGCGTGGCGAGGAATGCATAGGCCGCGCCCAGCAGCGTGACGGCGAGCGTCACGACCGCGATGGCGCGCCAGTTCGCCACCATCGTTTGCAGGTAGTCGCCTAGGTATCGCTCCTCGGCGCCTGCCGCGCCATAGTAAGCGCCGTCATAATTCATCGCCATCTTGCTTCTCCCGAAACCTGGTGTTGCTTGCTGGTGATGCTTGCTCGAATGCGCCGCAGCGCTCAGTACGCGTTGCGGCCTACCAGCCCGTGAACGATCGTGGCCGCGATGATGCGCATGTCGAGCCAGAACGACCAATGGCCGAGGTAATACAGATCGTGCGCTACGCGCATTTCCATCTTTTCGAGGTGATCGGTCTCGCCGCGAAATCCGTTGACTTGCGCCCAGCCGGTGATGCCGGGCTTGATGCGATAGCGGTGGATGTAGCCCTTCACCACGCTCTGATAAAGATCGTCGTGCTCGAGCGCATGCGGGCGGGGTCCAACCACCGACATGTCGCCGCGCAGCACGTTGTAGAACTGCGGCAATTCATCGAGGCTCGTGCGGCGCAGGAACGCGCCGAGACGCGTCACGCGCGGGTCATGGCGCGTCGCCTGGCTCACCGTGCCGGGCGCCTCCTTGTGCTCGCGCATCGTGCGGAACTTGTAGATCGTGAACACGCGGCCGTCGGCGCCCTTGCGGCGCTGCCTGAACAACACGGGCCCAGGCGAGGAAAACTTCACCGCGATGGCAATGCCGATGAGGAGCGGCGTGAGGCTGGCGAGCGCAAGCGTTGCGAACGCCCGGTCGAACATGGCCTTCTTGAACTGCGCGCTCGCGGGCAGCGGCGAGGCGACGAGGTTGATGGCGGGCACGCCGAGCAGATCGATCACCGTACTGGTGTCGAACAGGGCCAACGAGCGCACGTCCGGAATGAAGCGGATGTTCACGAGGTCGTTGCGAAACTCGCTCACGAGCCGCACCACGGTGCGTTCTTCGGCGAGCGAAAGGGCGAGCCACAACTCGTGCACGTCATGCTCGCGGATGTAATGCGCGAACGCCTCGATCGTGTCGCACACCGGCGCGTCTTTCTCCCTCGCGGGTCTCGCCGATTGCGGCATCGTGTTGTAGAGCGCGCTCGCGCGAAAGCCGGAGCCTGGCTCCGCATCGATGCGCCGCATGATCTCGTCGCATTGTGAAGCGGAACCCGCAATGGCGACTTGATGAAGATTCATGCCCGCGCGCCGCATGTGCGAAAGCACGCCGTGCGCGAGGAAGCGCCACGTGATGAGCAAGCCACCTGCAAGTGCCGTCCAGTAAGCAAACCACAAGCGCGAAACGAGATCGACGTGATGCATCGTCGAGTACATCGAGATCAGCGCGCAGCCCTGCACAACGAGCCAGGCAAGCGACACCTGGCCCGCGAGGAGTGCCTTGGAGCGGCCGCGCCACGACTGGTAAAGCTCGAACGCCGGAAAGATCACGAGCGCGAACGCCGCGGCGAGCAGCACGAAGGCTTCGTTCACGCCGCGCGGCACGATTTCTTCGAAGCGGATCTCCGAAGCCACGCTCGCGCCGATCATCACGGCAGATACGTCGAGCACTCTCGCCATCAGATTTTGTAGCTCGCGCATGCTTTCTCCCTTTTTATCTCCCTGCAGGCCGTGCCGCTGCCCTCAGCCGCAGCGGCCGTACGTATCGTCGAGACGGACGATGTCGTCCTCTCCCAAATACGCTCCCGACTGCACCTCGATGATCTCGAGCGGCACCTTGCCCGGGTTTTCCAGCCGGTGACGCACACCGAGCGGAATGTAAGTGGACTCGTTTTCCGTCAGAAGAAAGGATTCCTCACCACGCGTAACGAGCGCAGTGCCGCGCACAACCGTCCAATGCTCGGCGCGATGGTGATGCAGTTGCAGCGAGAGTCGCGCGCCCGGCGTGACGACGATGCGTTTGACCTGGAAGCGCTCGCCCGAATCGATCGAATCGTAGAAGCCCCACGGACGTTGCACCTTGCGATGCGAATCCGCCTCGGGCGCGCGCTCCGCCTTGATGCGCGCAACGAGCCCCTTCACGTCCTGCACTTTCGAGCGGTCGGCGACGAGCACCGCATCGGCGGTTTCGACCACCACGAGGTTCGAAGTCCCCACGCACGCCACGAGCCTGCCGTCGGAATGCGCGTAAGTCGCCACCGCACCCTCGAACACCACACGCCCGCGTCCGACGTTGCCGTCGTCGTCCTTTTCCATCGCGGCCCACACGGCGTCCCACGAGCCGAGGTCGGACCAGCCCGCGTCGAGCGCGACCACCACCCCCTCGGGCGTCCAGCCGTTGCTACCCGATAGCCGCTCCATGACCGCGTAATCGATCGAGTCGGACGGGGCGCGCTTGAAGGCGTCTGTGGCCGGCCGGAACACGGGACCGTCTTGCTGGCCGTCGACGAACGAGGCAAGGCACGCTGCGTGCATGTCGGGCTGCAGCGCGCGCAGCGAATCGAGCCAGACGCTCGCACGCATCACGAAGATGCCGCTGTTCCACCAGTAGCCGCCCTGCGTGATGTATTGCGTAGCAAGTTCGGGTGCGGGCTTTTCCACAAAGCCGTCGATACGGTGCGCGCCATCGGCGATCGCCTCGCCGATGCGGATGTAACCAAACCCTGTTTCGGGCGAACGCGGCGGCACGCCCAGCGTGACGATCGCGCCGCGCTGCGCGTGGCGTGCTGCGCATTCAAGCGCGCGCTGCAGGGCGTCCACGTCGGCGATCGCATGGTCCGACGGCATCACGATAAGAATCGCGTCGTCACCGTTCGCGCACGCAAGCGCCGCGCCGAGTGTGAGCGCCGGCGCCGTGTCGCGCCGCGCCGGCTCGACCACGAGCCGCGCGTCCATGCCACACGCACGCAATTGATCGACGATCACGAAGCGGTGTTCTTCACCACATACGACGATTGGCGAACTCGCGACCTGCCACTCTGACGAAAAGCCGTCGAGGCGGTGCACCGTCGCCTGCAGCAGCGTGTCGCTGCCCACCACACCAATTAACTGCTTAGGGAAATGCTCGCGCGACATCGGCCACAAACGCGTACCGGAGCCGCCCGCCAGCACCACCGGCACGATGCGAGTGCAAGGGGTAGTGTCTTCGCGCGCTGTCCCCGGCTCGCTTTCTGCACGGGCCTGACTTTGTCCCTCATGAATCGATGACCTTTCATTCATCTTCGGACTCCTTCATATCGGGCAGGATCACTTTGGCTCGCCAATAGCGACCCCGTTTGCAACGAAGTGCGACCGTTGTTACCGCGGCGTTACGAGACAGCTACGCCGGCCTCGCGGCGGCTTTGCTCGCGGTATTCGGTGGGCGAAATCATCATGCGCTTGCGGAAGATCTTGGCGAGGCGGTCGCCGTTGCCCATACCGGTGCGGCGCGCGATCTTGTCGACCGGCAATTCCGAATCGGTGAGCAGGCTGCAGGTAATCGCGAGGCGCGCATGCAGTAAGTAATCAGATGGCGTGATGCCCATCTCCAGCTTGAAGCGGCGCAGAAAGTTACGCTCGCTCATTGCAGCGACCTGCGCCGCGTCCGCTATCGAAATGGCCCGCTGACAGTTTTCCTGCAGCCAACGCGCCGCTGCACGCACTTTGTCAGCCGGTGCGCTGCCAAGCGCATCGCCGAGAAACGGCAAGAGGTTGCCACCCGAATCGGGCATGAGCCGCTCGGTCACAGCGCGCGCAACATCCACGCCCAGGTCGCGCTTGACGAGCGTGAGCGCGCTCTTCATTGACTCGAGCCGGTCGCCGGCGTCGCCGCCCGCTTCCTCGCGTCCCGTTTGCATCGCATACGAGCCGAACTCGTGCTGCGTGCGCTGGCCGCACAGACTCGCCGCTTCGAGCAGCGAACGGCCTTCACCAATCGGACGAATGGTGCCGGTATTCGCATGCACGCGACGCAGCCATGCAATGAGACGCTCGTCGTTGGCAGCCGCGAAGGCGCCCTTTCCACCCGCCACGAACAGTGCGTCGAAGCCGACGTAGTGGCGTGCATCGAGTCCATCTGTCCAGACCCGTACCGACGACGAGCACGTTACGTTGCCGCCATCGGCCGAAAGGATGCTTACATCGTAAGGTGAACTGCGAGCGGTGTCTGTCGAGAGTTCATTCGCTACATGAAACACTTCAGCCACAATACCGGCGCCGAGCAGCGAACAACCATCGAACAGCAGAATTGCGATATGACGCACCTCTCGACTGATGCCCGCGGTCACTAGATGCGGGCGGCTGAACGACGGTAAATCCAGACTTGCGTACGCCATGCTTTTCCCCTAAACAATCCCCCGTACAAAGCGAAAAGTCCCGGTAATAGCATTTCGATAGCATTCCATGTGCAGTGCATCATATGCAGAGAACAATTGCCGCAACGACGACTGACCGAAACTGGCGAGACATTGGCGCATTTAGTCCGGTCGAGGACCGATTAGAAGCTTGGGCGCCAAGCTAAATGACAAAAAGCAAACTGCGTGAAAGGCAATTGGTTCGATTACATCGATTCGGCAAAAGTGCCGGATAACCGTTGCAGGCAGGTATTTTCGCCTTTGTTACTACAAAATCATTTGGCGCCTTCCGATCTATGCGCTCGCATGGGATGGAAGCGAAACGGGCAATAAAAGACCGCGACTCCATTCGTCTGATTAAATGATGTTTAAGAAGCTTTGTGCTCAGATTTCGAACATCCGAAGCGCATTTTAAACCTGTTAAATCCTGTTTGCGCTGCACAATAAAAAAATTCACAAAAAGCCGCTTTATATGATTGGGCTCCGCGAGCACTGCACAACTCTCGCGCGGCGCTTCCAGGGAAAATTGCGCAAAAAGCCTGGAGGCTGGCGTCAAACGACTTGCTCGACCAACTAGGCTTACCCTTTTATGCTGTGAGGAACCTGCCAATGACGTTGCGCCCAGCCCTTGCATCCGCACTTGTGAACCGTCCCCCCGGGCGCGGCTCGCGCGCTTTTTCATGGGTGCCGGCCGCAACGCTCGCGCTCGGCGTACTCGGCGTGCTGCTCCCGGCAATGAGTTGCCGCGCCGCCGACGCGCCCGTTTGCAGGAGCGCCGCCGGCCGTGCGGCGACAGACGCAAGCGACGATCCCGTCTCCGCCGATACGCCCGGCAGCGATGGAACACGCCTCTTTGCGCGCGGCAAGAGCGTGCGTATCGATGTGGCCACGCGCGCGACGCGCGACGACAAGGTGCAATGGCAGATCACGGATACGTGGAGCCGCCCGCAAGCCAGCGGCAACTTCGCGGTGGCAGCGGGCCCGCGCGTCACGTCGCTCACCTGCACACTGCCGCTCGCGGGCTACTTCGCGTTTTCCGCGTCGCTGGCTTCGCAGCCCTCTACGGGTTTGCCCCAGCGCGGCACGCGGCCGGCCGGCATCACGACGTTCGGCGTGCTGCCCGATGTGAGCGCAGCACTCCCCGCCGCCACCTTCGCGCGCCAGGACCTGCACCGCTTCGGTGGGCAAGGCTCAGCATATATCGCGCCCGGACAGCACTGCTGCGGCGGCGACGGCTTGCGTCCGCTCTATACGGACCTCGGTCTTGCCTGGGCCAACGACAAGCGGGGCTGGTACGTCATGGAGCCAAAAGGTCCGAATACGTTCGACGCTGCCGCCTCCCAGCTCGATCTCCAGTTCAAGCCCGGCGACATCATGCGGTTGATCACCCTCGACGGCTTTCCCGGGTGGGCAAGTCCGAACGGCCAGGAAACCCATAGCTACGTGCCTTCGTCATTGGCCCAGTTGCGCGATTACATGTCGCGCGTAGGCGCGGAGTCCGCACGCATCCGTGCGCGCGTCTTCCCGCGCCAGGCGCACAACTACTATCAGGTCACATGGGAGCCCGACAAGGACGGCGGGCTGCCGTGGAAAGATACGGACGCACATTTCGTCGACCTCTACAAGACCGTCTATGAGGGCATCCACTCCACCGACCCGTCGGCGATCGTGATGGGCCCGACCTATGCAGGCGTGCAGGGCAATACGGAGTGGCTCAAGAAGTTCGCACCGCTTGGCATTGCTAAATATCTCGATGGCGTGACGATCCACGGCTACTACGATTTCGGCACGAGTCCTTCGCATCCGCCCGAGCGTCTGTACGGCACGCCCGAAAAAGGCACGCTTTCGCTGGCCGAAGCCATGCGCGAGCTGCGCACGACGATGCGCGACATGCTCAAGCCGGGCGCCGCGCTCTTCGTGACCGAAACGGGTATTAGTTACGACATCGGTACGAACTACGCGGCCAACTATCCCGATGCGCAAACGCTCTACGCGCAGGGCGCGGTCGTGGCGCGCGCGCATCTGATCCTGCTCGGCGAAGGCGCGGACACCACGTTCATCTTCTATGGCGCGGACATGCCGGAGACGACGCCTGGCTATGGCGTGTTCTTCGAACTCGAGCATCCGAAGGGCATGTACGGCGCGTCGAACATCAGCCCGAAGCCGGCCGCGCTCGCGGTCGCGACCATGACGCGGCTGGTCGACGGTACGTATACACTCGGTCCGCTGCGCGGCGCGCCCGCGGGCGTCTACGCTTATGCCTTCGCGCGTCCGGGCGGCGGCAAGGTGATCACGGCGCTGTGGACCCACGACAACGCGCGCTGGAGCGCGAAGACCGGCTTCGATGCCACGCGCGCGACGAACTACACGCTTCAGGTGGACGCGCGCGGGCGCGCGGGCCAGGTGAGCGTGTTCGACATGATGGGCAACCCGACCACGATGACTTACAACGATGGCATGCTCCCGCTACGCCTGACCGAATCGCCCGTGTATGTGGTGTCGGACAACGCCGAGGTCGCCAGATCGAATGCCGTCACGCCCGCGGGCTACGTCGCGCCGAAGCCTTGAGCGAGAGGGCCGCGGCTCGCATCTTGGCCCACGATAGCGAGACTTAGGCGGCTCTGGACAGTGCAACCCGATATTGACCCGCCTAGACTGCTCTTCAACGCGACGCCTGATTGTCATGCGCCGCGCGCGCAGCGACTGCGCTCGAGACAATCATATCGACACGACCGACACTCCACGGATCCGCTCGTCCATGCTGTCGCCTACCGAATTCCTCGAGGTGGTGCGGCTCGCACCGCTTGTCGGGATCGACCTCATCGTCGCCGACGCCGACGGCCGCGTGCTCGTGGGCGAGCGACGCAATCGCCCGGCGCGCGGCAAGTGGTTCGTGCCGGGTGGGCGCATCCGCAAGGACGAGTGGCTCGATGCCGCGTTCACGCGCATCGTCGAAACAGAGCTCGGCATTGCAGGCATGCAGCGCTCGGCTGCGCGCTTTGTCGGCGTGTACGAGCATCACTATCCGGACAACTTCGCGGCGGAAAACGGTATCGGCACCCATTACGTTGTGCTTGCGTACGCGTTCATGCTGGACAGCACCGTGCCTGTCGGGCGCTTCGATCAGCACAGCCAGTACGCGTGGCTGTGGCCTGAGGAACTGCTCATGCGCGATGACGTGCACAAGAACTCGAAACAATATTTCCGCTGAAAACGCTCCAGTGAACGACACATGCGCGTCGTGGATTTTGTCCGCGGGGCGCGCGTGCGTGCCCCGCGAGACCCGGGGTGCAACGCTGAGAGGCCGAGCCACCTTGCCCGGCGCATACCGAGCCATTCTGCCAACTTCTCGGCATTTTCAGACTGCGCCGTGCGCCAGCGGCTCACCGGCCTATCATGAATCCCGAGAGCGTGATGTGACCGCATGTAACAGCCCCACACAGCCGGATCAGGGCGCGCGGCGCAAAAACGCAACGTACTCCTGCGAATCCTTTCTGCGCGAGGAACCGGCTATGTACATCGATAGGGTGGTCTGCCGGCAAGGCGCTTTCCAGCCGCGCGGCGCTCACTTAAATTTCGGACACGTGGCCAAACGCATCGGCATCCTGGTTTTCGAGGGCTTCCCGCTCGGGGACGTGACCTTGCTCGCCGATGTGTTTCGTCTCGCGAACGATGCCTGCGCCGACACGCTTCCTGCTTATTCGATCGTCATGCTTTCCGAGCCTGGCGGCAATGTGGCCAGCGGTTGCGGCCTGCGGATATGGTCCGAGAGCCTGCATGGCCCGCTACGCAGCGGCTTCGACACACTGTTTATCGCCGGCGGCCCCGGTGCGATGGAGGCGCGCGACAACGCGCGGCTCATCACGCGGCTGCAGATGCTCGCACCGAAAGTGCGCATCATCCGCGCACTCGGCGAGGGACGCGCCGTACTCGCCGCCGCCGATGTGCCCTTCCTGCGCACGGGCGGCAATACTGCAAGCTCGGCGCAGCGGCTACGCCGGGCGCTGGAAGCGCGCAACGCCGGCGCTTCGGTCGTGACGCCTTCCGAGGCGCTCGTCGCCGCGCTCAAGGTGGTCAAGCGCAATCACGGCGTGGCGCTTGCGCAGCGCGTTTCCGAGGACTCGATGCCGGGCTCCTGGGAACGCCTCGGCCCCATGCTCGACGATGGCGAGGCGGACAGCGCAAACGGCAAGATCAACTCGGCCGCGCACTGGCTGCGCGAGAACTACCATCAGCCGATCTCGGTTGCCGATGCGGCGCGCGTCGCACAGATGAGCATGCGAAACTTCCTGCGCCACTTCAAGACGCAAACGGGCCTGACGCCGTCCGAATATCTGCTGCGCACCCGGCTCGATGCCAGTTGCCTCTTGCTCGCGCAAACCAATCTTCCCATCGACGAAATCGCGCAACGCTGCGGCGTGCCGCGCGGCGAGCGTCTCGCGCGGATCTTCCGGCGCAGGCTCTCGATTTCGCCGTCGGGGTATCGAGCTGTGAACCGGCGGGCTTCGGGCGAGTGATGCCAGTCGCAATTCGATACATGTTTTACCGCTGCATACGCAAAACGCCGCGCTTTCGCGCGGCGTTTTTTGATTCGGCGTACTCAGCGTGTAATGTCAGCGTACCTGGTGTGCGGCGTTACAGCATGCCGGAGCCGAAGATCTCCGTGTGGATGCGCGAAGCGTCGACGCCGCGGGCAACGAGCGCCTCACGCTGTTCGCGCATGAACGCCACGGGGCCGCACAGGTAGTAGTCGGCGTCGGGCAGCAGCACATCCGCTTCGATGCGCCCGATATCGATACGCCCTTCGAAGTCGTAGTCCACGCCCTGGCGGTCGTCTGCGCCGATTTCCTCGTAGAACACCGCGCGCTTGACGTTCGGGTACTCGGAGACAGCGTGACGCAGAAAGTCGCGAAATGCGTGCACCTTGGTGTTGCGGCATGCATGCACGAAGGTCACCTTGCGCTCGCTGCGCTCGGCGATCAGCGTGGAGAGCATCGACTTCATCGGCGTGATGCCCACACCACCGCTCATCAGCACGACCGGCGACGTCTTCGTGCGATCGAGCGTGAACTCGCCCATCGGCGCGCTCACATGCACCACCGCGCCTTCTTCCACGCCGTCATGCATGATGTTCGACACGTGGCCCGGCTGCGCTTCGCCGCGGCCAGCCTCCCGCTTCACCGAGATGCGCAGCCATTTGCCGTGGGGCGCGTCCGAGAGGCTGTACTGACGCGGCTGGTCCACGCCGAGCTTGTCGACGAAGCGCGTCACGCTTACGTACTGGCCCGGCTCGAAACCGCCCGCGGATGCACCGTCGGCCGGCGCGAGATAGAACGAGGTGATCTCGTCGCTTTCGACTTGCTTGCGCATCACCTTGAACGGACGGAAGCCGCTCCACGAAGCGCCCTCGTACAGCTTCGCCTCAGTGCCGATCATGATGTTCGCGAGTTGCTCGTAGGCCACTGCCCAGGCGTCGAGCGTGGGCTGGTCCACTGCGTCGCCGAGCACGTCCACGACTGCGCCGAGCAGATGGCGGCCGACGATCGGATAGTGCTCCGGACGGATGTTCAGGCTCGCGTGCTTGTGCGCGATGTGCGTGACCGCGCCGCCGAGCGCGCCCAGATTGTCGATGTTCGCCGCGTAGGCATACACCGCGCGGGCTAG
This sequence comes from Paraburkholderia sp. CNPSo 3274, assembly GCF_024206475.1. Lineage (GTDB taxonomy): Bacteria > Pseudomonadota > Gammaproteobacteria > Burkholderiales > Burkholderiaceae > Paraburkholderia. The sequence continues at coordinate 116,595 of NZ_JAMBPR010000012.1, forward strand.
CGTTTCGGGCTGGCTGCCGCTTTGCTGATGCGTCTGGTTGAAGATGTTCTTGAGCTCGGGGTGCGCGGCGAACATCCGCTTGTAGAAATGCTTGGTGATCGTGGCGCCGTGCTCGGCGAAAACGGGCGCAGTGGCCTTCACGCGGGCCATCTGGTCGGCGGTGAGCGCAGTCATTTACGGCTTCTCCGTGGTAAAGATTCACACAAGATACATCTTTACCACGGCAGCCCGACCCAGGCATTTTGTCGCACCCCAGCAATTTCCGGATTGCGCCAGGCGTGAACGCGCGGCGGGAGGCCGTGGAGCGCGCTTCGGCGGGACTTTTGCGGTGCGGGAAAGAGTCTCTTTCGGGGGATGGCGATGCGATTGGACGCTCCGGTCGGGCGGCGCGCTCTCGCGCCCTTTTATGCCTTACACGCCCTCGCCCTTGCCCGCGCCCCGGTCGTGCCTCCAGAGCACGTCGCTGCCGCCGGCGGCCCGGTTGAGCACGCGCGCGAGCACGAACAGCAGGTCGGAGAGCCGGTTGACGTAGCGGCGCGGCGTATCGGCGAGCGGCGGGCCCGAGTTCGCTGAGGCGCCCAGTGCAACGACCGCGCGCTCGGCGCGCCGGCATACGGTGCGGCACACATGCGCGAGCGCCGCCGCCCGCGAGCCGCCTGGGAGGATGAACTCCTTGAGCGGCGGCAGCGCGGCGTTGTAATGCTCGAGCCAGCCATCGAGCCGCGCGAGGTGTTCGTCGGTCACGAGCGTGTGGCCCGGTATGCACAGCTCGCCGCCCAGATCGAAGAGGTCGTGCTGGATTGCGACGAGCGCCTCGCGCACGTCGTCTGGGAGCGTTTCGCACAGCAACACGCCGATCTGCGAATTCAGCTCGTCGACGTCGCCGATCGCGGCGATGCGCGCGTCATCCTTGCGCACGCGACTGCCGTCACCGAGTCCGGTCGAGCCGTCGTCGCCGGTGCGTGTTGCAATCTTGCTCAGGCGATTGCCCATGTTGTGCTCTCCGAAGCTGAAAATTCACGCAAGCCGCGCCTGACGCGCGCCCGGCGCCGTGTAAGGCTGTAAGTCCACGCCTGCCGGCCATTATAGGTTTCGTGCACCGCAGCATAGAGAGCGCGGCTTTGCGGCGCAGACGTTAAGCGTAAAATGGACCGGGCCAGAAGTCATACCCATACGAAGGAGACACACGCGTGAATCACCCCGCGCCGCCGGCCCTCGCACGCCGCCCGTTCCCCACCGAACTCCTCGATCAACTGCGCAGCGCATTCGGCGAACGCGTCTCCACTTCCGAAGCCGTACGCGCCCATCACGGCCGTGACGAATCGCCCTTCGACCCGCAACTGCCCGACGCCGTGGTGTTCGCGCAGAGCACCGGGGACATCCAGACCATCGTCAAGCTGTGCGCCCGTCATGGCGTGCCGATCATTCCCTACGGCAACGGCTCGTCGCTCGAAGGTCACTTGCTGGCCGTACAGGGCGGCGTGTCGATCGACCTCTCGCAGATGAACCGGGTGCTCTCGATCAATGCCGAAGATCTCACCGTGACGGTCGAGCCTGGCATCTCGCGCAAGCAACTCAATGAAGCGCTGCGCGACACGGGTCTTTTCTTCCCGATCGACCCGGGCGCCGATGCGAGCATCGGCGGCATGACGGCCACACGCGCCTCGGGCACCAACGCCGTGCGCTACGGCACGATGCGCGAGAACGTGCTGGGTCTCACCGCCGTCCTCGCCGACGGCCGCGTGGTCAAAACCGGCACGCGCGCGCGCAAGTCGTCGGCGGGCTATGACCTCACGCGTCTTTTCGTCGGCTCGGAAGGCACGCTCGGCGTGATCACTGAAATCACGGTGCGACTCTATCCGCAGCCCGAGGCAGTCTCGGCGGCGGTGTGCGCGTTCCCTTCGATGGCCCAGGCCGTGCGCACGGTGATCGAGACGATCCAGATTGGCGTGCCGATCGCGCGCGTGGAATTTATCGACTCGCTCGCGGTGCGCGCGATCAACAAGCATTCGAACCTCACGCTGCGCGAAAAGCACACGCTCTTCTTCGAATTCCACGGCACCGAGGCGGGCGTCGCGGAGCAGGCGCAGCTCGTGCAGGAGCTTGCCGCGCAGCACGGCGGAGAAGGCTTCGAGTGGGCCACGCGCCCCGAGGACCGCAGCCGCCTGTGGAACGCGCGCCACAACGCCTACTTCGCAATGCTGCAGCTCAAGCCCGGCTGCCGCGCCGTGACGACCGACGTGTGCGTGCCGATCTCGCGCCTCGCCGAATGCGTGATCGAGACGGAAGCCGATCTCAAAGCCTCGCCGCTGCCCTGCCCGATCGTCGGCCACGTGGGCGACGGCAACTTCCACGTGGCGATCCTGATCGACCCGGACAAGCCCGAGGAAATCAGCGAGGCCGAGCGCCTGAATCACCGCGTCGTGCAGCGTGCGATCGCGATGGACGGCACTTGCACGGGCGAGCACGGCGTGGGCCTGCACAAGATGGAGTTCCTCGTGGAAGAGCACGGCGCGGACACCGTCGACACGATGCGCGCGATCAAGCACGCACTCGATCCGCACAACCTGATGAATCCGGGCAAGATCTTCAGCTGGGCGGCGTAACCGACAAGCGCAGAGAAGCGCACACAAGCGCAACAGACGGGAGGAGACATGAACGCACCCGAGGCGAACTTGCCCGAGTTGAGCCCGGAAGCCCTCGCGCAACGCCAGCGCGAGGTAGTCCAGGCGTTGATGGCCGTGCTGCCGGCGCATTGCCTGCTGCATCGGGAGGAGGACACCGTCGCCTACGAGTGCGACGGGCTCGCCGCCTACCGGCGGCTGCCGCTCGCCGTGGCGCTGCCGGAGACCGAGTCGCAAGTGCAACGCATCGTGCAGATCTGCCGGCGCCTCGACGTGCCGGTCGTGCCCCGCGGCGCGGGCACCGGCCTCTCGGGCGGCGCCATGCCGATCCGGCACGGCATCGTGCTTTCGCTCGCGCGTTTCAAGCGCATTCTCGAAGTCGATCCCTACGCGCGCACGGCCACCGTGCAGCCCGGCGTGCGCAATCTGGCCGTTTCTGAAGCGGCGGCGCCCTTCGGCCTTTACTACGCGCCGGATCCGTCTTCGCAGATCGCCTGCACGATAGGCGGCAACGTTTCGGAGAATTCGGGCGGCGTCCATTGCCTCAAGTACGGCCTCACGGTGCACAACGTGCTGCGCGTGCGCGCCGTGACGATGGACGGCGAGATCGTCGAATTCGGCTCGCTCGCGCCCGATGCACCAGGCCTCGATCTGCTCGCGGTAATGATCGGCAGCGAAGGCATGTTCGCCATCGTGACCGAAGTGACCGTCAAGCTGATTCCGCGCCCGCAAACCGCGCAGGTCATCATGGCGAGCTTCGACGACGTCGTGAAAGGCGGCGACGCCGTAGCGGGCATCATCGCCTCGGGCATCATTCCGGCGGGCCTGGAAATGATGGACAAGCCGGCCACGCGCGCTGTGGAGGAGTTCGTGAACGCCGGTTACGACCTCGACGCCGCCGCGATCCTGCTGTGCGAAGCCGACGGCACGCCCGAGGAAGTCGCCGACGAGATCGCGCGCACGACCACGGTGCTGCGCGAGCATGGCGCCACGCGCATCCAGATCTCGCGCACCGAGGAAGAACGCCTGCGCTTCTGGTCGGGCCGCAAGAATGCGTTTCCGGCGGCGGGCCGCATCTCGCCCGACTACTACTGCATGGACGGCACCGTGCCGCGCCGCGCGATCGGGCCGCTGCTCGCGCGCATCCACGAAATGGAAAAGCAGTATGGACTGCGCTGCATCAACGTATTCCATGCCGGCGACGGCAATATGCACCCGCTCATTCTCTTCAACGGCAACGACCTCGACGAATGGCACCGCGCAGAGGCCTTCGGCTCGGACATTCTCGAAACCTGCGTCGAGCTGGGTGGCACCGTGACGGGCGAGCACGGCGTGGGCATCGAGAAGATCAATTCGATGTGCGTGCAATTCTCGCCCCAGGAGCGCGACGCGTTTCATGCGGTGAAACACGCGTTCGACCCGGCCAGGCTGCTCAACCCCGACAAGGGCATCCCCACGCGTGCGCGCTGCGCCGAGTACGGGCGCATGCACGTGCGGGGGAATCTGCTGCCGCACCCCGAGTTGCCGCGCTTCTGACAGACGCGCAAACACGCACGAAGCACCGCGCCGTCTATGCATATCGCGTGACCCACATGAGGGTCCGCTCCGGGTTGTCAGGAGAGGTTCGCTCAGTACAATCGAACGAACCATATAACGAACGAGCGCGACCATCACGACATGGAAGAGGACGACATCGTCTCGGACTGGTCCGAACGCATCCGGCTGGCGAGCGCCGATGGGCGGCCGCTGCGCATTCGCGGCGGGGGCACCAAGGACTGGTACGGCCAGTCGCTCGAAGGCGAGATTCTCGACACGCGCGCGCACCGCGGCATCATCGCGTACGACCCGGCGGAACTGGTGATCACGGCGCGCGCCGGCACACCGCTTGCGGAGATCGAAACGGCGCTCGCGGCCCACGCCCAGATGCTCGCGTTCGAGCCACCGCACTTCGGCGCCCAGGCCACCCTGGGCGGCTGCATTGCCGCAGGCCTCGCCGGGCCACGGCGGGCCAGCGCGGGCGCACCGCGCGACTTCGTGCTGGGCGCGGTGCTCATGAACGGCCACGGCGAAGTCCTGCATTTCGGCGGCCAGGTCGTGAAAAACGTGGCGGGCTACGACGTTTCGCGGCTCATGGCCGGGTCGCTCGGCACGCTCGGCCTGCTGCTGGAGCTTTCGGTGAAGGTGCTGCCGGTGGCGCAAGCGGAAACCACGCTCAAATTCGATATGAACGGCACCGACGCCGTGCGCAAGCTCAACGAATGGGGCGGCCGCCCGCTGCCGATGACGGCGAGCGCCTGGCGCAACGGCACGCTCGCGGTACGCCTCGCGGGCGCGGAAGCCGCTGTGAAGACAGCCCGCGCGAGCCTGGGCGGCGAAGTGGTGGACGCCGTGGAAGCCGAACGCTTCTGGGCGGGCCTGCGCGAGCAGACCGATCCGTTCTTTGCGTCGATTGCGCCCAACGCGGCGCTGTGGCGGCTCGCCCTGCCCTCGATCGCGGAGCCCTTGCAACTGCCGGGCGCGCAACTCATGGAATGGGGTGGCGCGCAGCGCTGGTGGATCACGGAAACCGACGCGCAAACGGTGCGTATCAGCGCGAAGCAAGCCGGCGGTCACGCCACGATGTTCCGCACCGGGCGCGACTACGACCGCAGCGCGGGCGTCTTCACGCCTTTGGCCGCGCCGCTCATGAAGATCCATCGCGGCTTGAAGGCCGCCTTCGACCCGGCCCGCATCTTCAATCGCGGCCGGCTGTATTCCGACTTCTGACGACACCCACACGCGGCGATGCAGACGAACCTCGCGGACTTCATACGCAACACCCCCGACGGCGACGAAGCCGACGCGATCCTGCGCAAGTGCGTGCATTGCGGCTTCTGCACCGCGACCTGCCCGACCTATCAGTTGCTCGGCGACGAGCTGGACGGCCCGCGCGGGCGCATCTATCTCATGAAGCAGATGGTGGAAGGCGCGCCGGTCACCAAGAGCACGCTCACGCACCTCGACCGCTGCCTCACGTGCCGCAGTTGCGAGACCACCTGCCCTTCTGGCGTGCAGTACGGGCGCCTCGTGGAAGTGGGCCGCAAGCATGCCGAACAGATGGTGAAGCGTCCGCTGCGCCAGCGCGTCATGCGCCGCCTGCTCGCGGGCCTGCTGCCGCGCCGCGCCCTCTTCACACCGGCCATGCGCCTCGGCCAGCAGGTGCGGCCGCTTCTGCCCAAGCGCCTGCGCGACAAGGTGCCCGTGCGCCAGCGCTCGCTCGCGTGGCCCACGGCGAAGCACGCGCGCAAGATGCTGATGCTGCAAGGCTGCGTGCAGCCCTCGATGATGCCCAACATCAACATCGCGACCGCGCGCGTGCTGGACGCGCTTGGCATCGAAACGATCGTGGCGCCGGAATCGGGCTGCTGCGGCGCGATCCGCCTGCATATGGGCTACGCCGACGACGCGCTCGACGACGTGCGCGCGAACATCGACGCGTGGTGGCCCTACATCGAGCAAGGCGCGGAAGCGATCGTGATGAACGCCTCGGGCTGCGGCGCGACGGTAAAGGAATACGCGCACCTGCTGCGCGACGATCCGGCCTATGTGGAGAAAGCGCGCCGCGTGGTCGAGCTCACCCGCGATCTTTCGGAGCTGCTGCCCGCATTCGAGGAAGCGCTCGTGGCCTCGACGAGGCGGCGCGGCATCAAGACGGTGGCCTGGCATCCTCCCTGCACGCTGCAGCATGGCCAGCAGTTGCGCGGCGGCGTGGAAAGGCTGCTCACTGCGCTCGGACTCGACGTGCGGCTGCCGGCCGACAGCCACCTTTGCTGCGGCTCCGCGGGCACGTATTCGATCATGCAGCCGCGCCTTTCCTACACGCTGCGCAACCAGAAAGTGGACCGGCTGCAGGCGCTGGAGCCGCAGTTGATCGTCTCCGCCAACATAGGTTGCATCACGCACCTGCAAAGCGGCACCGCGATTCCGGTCACGCACTGGATTGAACTGGTCGAACATATGCTGGCGACGAATTGAGCCCATCGGGAACGGAACCAGCGTAACGAGACCCACGGCGCGCCAACAGCCAGCCATTCGGTATCGCCTTTCTGGCCAATGTTTCGCGCCGTGCGCAGTCCGTATAATGGCCGTCGTTCTGTTCGTTTTGGATCCAAAAGCGGCGCTTGCCGATTCACGCGCCAGCCCTCAAGCCCGATGACCGATCTCTCCCACAATCTCGAAGCTGTCCGCGAGCGCATCGCCGCCGCCGCCCGCAACGCCGGCCGCGACCCGCAAAGCGTGGAGTTGCTCGCGGTTTCGAAAACATTTCCTGCGCAGGACGTGCGCGCCGCTCACGCTGCCGGCCAGCGCGCGTTCGGCGAGAACTACGTGCAGGAATCCGTGGACAAGATCGAGGCGCTCGCCGACTTGCGCGCGAGTATCGAATGGCATTTCATCGGGCCGCTCCAATCGAACAAGACACGCCCCGTAGCCGAGCGTTTCGACTGGGTCCATTCGGTCGATCGTCTGAAGATCGCCGAACGCCTTTCGGCGCAACGTCCCGCCGGCATGGCGCCGCTCAACGTCTGCCTCCAGGTCAACGTGAGCGGCGAGGCCAGCAAGAGCGGCGTCACCCCGCAAGAAGCGCAGCAGGTCGCGCGCCAGATCGCCGCCCTGCCCAACCTGCGCCTGCGCGGGCTCATGTCGATTCCCGAGCCGGACACCTCGCTCGAGGCGCAACGCGTGCCGCACCGCCAGTTGCGCGAGCTGTTCGAAGCGCTACGCGCAGAAGGCCTCGCGCTCGACACGCTCTCCATGGGCATGTCGGCCGACCTCGAAGCCGCGGTGCTCGAAGGCGCGACGATCGTACGCGTCGGCACCGCGATTTTCGGCGCGCGCGACTACTCTCACTGATTCACTGAACGATTCCATCACCATGAAAATTGCCTTCATCGGCGGCGGCAACATGGCCGCCGCACTCATCGGCGGCCTGATCCGCAAGGGCGTTCCGGCCGACAATCTCTACGCGATCGATCCGAACGAGGACGCCCGCAAGCGCAGCGCCGAGCAGTTCGGCGTGCGCACCGGCGCCGCCGCGGACGCCGCGCTCGCTTCGTATGACGCGGTTCTGATCGCAGTAAAGCCGCAAATCGCCAAGGCCGTGGCCGAGGGCATCGCCCCGCACCTGGGCGCCCATCAGGTCGTCATCAGCATCATGGCCGGCATTCGCATCGACGACCTCTCGCGCTGGCTGAACGGCCACGCGCGCGTCGTGCGCACGATGCCGAACACGCCCGCGCTGATCGGCATGGGCGCAACCGGCCTCGTCGCGAGCAGCGGCGTGGACGCAACGGGCCGACAGCTCGCTTCGGATGTGCTCGGCGCAGTCGGCCAAACGGTCTGGTTCGACGACGAAACGAAGATCGACGCGGTCACGGGCATCTCGGGCAGCGGCCCGGCCTACGTGTTCTACTTCATCGAAGCGCTCGAAGAAGCGGCGCGCCAGCTCGGCATGGACGAGCAGCAGGGCCGCGCGCTCGCCATCGCCACGTTCACGGGCGCGGCGCAACTTGCGCTGCAATCGGACGAGCCGCCCGCCGTGCTGCGCGAGCGCGTGACCTCCAAGGGCGGCACGACCGCCGCGGCGCTCGCGTCGTTCGACGCTTCGGGCGTGAAGGCCGCCATCGTCAAGGGCGCGCTCGCGGCCGATGCACGCGCGAAGGAAATGGGCGAGGAATTCGGCAAGCAGTAAGCCAGCGGCCGCGTCCAGATAGAAAAAGCGCCGGGTGTGTCATACCCCGGCGCTTTTTTTAATCGATCGGGCCTCAGAGTCCCGCGACGACGTAATGGGCAGCAATCCCGACGAACAGCACGCCGCCCAGCCAGTTGTTGTGGCGGAACGCGGCGAAGCACGGCATGCGCTCGCGGTTCTTGATGAGCGTGTAGTGGTAAATAGCGCAGCCCACGGCCGCCGCCCAGCCGAGCCAGTAGAGCCAGCCGAAACCCAGCGTCACGCCCACCCACACGTAAATGCCGAGCGTGACCGCATAGCAGAGCATGATCGCGAGCACGTCGAACCGGCCGAATGTGAGCGCCGAGGTACGAATGCCGATCTTGATGTCGTCGTCGCGATCGACCATCGCGTATTCGGTGTCGTAGGCCACGGACCAGAACACGTTCGCGGCCAGCATGATCCACGCGAGCGCTGGCACGTGATCCTGCACGGCGGCGAATGCCATGGGAATGCCGAAGCCGAACGCAATGCCCAGATACGCCTGCGGAATCGCGAAAAAGCGCTTGGTGAACGGATACGACGCCGCCACGAACAGCGCCACGACCGAAAGCTGCTTCGTCAGCGCATTGAGCGGCAGGATCAACAGGAACGACACGAGCGCGAGGCCCGCGGCAATCGCCACCGCTTCCCAGGCGCGAATGCGGCCCGACGTGATGGGGCGTTCGGCCGTGCGTTTCACATGGCGGTCGAAGTCGCGGTCGGCGTAGTCGTTGATCGCGCAGCCCGCCGAGCGCATCAGCACGGTGCCGACCGTAAAGATGATCAGCAGCGAGAGGGGCGGATGGCCATCGGAGGCGATCCATAGCGCGTTGAGCGTCGGCCACAGCAGCAGCAGGCTGCCGATCGGCTTGTCCATGCGGACGAGCCGCAAATAGAGCGGGAGTCGGGCGAACATGATCGGGGCGGGAAAAGCGATGCCGCTATTGTAGGCCAGGGCGGCGCGCCGTCGCCGCGAGCCGCACCCGCGCAAAAACAAAGGCCCGCCGGACATTCGGCGGGCCTTTCATCGTGCTGGTCGTGCTTCAGGTGCAGCGCCCGGGCGCCGCATCGGCTTCAGGCCAGCAGCGAGCGCAGCATCCACGCGGTCTTTTCGTGCGTCTGCATGCGTTGCGTGAGCAGGTCGGCGGTCGGTTCGTCGTTGGCCGCTTCCGTCGACGGGAAGATCGCGCGCGCGGTGCGCACCACGGCTTCCTGCCCTTCCACCAGCTGGCGGATCATGTCTTCAGCGGCCGGCACCCCGTCCGCTTCGGGAATCGACGAAAGCTTCGCGAATTCCTTGTAGCTGCCCGGCGCATGCACGCCCAGCGCACGAATACGCTCGGCGATGGCGTCCACGGCCAGTGCGAGTTCGTTGTACTGCCCTTCGAACATCAGGTGGAGCGTGTTGAACATCGGCCCCGTGACGTTCCAGTGGAAGTTGTGCGTCTTCAGATACAGCGTGTAGGTGTCCGCGAGCAGGCGCGAGAGACCCTCCGCGATCTTCTTGCGATCCTTGTCGCTGATGCCGATATTCACGTGCTGTACGGTTGCTTTTTTGGCCATGACGACTCCTTGTGTAGCAATGAGACTACGCCTGCTTGGCGAACCGGTTGCGACGCGCGCGCTTTTCATCAGCCGCGCGCGAACGCTCGATCGGTCGTCAGTGTAGCCTGGAAATATCAGAAAACCGGCTCATCCGGCCCTACTGTCCAGCAACGTGCCCGCCTCGTTCAGTGTCCCGCCAGGTGCGCGAGACCTTGCATCGCGATCGCCACGAAACCGCTCGCCACGATCGCGAAGCCCACCACGCGACGCACGATCTGCGTGCCTTCCGCGCGCGTGCGCGCCATCGTGGCGGCCTCGCCGCGTCCCATGGTCTTGAGGGTCATCGTCATCGTTCGGGTCATGATCGTGCTCCTGTGGTGTTTCCTCGAATTCCTGCTTCAGGCGCGGCTCGCTGTCTCAGCGTTGTGACAACACACCGCGCCCGCGTCCTTACTTCGCCAGCTTCGCGATCGCGTCGATCACGCCTTGCGCATACGCCGGATCGGCGCGGCGCAAGTGCTCGATCTGACGCTCCACGATCTCCGCCGGTACGCCGTTGATATGCCGTGCGATGTTCGCGAAAAGCCGCTCGCGCTGGCCCGCATCGAACAACCGGAACAGCGCGCCCGGCTGGCTGTAGTAGTCGTCGTCTTCGCGGTGATCGTAGTGATCGACCGCACCGGCCGCGAGCGGCGGCTCGCCCGCCTGCGCACGCTGCCCAAAGTCGCCGAAACGGCTCGGTTCGTAGTTCACGTTGCCGCCCAGGTTGCCGTCGGTGCGCATTGCGCCGTCGCGATGGAACGAGTGGAGCGGGGAGCGCGGCGCATTCACCGGAATCTGGTGATGGTTCACACCCAGGCGATAGCGCTGCGTGTCGCCATACGAGAACAAGCGCCCCTGCAACAAGCGATCCGGCGAGAAGCCGATGCCCGGCACCACGTTCGCCGGCGTGAAAGCGGCCTGCTCGACATCGGCGAAATAGTTTTCCGGATTACGGTTCAGCTCGATCGTGCCCACGTCGATCAGCGGATAGTCCTTGTGCGGCCACACCTTCGTGATGTCGAACGGGTTGTACGGCACCTTCGCGGCATCGGCCTCGGGCATCACCTGAATGCGGAAATTCCACTTCGGGAAATTACCCTTTTCGATCTCGTTGAAGAGATCGCGCTGCGCCGATTCGCGGTCCTGAGCAATCACCTGCGCGGCTTCGGCGTCGCTGTAGTTCTCCACGCCCTGCGCCGATTTGAAGTGGAACTTCACGTAGAAACGCTCGTTATTCGCGTTGATGAACGAGAACGTGTGCGAGCCGAAACCGTGCTGCTGACGATAGTTCTTCGGAATGCCGCGATCGCTCATGAGGATCGTCACCTGATGCAGCGACTCCGGATGACGCGACCAGAAGTCCCACGCGGCCACGTTGTTGCGCATGTTGGTCCGCGGATCGCGCTTTTGCGTGTGGATGAAGTCCGGGAACTTGAGCGGATCGCGAATAAAGAACACTGGCGTGTTGTTGCCGACGATGTCCCAGTTGCCCTCTTCCGTGTAGAACTTGATCGAGAAGCCGCGCACGTCGCGCTCGGCGTCGGCCGCGCCGCGCTCGCCCGCCACGGTCGAGAAGCGGATGAACAGCGGCGTTTCGTTGCCGACTTCGCCGAACACTTTGGCCTTCGTGTAGCGCGAGATGTCGTGCGTGACCTTGAGCGTGCCGAACGCGCCCGAGCCCTTCGCGTGCACGCGGCGCTCGGGAATCACTTCACGGTCGAAGTGCGCGAGCTTTTCGAGGAGCCACACGTCCTGCAGCATCACGGGGCCGCGCGGACCGGCGGTGAGCGAGTTCTGGTTATCGACGACGGGTGCGCCGGCTGCCGAGGTGAGAGTACGGTCGGTCATGCTGGATTCCTTCCTTGCTTGCGTGTGTGTTCTGGAATTCGGTGAAATTTGCGCCGGGACAGCGTGAGGCCGTCAGGCGGACAGCGCGCGGTCAACGAGCAGCGAGAACCACACGGTGCGAAGGCCAGAATGGGCGCGTGCCGGGGTGCTGGGTGCGGGAGTGTTCGAGTGGGTGGTTTGCATCGCTTCCTCCAGTAGTTTCCGGTCGGGATCGGTTAGGGGAAACTTTAGCATCGACTATCGATATATATAATTTGATTTATTTAATCTATCGAATAGACGCAGGTTATTGGGGTCGCAAGAAACGCAAGGCCGGGGAATTGCGGCGCGGGCGAATGCCGCGCTGGAGAGGGAAACGCTCCGCGCAGCCCGAAAGCGCACGGTGCGATGTACGTCAGGCTGCCTCGGCAGGCGCCTCGATCTTCCTCACGCCGGGCAGCTCGCAGGCGTGAATGGCGTCGACGACCGCCTCGATTGCCGGCATGCGCGTGAAGCTCTTGCGCCACGCGAGCACCACGCGGCGGTCCGGCACGGGTTCGTCGAACGGCACGTAGGAAAGCAGCCCGGAATCGACGCCGCCGGCGTGCGGCTTCACCTCGGTCACCGACATGCGCGGTAGCACGGTAATGCCTACGCCGCTCGCGACCATATGACGAATGGTCTCTAGCGACGAGCCTTCGAACGTCTTCTGGATGCCGTCGGCGTTCTGCGAGAAGCGCATCAGTTCCGGGCACACGCCCAGCACGTGGTCGCGGAAGCAATGCCCGCTGCCGAGCAGCAGCATGGTTTCCTGCTTGAGGTCGTCCGGGTCGATCTTCGGGCGCTGTTCCCACGCGTGGCCCGAAGGCAGCGCCACGACGAACGGTTCGTCGTAGAGCGGCCGCAGCGTGAGGCCGGTTTCGGGGAACGGCAGTGCCATGATCGCCACGTCGATCTCGCCTTGCTTGAGCAGCTCGATGAGCTTGAGCGTGTAGTTCTCCTGCAGCATGAGCGGCATTTGCGGCACGCGCTTGATCATCTGCTTGACGAGCGTGGGCAGCAGGTAGGGCCCGATCGTATAGATCACGCCCAGGCGCAGCGGCCCCACGAGCGGATCCTTGCCCTGCTTGGCGATTTCCTTGATCGCGAGCGTCTGTTCGAGCACGCGCTGCGCTTGCGTGACGATCTGCTCGCCGATGGGCGTCACGCTCACCTCGCTCGTGCCGCGCTCGAAGATTTGCACGTTCAGTTCGTCTTCGAGCTTCTTGATGGCGACCGAAAGGGTCGGCTGGCTCACGAAGCAGGCTTCCGCGGCCCGTCCGAAGTGGCGCTCTCGAGCTACCGCGACAATGTATTTCAATTCAGTGAGCGTCATTCGGGGACCAATCAAAAAAGGTGAATCAATAGCTTGTAGTTATACACCTATGGCGGTGATTCGCCAATAATCAACACCCCTATGCGGGGCGTGATCAGCACAAAAGGGTCAGACGGCGCAGGCGCGCGCAGGTTCCGCGCAATGGACTATTTACGCTTTCAGGTACTGCTCGCGGGCGCCGAGCCAACGGTTCAGGTGCTGCGTGACGACGAGCGGAAACTCGTGCAGCAGACGTTCGGCTGCGCCGCGCGCGGGCTCGATGAGCCACGCGTCGTTCTCGAGGCTCGCGAAGCGCAGCATCGCCGCGCCAGATTGACGCGCGCCGAGGAATTCGCCGGGGCCGCGGATTTCGAGGTCCTTGCGTGCGATCTCGAAGCCGTCGGTGGTCTCGCGCATGGTTTGCAGGCGTGCGCGGCCCGTGAGCGACAACGGCCCGGTATAGAGCAGCACGCACACCGAAGCGGCGCTGCCCCGCCCCACGCGCCCGCGCAACTGGTGCAATTGCGCGAGGCCGAAGCGCTCGGCATGCTCGATCACCATCAGCGAGGCGTTGGGCACATCCACGCCCACTTCGATAACCGTCGTCGCCACGAGCAGTTGCACTTCGTTGCGTGAAAACGCATCCATGACGGCGGCCTTGTCCGCGGAAGCCAGACGGCCGTGCACGAGGCCCACGGTGAGTTCCGGTAGCGCAGCCACGAGCGTTTCGTAAGTCTCGACGGCCGTTTGCAGCTGCAACGTCTCGCTTTCCTCGATCAGCGGACATACCCAGTACACCTGACGACCCGTGAGCGCCGCCGCGCGCACGCGCGCGACCACTTCCTCGCGGCGCGCGTCGGAGATGAGCTTCGTGAGGATCGGTGTACGGCCGGGCGGCAGTTCGTCGATGGTGGAGACGTCGAGGTCCGCGTAGTAGGTCATGGCGAGCGTACGCGGGATCGGCGTAGCCGACATCATCAGCTGATGCGGCTGGAACTCGCGATGCGTCTCGCCAGGCGCTTTCGCATTCTGCGCCTTGGCGCGCAGCGCGAGCCGCTGCTCGACGCCGAAGCGATGCTGCTCGTCGACGATCACGAGGCCGAGGCGCGCGAATTCCACGGCCTCCTGAATGATCGCGTGGGTGCCGATCACGAGCTGCGCCGTGCCGAGCGCCGCGGCTTCGAGCGCCGCGCGCTTTTCCTTCGCCTTGAGGCTGCCCGCGAGCCACGCCACCTGCACGCCGAGCGGCTCGAGCCAGCCGCGCAGCTTGCGCGCGTGCTGTTCCGCGAGGATTTCAGTGGGCGCCATGAGCGCGGCCTGGTAGCCCGCGTCGATGGCCTGCGCGGCCGCGAGCGCCGCGACCACGGTCTTGCCGCTGCCCACGTCGCCTTGCAGCAGACGCTGCATGGGGTGCGGCTGTTCGAGATCGTGCGCGATTTCCGCCACCACGCGCTCCTGCGCGAGCGTCAGCGTGAACGGCAGCGCGCCGCGCAGACGTGCGAGCAGCGTCTCTTCGCTCTTGCGCCCCGCGACGTGGCGAGCCATCGCGGGCGCAGCGCGCGTGCGGCGCTCTTCGTGCGCGCGCTTGAGCGACAGTTGCTGCGCGAGCAGCTCCTCGAATTTAATGCGCGTCCACGCGGGATGTGTGCCGTCGATCAGCTCATGCTCGTCGGCGTTCACGGGCGGGTGGTGCAGCGTCTTCACAGCATCCATCAATGGCGGCAGATTCAGCGGCTCCATGAACTCGTGCGCCACCGCATCCGGCAGCAATTCAGGCAGATGCGCACGCGAAAGCGCGTTGTCGATCGCCTTGCGCAGATACGCCTGGCTCACGCCCGCCGTGGACGGATACACCGGCGTGAGTGCCTGCGGCAGCGGCGCGTCGCCCTCGACGACCTTCACCGCCGGATGCACCATCTCCATGCCGAAGAAGCCACCGCGCACGTCGCCGCGCACGCGCAACCGCTTGCCGATCGCCATCTGCGCGACCTGCGAGCCATAGAAGTTCAGGAAGCGCAAATGAAGCTCGTCGCCGTTGTGATCCTGCAGCTTCACGACGAGCTGGCGGCGCGGCCGGTAGACGATCTCGTTGTCGAACACCACGCCTTCGGTTTGCGCGATGCCGCCCGGCAGGAGTTCGCCGATGGGCGTGAGCGTGGTTTCGTCCTCGTAGCGCATCGGCAGATGCAACACGAGATCGATGTCGCTGCGCAGACCGAGTTTGGCGAGGCGGTCGGCGGTTTTGGTGAGCTTGGGCTTGTCTTTGGACGCGGCTTTTTCTGCAGCTTTTTCTACGGCGTTTTCTACGGCTTTTTCTGCGGATTTCTTCGCGGCGCGTTTGCGCGCGGGCGGTGCGGCGCCTTCCGTCGTGTCCGGTTGCTCCTTGCGCGCGCCGTCCTCGGGCGTGCGCGCGTCGTCGGGCGCTTCGCTCGCGGAGTCGGGTTCGGACATCAATCGGCTAACGGATGGGGGCATGGGCAGCTTCGCAAGTACAATATCGGCTTTCCGGCATGGCGCGGCGCGTGCAGCGCGACGGCTTCTGCCATCAGGCACGCCGCGCGCATCGCTATCGCGCACGTCCCGCAATCATAGCCGTGTCGATCCGGAGTTAGGGCTTTAGCCCTTAACCGGTCCCATGCAACTTGGTGGTTCGTCACGCACGAACGGCCATTGCAGCCGCTTTTTGGGGCGCAACCGCTTGACGGTTCGGCTCCGCCAAGCCGCCGCGCGCCGGGCCTCCGGCGCATTTCCGTTACTTCAGGCCGCATGTTCAAGCTTTCCGATTTCGATTTCGACCTCCCCGAGGAACTGATCGCGCAGACCGCCCTGCCCGAGCGCAGCGCGAGCCGTCTGCTGGAGGTCGATAACACGACACAACCCGCGCGTCTCACCGACCGCCGCTTTTCCGACCTGCCCGCGTGCATCGCGCCGGGCGACTTGCTCGTCTTCAACGATACCAAGGTGCTGAAGGCGCGTTTCTTCGGCCAGAAGGCCAGTGGCGGCAAGATCGAGGTGCTCGTGGAGCGCCTGACCGGCGCGCGCACGGCGCTCGCGCAGATCCGCGCGAGCAAGAGCCCGGGCCCCGGCACGGTGCTGCGCCTCGCCGATGCGTTCGACGTGACGGTGGGCGAGCGCGTCGATCAGTTCTACACGCTGCACTTTCCCGACGACTGCCTCACGCTGATCGAGCGACACGGCCGTCTGCCGTTGCCGCCCTACATCACACACGACGCCGATGCGAGCGACGAAACGCGCTATCAAACGGTGTTCGCGCAGAATCCAGGCGCGGTGGCCGCGCCCACGGCGGGCCTGCACTTCGACGACGCCCTGCTCGCGCAGCTCGACGCGCAAGGCGTCGCGCGCGCCACGCTCACGCTGCACGTGGGCGCGGGCACCTTCCAGCCGGTGCGCGTGGAGAACATCGCCGAGCACAAGATGCATAGCGAATGGTACGAGCTGCCGCAATCGCTCGTCGACAAGATCGCGGCCACGCGTGCGCGCGGCGGCCGCGTGATCGCGGTGGGGACGACCTCGATGCGCGCGCTCGAAGCCGCCGCGCGCGACGCCGACCGCGAAGGCCGCACGCTCGCGGCAACGCAGGCGGAAACCGATATCTTCATCACGCCTGGCTACACATTCCGCGTGGTCGATCGGCTCGTGACGAACTTCCACCTGCCGAAGTCCACGCTCTTGATGCTCGTTTCGGCGTTCGCGGGCATCGAAACGATACGCGCGGCGTACCGTCACGCGATTGATGAGCGCTATCGCTTCTTCAGTTACGGCGACGCGATGCTGTTGACGAAAACCGACGACGCGCTCAACAAGTAGCAGGCAGCACACACGCTTTCCAGGCCGTCGCGCGACATACCCGCAACGCGCGGCGGCGTTTCACCATCTGCGCCGGACTGTTTTCCGGTTGCACAGGAGTCAACCGTATGACCGACGGTCATCAAAACAACGCACGCGCCGAACACGGCGCCTATCTGGGCGAACGCCCGCAAAATGGCCTGAAATTCGAACTGCTCGGCACCGACGGCCTCGCCCGCCGCGGCCGTGTCACGCTCAATCACGGCGTGGTCGAAACGCCGATCTTCATGCCCGTGGGCACCTACGGCACCGTGAAGGCCACGCAGCCGCGCGAGCTCGAAGAGATGAAGGCGCAGATCATCCTCGGCAATACCTTCCACCTCTGGCTGCGCCCGGGCCTGGAAACGATCGAGGCGCACGGCGGCCTGCACCGCTTCATGGGCTGGAACCGGCCGATCCTCACGGATTCGGGCGGCTTCCAGGTGTTCTCGCTCGGCGACCTGCGCAAGATCTCGGAAGACGGCGTGCGCTTCGCCTCGCCCGTGAACGGCGACAAGCTGTTCCTCTCACCCGAAGTGTCGATGCAGATCCAGAAGGTGCTGAACTCGGACATCGTCATGCAGTTCGACGAGTGCACGCCCTACGCGACCAACGGCGTGCCCACCACGCACAAGGAAGCCGCGGACTCGATGCGCATGTCGATGCGCTGGGCACAACGTTCGATCGACGAGTTCAACCGCCTCGGTAACCCGAATGCACTGTTCGGCATCGTGCAGGGCGGCATGTTCGAGGACCTGCGCGACGAATCGCTCGCCGGCCTCGCGCAGATGCCGTTCCACGGCTACGCGATCGGCGGTCTTTCGGTGGGCGAACCGAAGGAAGACATGATGCGCGTGCTGGAACACATCGCGCCGCAACTGCCGGCCGACAAGCCGCACTACCTGATGGGCGTCGGCACGCCGGAAGACCTGGTGGCGGGCGTGGCCTCGGGCGTCGACATGTTCGACTGCGTGATGCCCACGCGCAACGCGCGCAACGGCTGGATCTTCACGCGCTTTGGCGACATCAAGATCCGCAACGCCGTGCACCGCAACTCGCTGCGCCCGCTCGACGAACAATGCGGCTGCTACACCTGCCGCAACTTCACGCGCGGCTACCTGCACCACCTGCACCGCGTGGGCGAGATCCTCGGCGCGCAGCTCAACACGATCCACAATCTGCACTACTACCTGGAGCTGATGAGCGAGATGCGCGCGGCGATCGAGACGAAGACGTTCGCGGCGTTCCGCCAGCGCTTCGCCGGGCAGCGCGCACGCGGCGTGGACTGAGAGGGCGTCTCACGACGGCGTGTCTCGTGCCGGCCGCGATACATTACAATAACCTTTCGCAATAATGGCGCGGACAAGGCATGCGGTCCGCTCGAGCCGCCCCGGTTTTCACGCGCGCGCATGCCGTGCCGGGGCGTGGTCCGAGATAAGCACTTGATCGCAAAGCCTATTTTGCGTCATCGCCGCGATGAATGCCGGTGGTAGAATAACCGGCTCGCTTTTTGATCGTAAAAAACGGAGAGACCAACGTGTCGTTCATTTCCAATGCCTTCGCGCAAGGCAGTGCAGCAGGTGGTGCCGAATCGAGCATCATGAGCTTCCTGCCGCTCATTCTGATGTTCGCCGTGCTGTACTTCATCATGATCCGTCCGCAGATGAAGCGCCAGAAGGAACATCGCAACATGCTCTCGGCCATGGCCAAGGGCGACGAAGTCATCACGAGCGGCGGCATCGTCGGCAAGGTGACCAAGGTCAGCGAAGCCTACGTCGGCGTCGAAATCGCCGATGGCACGGAAATCACCGTGCAGAAGTCGTCGGTCTCGACCATCCTGCCGAAGGGCACGATCAAGTCGCTGTAACGCTTCACGGAATCATCGAGGCCGTTGCCTCTGAAAGAACGGCCTCGCGCGCCCGGCCCGCCCTCGCAGCCACTGACCAGCAAACGTCAATGCAGGTACGCCCCGAAGGCAACGCCGGACGCGCGCGCAGCGCTTAAGGCCATTCCCCTCCCCCGTTGGGTCAACCAATGAACCGTTATCCCCTCTGGAAATATGTCGTGATGCTGGTGGCGCTCGTCATCGGCTTCGTGTACACATTGCCCAATTTCTTCGGCGAAGCGCCCGCGGTCCAGGTGTCGAGCGGTAAAGCCACCGTCAGGCTCGACTCAGGCACGCTTGCCCAGGTCGAGGCCGCGGTCGCCGCGAACAATATCCGGGCGACCGACGTCACGTTCGACAACTCGTCGATGAACGCGAACATCCGCGTGCGCGTCGCCGACACGGACACGCAGCTGCGCCTGAAAGACGCGCTCAATAAAGCGCTGAACGCCGACCTGAACGATCCGCAGTACATCGTCGCCCTGAACCTGCAGAGCGCCTCGCCGCACTGGCTCACGTCGCTGCACGCGCTGCCGATGTACCTCGGCCTCGACCTGCGCGGCGGCGTGCACTTCCTGCTCCAGGTCGACATGAACGGCGCGCTCAACAAGAAGCTCGACTCCGACGCTTCGGACGTACGCACGCTCCTGCGCGACAAGAACATCCGCGACGGCGGCGTGAACCGCGTCAACCAGTCGGTGGTCGTCAATTTCGCCGACGCGGACACGGCCGAGCAGGCGCGCAAGGTCCTCGCGGGCTCGGGCGGCATCACCGAACTGCAGTGGGCTTCGCAGAACAATCCCGAAGGCGGCGTGCAGCTCGTCGGCACGTTCACGCCGGCCGTGAAGACGGCGGTTCAGCAAGCCGCGCTCAAGCAGAACATCCAGACGCTGCACAACCGCGTGAACGAACTTGGCGTAGCCGAGCCCGTGATCCAGCAGCAAGGCGACGACCGCATCGTGGTCGAGCTGCCGGGCGTGCAGGACACCGCGAAGGCGAAGGACATCATCGGCCGCACGGCGACGCTCGAAGCGCGCCTCGCCGATCCGATGGGCCTGCATCCGGACGTGAACGCGCCGGTGCCGCCGGGCGACGAGCTCTTCACGCAAGGCAATGCCGCGCCGGTGCTGCTGCGCAAGCAGGTGATCTTCACCGGCGACCGCATCATCGACGCCTCGGCGGGCTTCGACGAGCATCAGCGTCCGTCGGTCAACATCCGCCTCGATTCGGCGGGCGGCCGCGCGGTGCGCGCCGTCTCGCGCGACAACATCGGCAAGCCGATGGCGATGGTGCTGTTCGAAAAGGGCAAGGGTGAAGTGCTGACGGTGGCGACCATCCAGTCTGAACTGGGCGATCGCTTCCAGATCACGGGCCAGCCCACGCCGCAGGCTGCCGCCGACCTCGCGCTGCTGCTGCGCGCAGGGTCGCTCGCCGCGCCGATGGACATCATCGAGGAACGCACGGTTGGCCCGAGCCTTGGCGCGGACAACATCCGCAAGGGTTTCGACTCGGTGATCTACGGCTTCGCCGCCATCGCCGTGTTCATGATCGCGTACTACATGCTGTTCGGCGCGATCTCGATGATCGGCCTGTCGGTGAACCTGCTGCTGCTCGTGGCCGTGCTCTCCATGCTGCAGGCCACGCTCACGCTGCCGGGTATCGCGGCTATTGCGCTCGCGCTCGGTATGGCGATCGACGCGAACGTGCTCATCAACGAGCGCGTGCGTGAAGAGCTGCGCAACGGTGCGCCGCCGCAACTGGCCATCCAGAACGGCTACGCACACGCCTGGGCGACGATTCTCGACTCGAACGTGACCACGCTCATCGCCGGTCTCGCGCTACTCGCGTTCGGTTCGGGCCCGGTGCGCGGCTTTGCGATCGTGCACTGTATCGGCATTCTCACGTCGATGTTCTCGGCCGTGTTCTTCTCGCGCGGTCTCGTGAACCTCTGGTACGGCGGCAAGAAGAAGCTCAAGTCGCTCGCGGTGGGTCAGGTGTGGCGTCCGGAACCGGATGAAGGCACGCCCGCGCTCGCCGGTGCCGATGCTGGCACCGACACGGGCCGCGCGGTTGCCGCGACTGCCACGAAGCGTGAGCCGGTCAAGGCCGGCGCCAAAGGTGCTGCGCGCGCCAAACCGGTCGTGCGCCGCCGCGATGCCCAGGGCGGCACCGGCGGCTCTGGCAACAACACCGGCTCGTCCCGCTGATACGGAGTCAAGACCATGGAATTTTTCCGCATCCGCAAAGACATCCCGTTCATGAAGCACGCGTTGATCTTCAACGCGATCTCGCTCCTGACCTTCATCGCGGCGGTGTTTTTCCTCTTCCACCGCGGCCTGCACCTGTCGATCGAATTCACGGGCGGCACGGTCATCGAAGTGCAGTATCCGCAGGCGGTGCCGCTCGAGCCGCTGCGCGACTCGCTCACGAAGATCGGCTATGGCGACGCCCAGGTGCAGAACTTCGGCACGTCGCGCGACGTGCTGATCCGCCTGCCGCTCAAGCAAGGCCTGAGCTCCGCGCAGCAGAGCGACCAGGTGATGTCCACGCTCAAGGCGGCCGATGCGCAGGTGCAGTTGCAGCGCGTGGAGTTCGTCGGCCCGCAGGTCGGCAAGGAACTCGCGACAGACGGCCTGCTCGCGCTCGCCTGCGTTGTGGCGGGCATCGTCATCTACCTGTCGTTCCGCTTCGAATGGAAGTACGCCGTGGCCGGCGTGATCGCGAACCTGCACGACATCGTGATCATCTTGGGCTTCTTCGCGTTCTTCCAGTGGGAGTTCTCGCTCTCGGTGCTCGCGGCGGTGCTCGCCGTACTCGGCTACTCGGTGAACGAATCGGTCGTTATCTTCGACCGGATTCGCGAGACCTTCCGGCGCGAGCGCAAGATGAGCGTGACCGAAGTCATCAACCACGCCATCACCAGCACGATGTCGCGAACCATCATCACCCACGGCTGTACGCAAATGATGGTGCTCTCGATGTTCTTCTTCGGCGGCCCGACGCTGCACTACTTCGCCCTGGCGCTGACGGTGGGTATTCTCTTCGGCATCTACTCGTCGGTGTTCGTTGCCGCGGCGCTCGCCAGGTGGCTCGGCGTGAAGCGCGAAGACCTCATCAAGGACAAGAAGGAAAAGTTCGATCCGAACGATCCGAACGCGGGCGCGCAGGTTTAAGCGGCGCACCAGCAAAAAAGCCGGTTCTCTCGAACCGGCTTTTTTTTCGTGCATACGCAACGGCCCTCGCCGCGCTGCCGCTCTTCCCTACTGCTTGATCCCTTCGGCCTGGATATGCAGCGTGGTCTTCATCTTGAAGCCATACTTCTTGCCCGAGTCCATGCCGAAGTCGTCGCGGTTGAATGCGGCCTCGGCCTCCACGCCGCACACTTCGCGCTTGAGCACGGGGTGCTGGATGCACTTGAACGCCTCGATCTCGAGCTTGAGCGGCCGCGTCACGCCATGCAGCGTGAACTCGCCGATCACCTCCCTGGGCGTATCGCCGTCGAAGACGATGCGCGTGC
This sequence comes from Paraburkholderia sp. CNPSo 3274, assembly GCF_024206475.1. Lineage (GTDB taxonomy): Bacteria > Pseudomonadota > Gammaproteobacteria > Burkholderiales > Burkholderiaceae > Paraburkholderia. Next base: position 138,984 of record NZ_JAMBPR010000012.1, read on the forward strand.
CCTTGTAGGTGGCCGTGGGGTACTTCGCGACATCGAGAAAGTCGTCGCCCACCAGATGCTGGTCGAGCCGCGGATTGCCGGTCTGGATCGACGCCGGATCGATCGTCACGTCCACGGTGCCCGTTTTCGCCGCGCGGTCTAGCGTGACCGTGCCCGTGGTCTTCGTGAACTTCCCGCGCCACGTGGAAAGACCGCCGAAGTGGTCGGCCTCGAAGCTCGGAAACGTGTGGTTCGGATCGAGCTGGTAAGTATCAGCGGCGTGCGCGGCTTGCGTCACCAGGGCGGCGAGCGACACGGCGCCCCCTGCGGCCATCAATACGAGCTTGTTCAAAAGCGCCTCCTGGGCGTCGTCGATCTACTTGTGCGCGACGACGATATGAAATTTGATGAACACTACGTCGGCGACGATCGAGGTGTCCTTCCACTCGCCGGTGCCGATTTCGAAGGCGAGCCGGTGAACAGGCAGCGTGCCGTCGAAGGTCTGCGTCGCGCCCTGCTGCGTGAGCACGACGGGCACGGCCACGTTCTGCGTGTGCCCCTTGATCGTCAGTTTGCCGCTCACGCTGTACTGGTTCGTTCCGGTCGGCGCGATGGCGGTCGAGACGAACGTTGCCTGCGGGAACGTCTTCGCGTCGAACCATTCGGGCCCGTGCACCGAATCGTTGTAGGTCGGGTCTCCCAGATCATAGCTCGCCGTGTCGACGGTGATCTTCGCGCTGCCGCCCGCCGGCCTGGCCGGATCGAAGTCGATCTGCGCGTCGAACTTCGTGAAGCTGCCCTGAACCGGCACGTTCATCTGGCGCGAGACGGCGACGATCGTGCTCTTCGCCGCGTCGAGCTGCGCGTGGGCAGCCCCGCCGGCGAGCAGCACCGCAGCGGCGCCGGCCCACACTGCCGCGGCCCCGACCGCCGGACGCCACCGATAAGAACGAATCCACCTCGACAATGCTTCCATGATCGTCTCGCTTTGATTGCGTAGTCATTTGCTTCGTGGATGGGCTGCGGCCACCTTCCGCAGCCGTCCTGGTCCTATGCCCGAAAGATAATCCAAATCGAGTGACTGCAAACATCTGGAGATAAGTGCCGTGTCGAGCCGCGCTCGCACACGCGGACGGCGCAAACGTGGCACACTCGCAGCCCGTTCGTCGCGCACGCAAGCGCCGCCAGACGGCTTACCCCGCCGCAGCGCCTGCGGCCGCCCCGTCGGAGGCCAGCGGCTCGTTCCGGCACGCCGCCGGGCGCGTTTGGTAACATGGCGCGAGGCGCTGTCCGCACCTTCCGACATGCGCGCCGCCGTAGCGCATCCTTTGTTCACGTCGTTTTGCGTCACCTGCCCGCATGGCCCAGGACAAACTGATCGCGTGTCACGATTGCGACGCGCTCTACCGCAAACCGCGGCTGCTCGGCCGCCGGACCGCGCGCTGCTCGCGCTGCGGCGCTACGCTTTACAGCAGCGCCGCGTCCCGGCTCGACCGCATCTGCGCCATCACGGTCGCGGCGCTCGTCACCTTCATCATCGCCCAGTCGTTCCCGATCATCGAGCTCGATGCGAACGGTATCACTACGGAGTCGAGCCTGTTCGGCGCCCTCGTGGTGCTGTGGCATGAGGGCATGGAGATCATCGCGGTGATCGTGTTCTGCGCAACCATCCTCTTTCCGCTCACGGAGATGGTGGCGCTGCTCTACGTCCTGCTGCCGGTGCGGCGCGGCTTCATTCCACCGGGCTTCGACCACGTGCTGCGCGCCATCCAGTTCGTGCGGCCCTGGGGCATGCTCGAGGTCTTCATGCTGGGCGTGCTCATCACCATCGTGAAAATGGTGAGCCTCGCGCGCGTGATTCCCGAAACCGCGCTGTTCGCCTTCGGCGCGCTCACGCTGATGTTCACCGTGGTCGTCACGTTCGATGCGCGCACGCTCTGGGACATCGCCGACGGCCTGCGCGACGCCGCACGCGCGGCGCGCGAGGGCGGCGCGGGTCCGGGCGGCATCGCGGGTGACGCGGGCCCGGGCGGACCGCGCGCGCCGTATTCGCCCGCCGCGCCGTCATCGGCATCGGCTCACCCGCTCTCCGAGCCCGAGATCCGCGAGCCCGGTGCACGCGCGCAAGACCCGGCGCCGCCGCGCGGCGGCCCGCTCCCCAAGGGGCCCCAATGAAATATCAGACCGCCGCCGACGCCGGCTACGTCTCGTGTCACGCCTGCGGGCACGTGCAGCCGCACGTGCGCGCCTCCCGGCACGTGCGCTGCGCACGCTGCGGCTCGCCCGTGCACGAGCGCAACCCGGACAGCATCATGCGCACGTGGGCGCTCCTCATTGCCGCGGCGCTGCTCTACATCCCCGCGAACCTGCTGCCTGTGATGCATACGACCTCGCTCGTCGGCGACGAGGACGACACCATCATGAGCGGCGTGGTCTACTTCTGGACCTCGGGTGACTGGCCGCTCGCCGTGATCGTCTTTATCGCGAGCATTCTCGTGCCCATGCTCAAGCTCTCGGTGCTCGCGCTGCTCGCGTTCACCTCGCAGCGCGGCTCGACATGGCGCCCCGTGGAACGCACGAAGCTCTACCGGCTCGTCGAATTCATCGGGCGCTGGTCGATGCTCGACGTGTTCGTTGTCACGCTAACCGTCGCGCTGGTACGCTTCCAGTCGCTTGCGGTCATCACGGCCGGCCCCGGCGCGATCGCGTTCGGCTCGGTCGTGATCCTGACGATGATCGCCTCGATGCAGTTCGACCCACGCTTGATCTGGGATCCGGTGGACGAAGACAAACACAAACCTGCGCAACACTCTCAGGATCAACCCCCATGAATAGTCCGAAAGGACCGACCCCGCCCAATCTGCCGGAGCCGGAGATCGTCAAGCCGCGGCGCTGGCTGCCCTCGCTCGTATGGATCGTGCCGATCGTCGCGGCATTGATCGGCGTGGCGCTCGTCGTGAAGTCGGTCGCCACGCGCGGCCCGACCATCACGATCAGCTTCGTGAGCGCCGAAGGGCTCGAGCCCGGCAAGACCAAGGTCAAGTACAAGGACGTGGACATCGGTTCGGTACGCGCGATCAAGCTCTCGCCCAACCTGTCGCATGTGATCGTCACGGTCGAGCTCACCAAGGACGCCGAACGATTCGCCGTGAAGGACAGCCGCTTCTGGGTCGTGCGTCCGCGCGTGGGCGCAAGCGGCGTTTCGGGCCTCACCACGCTGCTCTCGGGCTCGTATATCGGCGCGGACGCCGGCCGCTCGCAGGAATCGCAAAGCGACTTCGTCGGGCTGGAAGCGCCGCCTGCCGTGACCATCGACGAAAAGGGGCATCGCTACACACTGCATAGCGCGACGCTCGGCTCGCTCGACATCGGCACGCCGATCTTCTACCGGCGCATCCAGGTAGGCCAGGTGACGGGCTATTCGCTCGACAAGGACGGCACCGGCGTGACGGTGCAGGTGTTCGTGAGCGCGCCATTCGACCAGTACGTGGGCACCAACACGCGCTGGTGGCACGCGAGCGGCGTGAACGTGCAGCTCGATTCGAGCGGCATCAAGGTCAACACGCAGTCGCTCGCCACGATCGTGGTGGGCGGCCTCGCGTTCCAGGCTCCGGCCGGCCAGTCCATGGGCCCGCAAGCGCCCGACACCGCCACGTTCGCGCTCGCCTCCGACGAGAGCGAAGCGATGCGCGAGCCGGACGGCGCGCCGCAACGCGTGGTCATGTACTTCAACCAGTCGTTGCGCGGCCTTTCGGTCGGCGCGCCGGTCGACTTCCGCGGCATCGTGCTCGGCCAGGTGACCGACATCGGCATCGAGTACGACCCGAAACAGCACAACTTCACGATGCCCGTGACGATCGACCTCTACCCGCTGCGCCTGTCGCGCCGCATCCGCGGCGAAGCGCCCGCGCCGCATACGCCGCAAAGCCAGGAGCTGATCAGGCGGCTCGTCGCACGCGGCCTGCGCGGCCAGTTGCGCACCGGCAACCTGATCACCGGGCAGCTTTATGTCGCGCTCGACATCTTCCCGAAGGCGGGCCCCGCGGCGGTCGATTTCAACCACGACCCGCTCGAGCTGCCCACGGTGCCGAACTCGCTCGAAGAACTGCAGTTGCAGGTCGCGGACATTGCGAAGAAGCTCGATCAGATTCCGTTCGACAAGATCGGCAACAACCTGAACGAGTCGCTCAAGAACGCGAACCAGCTGTTCGGCAAGGTGAACGACCAGATCCTGCCGCAGCTGCAGGGCACGCTCGACGAAGCGCAGAAGACCTTCAGCGCCGCGCAGTCCACGCTGCAGCAGGATTCGCCGCTGCAGTCCGACGTGCACCAGGCGATGCAGGAACTCACGCGTACGCTGCAGTCGCTCAACGCGCTCTCCGATTATCTGGAGCGCCATCCCGAATCGCTGCTGCGCGGCAAATCTGGAGACAAGCCATGACGTTCCGACGAGTCCCCTCCCTTGCCACGCTCGGCGCGCTGGGTGCGCTGGTCATCGCAGCCGCGCTGGCGGGCTGCAGTTCGCCCCCCAGCCGGTTCTACACGCTCAGCCCGACCGACGATGCGGCTCGCACCGCCGCTGCGCCAGGCGCGGGCAACGCCCAGTGGCTGATCGAGCTGGCGCCTGTCGATGTTCCTCCGCAAGTGGCGAAGGCACAGTTCGTCGTGCAAACCGACGCTAACCAGGTGAGCGTACTCGAGCAGGAGCGCTGGTCCTCGATGCCCGGCGACGAGATCCGCCGGGCACTCTCGGGCGATCTCACGCAGCAGCTCGGCACCATCGACGTGTACGGCTCGCCGCATCCCGAGGGCGTGCCCGTCTATCGCGTGAGCGTGAACGTGCAGCGCTTCGAATCGTGGCCGGGCTCGCATGCGCTCCTCGACGCCGTATGGAGCGTACGCGCGCTCGACACGCAAACGGTCCTGACCTGCCGCAGCGTGCTCAACGAGAAAGTGGGCGACGGCTACGACGCGCTCGTCATCGGCCACCGGCAAGCGGTCGAGGCGCTCTCGCAGTCGATCGCGAGCGGCGTGCGTGCGCTGGCCGCCGCGCCGCGTGTGAGCGTGGCGGCGAATGGCGCGAAGGCTGGCGCGCGAGCGAAGCCGGCGCCGAGTATCGCGTGTCCGCAGATGGCGGCCGCCGGCGGCTGAGCCGGCGGTTTTTCGCTGACGCCGCCCTGCGGCGTAGCCGATCCCCACGCCCGGAAGGCGATCCGGAACCATTAAAGGCTCGCACGCGACGCTTTCGGATGAGCGGTCAGGGACAAGGCAAATGGCGGGCCACATGCGGGCATTGAGTGGTCTCCAGCGGCGCAGGCGGCATACACGTCTGGCCGCTCCCGCAACCCGCGTACAATAGCGCCTTCCCCGCAGCGTCCCATCCTCCTTCATGTCTTTCGATTTCTTTGCCCCCTGCCCGCGCGGCCTCGAAGCCGCGCTCGCCGCCGAACTGGCCGAAACCGCGCAACGGCGCCTGCCGCCCGGTGCACTCCAGGTCGGCGCCGAGGTGCCCGGCGGCGTGCATTTCCGCGGCAACTGGGCCGGCGGCATTGCCGCCAACCTCCATTCGCGCATTGCGAGCCGCGTGCTCCTGAAGATCGCCCAGCACCCATACCGCAGCGAACAGGACATTTATGCACTCGCGCGCGAGCAGCAGTGGGAGAAGTGGTTCTCGGCGAACGAGACGATCCGCATCGACATCACCGCAATCAAGTCGCCGCTGCGAAGCCTCGAATTCGCCACGCTGCGCGTGAAGGACGCGATCTGCGACCGCATGCGCGACAAGGCCGGTGCGCGTCCGAGCGTCGATACCGCCTATCCCGACGTGCGCGTCTTCGCCTTCCTCACGGCGAACGAATGCACGCTCTATCTCGACACCTCGGGCGAGCCGCTCTTCAAGCGCGGCTGGCGTCTGGACAAGGGCGCCGCCCCGCTGCGCGAGAACCTCGCCGCCGGCATCCTGCGCCTCACGGGCTGGACGCCCGGCACGCCGCTCTATGACCCGATGTGCGGCAGCGGCACCTTCCTCGCGGAAGCCGCGCAAGTCGCGCTCGACATCGCGCCGGGGCTCGATCGCCGCTTCGGCTTCGAGTCGCTCAAGCAGGCCGACATGGCCGCGTGGCGGCACCTCAAGAGCGAGGCGAACACGGCACGCAATCTCGCGCAAAGCAAAACCGGCGATCTACTGATTTACGGCAGTGACATCTCCGACGTCATGCTCGAGAAGGCGCGTGCGAACTTCAAGCGCGCGGGCTTCGGCAGCGTGACGCTCAAGCAGCTTGACGCGCGCAACATGACGCCGCCCTCGGCAGCGCCCGGCATTCTCGTGGCGAATCCGCCGTACGGCGAGCGTATCGAGGTGCGCGGCCGCAATGCGCGCGGCGAGGCGCGCCCGACGGCGCGCGAGCTGCGCGGCGACGATGACGAAGGCTTTCGCCGCGCCAAGGACGAGGCGCCCGACGCCGAGTTCTTCCAGGCGCTCGGCGACGCGCTCAAGCAGCGCTTCACGGGCTGGCGCGCGTTCGTCCTCACCTCGGACCGCAAGCTGCCGGGCCAGTTGCGCCTGCGCGAAGCCGCCAAGACGCCGCTCTACAACGGCGCGCTCGAATGCCGCCTGTTCCGCTTCGACCTGATCGCGGGCAGCGTGCGCCAGCGTCCGGCCAACGGCGGCGCGAACCCCGCCGCCGGCAACGACGACGCCAGCTGACGTTGGCAAACGCGCACGGCGGGTGACGTTGCCACCCGCCGCCGCGCCGCGCGTGGCGCAGCTCTGCGCCACCGCCAGCGGATCTCCCTCGGACTCCGGAAACATCTTCTGCAGCGTGAACGCCGGCATCGAATCGCGCGAATAGCAACGCGACGGCCGCCGAAGCTCGCGCGGCACGGCGCGTCAAACCTACTGACAACACGCTGTCAGCAGCCCCCTGGCACACTGCTTCTACGCCACTTGGCGAGGCTGCCGCCGCCCGGCTGCCGCCATTCACCGTCCGCCGTTGCCTTCGAGGAGCTGTATCGTGTCTACCGATCTGTCCCGTGTGATCTCGTGGTTCGAAATTCCCGCGCACGACCTGGAGCGTGCCGCCCGTTTTTACGAAACCGCCTTCGACACCGCGCTGCAGCGCGAAGTGGTCGGCGGCGTGCCGATGGCGCTGTTCGCTCACACCGAAACTGAAACCGGCGGCTGCATCGTGTTCAATCCGCACGACGCCAAGCCCGATCCGAAGGGCGTGCTCGTGTATCTGAACGCGCAGCCATCGGTCACGGCCGTGCTCGACCGCGTGCAAAAAGCCGGCGGCAAGCAGCAAGGGCCCGCGGTGGAGTTGCCGAACAACTACGGCTATATCGGCTTCTTCATCGATACCGAAGGCAACCGCGTCGGTCTGCACGCGCCGAAGCTCGGTTGAGCGCGCGGCCGGGCGCCGCGCCCGCCCGGCGCTATCATCTGTGCTTATCCCAGTCACCGCGACCGCCTTCGCGAGCGCCCCGCCATGACCCGCCGCGCCGACCGCCTCTTTCGCATCGCCGAACTGCTGCGCGGCCGGCGTCTCACCACCGCCCAGCAGTTGGCTGATTGGCTCGAAGTCTCGCCGCGCACGGTCTATCGCGACGTGCGCGACCTGCAGCTCTCGGGCGTGCCGATCGAAGGCGAGGCGGGCATCGGCTACCGGCTCGCGCGCACGGCGAGTCTGCCGCCGCTCACCTTCACCGCCGACGAACTCACCGCGCTCGCAGTGGGCGCGCGCATGGCCGAATCGTGGGGCGGCGCGGCGCTCGCGAGCGGCGCTCGCGGCGCGCTCGCGAAGATCGCCGCCGCGATGCCCGCGGAAAAGCGCGCCGTGCTGGAACGGCTTGCCGTGTTCGCGCCGGCGTATCACATGGATCACGCGTTCTCGGACAAGCTCGACGCGCTGCATCGCGCCGTCGACACGCGGCTCGTCGTGCGCTTCGCGTACTGCGACCGCATCGGCGCGCATACACAGCGGCGCATCTGGCCGCTTGGGCTCGTGTACTGGGGCGCGCAATGGACGGTGGGCGCCTGGTGCGAAATGCGCGAGGACTTCCGCAACTTCAACATCGCGCGCATGGAGAACGTGGAAGTGCTCGAGCAGTTTCCCGATGTGAGCGGGCGGCGGCTAGCCGACTATCTGCGCCGCGTGAATGCGCCTTCGCTGTGAGCGGTCAACACAGCCGGAATTGAAAAAGGCGCGCATCGCTGCGCGCCCCTCGCGTAGGTTTGATGCGAGCAGCGCTCACTCCACCGCTTTCACCATCTCCTCGATCACCTTCTTCGCATCGCCGAACACCATCATGGTTTTATCCATGTAGAAGAGTTCGTTGTCGAGGCCCGCGTAACCCGCCGCCATCGAGCGCTTGTTCACGATGATGGTGCGCGCCTTGTACGCCTCGATGATCGGCATGCCCGCGATCGGCGACTTCGGATCGTTCTTCGCCGCCGGATTCACCACGTCGTTCGCACCGAGCACGAGCACGACATCGGTCTGGCCGAACTCGTTGTTGATGTCCTCCATCTCGAACACCATGTCGTAGGGCACCTCGGCTTCCGCGAGCAGCACGTTCATGTGGCCCGGCATGCGGCCCGCCACCGGGTGGATCGCGTAGCGCACGTCCACGCCCTTCTCCACGAGCTTGTCGGTAAGCTCCTTCAGCGCATGCTGCGCGCGCGCCACCGCGAGGCCGTAGAAAGCCACCCAGCAGCACGTTGAAGAACGAGCGGTTCATCGCGTGGCACATGATGTACGACAGAATCGCGCCGGAAGAGCCCACGAGCGAGCCCGCGATGATCAGCATGGCGTTGTTCAGCGAGAAGCCGATGCCCGCTGCCGCCCAGCCCGAGTACGAGTTCAGCATCGAGACGACCACCGGCATGTCCGCGCCGCCGATCGGAATGATGATGAGCACGCCCAGCGCGAACGCGATCAGCGTCATGATGATGAACGGCAGCCACGACTGCGTGATGAAGAACAGGATGCCGAAGCCGACCATGCCGAGCGCGAGGAACAGGTTGATCAGATGCTGGCCCGGATAGACCACCGGCGCGCCCTGGAACAGGCGGAACTTGTACTTGCCCGAGAGCTTGCCGAAGGCGATGACCGAACCGCTGAACGTGATCGCACCAACGAACGTGCCGATGAACAGCTCGATGCGGTTGCCGTACGGCAGGAAGCCCGGATATGGCGCGTCTTCTGCAACCAGTCCGAACGCTGCCGGCTCAGAGACGACCGCATACGCGATGCACACCGCCGCGAGACCGATCAGCGAGTGCATGGCCGCGACGAGTTCGGGCATCTTCGTCATCTCGACGCGCGCCGCGACGTAGGCCCCAAGGCCGCCGCCCACCACGAGCGCCGCGAACAACAGCGCAAGCCCGAGCCCGAGGTTCGAGCCGAACTGTGCGGACTCCTTCACGATCAGGGCAAGGGTGGTGAGAATGGCGATGGCCATACCGACCATGCCGAACACATTGCCGGCGCGCGCGCTCTTCGGATTCGACAGTCCCTTGAGCGCCTGGATGAAGCAGACCGACGCCACCAGATAAAGCAGCGTAACGACGTTGATGCTCATTTACGCACCCTCCTTGCTGCCGGGGGCGGAGAGCTTTTTTGGCTCCTTCTTGCGGAACATCTCCAGCATTCGCCGCGTGACGAGGAACCCGCCGAACACGTTCACGGCCGCGAGCAGCACGGCGAACGTGCCGAAGAATTTACCCGGTCCGCCCACGGTCAGGCCCGTGGCGAGCATCGCCCCGACGATCACGATCGCCGAGATCGCATTGGTCACGGCCATGAGCGGCGTATGCAGCGCGGGCGTGACATTCCAGACCACGTGATAGCCGACGTACACGGCCAGCACGAAGATGATCAGGTTAATGACGGTATGGTTGATGACTTCCATTTCCTGGTCTCCTCCTCGTCATGCCTTGCGCGTGACCTGGCCGTCGCGGGCCAGCAGCGTGGCCGCGACGATGTCGTCCGCGAGATCGATATTGAGCGTGGCTTCCTTCGTGACGATCAGCTTCAGGAAGTCGAGCAGGTTGCGCGCGTAGAGCGCGGAGGCGTCGGCGGCGACCATCGAGGCGAGATTCGTGTAGCCGCAAATCTGCACCCCGTGGTGCGTCACCACCTTGTCCGCCTCGGTGAGCGGGCAGTTGCCGCCGCGCCGGCCGCTTGCCTCGTCAGCAACAGGACCGCGTCCTGCCGCCAGGTCGATCACCACCGATCCTGGCTTCATCGCCTGCACGGTCTCCGAAGGCAACAGCGTAGGCGCGTCGCGGCCGGGAATCAGCGCGGTGGAGATGACGATATCGGCCTGCCTGGCGCGCTCGTGAACCAGCGCCGACTGGCGCGCCAGCCACGAAGGCGGCATGGGCCGGGCATAGCCGCCCACGCCAACGGCCGCTTCGCGTTCCTCATCGGTTTCGTAGGGCACGTCGAGGAATTTGCCGCCGAGCGACTCGATCTGCTCCTTCACAGCGGGGCGTACGTCCGAGGCCTCGATCACCGCGCCCAGGCGCCGCGCCGTGGCAATGGCCTGCAGGCCCGCCACGCCTGCGCCGAGAATCAGCACGCGCGCGGCCTTCACCGTACCGGCGGCGGTCATGAGCATCGGCATGAAGCGCGGATAGAGGGTCGAGGCCACGAGCACCGCCTTGTACCCGGCGATGTTGGCCTGCGACGAAAGCACGTCGAGGCTTTGCGCGCGCGTGGTGCGCGGGGCGGCTTCGAGCGCGAAGGCCGTCACGCCTGCCTCGGCGAGTTTCGCCGCGTTCTCCGCATTAAAGGGATCGAGCATGCCCACCAGCACCGCGCCGCGCTTCATGAACGGCAATTCGCTGACGGTGGGCGACTGGACCTTGAGCACGAGATCCGCACCGAAGGCCGTGGCCGCATCGGCGACCTGCGCGCCTACGGCCGTGTAGGCCTCGTCGAGATAGCTCGCGGCGGTGCCGGCGCCGGCCTGGATCGTGACCGTGTGGCCCTGGGCGACGTACTTCTTGACTGTCTCCGGCGTCGCGGCCACGCGGGTTTCGTTCGCCCGCGTCTCTGCAGGCACTCCGATATGCATCGTTGTTTCCTCCTCGACCTTCTTGTTCTAGCTGTTCTGGCTCGAATCGAGCGAAGGGAGGCCGACAAACGGCGTTCAAGCGCCGGCATCCATTGCAACGGCAAACGACGGCACCACTTTAACCGAAAGCAGCGGCGGCTTTATAGCGGGAATTGCCCGCTTTTGTGCGATGCACACGACACGCTGTGTTGTCCGACCGGGCGGTCGGCTGTGCCGGGCGAGCCGGGCACGCAGTCCGTCGGGGCCCGATCCGGCCCCGGGCAGCGTTCGCGCCGTCCCGGTAAAATACCGCCCCATGAATGAGGAAACCTGGGCACCCCACGTCACCGTGGCCGCGATCGTCGAGCGCGACGGGCGTTTTCTGCTCGTCGAGGAACACACGCCAGCCGGACTGCGCCTGAACCAGCCGGCCGGCCATCTGGAAGCGGGCGAGACGCTGCACGAGGCCGTGGTACGCGAAACGCTCGAGGAAACCGCGCATGCGTTCACGCCTGAAGCGCTAGTCGGCGTGTATATGACGCACTTCGGCAAGCCAGGCGAGAGCGGTGCGACATATGTGCGCTTCACGTACTGCGGCAGTGTCGCAGCCGAGGCGGAAAACCGCGCGCTCGATCCGGATATCGTCCGCACGGTGTGGATGAGCGTGGACGAGATGCGCGCGGCGAGCGAGCGCCATCGGACGCCGCTCGTGATGCGCTGTGTCGACGATTACCTCGCTGGCAAGCGCGTGCCGCTGGATTTCATCCAGACGCACGCGACGGCACCGAAAGCGGCGCCCAAGGTCGCACCCAAGATGAACTAAGGCAGCAACGAAATGAGCAAACGCAAGGTCGTGGTAGGCATGTCGGGCGGCGTCGATTCGTCGGTGACCGCATGGCTGCTCAAGGAGCAGGGTTTCGACGTCGTCGGTCTCTTCATGAAGAACTGGGAAGACGACGACGACGGCGAGTACTGCTCGACGCGCCAGGACTGGATCGACGTGGTGTCGGTCGCGGACCTGATCGGCATCGACGTCGAGGCCGTGAACTTCGCCGCCGAATACAAGGACCGCGTGTTCGCGGAGTTCCTGCGCGAGTATTCCGCGGGGCGCACGCCGAACCCGGACGTGCTCTGCAACGCCGAGATCAAGTTCAAGGCCTTTCTGGACCACGCCATGTCGCTCGGCGCGGAAACGATCGCCACGGGGCACTATGCCCGCGTGCGCGAGCGTGACGGTCGTTTCGAACTGCTGAAGGCGCTCGACCACACCAAAGATCAGTCGTACTTCCTGCACCGCCTGAACCAGGCGCAGCTTTCGAAGACGATGTTCCCGCTTGGCGAAATCCCCAAGACGAAGGTACGCGAGATCGCCGAAAAGATCGGCCTGCCGAACGCGAAAAAGAAGGATTCCACTGGAATTTGCTTCATTGGCGAGCGGCCGTTCCGCGACTTCCTCAACCGCTACCTGCCGACCAAACCCGGCCCGATGATGACGCCCGACGGCCGTGTCGTAGGCGAGCATATCGGCCTCGCGTTCTACACGTTCGGGCAGCGCAAGGGCATTGGCCTTGGCGGCAGCAAGGACGGCAGCGGCGATCCGTGGTTCGTGGCGGGCAAGGACATGGCCTCGAACACGCTCTACGTCGTGCAGGGCCACGATCATCCGTGGCTGCTCGCGCACGAGCTGCGCGCAGGCAACGTGAGCTGGGTGGCGGGCGAGCCGCCGGCGCAGGACCACGTATGCGGGGCGAAAACGCGCTATCGCCAGGCCGATGCGCCCTGCTCGTTCCATACCGCAGACGAATTCGGCGCGGGCCAGTTCACGCTGCGCTTTCCCGATGCGCAATGGGCCGTGACGCCCGGCCAGTCGGCGGTGCTCTATGACGGCGACGTGTGCCTGGGCGGCGGCATCATCGAGGCGGTGACGACGCTCGCGCCCCACGTGCCCGCCGTGCTGCCGCCCGAAGCGCCGAAGAAAAAGAAGCGCGTACCGCGCAAAAAGCCCGCTGCGGCGACAATCGCTTGACGCAAGCAGCGTCAGGCAAAACGTAAGAAAACACCACGCGGCGCCCAAGGCGCCGCGTTTTTTTTATCGGACCTTCGAGTCCTGGCGAACGCCGCTCGGACGGCATTGCCCGCTTCCCCGCCAGATTCACGAACTTGCGGCATCATTCCGGCAAGCCGCGCCCAGCAACCGCGCGGCTGACGCGCACCGCCCCTTTACGAGAGGAGAGCAGGTGCGCGCATTAAATCAAGTTCGAGGAGTTCCCCCAATGTTTTCCCGACGTTATCTCGCCATGTGGGGCGCGGTGCTGCTGCTCGCGGCCTGTGTCGCCGCGGCTGCGCTCCATCACCTGTCGTGGTACTGCGTGATTGTGCCCGCGCTGCTCGTCGCGCTCGGCCTCTACGACATGTTCCAGGAGCGCCACGCGATCCTGCGCAACTACCCGATCTGGGGTCATCTGCGCTTTCTGTTCGAGTTCGTGCGCCCCGAGATCCGCCAGTACTTCGTCGAGGACGACACCGACGAAAAGCCGTTCTCGCTCGCCCAGCGCAGCCTCGTCTACCAGCGCGCGAAGAACGCGGTGGACAGCCGCCCGTACGGCACCGAACTCGACGTGAAGGCCGTGGGCCACGAGTGGATCAGCCACTCGCTCGCACCCACGAAGCTCGCAGGCAGCGACTTCCGCGTGCTCGTGGGCGCCAACCGCGCGCAACCGTACTCGATGTCGATCTTCAACATCTCGGCGATGAGCTTCGGCGCGCTCTCCGCGAACGCCATCCGCGCGCTCAACATGGGCGCGAAGAAAGGCGGCTTTGCGCACGACACCGGCGAAGGCTCGATGTCGAAGTATCACCGCGAGAATGGCGGCGACATCATCTGGGAGATCGCCTCGGGCTACTTCGGCTGCCGCAACGATGACGGCACCTTCAGCGCCGAGAGATTCCAGCGCCTCGCGAGCGAGCCGCAGGTGAAGATGATCGAGGTGAAGCTCTCGCAAGGCGCGAAGCCTGGCCACGGCGGCATGCTGCTCGCGGCGAAGGTCACGCCGGAGATCGCCGAAACGCGCGGCATTCCCGTCGGCCAGGATTGCGTCTCGCCTGCGCGCCACTCGGAATTCTCCACGCCGCGCGGCCTGCTCGAATTCGTCGAGCGTCTGCGCAAGCTCTCGGGCGGCAAGCCCACGGGCTTCAAGCTGTGCATCGGTCATCCGTGGGAGTTTTTCGGCATCGCCAAGGCGATGGTGGAAACCGGCATCCTGCCCGACTTCATCGTCGTGGACGGCGCGGAAGGCGGCACGGGCGCAGCGCCGCTCGAATTCACCGATCACATCGGCACGCCGCTGCAGGAAGGGCTGCTTCTCGTGCACAACACGCTCGTGGGCATCGGCCTGCGCGACAAGATCAAGATCGGTGCAAGCGGCAAGATCATCACCGCGTTCGATATCGCGCGCACGCTCGCGATCGGCGCGGACTGGGTAAATTCGGCGCGCGGCTTCATGTTCGCCGTGGGCTGTATCCAGGCGCAGAAGTGCCACTCGGACCGCTGCCCCACCGGCGTCGCCACGCAAGACCCCGTGCGCCAGCGCGCGCTGAACGTGCCGGACAAGGGAGAGCGCGTTTTCAATTTCCACCACAACACGCTGCACGCGCTGCAAGAGCTGATTCAGGCCGCCGGTCTCACGAGCCCATCGGATCTGCGCGCACATCACATCGTGCGGCGCGTGTCGTCGTATGAAGTGAAGCTGATGTCGGAACTGCTCAAGTACCTGAAGCCCGGCGATCTGCTCGAAGGCCGCTATCGCTATCAGCTGTACGAGAAGTGGTGGCCGGTTGCGCGCAGCGATTCGTTCGCGCCGGCTGAGGAAAAGATCGCCTGAGGAAGGCGATCCACGACTTGAACGAAAACGCCCGACGGCACGCAATGCCGTCGGGCGTTTTCACATCAGCCGCAGATCGGCTGGAGGTCAGCCTTGCGGCACCGTGTCGACGAACGACTGACGCTGCGAGAGCTTCTCGAAGTGGCGCGCGAGATCCGGATGCGCCTCGCGCCAGTTCAGCTCCGGCATGCGGAAGTCGAGATAGCCGAGCGCGCAGCCCACGGCAATATCCGCGATCGTGTAGCGGTTGCCCGCGCACCACGGCTTGCCGTCGAGCCCCTTGGCCATCGCGATAAGGCTTTCGTGGATCTTGCGCTCCTGACGCTTCACCCACGCCTCATTGCGCTGCTCCGGCGTGCGCTGCGTGCCTTCGAGGCGGATCAGCACAGTGGCGTCGAGCATGCCGTCGGCGAGCGCCTCCCAGCAACGCACTTCAATACGCTCACGTCCTGCGGGCGGAATGAGCTTGGCCACGGGCGAAAGCATGTCGACGTACTCGCAGATCACGCGCGAGTCGAACACGGCTTCGCCGTCATCCATCACGAGACACGGAACCTTGCCGAGCGGATTGAAATCGTGAATCGCCGTTTCCTCGCCCCACACGTTTTCGAGCACCAGCTTGTAGTCGATTTTCTTTTCAGCGAGCGTGATCCGCGCCTTGCGGACATACGGGCTGCCGAGCGAACCGATAAGTTTCATACCACCTGCCTTTTCTGGAATCCGGCCGAAGTATACGTTGGATTCGCTTTTTTCTGACGCGCCGTCTGTTGCAGTGCAGGATTTTTCCTACAAATGATGTAAGCAGGAGACAACACCCGGCAACAGCGGCGCGTCCGTTGGGTCACCGCGAGCCAGCGCGTCCGTCTGTAGCCAGCGCTACAATCTCACGATGGACTCGACCCTCAAGCAAAGCGCCCCGGCCGCCTCGAGCGAAGCCCAACCTGCGGCCAACGTGGCCGACGCAGCCGACATGCAGCGCGGCCCCGACGGCGGCGCGGCGCTCTATCGCGCGCGCCGCGAACGTGTGCTTGCGGCATTGCGCGCGCAAGGCGGCGGTGTCGCGCTCGTGCCGACCGCGCCCGAAGCGCTGCGCAATCGCGACGCGGACTATCCCTACCGGCACGACAGCTACTTCTACTACCTCACCGGCTTCACGGAGCCCGAGGCGCTGCTCGTGCTCGACGCGAACGCGGGCGAGAATCAGCCCGCCGCCCTCCTCTTCTGCCGCGCGAAGAACGTCGAGCGCGAAACGTGGGAAGGATTTCGCTTCGGTCCCGACGCCGCGCGCGAAGCGTTCGGCTTCGACGCCGCGTTTGCCGTCGACGAACTCGATGCGCGCATCCCGCAGTTCATCGCCAACCGTCCGGCGCTGCACTACGCGCTCGCGGCCTCCGATCGCTTCGACGCGCAGGTGAAGCGCTGGATCGACGCGGTGCGCGCACGGGGGCGCAGCGGCGTCACAGCACCGGCCGCCGCGTACGACCTGCTGCCGCTGCTCGACGACATGCGCGTGTTCAAGGATGCGCACGAACTCGACACGATGCGCCGCGCCGCGAAGATCTCGGCGCTCGCGCACGTTCGCGCGATGCAGACATGCCGGCCCGGCATGCGCGAATACGAGATCGAGGCGGAGTTGCTCTACACGTTCCGCAAGCACGGCGCGCAGGCGCCCGCCTACGGCTCGATCGTCGCGGCAGGCGCGAATGCGTGCGTGCTGCATTACCCCGCGGGCAACGCGGTGGCGCGCGAGGGCGACCTCGTGCTCATCGACGCCGCGTGCGAGTTGAACGGCTATGCCTCGGACATCACACGCACGTTCCCCGCGAGCGGCCGCTTCACGAGCGCGCAACGCGAGCTATACGACATCGTACTCGCCGCGCAGCAGGCCGCTATCGACGCCACGCGCGCCGGCGTGAATTTCGAGGTGCCGCACGACGCCGCCGTGCGCGTGCTCGCGCAGGGGCTGCTCGATACCGGCATCATCGACCGGCAGCGCTTTGCGAGCATCGACGACGTGATCGCAGAGCGCGCCTACGCCCGCTTCTATATGCATCGCACCGGGCACTGGCTCGGCATGGATGTGCACGACGCGGGCGACTATCGCGAACGCGGCGAACGCGGCGAACGCGGTGAACGTGGCGTTGCGGCAAGCGCCGAAAAGCCCGACGCCCCGCCGCCCTGGCGCACGCTGCGCCCCGGCATGACGCTCACGATCGAGCCGGGTCTCTATATCCGCGCGGCCGAGGACGTGCCCGAGCGCTACTGGGACATCGGCATCCGCATCGAGGACGACGCCATCGTCACCGAATCAGGCTGCGAGTTGATCACGCGCGGCGTGCCCGTTGCCGCAGATGAAATCGAAGCGCTCATGCAGGATGCGCAACGCGGCGCCTGACGCAGACGCAGACGCGAAGATTCCACACAAAGCGAAGCAAACGACATGAACGCAGTTTCCGGCAGCGCGAACGACACTCCCACCGGCGCGAACGCGCACGCCCATTTCGACCACGACGTGACGATCGTCGGCGCGGGGCCGGTGGGTCTCGCGCTCGCGGGTTGGCTCGCGCGGCGCAGCGCCACGCAAAGGCTCTCGATTGCGCTGATCGACGCGCGCGAACCCGAGGACAGCGCCGGCGACCCGCGCGCCATCGCCGTTTCGCAGGGCAGCCGCACGCTGCTCGAAGCGCTCGCGTGGCCGCACGACGCCACGCCCATCGAGCGCATCCATGTTTCGCAGCGCGGCCATTTCGGGCGCACGCTGATCGACCGCCACGACTACGACTTGCCCGCGCTCGGCTACGTGGCGCGTTACGGCGCGATCGTTCAAGCGCTCGCGCACGCCGTGCGCGGCACGCAGGTGCACTGGCTGCATCACACGCGGGCGCACGATCCCGTCGTAGAGAACGACGGCGTGACGCTGCCGGTCGTGAGCGCAGGGGTCGAGCGGCATCTGCGCACGCGCATCCTCGTGAATGCCGAAGGTGGGCTGTATCGCGGGCCGCCGCAACGCGACGCGCAAGACGATTCCGACGAGACCGACGCGAAGGCCGCGCTGCCGGCCGCCGAAATCAAACGCACGCGCGACTACGGGCAAACGGCGCTGGTCGGCGTGGTGACGCTCGCGGCCCCGCAGCCGCACGTCGCGTGGGAGCGCTTCACGAGCGAAGGCCCGATCGCGCTCCTGCCGATGGGCGGCGTGCGCGGCGCGGATTACGCGCTGGTGTGGTGCTGCTCCCCCGCCCAGGCCGAGCGCCGCGCGCAGCTTTCAGACGCCGACTTCCTCGCCGAACTCGGCGCGGCGTTCGGTGCGCGCATGGGCCGCTTCACGCAGATTCACGCTCGCGCGGCATTTCCGCTCGGCTTGAACGCGCTCGACGCCCTCGTTTCGGGCCACGGCCGCATCGCGGCGGTCGGCAATGCGGCGCAAACACTGCATCCGGTGGCGGGCCAGGGCCTCAATCTCGGTCTGCGCGACGCCCACGCTCTCGCCGATTCGCTTGCGCAGCACGGCGCCACGCCGCGCGCGCTCGCCGAGTTCGCGGGCCGCCGAGCGTTCGACCGGCGCATGACGATCGGCGCGACGGATACGCTCGCACGCCTGTTTACCGTCGATTTTGGCCCGCTCGCCACGCTGCGCGGGCTCGCGCTCACGGCGCTCGAATTCGCACCACCCGTGAAGACGGCGCTCGCGCGGCAGATGATGTTCGGGCAACGGGTTTGAAGCAGCGAGCTAAGGGTCGCAACGTTTTTCTTTGAATACCGCCACGGTGCTCTGGAACAAGACCAGGGTCCGCGCCGCGCGACCTCGCATCCCGCTTACGCTAAAATACGCGTTTCCCCAATTTCAAATTCACGCCGTTCGCCGCGCCAGCCGGAATGCCATCCGGGTCGCGGCACCGGCCTCGCCCGCGCGTCATGTTCACTATCGGCCGTCACACCTTGCGTAATAACCTGTTCGTCGCCCCCATGGCGGGTGTCACGGACAGGCCGTTCCGCCAGCTGTGCAAGCGCCTCGGCGCGGGCTATGCGGTCTCCGAGATGGTCGCGTCCAACGCGCAGCTCTGGAAGAGCGAAAAGACCATGCGTCGCGCCAACCACGCGGGCGAAGTGGAACCCATCTCCGTGCAGATCGCGGGCGCCGATCCGGAAATGATGGCCGAAGCCGCGCGCTACAACGTCGCCAACGGCGCGCAGATCATCGACATCAACATGGGCTGCCCGGCCAAGAAGGTCTGCAACGTCGCGGCCGGCTCGGCACTCCTGCAGAACGAGCCGCTCGTCGCACGCATCGTCAAGGCCGTGGTCGACGCCGTGGGCGTAGGCCCCGACGCCGTGCCCGTCACGCTCAAGATCCGCACGGGCTGGGACCGCGACAACCGCAATGCGCTCACCATCGCGCGCCTTGCACAGGATTGCGGTATTGCCATGCTCACCGTGCACGGCCGCACGCGCGCCGATCTCTATCACGGTGAAGCGGAGTACGAAACGATTGCCGCGGTAAAAGCCGCCGCGCGCATTCCGGTGGTCGCGAACGGCGACATTACGTCGCCGCAAAAGGCGCGCGAGGTGCTCGCGCTCACGGGCGCCGACGCCATCATGATCGGCCGCGCGGCGCAGGGGCGCCCGTGGCTGTTCCGCGAAATCGAGCATTTCCTGGCGACCGGCGAGCTGCTGCTGCCGCCGCGCGTGGACGAAATCCAGTCGATCATGAACGAGCATCTGGAGGACCACTACGCGTTTTATGGGGAATTTACAGGCGTGCGTACTGCGCGCAAGCATATCGGCTGGTACACTCGCGGCCTTTGCGGCGCCAATACGTTCCGGCATCGCATGAATACGCTGGACACCACGCGCGAGCAGCTCGTCGCCGTCAACCAGTTCTTCGACGAACAGAAGGCGCGCTCCGAGCGCCTCGTCTACGTCGACGACGAGAACAACGACAGCGACGGCAGCGACGAATCAACCGATCGACTGGCAGCATGAGCAAGCACAACATCGAACAATCCGTCCGCGAGAGCCTTGGCATCTACTTCCAGGACCTCGACGGCAGCAATCCGCACGACGTCTACGAAATGGTGATGGCGTGCGTCGAAAAACCGATGCTCGAGGTGGTGCTCGAGCAGGCAGGCGGCAATCAGTCGCTCGCCGCCGAGTTTCTCGGCATCAACCGCAACACGCTGCGCAAGAAGCTCCAGCAGCACGGCCTGCTGTAACGCCGCTGCGTTTTTCTGGACCTTCGGCGCGGACCCCTCGATCTCTCGGCAATCTACCTCGTTACCCATCATGATCAGGCAAGCGCTCATCTCCGTTTCCGATAAGGCCGGCATCGTCGACTTCGCGAAGTCGCTGTCGGACCTCGGCGTCAAGATCCTCTCGACCGGCGGCACCGCGAAACTGCTCGCGGACGCGGGCCTTTCCGTCACCGAAGTGGCCGACTACACCGGTTTCCCGGAAATGCTCGATGGGCGTGTGAAAACGCTGCACCCGAAGGTGCACGGCGGCATCCTCGCGCGCCGCGACCTGCCCGAGCACATGGCCGCGCTCGAAAAGCACGACATCCCGACGATCGACCTGCTGGTCGTGAATCTCTACCCGTTCGTCCAGACGGTGTCGAAGGACGAGTGCACGCTCGAAGACGCGATCGAGAACATCGATATCGGCGGCCCGACCATGTTGCGCTCGGCGGCAAAGAACCATCGCGACGTGACCGTGGTGGTCGACCCGGCCGACTACGCGAAGGTGCTCGAAGAGATGCGCGCGAACGGCAACACCGTGAGCTACGCCACGAACTTCCGCCTCGCGACCAAGGTGTTCTCGCACACGGCGCAGTACGACGGCGCGATCACGAACTACCTCACGAGCCTCACCGAAGCGCTCGAGCACAAGTCGCGCAACACCTACCCGGCCGTGCTGAACCTCGCATTCGACAAGGTCCAGGACCTGCGCTACGGCGAAAACCCGCACCAGAGCGCCGCGTTCTACCGCGACCTCACGACGCCCGCCGGCGCGCTCGCGAACTACACGCAGCTTCAGGGCAAGGAACTCTCGTACAACAACATCGCCGACTCGGACGCGGCATGGGAATGCGTGAAGACGTTCGACGCTCCGGCCTGCGTGATCATCAAGCACGCGAATCCGTGCGGCGTGGCGATCGGCGCGAATGCGCTCGAAGCCTACTCGAAGGCGTTCCAGACCGACCCGACCTCGGCGTTCGGCGGCATCATCGCGTTCAACCGCGAAGTGGACGAAGCCGCGGCTCAGGCCGTGGCGAAGCAGTTCGTCGAAGTGCTGATGGCGCCGTCGTTCTCGGAAGCGGCGAAGGCCGTGTTCGCCGCGAAGCAGAACGTGCGTCTGCTCGAAATCGCGTTGGGCAACGGCCATAACGCGTTCGACCTCAAGCGCGTGGGCGGCGGCCTGCTCGTGCAATCGCTCGACGCGAAGAACGTGCAGCCGCACGAACTGCGCGTGGTGACGAAGCGCCACCCCACGCCGAAGGAAATGGATGACCTGCTGTTCGCATGGCGCGTCGCGAAGTTCGTGAAGTCGAACGCCATCGTGTTCTGCGCGAACGGCATGACGATGGGCGTGGGCGCGGGCCAGATGAGCCGCGTGGACTCGGCGCGCATTGCCAGCATCAAGGCTGGGAACGCGGGCCTCAAGCTCGCGGGCACGGCCGTGGCGTCGGACGCGTTCTTCCCGTTCCGCGACGGCCTCGACGTGGTGGTGAACGCGGGCGCGACCTGCGTGATCCAACCGGGCGGCTCGATGCGCGACGACGAAGTGATCGCCGCCGCCGACGAGCACAACATCGCGATGGTGATGACGGGCATCCGCCACTTCCGTCACTGATCTTCGCCGCCCTGGTTGCATGCGGCGCGTGACCTGCACGTGACGCGCCGCTTGTGCAAAGCCCGCCGGACTTGCGTCTTGCGGGCTTTTTCTTTGCGCCGCGCCTGGCGCTTGCGCTTGGGGTCAAGGCTCGCGGCATCCATGCCGTTCGTTGTACCATCGCAGGCACATCCTAAGCACACCCGGCACTCCCCGCATTTCATGAGAATTCTCGGCATCGACCCCGGCTTGCGCGTCACCGGCTTCGGCGTGATCGAGCGTCACGGCCATCAGCTCACGTACGTCGCAAGCGGCGTCATCCGCACCGCCGATGCCGATCTGCCCACGCGCCTCGGCACCATCTTCGAGGGCATTTCCACGCTGATCCGCCAGCACGCGCCCGACCAGGCCGCAATCGAAAAGGTCTTCGTCAACGTCAATCCGCAGTCGACCCTCCTGCTCGGGCAGGCGCGCGGCGCGGCCATTTGCGGGCTGGTTTCGGGCGGCGTGCCGGTGGCCGAGTACACTGCGCTGCAGCTCAAGCAGGCCGTGGTGGGCTACGGACGCGCGACCAAGGAGCAGATGCAGCAGATGGTCGTGCGCCTGCTCGCCCTCACAGGCACGCCCGGCACCGACGCCGCCGACGCGCTCGGCATGGCGATCTGCCACGCGCACGGCGGTGACGCGCTTGCCACGCTCGGCGGGCTCGCGCCCGCGCTCGCGAAGAAGGGCATGCGGGTACGCCGCGGACGGTTGATAGGCTGAATGCGTGGCTGATGCCCAGGCCGAGCGGCCGACGTTCTGGCCGCGCGCTCCGTACTGCCCTGCCCTCCGCTACACTCTTGAGCTTTCCCTCATCACAGAACCCGCCATGATCGGTCGCATTGCCGGCGTATTGCTGGAAAAGAACCCGCCGCACCTGCTCATCGACTGCAACGGCGTCGGCTACGAAGTCGACGTGCCGATGAGCACGTTCTACAACCTGCCCGGCACCGGCGAAAAAATCGTGTTGCTCACGCAGATGATCGTGCGCGAAGACGCGCATTTGCTCTTCGGCTTCGGCACGCAGGAGGAACGCTCGACGTTTCGCGAACTGCTCAAGATCAGCGGCATCGGCGCGCGCATGGCGCTCGCCGTGCTCTCGGGCATGAGCGTGCACGACCTTTCGCAAGCAGTCACGCAGCAGGATGCGGCGCGCCTCACGCGCGTGCCCGGCATCGGCAAGAAAACGGCTGAGCGCCTGCTGCTCGAACTCAAGGGCAAGCTCGGCGCGGACCTCGGCGCGATGGCCGCCGCCGCTTCGCCATCAGACCACGCAAACGACATCCTCAACGCGCTGCTCGCGCTCGGCTATTCGGAGAAGGAAGCGCTCGCCGCGATCAAGAACGTCCCCGCCGGCACCGGCGTTTCGGAAGGCATCAAGCTCGCGCTCAAGGCGCTTTCAAAGGCCTGATCGCCCTCGCGCACGCTCGAGGCGGGCTGTTAGTTGCGACGCCATCGTGGTGCTCGGGACGGGCCCGCCGTCGCATAGTCCGCGCGGTACAATCGCTGGATGATCGAAACCGACAAACTCGCCGCCAACCACGCCGGCGCCGACCGCGTGATCGCCGCCACGCCCGCCTCGACGCGTGAGGAAGCGTTCGAACGCGCGTTGCGCCCGCGCCAGCTCGACGAATATGTCGGCCAGGAAAAGGTGCGCGGCCAGCTCGAGATCTTCATCGAGGCTGCGAAGCGCCGTTCCGAACCGCTCGACCACGTGCTGTTGTTCGGACCGCCGGGCCTCGGCAAGACCACGCTCGCGCACATCATCGCGCGCGAAATGGGGGTCAATCTGCGGCAGACGTCGGGCCCCGTGCTGGAACGCGCAGGCGACCTCGCGGCACTGCTCACCAATCTCGAAGCCAACGACGTGCTCTTCATCGATGAAATTCACCGGCTCTCGCCGGTCGTCGAAGAGATCCTGTATCCGGCGCTCGAGGACTACCAGATCGACATCATGATCGGCGAAGGGCCGGCCGCGCGCAGCGTGAAGCTCGACCTTCAGCCGTTCACGCTCGTGGGCGCTACCACGCGCGCGGGCATGCTCACGAACCCGCTGCGCGACCGCTTCGGCATCGTCTCGCGCCTCGAGTTCTACAATGCAAGCGAGCTCTCGCGCATCGTGCAGCGCTCGGCTTCGCTGCTCGGCGCGCAGATCCACCCTGACGGCGCGCTCGAAATCGCACGCCGCTCGCGCGGCACGCCGCGTATCGCGAACCGCCTGCTGCGCCGCGTGCGCGACTACGCAGAGGTGAAGGCAGACGGCGCGATCACCGCGAATGTCGCCGACGCCGCGCTGCGCATGCTCGACGTCGATCCCGTGGGCTTCGACCTGATGGACCGCAAGCTGCTCGAAGCCATCCTGCACAAGTTCGACGGCGGTCCGGTGGGCGTGGACAACCTTGCCGCCGCAATCGGCGAGGAACGCGACACGATCGAAGACGTGCTCGAACCGTATTTGATCCAGCAGGGCTATCTGCAACGCACGCCGCGCGGCCGCGTGGCCACTCAACTCAGCTACCGCCACTTCGGCCTTACGGCGCCGGACGACGCATCGACGGGCGGCAACTGGGAACCGGACGCGTCCTAAGGCGCGCAAACCTCAACGCAGCGCGAGCGAGAGCACGATGTCCGATCACGCCGGCCTGCCTCCCAACGCTCCTGAACCGACCGGCGTTGCCGGTCAGCTCGCGCGCCGCCTGCGCATGACGCTCGCCGAAAGCATCACGCATCTCACCACGGGCAGCGGCCCAAAACTCGATTACTCGAATCCGCCGGGCGACCCGGGCCTGTTCGGCCCCGACGCCGTTTGCTGGAAGGTCCATGCCGATTTCGCCGCGATGATGGCGGGTGGGGTCAGCGCGCTGCTGCTGCAGGCGCTGCATCCGCTTGCGCTCGCCGGTGTGTGGGACCATTCGACGTTTCGCATCGACATACTTGGGCGGCTGCGGCGCACCGCAACGTTCATCGCCGGTACGACTTACGGCAGCCGCGCCGACGCGCTGGCGTTGATTGAACGCGTCAAGAGGATCCACCTCGCCGTGACGGGCACTGGGCCCGATGGCCACCCCTATCGCGCGAGCGATCCCGCGTTGCTAACCTGGGTGCACGTGGCCGAAGTTTCGAGCTTTCTCGGCGCGTATTTGCGCTTCGTGAATCCCGCGCTGCCGGGTGAGATGCAGGATCAGTACTACGCCGAAGTCGCGCGCATTGCCGAACTGCTAGGCGCGACGAACGTGCCGCGCTCGCGCGCCGAAATTGCTGTGTATCTGCAGTCGATGCAGCCCGAACTCGTCGCGAGCGACCGCACCTTCGAAGTTGTGCGCGTCCTCATGGAAGCGCCCGCGCCGAGCCCGGGGATGCGCCCCGCTGGCGCGCTCATCAGGAACGCGGGCATCGACCTGTTGCCGCCCTTCGCGCAACAGATGCTCGGCTTCGACTCGTTCGCCTTCGCCCGCCGCGCAATGGTGCGGCCCGGCATGCTCGCCGTCGCGCCGGTATTGCGCTGGGCGCTCGTCAACGGCGTATCGAAACGCGCGCGGCGCCGGGCTGCAGCAAAACCCGCGAAGTAAGCGCTGCCGAATAAACAACGGCCAACCCGCTCGCGCAGGTTGGCCGTTTCATTTGCGGCGCGCCGATGCGACTGCGCGCGCCCGCGTGCTTACATCTTCACCACGTCGAGCAGCGTCTTCTTGCCCGCCTTGTAGTTGTAGAGCGAGATCACGCCGTGCTTGAGGTCGCCTTTCGAATCGAAGGTCGTCTCGCCAATCACACCCTTGTAGTCCGTGGTCGGGATCTGCGCGAGGATCTTCGCGTGGTCGGTGGAGTTCGCGCGTTTCATCGCGTCGACGACGATGTACACCGCGTCATACGTGAACGGCGCATCGAATTCGATCGGGTGACCGAAGCGCTTTTCGTACTTCGCCGCGAACGCCGCGCCGCCATTCATACGCTCGACCGCCATGCCGGCCTGCGAGCAGACGATATTGTCCGTCGCCGCGCCCGCGAGTTCCGCGAGGCTTTCCGTGCACACGCCGTCGCCCGACAGCACTTTCGCGCGCAAACCGAGTTGCCTGGCCTGCTTCGCGAACGGGCCGCCCGTGGCGTCCATGCCGCCGTACATGATTGCGTCGGGGTTCTCGCCCTTGATCTTCGTGAGGATCGCGCGGAAATCGACGGCCTTATCGTTGGTCGCGTCGTGCGAGAGCACCTTCATGCCCAGCGACTTCGCCGTCTTCTCGAACTCGTTCGCGAGGCCCTGGCCATAGGCGGTCGAGTCGTCGACCACGGCCACGGTCTTCACGTTCAGGCTCTTCGCCGCAAAATCGGCGAGCGCGGGGCCTTGCTGGGCGTCGGTCGCGACCACACGGTAGGTGGTCTTGAAGCCCTGCTGCGTGTACGAAGGATTGGTCGACGACGGCGAGATCTGCACGATGCCTGCATCGCTGTAGATCTTCGATGCCGGGATCGATGCGCCCGAGTTCAGATGGCCGATCACGGCCGCGACCTTGTCGTCGACCAGCTTCTGCGCGACCTGGGTGGCCTGGCGCGGGTCGGCGCCGTCGTCCTGGGCGTCGAGCGCGAGCGTGATCTTCTGGCCGTCGATCGTCAGGCCCTTGGCGTTGATTTCCTCGATGGCGAGGCGCGCACCGTTCTCGTTGTCCTTGCCGAGGTGGGCCGAACCGCCCGTGAGCGGCCCGACGTGGCCGATCTTGACGACCTGGTCGGCCGCCGCCGTATTGCTAGCCGACAGCGCTGCGAGCGCCATGACCGCTGCGCTCACCGGCAGCAGTTTGTGAAGCTTGAACATCATTGAGCTTTCTCCTGCGTGTTTTTCTGGGAATACCCGTTCGTATCACAACCTTGGGCACGCGGTCTCACGCTTGTCATGCGCGCGCGTCCCTCTTCAACGCAGGGCCGGGCATGGAGCCCGGTGGCCAGAGCGCCCAAAGGTCGGACAAATGTTAGCAGGACGCTTAACTTTGTGGTTGGGCTTTGGAAAGAACTTGCAAGCGTGCGGAAAGGAAATCGATGGTGCCGCAGCGTTGGCGAGGCACGAGAACGGCGCAGGGAGGGGAAAGGCAGGAAGAACAGGACAGCGCGGCGGAGCACCGCGCTGTCTGAAACGACAGGTTAGCGCCCCGCCTCCGGCGTGCGTTTGAAGCCGTCGTCGGCACTGACGCCGCCCAGATGCGCCACGTCGCCCCATGCGACGACGCGCGCCTGCGTCACGTAGTCGCCGCGTTCGAAATCGACGACGTTCACGCTCGTATTGAGCAGCGGCCACGCGCGCGGCGCGTCGAGCGCGAGGCCGTTCGCAAAGCGGTACACGCAGTCGAGCACGCCGCCGTGCGCGACACACGCGATACGCCCGCCCGGATGCATGGCCAGGACCGGCTCGAGCGCGTGCAGCACACGGTGGTAGAACTCGCGCTGCGATTCGCCTTCGGGCGGCGCGAAGCCGGGGTCGCGCGTTTGCCAGTGTGCATACTCGTCCGGAAAACGCTCGGAGATTTCGTCGCTGTCGTGGCCCTGAAACGCGCCATAGTTGCGCTCGCGCAGGCCTTCGGTGAGCTGCATCGGCAGACCCAGGGCTTCGGCAATGGGCTGCGCCGTCTGTTGCGCGCGCAACAAATCGCTCGACCAGATTGCGTCGAGCCGGGCGCCCGACTGCACTTCTTTCGCGAGCCGCGCGCCGAGGTGCTTCGCCTGCGCCACGCCACTTTCTGCGAGCGCGATGTCGATATGTCCCTGGATGCGCTTGATGCGGTTCCAGTCCGTTTCGCCGTGGCGGATAAAGAGAATCTGCGTGTTCATAGTCAAAAGCGCATGGTTCAGTTGCGCACTTGCAACCAGAACGTGACGGGGCCGTCGTTGACGAGCGACACCTGCATGTCGGCACCGAATTCGCCGGTCTCAACGGTCGTATGCTTCTCGCGCGCGGCGGCGACAAAATAATCGAACAGACGCCGCCCCTCTTCGGGCGGCGCGGCCGGCGTGAAACTCGGGCGCAGACCGCTGTTCGTATCGGCCGCCAACGTGAACTGCGAGACGAGCAGCAGGCCGCCGGGGGCGCCGTTGCCGTCGATGTTCTGCACGCTCAGGTTCATCTTGCCCGCCGCGTCGCTGAACACGCGATAGCCGAGCAGCTTCGCGAGCAGCTTATCGGCGTTGGCCTCGGTGTCGCCGCGCTCCGCACAAACCAGCGCGAGCAGCCCCTGGCCGATCGCGCCGGTCACGCGCTCACTGCCACCGTCCGCCACGCGCACCTCGGCGCGGCGCACGCGCTGGATCAGCGCAATCATGCGGTGAGCGTCACGCGCGCGAAGCGGCGCTTGCCCACCTGCACGACGAACTCGCCCGCTTCGACCTTGAGGCCCTTGTCGGAGACGGTGGCGCCGTCGATCTTCACGCCGCCCTGCTCGATGTTGCGCAGCGCTTCGCTCGTGGACGGTACGAGCCCCGCCTGCTTGAGCAACTGGCCAATGGCGAGGGGCGCGCCCGTGAGCGTGATCGACGCAATGTCGTCCGGCACGCCGCCCTTGGCGCGATGGTTGAAGTCTTCGAGCGCGCGCTCGGCGTCGGCCTGCGAGTGAAAGCGCGCGACGATTTCCTGAGCGAGCAGCACCTTGAAGTCGCGCGGGTTGCGGCCCGCTTCGATTTCGCGCTTGAATCCTTCGATTTCGGCCATCGGCCGGAACGAGAGCAGCGTGAAGTAACGCCACATCAGCACGTCCGAAATGCTCATGAGCTTGCCGAACATGTCGTTGGGCTTCTCGCTGATGCCAATGTAGTTGTTCTTCGACTTCGACATCTTCTCGACGCCGTCGAGGCCTTCGAGCAGCGGCATCGTGAGAATGCACTGCTGCTCCTGGCCGTACTGCTTTTGCAGTTCGCGGCCAACGAGCAGGTTGAACTTCTGGTCCGTACCGCCGAGCTCGAGATCCGCATTGAGCGCGACCGAGTCGTAGCCCTGCATGAGCGGATACAGGAATTCGTGGATCGAAATGGGCACGCCGCTCTGGAAGCGCTTGGTGAAGTCCTCGCGCTCCAGAATACGCGCAACCGTGTAGCGCGACGCGAGCTTGATCATGCCGTCGGCGCCGAGCGGCATCGACCATTCGCTGTTGTAGCGAATTTCGGTCTTTTCGCGGTCGAGCACGAGCGCGGCCTGCTCGAAGTACGTTTTCGCGTTCGATTCAATCTGCTCGCGCGTGAGCGGCGGACGCGTGGCGTTGCGGCCCGACGGGTCGCCGATGAGCGAAGTGAAGTCGCCGATCAGGAAGATCACGTTGTGGCCGAGATCCTGCAGCTGCCGCATCTTGTTGAGCACGACCGTATGGCCGATGTGGATGTCGGGCGCGGTCGGGTCGAGGCCGAGCTTGATGCGCAGCGGCTTGCCGGTGGCCGCGCTGCGGGCGAGCTTCTGCTCGAATTCTTCTTCGATCAGCAGTTCGTCCACGCCGCGCTTCGTGACGGCAAGCGCGTGACGGACTTCGTCGGTGACCGGAAAGGCGTCTTTTGCGCCGGTGTTGGCGCCGTTGCTGGAGGTGGACTCGTTGCTCATGCTTCGATCGGTTCTGTCGTTAAGTCTGGGTCTAGACCGCGATTTTACGTGATTCGACTCGCCAGGCTGAGGTTTGCGGGTCGCGCGCGAGGCGTTTGCTCGCGGCACGCGTGACGCCTGGCTGCGCCGCGGCCTCGGTCACGGTCAGCCCGTCGACGGAGCGACGCGCCATCCGTATTGAGCCTATACGCTTTGCCGGTGACGCGCGCCGACCCTGAACCGGGATCAGGTGCCAGACTCACCCATGTCGCGCCGGTGCGCAACAGTCAGCCTTTCGGCTTACGCTCGAGCGGCATTGCGCCGATAATTCCCTCGCAGGGCACTGAATTGCATTGATAAAGGAGCACAACGTGGCGCCACGCGACGCACGAAACGAGAGCGCACACGCCGCCGACGGCGTGTATTTCGGCCTGATGTCGGGCACGAGCATGGATGGCGTGGACGGCATTGCCGTGCGCTTCGAGGCGGGCCAGCGGCCAGTGGTGCTGGCCGAGGCGTTCGTCGGCTTCGCGCAGGGGCTGCGCGAGGCGCTCTTTTCGTTGCAGCAGCCGGGCGAGAACGAGATCGAGCGCGAAGCGCTCGCCGGCAACGCGCTGGCCGCCCGCTATGCGGTGTGCTGCCACGAGTTGCTGCGCGGGAGCAACGTTTCCCCCGCCGAGGTGCGCGCAATTGGCGCGCACGGCCAGACCGTGCGGCATCGGCCGGAGAAAGGCTACACCGTGCAGATCCAGAACCCGGCGCTGCTTGCGGAACTCACGCATATCGACGTGATCGCCGACTTCCGCAGCCGCGACGTCGCTTCGGGCGGCCAGGGTGCGCCGCTCGTGCCCGCGTTCCACGCGACGCTGTTCGGCTCGCAGGAAGAAACGCGCGTGGTCTGCAACCTCGGCGGCATCAGCAACATCACGGTGCTCGCGTCGACGGGCGCCGTGCGCGGCTTCGACTGCGGCCCGGCCAACGCCCTGCTCGACCTGTGGGCCGAACGGCACCTGGGCAAGCCCTACGACGAGAACGGCAAGTTCGCCGCGAGCGGTAATTTGCATCAGCCGCTTCTGAACGCCCTGTTTGACGAACCGTTCTTCGAGCAGCAGCCGCCCAAGAGCACAGGCCGCGATCTTTTCAACGCCCAGTGGCTCGACGACAAGCTCAAGGGCTTCGAGTCGCTCACGGCCGCCGACGTGCAGGCCACGTTAGTCGCACTGACCGCCGTGAGCGTGGCGCGCGAGATCGAGCGTCACGCGAGTGATTGCCGTGCCGTGTATGTCTGCGGCGGCGGCGCGCGCAATGCGGCATTGATGGCGGCGCTGCAAAAGGCGCTCGAAACGGGCGGTGTGGCGGGCGTACCGGTCATGACCACCGAAGCGCTAGGCGTCCCGCCGCATCAAGTGGAGCCGCTAGCCTTCGCGTGGCTTGCCATGCGCTGCGTAGCACGCGAGCCGGGCAATCTCGCGGCCGTAACCGGGGCGGCCGGCGAGCGCGTGCTGGGCGCGATTTATCCGCGCTGAGCAAGCGCTCACCAATAAAAAACGGGGCCGAAGCCCCGTTCCTTATTGCAGCGAATCGATCAAACCGAGAACGACGAACCGCAACCGCACGTAGTGCTCGCGTTCGGGTTCTTGATGACGAACTGCGCGCCGTTCAGATCGTCCTTGTAGTCGATCTCGGCGCCGACGAGGTACTGATAGCTCATCGAGTCGATCAGAAGCTGGACGCCGTTGCGGTTCATCACGGTGTCGTCTTCGTTGACCGTCTCGTCAAACGTGAATCCGTACTGGAAGCCCGAGCAGCCGCCGCCCTGCACGAATACGCGCAGCTTCAGCTCCGGGTTGCCTTCCTCGTCGATCAGTTGCTTGACCTTGTCAGCCGCTGCTTCGGTGAAAACGAAGGGACCGGGCATTTCGGTCGCGGTAGTTTCGGTGACAGCGCTCATTCGAACTCTCCAAAAAAGCTTCTAGCCGCTATTGTAGGGCTCTTCCCGATATCGTGCTTAAGCCCACGAAATCAAGGGTTTCTCCAGACCGTCGCAGCTTGCGCGCCACACGTGGGACGCGCAGACAAAAACGCAAAAAAGCCGCCCGGCGCACGAAGCGCGGACGGCTTTTGCAGCAGCGCTGCACCCTGCGAGGGGCGCAGGCGCCAAGCGCCAAGCGCCAATCTGAAATTAACGCTTCGAGAACTGCTTGCGGCGACGTGCCTTGTGGAAACCGACCTTCTTACGTTCCACTTCACGTGCGTCACGGGTGACGAAGCCAGCTTGCGACAGTGCCGGCTTGAGCGTTGCGTCGTAGTCCATCAGCGCGCGCGTGATGCCGTGGCGAACTGCGCCGGCCTGGCCGGTTTCGCCGCCGCCCGTCACGTTCACCTTGATGTCGAACGTCGCGCCGTGGTTCGTGAGTTCCAGCGGCTGACGCACGATCATGAGCGACGTTTCGCGCGAGAAGTAGTCGGCGATGGGCTTGCCGTTGACGACGATCTCGCCCTTGCCCGACTTGATGAAGACACGAGCGACGGCGCTCTTGCGGCGGCCCGTCCCGTAATTCCAGTTACCGATCATGTGGGCTCCCCTTAGATCTCGAGCGCCTTCGGCTGTTGCGCCGAGTGCGGGTGCGTTGCTTCTGCGTAGACCTTCAGCTTCTTGATCATCGCGTAACCGAGCGGGCCCTTCGGCAGCATGCCCTTCACGGCCTTCTCGAGCGCGCGGCCCGGGAAGCGTTCCTGCATCTTGCCGAACGTCGTTTCGTAGATACCGCCCGGGTAACCCGAGTGACGGTAGTACTTCTTGTCGGTGGTCTTGTTGCCCGTGACCTTCAGCTTGCCGGCGTTGATGATGATGATGAAATCACCAGTGTCGACGTGCGGGGTGAACTCAGGCTTGTGCTTGCCGCGAAGACGGCGTGCCACTTCGCTGGCGACACGGCCGAGAACCTTATCCGTCGCGTCAATCACGTACCATTCGCGCTGCACTTCATGTGCCTTGGCGGAAAAAGTCTTCATGATCGATCCAAAAAAAATGCTGTGCCCTATTTTGGTCCTGCTTGTATGGTGACGCTCGTTGGCGCCGGCGCAGGCTCTCCCTGGTTCGAGTTTCCCCGACTCCGCGCGGGCATGGATGCGGAGAACCTACGATTATAAAGGGAAATTTGGCCGCGAGTCAAAAAATTGCTTGCGGTGGGGGCAGAGCCGGGGCAAAACGAGGGCGACAGACGAAAAAAAGCCCGAACGCGTTTGTCCGGGCTTAATCCACTCTTTGGAGGAGGGTGGAGGAGACATGCTGAGGTGTCGTGAAACACGACAACCAATGACCCAGATTATACGGACGGGCCTTGTGCGGCGCAAGGACATTTGCATTGCGAAATTTAACATCACAATGTGAAATCACATAAAATCAGCGCGTCGACAGAAAAATTCTTAAAAATCAGTGCATTGGAAATCCGCCTTGCGAAAAGCATGCAGGATAACTAGAGCGAAACCCCTAATTGCGCAAGGGAAATCTGTCTTGACGGTAGGATGTCGCGCCGCAACATTCAAGCACACGACATAAGGCACGCGCCGCCGTGTCCCCCCGGACATACCAGTAAGGCGCGGGCTACAATGCCGTCTGAATCAAGAAACCGCGCAGGGGCATACGCATATGGAATGCAAAGTTAGCTGGATGGGTCAGGACGGCATGGCGTTCGCGGCCGAAACGGGCAGCGGCCATCTCGTCAACATGGACGGCGCACCGGAAGGCGGCGGCCACAACCTCGCGCCGCGGCCGATGGAAATGGTGCTGCTCGGCACCGGCGGCTGCACGGCCTACGACGTGGTGCTGATCCTCAAGAAGAGCCGCCAGGAAGTGAGCGGTTGCAGCGTGACGCTCAAAGCCGAGCGCGCGAGCGAAGACCCCAAGGTCTTCACGCAGATCCACTTCCACTTCACCGTGACCGGCAAGAACCTGAACCCGGCCACCGTGGAGCGCGCGATCAACCTCTCGCACGACAAGTACTGCTCGGCGTCAATCATGATCGGCAAGACGGCCGAGATCACGCATACGTTCGAGATCGTCGCAGCTTAAGTCCTGCGGCAAAAGAAAAAGCCGGCGCGGTTCTTCAAAGAACCGCGTCGGCTTTTTACATGAATGAGGCTGCAAAGCAGGCCGATAAGCCGGATTCTGTGCACACGTCGCGTCCGAAGACGCGCCGCGCGTGGCAGCCATTCCTCTAGGCGCGCCATTGCTGACGCGCTCAAGCTTCCTACCCGCAGACGGAATGGGGGCCCCATCCTGCATCCCGAAGATGCGCGCCTGCCTACTTGGAATTGCTCCGGGTGGAGGTTACCGTGCCGTCTACGTCACCGCAGACGCGGTGCGCTCTTACCGCACCGTTTCACCCTTACCTGATCCCGACCGAAATCGGGCCATCGGCGGTCTGTTCTCTGTTGCCCTGTTCCGCGTGTCGCCACGGATGGCCGTTAGCCATCACCCTGCCCTGTGGAGTCCGGACTTTCCTCGCCTCTTTGGCCGAAACCTCCGAGCCGCGACTGCCTGGCCTGCTTTGCGAGGCGCGATCTTAGCACGTGCGGGCGCGCCGCGCCGGGGGCCGGATCGATTGCCGCCCGCCTGGCTTTTAGCGAGTTCGACGGCCGGCGCGAAAGACTGTGGCGTCGTCGTAGAACGACGGGTCCTCGTTTTGCGCCCACCAGCCCGGAATGCCGAGCACCGGCAGCGGCGCGAAGCTGCGCCCGTTGAGCGCGTCAAGCGTGGCGGCGGCGGCGAGCGTGACGCTCACTGTCTCGTCCAGATACGCGTCGCGTTGCGCGCGCGGCCACGTGAAATACGCTTGCGGCACCTCGACCACCCATGCGTGCGCCGTGCACGCCGCGTAAGGCCAGATCATCTTTTCGAGCAGCGCATGGCCGAACACGCGGACTTCGCAGCGCGCCACGCCAATCGTCTCCCCGAAAGCCGCTTCCCAGCCCGCACGCTGCGCCACGAACAGCGTGCGCCAGTCGAAGCCGCGCAACGCCGCTACCAGCGACGCGTCCGATGAGGCATAGAGCACCGCGTTCTCGTCGAACAGCGTGAGCGCGTCCCGTATGCCGCCGCGTGTGGAGCCCACGCCCAGCACGTCGATCGCCGCGGCCTGGCGCGCGTTCAGCGTCGCCTTGATGCGCGGGAATGCGAACCAGGCGAGCGCGTTGAAGAAGTCGTGGAGGTTGTGGCGCGTCGGCACGCAGCCCGTTGCCGCGATATGCGCCTCGTAGGCCGAGCCCTCGGGCAGGTCGTCCTGGGCGATAAAGCGCAGCGGCGCGCCGCGGCCCGTGCTTAGGCTGGCAGCCAGCGCATCGGCGTTCAGTTCATCCAGGTACGCCGCGTATCCCGCCAGCGCGGCCTGCTGCCAACGCCGACCGCGCGCTTCGTGTTGCGCGAACCACGGGCGGCCCCAGTCGATGTCAGTGAAACTGCCCAGCGGCATGGTCCGGCGCGGTGCGCGCGCGGGCACCGGTGCGTGCGCATCGACTGCCCTGATCGAGCCGACCGTTGCGCCCGCAGCCACACCTTGCCCCGCTTCGTTCAAGCGAGTTTCCAGCCGATCGTTTCGCCGCCGCGCAGCGGCACGACGGGCGTGTCTCCTGCCTCGACTTCGGCGGGCAGCGTCCAGCTCTCGCGACGCAGCGTGACCGTTTCGGTCGCGCGCGGCAGGCCGTAGAAGTCCGCGCCGTAAAAGCTCGCGAAGCCCTCGAGCTTGTCGAGCGCGCCGGCATTGTCGAACGCTTCGGCATAGAGCTCGAGCGCATGCAGCGCCGTGTAGCAGCCCGCGCAGCCGCACGCGTGCTCCTTCAGGCCCTTCGGGTGCGGCGCGCTGTCGGTGCCGAGGAAGAAGCGATGATCGCCCGAGGTCGCCGCCTCCACGAGCGCCACGCGATGCGTCTCGCGCTTGAGTACGGGCAGGCAGTAGTAGTGTGGACGAATGCCGCCCTGGAAGATCGCGTTGCGGTTGTAGAGCAGGTGATGCGCGGTGATCGTCGCGCCGAGCAGGCCGGGCGCGGCGTTATCGGCGCGGATGTAGTCGACGGCGTCCTTCGTCGTGATGTGCTCGAACACCACCTTGAGCGCCGGAAAATCGCGGCGTAGCGGCGTCATCACGCGGTCGATGAAGACCTTCTCGCGGTCGAACAGGTCGATGTCGGCGCTCGTCACTTCACCGTGCACGAGTAGCGGCATGCCCACTTCCTGCATGGCTTCGAGCGCCTTCGCGCACTTGCGGATGTCGGTCACGCCGGCGTCCGAATTCGTCGTCGCGCCCGCCGGATACAGCTTCACGCCGTGCACGAAGCCGCTCGCCTTCGCGCGGCGGATTTCCTCGGGCGGCGTGTTGTCGGTGAGATAGAGCGTCATTAGCGGCTCGAACGTCGAGCCCGCCGGTCGCGCCGCGAGAATGCGCTCGCGGTAGGCGGCGGCCTGCTCTGTCGTCGTGACCGGCGGCTTGAGGTTCGGCATGATGATCGCGCGGCCGAACTGGCGCGCCGTGTGCGGCAGCACGGCCGCGAGCATCGCACCGTCGCGCACGTGCAGGTGCCAGTCGTCGGGGCGGGCGAGCGTGAGAGTCGTGAGGGAAGAGGCGTTCATGGCAAGGTCAGGCGCAATAGTGAGCCAACAGCAGTATGAATGAACGGCGGCAAGGTCGCGGGAACGCACTCAGGCTGCCGGAAATTCCGGGCATATCACTGGAAAAAGCGCGGCGTCGATCGATGCCAGTCCAACCCACGCGTTGCCCGCACCGTCGCGTGCACACGACAATTCGCGGTGCATCGACGCCGGCACGCGCCCTTCTACGCAAGCCTGCAATGCATCTGACAAATTTCGTATTGGCGACCTGCAGGCCGGTGATATGCTTGGAAAATCATCATTGTAACGGGTCGACGGCGGGTCCCGCCTACCACTGCAGCCGCCGCCTCAGCCGCATTACGCACCATCAGCACCATGTGCCAACTTCTCGGAATGAATTGCGCCGCGCCGACGGACGTCACGTTCTCCTTCACAGGATTCGCGGCGCGCGGCGGCGCCACCGATCACCACGCCGACGGCTGGGGTATCGCGTTCTTCGAGGACAAGGCCTGCCGCCTCTTCATCGACAACGAGGCCTCGGCGCGTTCGCCGATCGCCGAGATGGTCAAGCACTACCCCATCAAGTCGCGCAACACCATTGCCCACATCCGCAAGGCCACGCAAGGCAACTGCGCGCTCGAGAACAGTCATCCATTCCAGCGCGAGCTGTGGGGCCGTCACTGGATCTTCGCGCACAACGGCGACCTTCAGGACTTCAATCCGGTGATGTCGGGCGTCTACCAGCCGGTTGGCACGACCGATAGCGAGCTCGCCTTCTGCCTGCTGCTACAAGGCTTGCGCAAGGCATTCCCCGGCGCGCAGCCGCCGCTCGACGAGCTGTTCGCCGCGCTGGAGTCGCTCACGCGCGAGGTCACGCAGTTCGGCGTCTTCAACTTCCTGATGTCGAACGGCCAGGCGCTGTTCGCACATTGCTCGACGCACCTCTACTATCTCGTGCGACGCTGGCCGTTTTCGACAGCCCATCTCGTCGACGCCGATGTCTCCATCGACTTCGCCAAGTACACGACGCCCGAGGACCGCGTGGCCGTGATCGCCACCGCGCCGCTCACCGACAACGAGGTCTGGACGCGCTTCGCTCCCGGCGACCTGCTGATGTTCCAGCACGGCGACGTGATTGCCCAGGCGAGCGTGCCGGTGCCGCAGAAGGTGCTGGACAAGCTCGCCAACCCTTCGCTCGACGCTTCGGCCAGCGCACCGTGCGCCGAGCAGCCGGGCGAGATCGACCCGGAAGCCGTGGCCGCCTTGCAGACCTGGGGCGAGTAAGCCGGGCGACACGCAAAACGAAAAGCCGCACATCAGAGCGCGGCTTTTTTCTTTTTGAAGCGTGCAAAGCCTCAGTGCAGAATCTTCGCGAGAAAGTCCTTCGCGCGATCCGACTTCGGGCTCGCGAAGAAGGCTTCCTTCTGGTCGTCCTCGACGATGGCGCCCTGGTCCATGAAGATCACGCGGTGCGCCACCTTCTTCGCAAAGCCCATTTCGTGCGTCACGCACATCATGGTCATGCCTTCCTGGGCAAGCTCCACCATCACGTCGAGCACCTCGTTGATCATCTCGGGGTCGAGCGCCGAGGTCGGCTCGTCGAACAGCATGGCGATGGGGTCCATCGACAACGCACGCGCAATCGCCACACGCTGCTGCTGGCCGCCCGAGAGCTGACCCGGGAATTTGTCGGCATGCGCGCGCAGGCCCACGCGGTCGAGCAGTTTCAGGCCCTTTTGCGTGGCCTCGTCCTTGCTGCGGCCGAGCACCTTGATCTGCGCGAGCGTGAGATTCTCGGTAATCGACAGATGCGGGAACAGCTCGAAGTGCTGAAACACCATGCCCACCTTCGAGCGCAGCTTCGAGAGATTGGTGCGCTTGTCGCCCACCGACTCGCCGTTCACGAGAATCTCGCCCTGCTGGAACGGTTCGAGCCCGTTGACGGTCTTGATGAGCGTGGACTTGCCCGAGCCCGAGGGCCCGCACACCACCACCACCTCACCCTTCTTCACTTCCGTCGTGCAGTCGGCCAGCACCTGGAACTGGCCGTACCACTTCGAAACGTTCTTAATTGAAATCATCTTGCGACCTTTTTCTGAAGACCTTTCACAAGGCTCGACGCGATCACGCAAATCACGAAATAACACGCGCCCGCGAACAGTACCATTTCGACCATCGTTCCGTCACGGTCGCCGATATTGGTGGCCGTGCGGAAGAAGTCCGCGAGGCTGATCACGTACACGAGCGAGGTGTCCTGAAACAGCACGATGGCCTGCGTGAGCAAGAGCGGCACCATCGCGCGGAACGCCTGCGGCAGCACCACGTATTGCATGGCCTGACCGTAGCGCATGCCGAGCGCGAACGAAGCGTTCACCTGCCCTCGCGGCACCGCCTGGATGCCCGCACGAATGATCTCCGAATAATACGCGGCCTCGAACAGTGAGAACGCGATCATCGCGGAAGCGAGGCGAATGTCGATGTCGGGCGACAGACCCAGCACGTTTTGCAGCACCTGCGGCACGATCAGGAAGAACCACAGCAGGACCATCACGAGCGGGATCGAGCGGAAGATCGTGACGTAGCCCTTGGCGAACCATTCGAGCGGCTTGACGCTGGAAAGCCGCATAAGCGCGAGCAGCGTGCCCCAGACAATGCCGACCACGATCGCACACAGCGTGATCTTGAACGTGATGATCGCGCCCGTCCACAGCGTGGGCAGCGCGCCCGGAATGCCGCTCCAGTCGAAGTGATGCATCACTTGCCTCCGATGTAGCCGGGCAGACGCGACTTCGCCTCGACCCAGCGCATGAGCGTCATGACGACGAGGTTGATGAGCACGTAAGCGATCGTGACTGCGATGAAGGACTCATAGGTCTGCGCCGTGTAATCGACGAGCTGACGCGCCTGGGCCGACAGATCGAGCAGGCCGATCGTCGAAGCGACCGCCGAATTCTTGAAGATGTTCAGGAACTCGGAGGTGAGCGGCGGCACGATGATGCGA
This sequence comes from Paraburkholderia sp. CNPSo 3274, assembly GCF_024206475.1. GTDB lineage: Bacteria > Pseudomonadota > Gammaproteobacteria > Burkholderiales > Burkholderiaceae > Paraburkholderia. Next base: position 177,926 of record NZ_JAMBPR010000012.1, read on the forward strand.
TACGCCACGGGCAGCAGCACATAGCGGTAGGTCTGCCACTGCGTGAAGCCCACTGCGAGGCCGGCTGCGCGCTGGCCGCGCGGCAGCGCGTTGATGCCCGAGCGCACCTGTTCGCACACGCGCGCCGCGGTAAAGAGCCCAAGACACACGACCGACGCCGTGAAGAACTGCACGCCCGGCGGCGACTGCTTGAACGCATTGCCGAGCGCTTGCGGCACGATTTCCGGCAGCACGAAGTACCAGATGAAGAACTGCGCGATAAGCGGAATATTGCGGAAGATCGCCACATAAACTGTGCCGACGCCCGCGAGAAACTTGTTTGGCATCGTGCGCAGCACGCCGAAGAACGACCCGACGATGAGCGCGATCACCCACGCGCACAGCGACACCGAGACCGTCACCCAGAGGCCGGAGAGGATCCAGCCGAGGTACGTGGTAGGTTCGCCCGTCGAGACCGGGCTGAGCAGAATGCCCCAGTTCCAGTGATAGGACATCAAGAGACTCCAAGAAAAAGAACGGAAGAAGCGGCGCTTCTTCCGTTCCGTGCTAAACGCTAAATGCGGGTCGACCGGCCGGCGCCGTGTTAATCGATCGCCTTGTCGTTCGGATTCTTGAACAGCGCTTTCATGTCTTCGCTCATCGGGAAGTTCAGGTTGAGACCCTTCGGCGGGATCGGCGACTCGAACCACTTCTTGTAGATCGTTTCGCCTTCGCCCGAAGTCTGGACCTTGGCGATGGCGTCGTCGGCGACCTTCTTGAACTCGGGGTCGTTCTTGCGCATCATGCAGCCGTACGCCTCACGCGACTGCGGCTGGCCGACGATCACGAAGTCGCCCGGATTGTTCGACTTGGCGCGCTCGCCCGCGAGCAGCGCGTCGTCCATCATGAACGCCACTGCACGGCCCGTGGAGAGCGTCATGAACGACTCGCCATGGTCCTTCGCGCTGATGATGTTCATGCCCATGCTCTTATCCTGGTTCATCTTGCGCAGGAGGCGCTCGGACGTCGTGCCCGCCGTCGTCACGACGGTCTTGCCCTTGAGGTCGGCGAAGTCCTTGATGCCCGAATCCTTCTTCGTCATAAGACGCGTGCCGATCACGAAGATCGTGTTCGTGAAGGCGGCCTGCTGCTGACGTTCTGCATTGTTCGTGGTCGAGCCGCATTCGATGTCCACCGTGCCGTTCTGCACGAGCGGAATTCGGTTCTGCGACGTGATGGGCACCATCTTGACCTTCAGGTTAGGCATGTTCAGCTTCTGCTTGACTGCCTCGACGATTTTCATCGCGTAGTCTTGCGAGTAGCCGATCACATTCTGCTTGTCGTCGTAGTACGAAAAAGGAATGGACGACTCGCGGTGCCCCAGCGAGATGACGCCCGTGTCCTTGATCTTCTTGAGTGTGCCGGCGTCCTGCGCGAAAGCGCTGGTGGCGACGAAGCCAAGGAGTGCGAGCAGAGTGGCGGTCTTTTTGATTTGCATTGTTTTCTCCGGTACAAGAACCGTCACCAGTTTATCAAAGTAATTTTCTTGAAAGAATTAAGAGTGACCCTGGCGCAACGCCAGAATGTGCGAAGGCGGACGCCCCCTTGTGGAGAACGGCCGCCTTCTATGCGCCTTGATGTGCAGCGCAAAAACTTGTCACTGCGCAGTCATTGTTTCGTCATTTCACGGCGTGCCTTGCCTGGCACGGCGTGCAACGTCTTCACACCTGCGATCAGGGATACAGACCGCGCATTTCGCGCGCCATCAGGATGCGTTTACATGCAACGATGAACGCCGCGGTACGCATCGAGACTTTCTGCTCGCTCGACACTTGCCACACCGCCGTGAAGGCTTCGCGCATCACGCGCTCGAGACGTTCGTTAATTTCGTGCTCGGTCCAGAAGAAGCTCGAGAAGTCCTGCACCCACTCGAAGTACGAAACGGTCACGCCGCCCGCGTTCGCCACCACGTCGGGGATCACGAGCACGCCCTTGTCGTGCAGGATGTCGTCGGCTGCCGTCGTGGTCGGGCCGTTCGCGCCCTCCACGATGATCTTCGTGCGGATCTTGCCCGCGTTCTTCTCGGTAATCTGGTTTTCCAGCGCGGCCGGAATGAGAATATCGGTTTCGACGGTCCAGAATTCGTCGTTCGCCATGACTTCGGCGCCCGGGAAGCCTGCCACGCCGCCCGTCTTCGCAACGTGCTCGAGCAGCGCTTCCGCGCTCATGCCGCTAGAGTTGTAGAGCGCGCCGGTATGGTCTTGCACGGCGACGATTTTCGAGCCGGCTTCCTGGAACAGGCGCGCGGCAATGCCGCCCACGTTGCCGAAGCCCTGCACCGCAATGCGTGCGCCGTCGATCGAAAGACCCGTGCGGCGTGCGGCCTCGCAGCCGACCACGAACACGCCGCGGCCCGTGGCTTCGCGGCGGCCGAGCGAGCCGCCGAGCGAGATGGGCTTGCCCGTCACGACGCCCGTCGCCGTCTGGCCCTGGTTCATCGAGTAGGTGTCCATCATCCACGCCATGATCTGCTCGTTCGTGTTGACGTCCGGCGCGGGAATGTCGGTGTTCGGTCCGATGATGATGCCGATTTCGCTGGTATAGCGACGCGTCACGCGCTCGAGTTCACCACGCGAAAGCGTGCGCGGATCGACGCGGATACCGCCCTTCGCGCCGCCGTACGGCACGTTCACTGCAGCGTTCTTCACCGACATCCATGCGGAAAGCGCCATTACTTCGGAGAGCGTAACGTCCTGGTGATAACGCACGCCACCCTTGCCGGGACCACGCGAAACGTTGTGCTGGACACGATAGCCTTCGAAGTGCGCAACGGTGCCGTTATCGAGTTCGATGGGGCAGTCGACGATCAGGATACGCTTCGGACGCTTGAGCGTTTCGAGCCAGCGCGAAAGCGAGCCGAGGTACGGCGCCACGCGGTCGACCTGACGAAGATAGTTGCCCCAGGGGCCGAGATCATCGGCGTGGAGATAGGAAGGAACCGACTGCAGTTGGGATGACATGAACGCTCCGATCGAACAAGTGGTGCCATTGTCAGAAAACGCCCACGTGAAATCCAATGCCGTTTGATCATCCCGTTATGCTTTTCGTGCATAACGTCCCCGAAGTCGAAAAAACGTGTCGCAGGCTCCGTGCTTCAGGCCTTACAGACTGAAATAGCCTGACTGTTTGCGTGGCTGTTGTGAGTTCAGGTTGCCGTTTCGTCAGCGCTTGCCCTGCGCAAGTTCCTCGCTGACCGCCTCCCACAGCTCGCGCACGAGCGCCTGGCGCGCGTCGTCGCCCTGCGTCGCGAGCTTGTCGCGATAGAGGCGGATCTCCATGTCGAGCGTAAACTGGCCCTCCGGCACGCCGCGCGTGCCGCGATCGAGGCGAATCAGCTCGCCCTGGGCCACGGCGTCTTCCACCGCGCTGTGCGGCAAAAAGGCGATGCCGTGACCGGCCAGCGTCATCGCCTTGAGCCCTTCCGCCATGTCCGTTTCGTACACGCGGTCCAGATAGAGCCGCGCCGGTGCGTTGGCAACGATCACTTCGGTCATGCGGCCGAGATACGCGTTCGGTGTATAGGAGAGATAGGGTGCGGGCGCATCGGGCGTGCCGGGCAGCGTGTAACGCGCACGACCCGCGCGCTGCGGCGCCGAATACGGGCTGATCGACTCGACGCCGAGCGTAAGCGTGTCATAACGCGCGGGGTCGAGCGTGACGGGGTGGCTTGGGTGGTGATAGCCCATCACGAGGTCGCAGCCGCCCTCCACGAGCGACAGCACGGCGTCGTGCACGTTCAGCGCGCGCAGCCGCGTGTGGATGCGGCCGAGCTTCGCCTCGATGCGCTGCAGCCAGCGCGGAAAGTACGTGAGCGAAAGGGTGTGCGGCACCGCGAACTCGATCGTCGCAGCGGGCGTGGCCGTGTGGCCGCGCAACAGGGTGCGCGCCTCGTGAAACTGCGAAAGCATCGCGAGCGCCTGCTCGTAGAACACCTGGCCGGCCGCCGTCAGGCGCGTTGGATAAACCGAACGATCGATCAGCTCGGTGCCGAGCCACGCTTCGAGCGCCTGGATGCGGCGCGAGAAAGCCGGCTGCGTCACGTGGCGCAGTTCGGCCGAGCGACTGAAACTATGCGTCTCTGCAAGCGAGACGAAGTCTTCGAGCCATTTGAGTTCCATGCGGGCCAGCAAGCGGATGAGAAGTCCGCATTCTAGGCCGGCGGGCGCACGCCTGGGCGCCGGTGCGGCGAAATTCGCGCGGCGCGCCGGCCGGATACCTTAGCGGGACGGATCGGAAAGCGCGGCTTCCAGTCGCCGGGCGCGTCCGTCGGCCAGCGGCCCGCGATCGGCGCAAGCTGTGCGGCCCCCGGGCCCTTCTGGATCGCGAACCAGGCATTGCCGGTGGGCGCGGAGAGCGGCAGAAGCGACTTGAGGGGCACGGAACGGAAAGCGTCGAAATGGTGGCGCGGGTTGCCCGCCCAGACGAGCCCGATACGGCGATGCGCGGCGCCCGACAGCGCGTTCACACGTGCGCGCCAAGCCGCGACCTGCACAGTATCGGCGCGCATATACGGCGTGCTGGAGTCGATCGGCCGGCCGGGAAACTTCAGCGGCAGGCTCTTCGTGTCGCACCAGTAGTCGTATTCCGAGGCGATGGCTTCGTCGCTCGGCGCGGCGTCGAGCACGCGCGCGACACCCGGCACCGTCGCCGCGAGCGACGCCAGTTCCGGCGCGACCCACGCGTGAACCTGCGCGCCCATCTGCGCCAGCAGGCCCGCATAGCGCACGAACTGGATCTGATCGCCCACGCCCTGCTCGCGGCAGATCAGGAAGGGCTTGCCTTCCAGCGGCTCGCCCCGCCACTCAGCGCACGGCAGCTTGCGGTAGTTGGCCCTGGCGGTCGTGGTGAGCTTGCGGTTCTCGAAGAGCGGCCAGCCGCCGGTGTAGCCTTCGCGCCTGAGCATCAGCATGCCGAGTTGAAAGCGCGATTCCGGCAAGTCGGGGTTCAGCTCCAGCGCGCGGCGGTAGTCAATCTCCGCTTCGTCGTAGCGCGCGAGCGCGGTCAGCGCGAATGCCAGATTGTTGATGATGGCCGCCCCATCGGGCTTGAGTTCCGCGGCACGCCGATAGAGCGGAATCGCCTCTTCGTAGCGGTGCATCGCGTCGTAGGCATAGCCGAGTTCAAAGAGCGCGAGCACGTTGTCGGGCTCGCGTGCGACCACGGCCTCGAAGCAGGCGGCCGCCTCGCCGTGCTTCTCCATCGAGCGCAGCAGCCGGCCCATGTGGATCAGCGTCCTCAGATCACGGGGATCGAGCGCGGCGGCAATGCGGAACTCCGCAAGTGCGGCGTCTCGTTCGCCGTTGGCTTCCCGTGCGCGCCCGAGATTGAACACGAAGTGTGCGGATTGCGGCTCCAGCGAACGCGCACGCCGATAGCGCTGCGCCGCGCCGGCGAGATCGCCGAGTTCCATCAGCGCATTGCCGAGATTGTTGTGCGCGTTCGCGAAGTCGGGGGCGTGGGCGTCGTCGATCCGGCCCGCGCGGTGACAAGCAAGACCGGCTTCGATCAGGGCAGCGACGTGGTCGGTGGAGAGGATGGCAGCATCGACAGTCATGGCAGCAAATATTTGATTAAGCGCAAACTTTTGACGTGATCGCACTCTATATCCGTCTCAAAACGCCCGATCCCGGTAAGAGGCTGGCGCGACTGAACGCCTCAGGGCGAGTGACGAGCCTCCGCTCAGCCGTTGCGGAGAGCGCCGGCCTCGGCCTCTGTCGGCAAGGTGATAAAATCTGGGGTTCCCGCCGTCTCGAATCTGACTGCAACCGACTGCCAACTGAGCCCAACTCAACGTAAGCCCTACGTTACGTCCCCATCATGTCCGACACTCGTCCCGATACCCTCTTCGCGCTCAACGCGCTCTCCCCGCTCGACGGCCGCTACGCCTCGAAAACCGAAGCGCTGCGCGACTGGCTCTCGGAAGCCGCGTTCATGCGCAACCGCGTGACCGTGGAAATCCACTGGCTCATCGCGCTGTCGCAGGCCGGTTTCGCGGAAGTGCCGCGCTTCTCCGCAGCCTCGGAGCAATTCCTGCTCAAGCTCGCCGAGAACTTCACGGCGCACGACGCCGCGCGCATCAAGGACATCGAGCGCGTGACGAACCACGACGTGAAGGCCGTGGAGTACTGGCTCAAGGAGTCGGTGAAGGGTCAGCCGGAACTGGAGCGCGCAAGCGAGTTCATCCACTTCGCCTGCACCTCGGAAGACATCAACAACACGTCGCACGGCCTGATGCTCGCGGGCGCACGCGAGCACGTGATCCTGCCGGCGCTGCGCTCGGTGCATCAACGCCTCGTCGCACTCGCGCACACGCATGCCGGGCAGCCGATGCTCTCGCGCACGCACGGCCAGCCGGCGAGCCCCACGACGCTCGGCAAGGAAATCGCCAACGTCGCGGCGCGTCTCGCGCGTGCGATCCAGCGCATCGAGAAGGTCGAACTGCTCGGCAAGATGAATGGCGCGGTCGGCAACTTCAACGCGCATCTCTCGGCGTACCCGGAGTTCGACTGGGAAGCCTTCTCGAAGGAAGTCGTCGAGCAGCGCCTGAAGCTCACGTTCAACCCGTACACGATCCAGATCGAGCCGCACGACTACATGGCAGAACTGTTCGACGCCGTCGCGCGCGCGAACACGATCCTGCTCGACCTCGACCGCGACGTCTGGGGCTATATCTCGCTCGGCTACTTCAAGCAGAAGACCAAGGCCGGCGAAATCGGTTCGTCGACCATGCCGCACAAGGTCAACCCGATCGACTTCGAGAACTCGGAAGGCAACCTCGGCCTCGCGAACGCGACGCTGCGCCACCTCGCCGACAAACTGCCGGTCTCGCGTTTTCAGCGCGACCTGACCGACTCGACGGTGCTGCGCAACATCGGTGTGGCGTTCGGCTATTCGCTGCTCGCCTATGACGCGCTGATCCGCGGCATCGACAAGCTCGAAGTGAACCCGCAGCGCCTGAACGACGACCTTGACGCCACGTGGGAAGTGCTGGCCGAGCCGGTGCAGACGGTCATGCGCCGCTACGGCATCGAGAACCCGTACGAGCAGCTGAAGGAACTCACGCGCGGCAAGGGCATTACGCGCGAAGCGCTGCAGACGTTCGTTAGCGGTCTGGCGATTCCTGAAGACGCGAAGAAGCGTCTGCTGGAGATGACGCCTGCGTCGTACGTCGGCCTGGCGGTCGAACTGGCGAAGCGCATTTCGTAATCGCGACGCCGCAAGGCCATAAAAAAAGCGCTCGATGGAATCGAGCGCTTTTTCGTTTACCGCCGCACGATCGAGTGATCGTGCGTGGCCGCGAAATCAGGAGGCCTGATTGCGGCGCGCTTCCATCTGCTTCATCACCTCGTCGACGATCTGCTCGGGCGTGAGCTCGATGCTCACCTCGATCGCCTCATCGGCGCCCGGCTCTTCGAGCGTGTCGAGCTGGCTTTGCAGCAGCGACGGGTCGAAGAAGTGGCCGGTACGCGACGCGAGGCGCTCGTGCAGCACTTCGAGCGAGCCCTTCAGGTAGACGAAGCACACGTCGCGATCGTTGCCGCGCAAGATGTCGCGATACGAGCGCTTGAGCGACGAGCAGGTGAACACGGCCGTTTCGTGGGCGCGCTGCTTCTCCTCGATCGCCGCGCGAATCGTACGCAGCCACGGCCAGCGGTCGTCGTCGGTGAGGGGAATGCCGTCGTGCATCTTCTTTTTGTTGGCTTCGCTGTGGAAGGCGTCGCCGTCGGTGAAGGTGCACTCGAGGCGCTCGGCGAGCAATTCGCCGATGCGTGTCTTGCCTGCGCCCGACACGCCCATCGCTATCAAAATCATTGACTGCTCCTGTCGAACGGAGTTAGCGCTTTCGCGCTTACTCCGGTCCCATGCAACATGATTGCAACATAGTTGCGCGTTACACCACCGCTGCGAGGGCGAAGGTAAGCCCGAGGCCCAGCAGCGAAATAATGGTCTCCAGCAATGACCATGTCTTGAACGTCTGAACGACGCTCATGCCGAAATACTCCTTGATCAGCCAGAATCCGCCGTCATTGACGTGCGAGAAGATCAGCGAGCCCGAGCCCGTGGCGAGCACGAGCAGCTCCGGCTTCACGGTCATGGCGCTGGCCGATGCGATCGGCGCGACGATGCCGCAGGCCGTAGTCATGGCGACCGTGGCGGAGCCCGTTGCGAGACGGATCAGCGCGGCGACGAGCCAGCCGAGCAACAGCGGCGACAGATGTTCGTTCTGCGCCAGTTCGACGATCTGCTTCGACACGCCGCTGTCCATCAGCACGCGGCCAAAGCCGCCGCCCGCGCCCACGATCAGCGTGATGCCCGCGATCGGCGCGAGACAGTCGCCGCAGAACTTCTGGATCTGCTCGCGTGTAAAGCCGCGTTGCGCGCCGAAGGTCCAGAAGCTTACCAGCACGGCGATCAGCAGCGCGACGTCCGAGGTGCCGATAAAGTGCATCAGATTGTTCGGCAACGTCTTGGGTGCGAACACGAGATCGGCCCAGCTGCCGATCAGCATGAGGATCACGGGCAGCAGGATCGTGAAGAGCGTGACGCCGAAGCTCGGCAGCTCGCTATCGGGCTTGGGGTCGGCCTTGCTCACGAACTGCTCGGAAAGCGGATTGCTCTCCGGCAGCTTGATGTAGCGGTGAATGAAGAGCGCGAAAAGCGGCCCGGCGATGATCGCCGTGGGCACGCCCACGATCAGGCCGTAAGCGATGGTCTTGCCGATGTCGGCGTGATACGCCTGTACGGCGAGGAGCGCGGCCGGGTGCGGCGGAATGAGCCCGTGCACGACCGAAAGGCCTGCCACCATCGGCAGGCCGATCAGCAGCAGCGACTTGCCCGTGCGCTTGGCGACGTTGAACGCGATCGGTATGAGCAGCACGAAGCCGACTTCGAAGAACACCGGCAAGCCGACGATGATCGCGACGACCATCATGGCCCAGTGAATGTTCTTCTCGCCGAACCAGCGAATGAGCGTCGTGGCGACGCGCTCGGCGCCACCCGACTCCGCCATCATCTTGCCGAGCATCGTGCCGAGGCCCACCACGATGGCGATGTGGCCGAGCGTGTTGCCGTTGCCGGTCTCGAACGACTTGACGATCTGATCCATCGGCATGCCGACGGCGAGGCCGAGCAGCAGCGAAACGATGATCAGGACGAGAAACGGATAAACCTTGAAGCGCGTGATCAGCAAGATCAGCGCGGCGATCGCGACGAGCGCGTAAATCAGCAGCATGCTGCCGTGGGCCACTCCCATGAGGCTCCTCTCCAGGTAGTTGTTCGAAGTCCTTTTGCCCTGTGCGGCGACGGATGAGCGCAGCAGCGGCCCACGCGGGACAAAAGTTGTCGGCCGTCGCCGGGCCGGGGATTGTAGAGCTTATAACGACTTTTCGTGCAGCGTGCTTGAAAGACACGCGAGCCGCGCAAAGCGCGCGCCTGAAAGGCGCCGTTTGCGCGGCTCGTTGCACGCCCTTCGTACATGCGGGGCGCGGCATTCCGGTCTTCGTTGCGCCGCAGCATGCGGCGCGCGCGTCGAGCGCAAGCGCTCGATTAGCGCACCGGGCGCGACAACTCGCTCGCGGCGTGCGCCAGGCGCGTGACTTCGTCCCAGTTCTGCGCGGCGATGGCCGCCTTCGGCGTGAGCCACGAACCGCCCACGCATACCACGTTGGGCAGCGCGAGGAAGGTCGGCGCGGATTCGGCGCTGATCCCGCCCGTCGGGCAGAACTTGAGCGTCGGGAACGGGCCATGGAAGGCCTGCAGCATGTTCAGCCCGCCGGCCGGAACCGCCGGGAAGAACTTGACGATCTCGTAGCCCAGTTCCATCGCGACGATGATGTCGGTCGGCGTCATCACGCCCGGCAGGAGCGGCAGGCCCGCGTCGAGCGAAGCCTGATGGATCTCGCGCGTGAGGCCCGGCGAAACGCCGAACTGTGCGCCGGCCTTCTTCGCGAGCGCGCAGTGCTCGGGCTTCGTGATCGTGCCCACACCCACGACAATGTCCGGCGCGATCTTCGCGGCGCGCTCGATAGCTTCGAGGCCGGCCTTCGTGCGCAGCGTGATTTCGAGCACCTTCACGCCGCCCGCGTGGAGTGCGCGGGAAACGTGCTCGCCCTGCTCCGGCGTGTCGAAGGCGAGCACCGGGATAACGGGACCCAGGCGAACGATGTCGGCGACTGTGCTATTTGCCATGTTCAGGCTCCTTGATGATGAATTGAGTTCGCGGCGTGGGCCGGCGCATGGGCGGCCGCAGCGGCGGGTGCGGGCGCGGCCTGCTCGCCCACGAGCGGACCGAACACCGTGGCGCCCAGCTCCGCCGGTGCGGCGGTGGCACGGAACACGCCGAACAGCTCGCGGCCAAAGCCCACTTCATTGAGCTCCTGATGCGCAGGCTGCGCGACCGGGCGCGCGTCCCACTCGGCTGCGTCCACTTCGACGTCGAGCACGCCTTCCACCGCGTCGATCGCGATCGTATCGCCGTCGCGCACCTTGCCGATCGGGCCGTGCAGCAGCGTTTCCGGCGAAACGTGGATGACCGCGGGCACCTTGCCCGACGCGCCCGACATGCGCCCGTCGGTCACGAGCGCCACGTGAAAGCCCTTGTCCTGCAGCACGCCGAGCAACGGCGTGAGGCGGTGCAGCTCCGGCATGCCATTCGCGCGCGCGCCCTGGAAGCGCACGACGGCCACGAAATCGCGCTCGAGTTCGCCGCGGTCGAACGCTTCCTGCACGGCTTCCTGCGAATCGAACACGATGGCGGGCGCACGCACCTTGCGGCGCTCCGGCGCGACAGCGGAAACCTTGATGACGCCGCGGCCCAGACGCCCCTGCATCAGGCGCAGGCCGCCGTCCGGCTGGAACGGCGTCGGGAACGGACGCAGAACGGTCTCGTCGGCGCTTTTCTCGACCGCCGGCACCCAGGTGAGCTTGCCGTCGATGAGCTTCGGCTCCTCGGTGTAATGACGCAGTCCACGGCCCGCAACGGTATTCACGTCTTCATGCAGCAACCCGCCGTCGAGCAGCTCGCGCACGAGGAAGGCGATGCCGCCCGCTGCGTGGAAATGATTCACGTCGGCTTTGCCGTTCGGATAGACGCGCGCGAGCAGCGGCACGGCGTCCGAAAGCACGTCGAAGTCGTTCCAGTCGATGATGATGCCCGCCGCCCGCGCCATCGCCACGAGGTGCAGCGTATGGTTGGTCGAGCCGCCCGTCGCCATCAGCGCGACGATGCCGTTGATCACGGCCTTCTCGTCGACCACATGGCCGATCGGCGTGTAGTGGCCGCGCTCGACGGTGAGCTCGAGCACGCGGCGCGCCGCAGCGGCGGTGAGTTCGTCGCGCAACGGCGTATGCGGATGAATGAAGGCCGAACCCGGCAGATGCAGGCCCATGATCTCCATGAGCATCTGGTTGCTGTTGGCCGTGCCGTAGAACGTGCAGGTGCCGTGGCCGTGATACGCGGCCGCCTCCGATTCGAGCAGCGCCGCGCGATCGCACTGGCCCGTGGCGAACTGCTGGCGCACCTTGGCCTTGTCGTCGTTCGTGATGCCGCTCGTCATCGGGCCAGCGGGCACGAAAATGGTAGGCAGGTGGCCGAATTGCAGCGCGCCGATCACGAGGCCCGGCACGATCTTGTCGCACACGCCAAGGCAGAGCGCCGCATCGAACATGTTGTGCGTGAGCGCGACGGCCGTGCTCATCGCGATCACTTCACGCGAAAAGAGCGACAGCTCCATGCCGGCGTTGCCCTGCGTAACGCCGTCGCACATCGCCGGCACGCCGCCCGCAAACTGCGCGACGCCCCCGCCTTCGCGGGCCGCCTTCTTGATGATGTCGGGGAAATCCTTGTAGGGCGCGTGCGCCGAGAGCATCTCGTTATACGCCGAGACGATGCCGATATTCGGCTCACGAATCGACTTGATCGAGATCTTGTCGCGGCCTTCGAGGCCGGCGAAGCCGTGGGCGAGATTCGCGCATGAGAGCGCGCCGCGCGCCGGGAACCGGTCCTGAGCCGCCGCGATGCGCGCCAGATAGGCCTCGCGCGTGGGCTTGCTGCGCTCGATCACGCGTTGCGTGACCTTCATCAACTGAGAATGCGGGGAAACCATCGAATCTCCTTCCTTCTTGTCACGGCGGGGACGCTCGGGGCCAGATTAGGCGCGCCTGGAGCGCACTAGACAGCGATGGCGCGATGTTAGTAGAAAAACTACACGCCGACAATCCCGGTAAGACCCTGGGAGCGCGACGTTAAACGAACGCCTAGTCTCATTATTTACAGGCCTTGCGCGATGATTCGCGCAAGTACTGAAAAGAAGCAAACGGCGATTCTGTAGTTTTTGTACATAACGTCCGATCCGTTATAGTCCACGGATCTTTCAGCATAGTGCGAGTTTCCAGATGCTGCTGTCCCAGGTGAAAGCCATGCGCGAGCAATTGCGCCCTTCGGAGCGCAAGCTCGCCGATTACGTGATTCAAGCGCCGCGCGAGGTGCTCGATCTTTCGATGACCGAGTTCGCCGAGCGCGCGGGCGTGAGCCAGCCGACCATTGCGCGGTTCTGCCATGCGCTGGGGTTCTCGGGATTCCGGGAGTTCAAGATTCGCCTCGCGCAGGCCGTTGCCGCCGATCTGCCGACCGAGCATCCGGCCGTGTACCGCGACGTGAGACCGGATGAGCCGGTGCCGGGCGTCGCGGCCAAGGTGCTCGAGCGCACCATTGGCGCGCTCGTGCAGGTGCGCAACAACCTCTCCACGGACTCGCTCGCCGCGGCGATCGGCCTGCTCGCGCATGCGGCGCGTATCGAGTTCTATGGTGCGGGTGGCTCGGGCATCGCTGCGCAGGATATGCAGCACAAGTTCTTTCGGCTCGGCATGCCGAGCGTCGCGTATTCGGATCCCCATACGTTTCTGATGTCGGCGGCGCTGCTAGGCCCCGGCGATGTCGTGGTGGCGATCTCGAACACGGGCCGCACGCGCGACATCGTGGACGCCGCGCGCACGGCGCTCGATCGCGGCGCCAAGGTAATCGCGATCACGCATGGCACTTCGCCGCTCGCGCGCCTGGCGAGTGTAGGCCTGCACGCAAACGTCGATGAGGACACCGACGTCTTCTCTCCGATGACTTCGCGGACGTCGCATCTCGCTATCGGCGACATACTCGCGGTGGGTGTGGCGCTGCAGCGCGGTCCGGAGCTTGCGGAGAAACTCGCCGATGCGAAGGAGATCATCGCGCGAAGAAGACTGGACGAGAACGGTTGAGCCTCAGACACCCGAGGCGTAAAGTCGGGCGGCGCCAATGCCGCCCGTCAGGAAAGGCATGGGAGAGGACGAAGGATATCGCGCGTCAGAAAGGCTTGATGACGGCGAGCGCCACCGCAGCCAGCATGCCGAGCACGGGAAGCTCGTTGAACATGCGATACCACTTGTCGGAGCGGCGGTTTTCGCCGCGCTCGAAGGTCTTGAGCAAACGTCCGCAGTATGCGTGATAGCCGATGAGCAGCAGCACCACGCCCACTTTCGCGTGGATCCACCCTTGACCGCGCCCGATCCCCACCACGAGCCACAGCCACAGTCCGCACAGCAGCGCGGGCACGGCGATCATCGTCATGAAGCGGTAGAGCTTGCGCGCCATGATGAGCAGGCGCTTGACGGCCGCGGGTTCGGTTTCCATCGCGAGATTCACGAAGATGCGCGGCAGGTAGAACAAGCCCGCGAACCATGAGGCGATCAGTACGATGTGAAACGTCTTGACCCAGAGCATCGACATTATTTTTTCTTCTTCGTGAGCGATTGTGCAACGAGGCGGCGCGCTACGCCGTGCTCCGCCTCGTGCGATGCGTGACTATTGACGGCCTTCGCCGTGCCCAAGCACCACGTACTTCAGCGAGGTCAGCCCTTCCAGGCCGACCGGGCCGCGCGCATGCAGCTTGTCGTTCGAAATGCCGATCTCCGCACCAAGACCGAACTCGAAGCCGTCGGCGAAGCGCGTCGAGGCGTTCACCATCACGCTCGCCGAGTCGACTTCGCGCAGGAAGCGCATGGCGCGGTCGTGGTCTTCGGTGACGATCGCATCGGTGTGGTGCGAGCCGTAGGCGTTGATGTGCTCGATCGCGTCGTCGAGCGTGTCGACCACCTTCACCGCCAGCACGGGCGCGAGGTACTCGGTACGCCAGTCCTCTTCGGTCGCATCCACCAGCGGATCCACGCCCGCGTCGGCGAGAATCGAGCGCGCCACAGCATCCACGCGCAGTTCCACTTCCTTCTCGCGATACAGGCGGCCAAGCGGCGGCAGCACGTCGTGCGCAATGCCGCGCGCCACGAGCAGTGTTTCCATCGTGTTGCAGGTGCCGTAGCGGTGCGTCTTGGCGTTGTCGCAAACGGTGAGCGCGCGGGCGAGATCGGCGCGGTCGTCCACGTACACATGGCAGATGCCGTCCAGGTGCTTGATCATCGGCACGCGCGCTTCAGCTATCAGCCGCTCGATCAGGCTCTTGCCGCCGCGCGGCACGATCACGTCCACGTATTCCGTCATGGTGATGAGCTTGCCCACCGCCGCGCGGTCGGCGGTCTCGACCACTTGCACCGCGTCCTGCGGCAATCCCGCTGCGGCCAGCCCTTCGCCAATCAGCTTCGCGAGCGCCGTATTGCATTCGAGCGCCTCGGAGCCGCCGCGCAGAATCGTGGCGTTGCCCGACTTCAGGCACAACGCGGCCGCGTCGATCGTCACGTTCGGCCGCGACTCGTAGATGATGCCGATCACGCCCAGCGGCACTCGCATCTGCCCCACCTGAATGCCGCTCGGCCGGAACTTGAGGTTGCTGATCTCGCCGATGGGGTCCGCCAGCGCGGCGACCTGGCGCAGGCCCTCGACCATGGTCTTGAGCGCCTTGTCCGAAAGCGTGAGGCGGTCGATGAACGCCGCGTCGTGACCCTTCTCCTTCGCGCGCGCGAGGTCGCGTGCGTTCGCATCCTTCAATTGCTGCGCGTCGCGCTCGATGGCTTGCGCCACCGCTTCGAGCGCCGCGTTCTTCGCGGCCGTCGAGGCCCGTGCCATCGCGCGCGAAGCTTTGCGCGCGCGGCGGCCGAGGTCGGTCATGTACTGGTCGATATCCATGGTGTCTTTCGTCATGCGGCGCGTGAGGCGCAGTCAGATGAGCGCCAAGCGCGGTTTGATTCAAAGCGGTTCAGCCCGATTTTAAGGCCAGCCGCCAAGGTTTGCTGAACGTGGCCGGGCGGCTCGGCATGTGCACCGGCCGCGCAGCGGGCGTAAAGCAGGCGCCGAAGTGCCGGTTCAGGCAAGCGCGGAACGCTTCAGCCCGGTCGGCGCGACGGCCCTGCAGTGCGCGGTCGGGCCGCGGCCGCTGCGGCGGCTGCCGCCGCAGATGGGCTGCCTGATTGCGCGCGCCCTGGCGCCGCAGCACCACGCGCACCGGCGGCGGCGCGCGCCTGCGGTGCACCGTCACGAGGCGCGGCCACGGTCATGGCGAGTTCGAACAGGCCATCCCAGGCATCGGGCGGCAGCGCATTGCGCCAGTCGGCGCGCGATTGCCCCGAAAGCCCCTTTACCTGGCGGTCGAGGCGCGCCGCGAGCGCGAGACCGCGCTCAAGCGTCGCTTCGCTCAGGCGCGAGAGCGCCGGCCCGATGAGCCGCTCGCGCGGCCCCCACACGCGGTTCTCGCGCAGCAGCATGGCGAGCGGCTTGCCCGCCGCCACGCCGCGCTTGATGCGCAACAGCGTGCGAATTTCCTCGACCACGGCCCACAGCACCAGCACCGAAGCCTCGCCTTCGCCCTGCAGCCCGTCGAGCATGCGCGCGAGGCGGCCAACATCGCCTGTGAGCATCGCTTCGTTGAGCTTGAATACGTCGTAGCGCGCGACGTTGAGCACGGCGTCGTGAATCTGCTCGAAGCTCAGCACGCCTTGCGGATAAAGCAAACCAAGCTTCTGAATTTCCTGATGCGCCGCCAGCAGGTTGCCTTCGACACGCTCCGCCACGAATTGCAGCGCGCGCCGGCCGTCCTCGCCGGACGCAACACGCTGGCCTTGCAGCGCCAAACGCTGGCCGATCCAGTTCGGCAGCGCCGCGCGCTCGACGGGATCGACCTTCAACGCGACACCGCTTTCAGCCAGCGCCGTGAACCACGCAGACTTCTGCGTGGCGGCGTCGAGGCGCGGCAGCGTGACGAGCATCAGCACATCGGGATTCGAGGCAGCGGCGAGCGTCTTGAGCGCGTCCGCGCCTTCCTTGCCGGGCTTGCCCGACGGAATCCGCAACTCCACCAGTTGGCGATCGCCGAACAGCGACATCGACTGGCTCGCGCCGAGCAGCGAACTCCAGTCGAAGCCGCGCTCGACGGTGAACACCGAGCGGTCGGTAAAGCCCGCCGCGCGCGCCGCCACGCGGATGCGGTCGCACGCCTCCTGGGCAAGCAGGTGTTCGTCGCCGTAGACGACGTACAGGCTGGCGAGGCCTCTGGCGAGGTGCGGTTCGAGTGCGTCGGGTCGCAGTTGCATGGCGCTCGGTCGAAGATCGCTCAGTAGATAGAAACAGCGCGCATTACAGCGGCGGCGGCGGCAGCGGTGCGCGCGGCGCGACACCCGGCACGACCTGATCGGGCGTCGGGTTGATCGTTTTGAGCACGGCAAGGCGCCGCATGAGCTGGTCGACGGCGTCGTTCTGCATGTCGGTGAACAGCAGATCGGCTTCTTGCGTCTTGGCGGTCGCGAACTGATCGCTGTAGGTCAACGCGCGGTTCAGCGAAATCATGCTCGGCTGGATCAGGACGGTACCGTCTGGTCTCATCAGCACATAGTTCAGCGAGTAATTGACCTGATATTCCACGACTGCGCCGAGCGAATTGAGCGTGAGCGTGCTGAAGCTACGCCCTTCGGATACGCGCAGCACAGCGTCGGCATTGGCCACCGAGTCGACCACGACCGAATCGCTGCCGCCTTCGACCATACGCGAGAGGCGCCCGACGAGCGGCGGCGGCGCGCCGACGACGGCGAGGCGCTTGAAGGCGAAATCCTGCTCGCCGCGCAGCTGGAATCCGCACGCCGAGAGGGCCAGCGCGCTGCCCGCCACGAGCGGGAACAACCTGAGAAACGATCTGCGAATCACATGGACTCCCTGGGTTCGCGACAGAGTCGCCGGTGTCGGCTGAGCGGCGCCGCGCGGTGCTTCGCGCACTTCGCCGCTCAACATGGCCTTGGTTTGCCTCGTTAGACCACGACGTTCACGAGGCGGCCCGGCACAACGATGATCTTCTTCGGTGCACGGCCTTCCGCGAACTTGACGAACATCTCGTGCGCGAGTGCGGCCGCTTCGATCGCGTCCTTCGGTGCGTCCTTTGCCACCGTCACGGCGCCGCGCACCTTGCCGTTCACCTGCAGCACGAGTTCGATCTCGGCCTGCTCCAGCGCCTTTTCGTCGACCTTCGGCCACGGTGCGTCGAGCAGCGTGCCGTATTCGTCGCCGTAACCGAGCGCCTTCCAGAGTTCGAACGCGATGTGCGGCACGACCGGGTACAGCACGCGCAGCAGCACGCCGAACGTTTCGCGCTGCACGCCCGCACCCGCACCCTTGGCGCCGTCGATGGCGTTGAGCATCTTCATCGCCGCCGAAACGACGGTGTTGTACTGCAGGCGCTGATAGTCGAAGTCGGCCTGCTTGAGCACGCTATAGACTTCGCGGCGCAGCGCCTTTTCGACGTCCGTGAGCGCCGCCGCGTCGAACGAGGCGCGCGACTGGATCGCGTCGGCGTTCGCGTGGCCGAAGGCCCACACGCGGCGCAGGAACCGGCTCGCGCCTTCCACGCCCGCGCCAGACCATTCGAGCTGCTGCTCGGGGGGGGCCGCGAACATCGTGAAAAGACGCGCCGTGTCCGCGCCGTACAGGTCGATCAGCACCTGCGGGTCGACGCCGTTGTTCTTCGACTTCGACATCTTCTCGACACCGCCCAGCACCACGCTCTGGCCGTCGCTGTTGAGCGTCGCGCCAATCGGGCGGCCCTTGTCGTCGTGCGTGACGGTCACGTCGGCCGGGTTGTACCAGGTCTTCTTGCCCGACGCGTCTTCGCGATAGAAGGTTTCGTTGAGCACCATGCCCTGCGTGAGCAGGTTCTTGGCCGGCTCGCCGAACTTCACGAGGCCGAGGTCGCGCGAGACCTTCGCCCAGAAGCGCGAGTACAAGAGGTGAAGAATGGCGTGCTCGATACCGCCGATGTACTGGTCCATCGGCATCCAGTAGTCGGTGCGCTCGTCGACCATGTTCACGGCATCCGGCGCGGCGTAGCGGTAGAAGTACCACGACGAGTCGACGAAGGTGTCCATCGTGTCGGTTTCACGCTTCGCGTCGGCCCCGCACGTCGGGCACTTGCAGTTCAGGAAGGCTTCCGACTTCGCGAGCGGGTTGCCCGTGCCGTCCGGCACGAGGTCTTCCGGCAGCACGACCGGCAGATCCTTTTCGGGCACCGGCACGTCGCCGCATCGGGGGCAGTGGATGATCGGGATGGGCGTGCCCCAGTAGCGCTGGCGCGAAATGCCCCAGTCGCGCAGGCGCCATGTGACCTGCTTGTCGCCGAGGTCGAGCGCCTTGAGGTCGGCTGCGACGGCGTCCACGGCCGCCGTGTAGGCGAGGCCGTCGTACTTGCCGCTGTTCACGCAAACGGCGCGTTCCTTGTCGCCGTACCATTCCTGCCAGCCGTCGAGCGAGTAGGTCTCGCCTTCTGCGGCGATGACCTGCTTGATCGGCAGGTTGTACTTCTGCGCGAACGCGAAATCGCGCTCATCGTGGCCCGGCACGCCCATCACGGCGCCTTCGCCATAGCTCATCAGCACGTAGTTGCCGATCCACACCTCGACCTTTTCTTGCGTCAGCGGATGCGTTACGAAGAAGCCCGTAGGCATGCCCTTCTTTTCCATCGTCGCCATGTCGGCTTCCGCCACGCCGCCGCGCTTGCATTCGTCGATGAACGCCTGCAGCTCCGGCTTAGCCAGAGCGAGACGCGTGGCGAGCGGATGCTCGGCCGCGATTGCCGCAAAGGTCACGCCCATGATCGTGTCGGCGCGCGTGGTGAACACGCGCAACAGCTTCTTCTCGCCGTCCAGCTCGTACGGGAAGCCGAAGTTCACGCCGAAGCTCTTGCCGATCCAGTTCTGCTGCATGATCTTCACGCGCTCGGGCCAGCCGAGGCCGTCGAGGTCGTTCAGCAGTTCATCGGCGTACTGCGTGATGCGCAGGTAGTACATCGGGATTTCGCGCTTTTCCACGAGCGCGCCCGAGCGCCAGCCACGCCCGTCGATCACCTGCTCGTTGGCGAGCACGGTCTGATCGACCGGGTCCCAATTCACGGTGCCCGTCTTCTTGTAGGCGATGCCCTTCTCGAGCATCTTCAGGAAGAACCATTGGTTCCACTTGTAGTAGTCGGGCTTGCAGGTGGCGATTTCACGCGACCAGTCGATGGCGAGACCCATCGACTGCATCTGGCCCTTCATGTACTCGATGTTGTCGTACGTCCACTTGGCCGGCGGCACGCTGTTGGCCATCGCGGCGTTTTCGGCGGGCATGCCGAACGCGTCCCAGCCCATCGGCATCAACGTGTTGTAGCCGTTCATGCGCAGGTAACGGTACATCACGTCGTTGATCGTGTAGTTCCGCACGTGGCCCATGTGCAGCTTGCCCGACGGATACGGCAGCATCGAGACGCAGTAGAACTTGGGCTTGTCGGCCTTCTCGGCCGTCCGGTAAGCGTCGGTGGCGCGCCATTCGCCTTGCGCGGCGGATTCGACGTCGGAGGGAACGTATTTTTCGAGCATGGTGTGGGTGGTGAACGCTGGAAACGGGCGGTTTCGGTGCCGGATGCACCGGGCCGGCCGTTCACGATACCGGCAGATTGCGGCGGTTTCGCTGGGCCCGTTTTAAAGGAAACGTTGATTATACCGTTGACTGGCGCGCGCTCAGTGGCGTGCTCAATGAGCGCCGGCGGGCGGCTCGGTCACGAAGCCGAGGCGCGTGAGGCCGGCCTGCTGCGCGGCGCCCATCACCTGGGCGATCACGTCGTAGCGCGTCTCGCGTGCGGCGCGCAGCTGCAGCTCGGGCTGTTGCGACTCGGGCTGTTTGCCCGCTGCCGTAAAACGCGCGCGCAGTTCGTCCAGCGTGATGGGCCGGGCATTCCAGTAGAGCTTGCCGGCGGCGTCGATGGAGAGCGTGACGGTCTGCGCCGTTTGCTGCGCGGGCTCGGCAGCGACTTTCGGTAAATCGAGCCGGATCGCGTGCGTGAAGAGCGGCGCGGTAATGATGAAAATGACGAGCAGCACGAGCATGACGTCGATGAGCGGCGTCATGTTGATCTCCGACATCGGTGCCGCATCGCGCTTCTTTTCGAGTCCGCCGAATGCCATTGGCTTTGCCTCCTACGACTCGGCGCGCGCGCCTTCGCGCATCGCGCCCTGCGCACCTTCGCGGCGCAGCGGCGCGCCTTCGGGCGCGCAGGCATAGGCGTGCAGATCGTGGGCGAAGCCGTCGAGATCGTCGCAAAGCTGGCGCACGAGGCGACCCAGCACGTTGTAGGCGAGCACCGCCGGAATCGCGACGACGAGACCGAAGGCCGTCATGATGAGCGCCTCGCCCACCGGGCCGGCCACGTTCTCGATCATCGCCTGGCCGCTCGCGGCAATGCTGCCGAGCGCGTGGTAGATGCCCCAAACGGTGCCGAGCAGACCGACGAACGGCGCCGTGCTGCCCACCGAGGCGAGCAGGACCTGACCGAACTCGAGGCGCCGCTGCGACGCTTGAAGCGCGCCGCGCAGCGCGCGCAGCACGCGCTCGCCGCGATCCACGCGCGCGAGCATCATGCCGGGTGCGTCGGCTTCCTCGGCGGCGAGCGCCGCCTGAGCCAGCGGCAGGAACACGCGCTCGCGGTCGAGCGGACGCATGGCGGCAACGCCGTCGGCGAGCGTGCGCGCCTGCCAGAAGCGCGCAATGGCGCGCGGCCCCTGACGCTTCGCGCGCAGGAGGATCCAGCTCTTGATGATGAGGAAACACCAGCTCGCGACCGACATGGCGAGCAATACCCACGCAACCGCGTGGGTGACCGCGTCGCCCGTCTGCAGATAGTGAATGACTCCGGAACTCGCTGCCATCGGACCTCGCTCACTGTCTGTCCGGCGCAGGCGCCGGACGGTAGGGGAAACGCTCAGCGCAGGCCGAGCACATCCTGCATATCGTACAGGCCACGGGCCTTGTCCTGCAGAAAGCGCGCGGCGCGCACGCTGCCCTGCGCATAGGAAAGGCGGCTCGAGGACTTGTGCGTGATCTCGATGCGCTCGCCAATGCCCGCGAACAGCACCGTATGATCGCCGACGATATCGCCGCCGCGAATCGCCGAAAACCCGATCGTCGAGGGGTCGCGCTCGCCCGTCACGCCTTCGCGGCCATACACGGCGCATTCGTCGAGATTGCGGCCGAGTGCGTGAGCCACAGCCTCGCCCATCGCAAGCGCGGTGCCCGAGGGCGCGTCAACCTTGTGGCGATGGTGCGCCTCGATGATCTCGATGTCGTAACCGGTCTCGAAAAAGCGCGCCGCATATTCGAGCAGCTTGAGCGTGACGTTCACGCCCACGCTCATGTTGGCCGCGAACACAACGCCGACATGTTGCGCGGCCGCGCCGAGCTGCGCCTTTTGCTGGGCGTCGAAGCCGGTCGTGCCGATCACCATTTTCACGCCGTGGCGCTGCGCCGCCTCGAGGTGCACGAGCGTGCCTTCGGGGCGCGTGAAGTCGATCAGGCAGTCGCTTTGCGCGAAGACCTGCTCGATGTCGTCGGTGATGCGCACGCCGGTGTCCTTGCCGAGGAACGCACCAGCGTCCTGGCCGATGGCAGCCGACCCCTTGCGCACAAGCGCGCCCGAGAGCGTGACGTCGGGCGAATTCAGGACAGTTTCGATGAGCATGCGGCCCATGCGGCCCGATGCCCCGGCGATTGCGATTTTCATGAGTCTTCCTGCCAATGTGTCGCTGGCCGCGGTTCCGGGTGCCGCCAAGCGCCACGAAGCGCCGCCGCCAAAAAAACGCGGCGGCCGGTAGTGACACCCCGGCCGCCGAATCGAGGCGTAGCGCGCCTCGCGCGCCACGCCCTGCTTGATTTACCGGCTGGATCAGCCGGGTCAGTTGCTCGGAGCGGCAGCAGCCCCCGAGGCCGGCACCGTGGGCGGCGCGGCGAGCGCCGAATCCCGTGCGGGGCCCGACGGCGCCGTGTTGGTGTCGCCGGTGCCTTGCGCGCCAGCGGTCGGGCCAACCGGGTTGCTCGGCGGCACGCCCTGGATTTGCGGCTGCGGCTGACGATGCAGCTGAACCTGCGAGGGCATCGTGCCGACGTTCTGCGGCAGCGCCGACGACTGCGGATTGCCCGCGCGCACCGACGGCGTGAGGCCGTTTGGCGTTTGCACGGCTTCCGTGGCGCGGTTCGCGGCGGCGGCCGCCTGCGCGTTGGCGTCCTGCGGCAGCGCGTTGGTTGCGGTGCCGAGTTCGGACGACGGCGAGCGCGCCGTGTCGCCAACCGTCGGGCCGGTCGCGCCCGAAGCCTGGTCAGGCGCGCCCGCTGCAGCCGCCACCGGCGCCGAAGCACCCGACGCCGGCGCAGCCGCGACGGCCCGCTTCTTGCCGGAGCGGTCGCCGTCGATTTCGGCGAGCAGCTCGAGGTTCGACGGCAGGTCTTCACCGCCCGACCAGCTCGCGACGCGGTCGCCTTCGAACAGCACGACAAAGTCACGCTGCTGGACCACGGCGGTCGAGCCGCGCTTGAAGTAGAAGATGTAGTCCCAGCGGTTCGCGTGGAACATGTCCGTGAGGAGCGGCGTGCCGAGCAGCTGCCTGACCTCGGCGCGCGACATGCCCACCTTCATCTGCGCCGCGGCTTCCGCCGAGACGAAGTTGCCTTGCACGATAGTAATGCGGTAAGGCGTGATGCTCTGGGCGACGCGCTGCGTCACGCTGTCGTAAGTTTTACAGCCGGCGAGCGCGGCGAACGCGGCCGCAGCCAGCAGGGTGCACGCCAGGCGGCCGCCGTGCATGCGCCGGCCGATCGTTGTGAATTCTGGAATCATTTCCCTCACCGTGCGGGCTTTTCGCGAAGCCGCGCGTATTCTGTAGAAGATCGTTCGAAGTTCTGGCGAAAATGCCCGGAACGGCAAAAACGCATTAACATAACAACCTAGCATTGTACTCCAGGGACTTATCGTCATGACCAATCCAACCGATCTCAAGAACATCGGCCTCAAGGCGACGCTGCCTCGCCTCAAGATCCTGGAGATTTTTCAGCATAGCGCGGTGCGCCACCTGACCGCCGAAGACGTCTACCGCAACCTGCTGAACGAGGAGCTCGACATCGGCCTCGCCACGGTTTACCGGGTCCTCACGCAGTTCGAGCAGGCCGGGTTGCTCACGCGCAGCAACTTCGAATCGGGCAAGGCGGTGTTCGAGCTGAACGAGGGTAGCCACCACGACCACCTCGTGTGCCTCGACTGCGGCATCGTTGAAGAATTTTTCGACCCCGAAATCGAAAAGCGCCAGCAGATGATCGCCACGGAGCGCGGTTTCAAGCTCCAGGAGCACGCACTCGCCCTGTACGGCGCCTGCACGAAGGAAAACTGCCCGCACCGCAAGCACTGACCGCTTGCGGTCTGTAGCCTGCAGAAAAGGAAACGCCACGGCAGATCTGCCGTGGCGTTTTCGCTTGGGTGAGCCAGTCTTCGGGAAAATCCGCCCGGACCTCAGACGAGCACGAGCGACGTGTCGGCTTGCGCGAGCCGCCAGGGCCGTGCGAGCGCGATCTCGTCGCAGTTCGGCTGTGTGCCGCCGCGATCGATCACCATGAAGTCGCTCACGCGCTCGAAAGCGAGCAAGGGGTGATGCCAGACGCCTTTGGCGTAATTGACGCCCTGCCCGCGCCCGGCCCAGAACGCCCGCAGCCCGGCCGGCTCGAACTCGCCTGCGGGCGCGACCACCACCGCGTAGCCCACGTCGCCAAGCGGCACGAACGCCTGGCTGCCTAGCGGATGCCGCTCCATCATCGCGATCTCGACGGGCCACGCACGCGGCTGGGCGCGAAACACGCTGACGATGGGCCGGCCGCCCGCCTCGTTCACGTCGATGGCGGCGAGATCGTGAAAGCGCTCGGTCGTGCCGCCGTTGATCGGAAAATGGCGCGCGCCTTCGAGTTCGATGACGTCGCCGAACGGCGCGAACGCCTCGCGCGTCAAGGGTTCCATGCGCAGGATCTGCATCGCGGCTCCTCACTCAGACAGGTTCGCCCCACAGGCGCAGGCGCGAGACGCCGCCGTCCGGGAAGATGTTGAAACGCACGTGCGTGACCGGGCCGAGCGCGGCGATCCCGCTCTCGAATACGTGCTGCTTGTCCATTTCGAGCTTGTGCTCGCCGAGCAGTTCCGGCCAGAACATCGCCTGGGTGACGAGCGAATCGTCGGTGCCGCCCGTCACGCTGGCCGCCTGCAGCGAGCAGCGGTCCGGGTAGTTGCCCTTGAAGTGCGCCGTGTCGACTTCGATCTTGCGGATGATGCCGGGCCGCGCGAGCGCCACGATCGCCCAGTCGTTGCCAGGTTCCCGGCGGCGGCGCGTTTCCCAGCCGTCGCCCATGTTCACGCCGCGGCCCGGCATGAGGATCGTGGAAGCGAGTCCGAAGTGCTGGTTGTTGGCCGCGACGAGATGCGCGCCGTTTTCGATCGCCGCGAGATCGACGAGGCTGCCGCGCTCCACCGTGCTCCAGTCGCGCCGGGGCTGACCGTACACGCGCAGACGCGCGAGGCCCCCGTCGGGATAGAGATTCACGCGCAGATGCGTGAACGCGCGCGTATCGCGCACTTCGACGTAGTGGTGCTGGTTGCCCTGCAATGTCGTCGCCGGGACGATGGTCTGCCAGTCGGCGTTGTCAGCTGGCGTTTCGTCGTCGCCGAACTGCGCGTAGCACGCCTCGATCGAAGCCGCCGGCGGAAAGTTGCCCGTGAAATGGCTCGTGTCGAGATCCAGGCCGTAAATCACGCCGGGGCGTGCGAGGCGCACGATGCAGAAGTCGTGGCCCGTCGTGCGCTTGCGGCGCGTTTCCCAGCCGTCCATCCACTTGCCGTGGTCGTCGTACTTGCCGGGGATGAAGACCGCGGGCTGCGGATCGAGCATGCGCTCCTTCGGCGCAAAGAACTCGTCGCTCGCGTGGAGCGCGCGGGCGCCCAGACGCGGATCAGCGAGATTCATGTAGCGACGCGTGAAGGCGGGGGCGTTGGGGTCGAGAGTCGGAATGGCCATGATGGTGTCGAAAGCTTGAGTTCGTCAGTGAATCGAAGGAAAGCGGTGCAGTACGCACCGCGAGGGTTCAGGCGTGCGCGTGCTTGCCGCCGAGCGCGCTGTCTTCGCCATGCGCCGTGTCTGCATCGGTGTCGCCTGCCGGCACGTAGAGAAAGCCTTCGTCGAGGTTCAGCACGCGCCTGGCGCGCGCCTTGTCGATATCGTGCTCCCACACCGCGACCACCACCGTCGCGACACAGTTGCCGATCAGATTGGTGAGCGCGCGGGCGATTCCGACGAACCAGTCCACCGGCAGGATCAGCACGAGGCCCAACACGGGAATCGCGGGAATGGCGGAAAGCGTGGCGGCGAGAATCACGATCGCCGAGCCGGGAATGCCGTGCGCGCCCTTCGAGGTGATGAGCGAAACCAGCACGACCACGATGAGGTCGTGCATCGAGAGCGGCGTGTTGGTTGCCTGGGCGATGAAGATCACCGCGAGCGTGAGGTAGATCGAAAAGCCGTCGAGGTTGAACGAGTAGCCCGTCGGAATCACGAGACCCACCGTGGAATCCTTCACGCCCATCCATTCGAGCTTGCGCATGATCTGCGGCAGCACGGCGTCAGACGAAGCGGTGCCGAGCACGATCGAGAGTTCTTCGCGCAGGTAGCGGATCAGCTTGAACACGTTGAAGCCCGCCAGGCGCATGACGATGCCGAGCACGACTGCAACGAACACGATGCAACTGGCGTAGAACACGATCACGAGCAGCCCGAGTTGCTTGAGCGAAGCGACGCCGTATGTACCGGTCGTGAACGCGATCGCGCCGAGCACGCCGAGCGGCGCGAGCTTGATGATGAAGCCCATCACCCGGAAGAACACCTGCGAGAGTTCGTCGATCAGGCTGTTTACGCGCTGCGCCTTCGGGCCGAGCAGCGAGAGCGCGCTGCCGAACAACACCGAGAACACGAGGATCTGCAGGATGTCGCCCTTCGCGAAGGCGTCGAAGGCGGTGTCGGGAATGATCTTCAGCAGGAAGCCCGCGGTGTCCTTCAGGCTCTTGGCGTGCTCGGTGTAGGTCGCGAGCGACGCAGCATCGAGCGAGTGCAGATCCACGTTCATGCCGGCGCCCGGTCGCGTGACATACGCGAGCACGGCGCCGATCACGAGCGCGACAGTCGTCATTGCCTCGAAGTACACCACCGACTTCAGGCCGACGCGGCCCACCTTCTTCAGGTCGCCCGCGTGCGCCATGCCGCTCACGACCACGCAGAACACGATAGGCCCGATCACCATCTTGATGAGCTTGAGAAAGCCGTCGCCGAGCGGGCGCAGCGACTGGGCGAAATGCGGAAACACCGCGCCTACCACGATGCCCAGCACGAGGGCGATCACTACGCGGCCAAACAGCGAATTGAAGAACTTCGTCACGACTGTCTCCTACTAGGCAGGGGGAGCAAGCAACTGTTCTGACTGGTCTGACCAGCACTGTTATGGCGGATAGTAGAAAGCCGATATACCGGAGTCAAGGTTGGGAAGCGCGGTGTTTACCCTTGCGTGGTCTGACCAGTTTGCGGGCCGGAGCGCCAAGCCTTATCCCGCGGCGCGCGGGCGTTGACGCGATGCACCATGCGTGTGCGCCGGGCGGGACTACAATACCGGTCAGACCACGCGAATGCTGCCCGCGCCATCCGATGAAAAACGTTCCGCACACCGTCACCGACGCTGCCATCGCCACGATCCGCGAACGGATCGAGGGCGGCTTGTATCCGGTCGGCAGCCTGCTGCCCGCGCAGCGGCAGCTTTCCGAGGAACTGGCGATCAGCCGCGCATCGCTGCGCGAAGCGCTCTCGACGCTCGAAGCGCTCGGCATGCTGTCGATCCGCGCCGGCAAGGGCGTGTACGTGACGAGCGCGCAGGCCACGAACGCTCACCCGTGGCGTTTCGCCGATCAGTCGTCGCTGCCCGACACCTACCAGATGCGCTACGCGCTCGAAGGCTTCGCCGCGCGCATGGCGGCGCTCGCCATCGGAGACGCCGACGTCGCGTGGCTCGAAGCGAACACCGAGGCGCTGCACAGCGCCCTCGCCTGCGACGAACTCGACGAGGCCGCGCAGCTCGACTTCGAATTCCACATGCGTATCGTGAATCTCGCGGGCAATGCGGCGATCGAATCGATCCTGCGCAGCAGCGCCGACATCATGAAAGAGAGCCAGCGCATGCCGTTCTACCGGCGCGAGCGCGTGCTCTCCACGCATCGCGAGCACGGCCTGATCGTGGTGGCGCTGAAGGCGCGTGACTCGGCGGCGGCCGGCGAGGCGATCGAGGCGCACATCGCCAATGCGGCACAGCGCGCGGGCGTGTACTTCCCTACGCCGCCCGCGTTCGCCGCCGCCTCCCCAAGCGCCATCGAAAAATAAGGACGAAAAAAAACCGCCCGATGGGCGGTTTTTTCAAGCAGCGTAGAGCGTGCTTACTTCGCGTTCGCGAAAGCCACAGCCGTGTCCAGCATGCGGTTCGAGAAGCCCCACTCGTTGTCGTACCAGCTCGACACCTTCACGAGACGGCCCGAGACCTTCGTGAGCGTGGCGTCGAAGGTCGACGATGCCGGGTTGTGGTTGAAGTCGATCGACACCAGCGGTGCGTCGTTGTAGCCCAGGATGCCCTTGAGCGCGCCTTCCGAAGCTTCCTTCATGATGGCGTTGACTTCTTCGACCGTCGTGTCGCGCTTGGCGATGAACGACAGGTCGACGATCGACACGTTGATGGTCGGGACGCGGATAGCGTAGCCGTCCAGCTTGCCGTTCAGTTCCGGCAGCACGAGGCCCACAGCGGAAGCCGCACCCGTCTTCGTCGGGATCTGGCTGTGCGTGGCCGAGCGCGCGCGGCGCAGGTCTTCGTGGTACACGTCGGTCAGAACCTGGTCGTTCGTGTACGCGTGGATCGTCGTCATCAGGCCGGTTTCGAGGCCGATCTTGTCGTTCAGCGGCTTGACGAGCGGTGCCAGGCAGTTGGTCGTGCACGATGCGTTCGAGATGACCGTGTGTTCGGCCTTCAGCACGTTGTGGTTCACGCCGTAGACGATGGTCGCGTCGACGTCCTTACCGCCCGGCGCCGAGATGATGACCTTCTTCGCGCCGCCCTTCAGGTGCGCACTTGCCTTTTCCTTGGTCGTGAAGAAGCCCGTGCACTCCATCACGACGTCGACGCCCAGCTCGCCCCACGGCAGCTCGGCCGGATTGCGGTTGGCCAGCACGCGGATCTTGTCGCCGTTCACGACGAGGTAGTCGCCGTCCACCGTCACTTCACCGGGGAACTTGCCGTGTGCCGTGTCGTATTGCGTCAGATGCGCGTTGGTCTTCGCGTCACCCAGGTCGTTGATCGCAACGATCTGGATGTCGTGCTTCTTGCCGTTCTCGTAGAACGCGCGAAGCGTGTTACGGCCGATGCGGCCGTAGCCATTGATAGCGACGCGAATCGTCATGGTTTATCTCCTAAGGGCTGAAAAATTCTGAAACCAGTGCTGCGCTGGCGCCGACGCCCGGCTGGGGCGGCCTGGCGGGGCGCTCAAGGCAGCGGGCCCGCCAGATCTTGCCGATCAGGCGGCCCGTTACGCATGCTTAGTTGTCGAGCGCGGCCCTGGCCGTCGCGACGACATGATCGACCGTGAAGCCGAAGTGCTTGAACAGCACGCCAGCCGGGGCCGATTCGCCGAACGTGTCGATGCCGACCACGGCGCCTTCGAGGCCCACGTACTTGCGCCAGAAGTCGGTCACACCGGCTTCGATCGCGACGCGGCGCACGCCCTTGGGCAGCACGCGCTCGCGGTATTCGGCGTCCTGCCTGTCGAACACGTTGGTCGACGGCATGGACACCACGCGGGCGCCGATGCCTTCGCGCTGCAGCGCTTCGACGGCCTTCATCGCCAGTTCGACTTCAGAGCCCGTGGCGATCAGGATGATCTTGCGGCTCGGGATGTCGTCGTTCCAGTCCTTGAGGACGTAACCGCCCTTGGCGATGTTCGCGATCTGGGCATCCGTGCGCTCGTTGAACTGCAGGTTCTGGCGGCTGAAAATGAGGCTCGACGGACCGTGATGCGAAATCGACTCGGTCCAGGCCACCGCGGTTTCCACGGTGTCGGCCGGACGCCAGAGCGTCATGTTCGGGATCAGGCGCAGGCTTGCGACCTGTTCGATCGACTGGTGCGTCGGGCCGTCTTCGCCCAGGCCGATCGAGTCGTGCGTGAACACGAAGATCGACGGGCATTTCATCAGCGCGGCCACGCGCAGCGCGTTGCGGCTGTAGTCCGAGAACGTGAGGAACGTGCCGCCGAACGCCTTGTAGCCGCCGTGCAGGTTAAGGCCGTTGAGCGCCGCGCTCATGCCGAACTCGCGCACGCCGTAGTTGATGTGGTTGCCCCACTGGATGCCGGTCTCGCCTGCCTTGGCGGCGCGCACGGGCTTCGAAGCCTTCCAGTTGGTGAGGTTCGAGCCGGTCAGGTCGGCCGAACCGCCCAGCAGTTCGGGGAGTGCCGCGGCGAGGCCTTCGATGGCCTGCTGCGAAGCCTTGCGCGTGGCGACCGTTTCCTTGCGCGAATCCGCGCCGGCGACGATCGCGGTGGCCTTCTGCGCCCAGTCGGCGGGCAGCTTGTGGGCCATGCGGCGCTCGAACTCGGCGGCTTCGGTCGGGTACTTCGACTTGTACGCGGCGAACTGCTCGTTCCATGCGGCTTCGAACTTCGCTCCAGCAGCCTTCGCGTCCCAGTCTGCGTAGACTTCTTGCGGCAGCGTGAACGGCTCCCACTTCCAGCCCGCGGCTTCGCGCCACTTGGCGATTTCTTCCGCGCCGAGCGCCGCGCCATGCACGTCGTGGCCGCCTTGCTTGGTGGGCGCGCCCTTGCCGATGATGGTCTTGCAGCAGATCAGCGTGGGCTTGTCCGAGGCTTTGGCCTTCTGGATGGCCGCGTCGACGGCGTCCACGTCATGGCCGTCCACGTGCGGGATCACGTTCCAGCCATAGGCTTCGAAGCGTTCCGGCGTGTTGTCGTGGAACCAGTTGACCACGTCGCCGTCGATCGAGATGCCGTTGTCGTCGTACAGCGCGATGAGCTTGTTCAGCTTGAGCGTGCCGGCGAGCGAGCAGGCTTCGTGCGAGATGCCTTCCATCAGGCAGCCGTCGCCGAGGAACACATACGTGTGGTGATCGACGATCTTCGCGTCGGCCTTGTTGAACTCCGCGGCGAGCAGCGCTTCGGCCAGCGCCATGCCGACCGAGTTCGCCAGACCCTGGCCGAGCGGGCCCGTGGTCGTCTCGACACCCGGCGTGATGCCGAACTCGGGGTGACCCGGCGTCTTCGAGTGCAGTTGACGGAAGTTCTTCAGTTCCGCGATCGGCAGGTCGTAGCCCGTCAGGTGCAGCAGCGAGTACAGCAGCATCGAACCGTGGCCGTTCGACAGCACGAAGCGATCGCGGTCGCTCCAGAGCGGGTTCGTCGGGTTATGGCGCAGATGGCGCGACCACAGCGCAACGGCGATCTCGGCCATGCCCATGGGCATGCCGGGGTGACCGGAGTTCGCTTGCTGGACGGCGTCCATGGACAGCGCACGAATAGCGTTGGCCATCAACTGGGTGGTAGCGGGGGAGGCGGGGGACGAGGTCGTCATGTCGAGTCCGGAAGTGTGCAAAAAGCGGCGTGGGCGGCGCAGGTCGCGAACAGCGCAAATTGCGAGGGCAAACTGCGGCACACACAGCAGCGCGGGAGTCCGGAAGCTCGGCAAATCGCCCGCTCAGGCGCACATGCGGCGCCAGGAGACGCGAAACGGCCGGAGCAAACGGAGAGGGCTGCAAAGCGGAATATTCTAGCAGATCGTGGGGATTATCCCTGGCCATTGGGCGAGGGGTATGCGCCGTGCGCGCCGTCACCCCGCCGTTGTCCTCTCGTTGGCCTTTGCCGCGTTCGAGGTGCGGTTCACACCCCCTATAATGTCTCTGTTGGCCCTATTTCTGGGCGATTTTCGCGCACTCCGGCGCACCGGCAGCGCCTCTCGACCTCTGTGACCGACTCCCTCCTCTTCCATCCTGCGGCAGATGCGCTCTACGGCTTTCCTGGCGCGCGCCGCCTCGCCGCGGCCGATACGCCGTGGCAGCGCATCGAGGTCTGGGACACGCCGCAGCTGGGCTGCCTGTTCACGCTGGATGGCCGTCCGATGACCTCCGCCGGCGACGAGTTCATCTATCACGAGTGCATGACGCACCCGGCCGCGCTCACACATCCCGCGCCGCGCGCGGCGCTCGTGCTGGGCGGCGGCGACGGCGGCGCGGCGCGTCAGTTGCTGCGCCACCCGGACATCGAGCGCATCGTCGTGGCCGAACTGGACCCGGACGTGGTGCGCCTGACGGGCGACTATCTGCCCGAGGTGCGCGGCGACGCCTTCGAGGATCCGCGCGTGGAACTCGTGATCGGCGACGCGGCCGCGTTTGTCGCCTCCGCACAGGAACGCTTCGACATCGTCGTATTCGATCTGACTCCACCGGATTCGCCCGCCGCTGGGCTTTACACGCCGGCGTTCTACGCCGCGCTCAAGCGTGTGATGAACGGCGACGCGCTCGTCTCGCTCCATCTGGGCTCGCCGTTCCATCATGCGCAGCGCGTAGGCGCGCTGCTCCGCGGACTGCGCGAGGCCTTCGCCGTCGTGCGACCGCTTGCCGCCTACGTGCCGCTCTACGGCTCACTCTGGCTCATGGCGATCGCGAGCGACGCGCTCGACCCCGCCTGCGTCGACGAGGCCACGTTGCAGGCGCGTGCAACCGCGCGGCAACTCAAAGGCTTGCGCTACTACGACCCGCGGCTGCACGCGACGCTCTTAAAAGGTTCTTGCACAGCCCGCGATAAACTAGGTGAATTCCTGCAGCTTTAGTGGTCCTGCCTGTGGACAATGGCGGGTCCCACGCACCTTGATCATGCGCGCCCTCGCCCAGAGCGGCACGGCGCTTCATCCGAACCGCGAATCTGGAGAGACTCGATGACCGCACCCCGCCCTGCCGGCGTGCCGTGGCTGACCCCGTATCTGACCGTGCTCGACGCGCGCGCGTCGATGGACTTTTATCGGGCAGCGCTCGGTTTTGCGGTACGCGATAGCGTGGAGGACGACGGCGCGATCATGCACGTGGAAATGACTTACCACGATCAGCTGATCGTCATGTTTGCGCCAGAGGGTGCATTCGGTTCGACGGCGCGCACGCCCAAAAGCGCACAAACCGTCGCGCCGCAATCTTTTTATCTGTATGTCGACGATGTCGACGCGGTTTATGCGCGGGCGCTCGAAGCCGGCGCGAAATCGCTGAGCGAGCCACAGGACCAATTCTGGGGGGACCGTTTCGCGCAGGTCGAAGACCTCGATGGTTACCGCTGGGCGCTTGCTCGACACTTGTCCTGAATCAATGAGAAATAGTTCTATGCCCCGCTTTTTCGTCGGCAGCGCCTTGCAATCCGACGAGGTTGTCACCCTTCCCGACGAAGTCACGCGCCATGTTCAGGTGCTGCGCCTGCAGCCCGGCGACACCATCGTGCTGTTCAACGGTCTTGGCGGCGAATACAGCGCCGAGATTCTCGGAATGGAGCGCCGCGACACGCAGGTGCGCATTGGCCCTTACCGCGACTTCGAAACCGAGCCGCCTTACCGTGTCACGCTCGCCCAAGGCATTGCCGGCAACGACAAGATGGACTGGCTGATCGAAAAGGCCGTCGAACTGGGAGCGACGAATTTCGTGCCGCTCACTGCCTCGCGCAGCGTCGTGCGGCTTTCGGGCGAGCGCGCCGTGCGCCGCCAGGCGCACTGGCAGCGCATCGTGCAGGCCTCGTGCGAACAATGCGGGCGCAACCGCATGCCCGAAGTCGCGCCCACGCGCGAAATCGCCACGTGGCTCGGCTCCCTGCCCAAGCGCCCCGGCGAGGGCGAACTGCGCCTGCTGCTCTCGCCGCGCGCCAACGTCTCGTTCTCGACCTTGCCGGTCGACCCGCCTTCGGGCGAAGTGACGGTACTGGTAGGGCCTGAGGGGGGATTCTCGTCGCCGGAAGAAGAGGCGGCGCTCGACCATGGCTTCATCGCCGTGGGGCTCGGGCCGCGCGTGCTGCGCACCGAAACGGCGGGTATCGCCGTGCTCGCGGCGCTCGCCGCGCGCTGGGGTGGCTGGTAAGCGCAGCGGGTAAAAATGACAAAGCCCGCCGGAAGGCGGGCTTGCGGTTTTCTGTCGCGTGCGCGCGACGGAACCTTAGTCGAAGGTCAGGCGAACGAATAAAAAACGCGGAACGGCACCTTGCGCTCGGCCCAGTACTCCGAAGCCTCGCGAAATACGTCGAGCAGAGTCTCCCGCCCGTCCTTGTCGAACTTCTGGGCAATCGGCAGCCCTTCCAGCACGACTACGAAACCCGGTTGCTCGCCGGCCTTCTGTACCAGATCGGTCAGGCAGTCGTACAAGCCATCGTAGTTCTTGCCGAAATGCTTCGGAAACAGAAACGACGTGGCAATCGTCTCGAGCACTTCCTGCTTGGTTTGCGCATTCGCGCAGAACGCATAGAGGAAATGCTCCTGCAGCCGCTGGGCTTCGTCCGAGAGATCCTGAATGCGAAACGCCCGGATCGACTGGACAATATTCGGCTGCACGGTCGAAAACAGGCTCATGGCCCCCTCGTTCGATGAAAGCCCCGCCTCATCCTGGCGCGCCTCGCTGTCTTGCTTCAACTGCATGACGCGCTGGAACAGGTTGCCCTCCCCGGACGCGAACAGATCGCTCGCGACCCGGGGGTCGTGCGCGTAAACGTTATCGCTCATGCCGCTCATCCCGGTGTCAATCAATAATTCGCCTGAAACTGGCGTAGTGGTCGTCGGAGTAGTAACAGTTGTCGGTCCGCTTGCGTGGGCCGCCGCAAACGATGCGCTTGGCACCGCGGTTGTGCGCGCTCGGCGTCGGGACCGTGTACTCGTGATAGTAGCCCCGCC
This sequence comes from Paraburkholderia sp. CNPSo 3274, assembly GCF_024206475.1. GTDB lineage: Bacteria > Pseudomonadota > Gammaproteobacteria > Burkholderiales > Burkholderiaceae > Paraburkholderia. The sequence continues at coordinate 212,252 of NZ_JAMBPR010000012.1, forward strand.
GTTGCGGTGGCAATATCCGCTCAAAATTCCCGAATACGACGCCGTCCTTCTCGTAAGGGAACGGGCCGCCCGCTGCAATCAGGCTCAACGTGCCGACCGCCTCACGCGGAAGTTCGTTGACCGAAATGCTGCCGACCGAATTACCCTCATCTTCCGGCTGACTCGTGCGCGCCTGAGCGCCACCTGCCGCGAGCGCTACGGTTGCGATCAGCGCCACCGCCGCGGCGCGCCGCAAGCCAGACAAACTGCCGCCGAAACAATGAGTTAGACGAGGCGCCATCACCTGGTTCCCGCTTCCCTGGTTACGCGTTCGACGACCATGAAAGGTGTAAGGGTATCGCTAATGATGCCTGGAAGCAACGTTAGTCAGGCGAGGACGACTAGAGCCTGCCCCCCCACAAGGGTCAATTCGGTAAATTTTACAATCTCGTTTTGCGCGATTTTGCGCCATCGGGTTGGGTCTCGTGCTCAAAAAAAATCGGCGCACTCGCAGGAGCACGCCGATTTTCGGAACCGCATCGCCGGCAACGCTCGCGAGTGAGCTTAACGTGCCGCGTTCACGTCTGCGACGAGCAGCGCCGTCATGTTGACGATGCGGCGCACCGTGGCGGAAGCCGTCAGCACGTGCACCGGCTTGGCCGCGCCCAGCAGGATCGGCCCGATGGCGATGTTGTTGCCGGCTGCCGTCTTGAGCAGGTTGTAGGAAATGTTCGCCGCGTCGATATTCGGCATGATGAGCAGATTCGCTTCGCCTTCGAGCGTCGACTCGGGCAGGATCTCCTTGCGCAGGTTCGCGTCGATCGCCACGTCGCCGTGCATTTCGCCGTCCACGTGCAGGTCCGGCGCGCGCTCCTGGAGAATCTCGAGCAGGTCGCGCATCTTCTGCGCGCTAGGCGCGTTGCTCGAACCGAAGTTCGAGTGCGAGCACAGCGCGACCTTCGGCTCAATGCCGAAGCGGCGCACTTCCTCGGCCGCCATGATGGTGATTTCCGCGAGCTGCTCCGGCGTCGGGTCGACGTTGACGTGCGTGTCGACGATAAAAATCTGCCGGTTCGGCAGCACGAGCGCGTTCATCGCCGCGTAGACATTGCAGCCCGCCTTCTTGCCGATCACCTGATCGATGAAGTGCAGGTGGCGGTGCGTCGTGCTGACCGTGCCGCAGATCATGCCGTCGGCTTCGCCCCTTTCCACGAGCATCGAACCGATCAGCGTGGTGCGGCGGCGCATTTCGAGCTTCGCCATTTGCTGCGTGATGCCCTTGCGCGCCATGAGCTTCGCATAGCTCTGCCAGAACTCGCGGTAGCGCTCGTCATGATCCGTGTTGACGACCGTATAGTCCTGGCCGGCGTGCAGGCGCAGGCCGTAGCGCGCGATGCGCTGCTCGATCACCGAGGGGCGGCCGATCAGGATGGGCTTGGCGAGCTTTTCGTCGACCACGATCTGCACCGCGCGCAGGATGCGTTCCTCTTCGCCCTCGGCGAACACGATGCGCTTCTTCTCCGGCTCCACGGCGCGCGCGAGCTGGAAAATCGGCTTCATGGTCGTGCCACTGTGGTAGACGAACTGCTGGAGGTGCTGCTCGTAGGCGTCCATGTCCTCGATCGGACGGGTCGCGACGCCCGAGTCCATTGCCGCCTTGGCCACAGCCGGCGCGATCTTGACGATCAGGCGCGGGTCGAAGGGCTTCGGAATCAGATAATCAGGCCCGAACTGCAGATCCTGGATGCCGTAAGCCGTGGCCACTACATCGCTTTGTTCCTGGCGCGCCAGTTCCGCAATCGCGTTCACTGCGGCGATTTCCATTTCGCGCGTGATGGTGGTCGCTCCCGCGTCGAGCGCACCGCGGAAGATGAACGGGAAGCACAGGACGTTGTTCACCTGGTTCGGGTAATCCGTGCGGCCCGTGGCGAGCACGGCGTCCGGACGCACTTCGAGCGCGAGCTCCGGCAGGATTTCCGGCGTCGGATTGGCGAGCGCGAGAATGAGCGGCTTGGCCGCCATCTGCTTGACCATGTCCTGCTTGAGCACGCCGCCCGCGGAGAGGCCGAGGAAAATGTCCGCACCTTCGATCACTTCGGCGAGCGTGCGCGCGTGGGTCTCGCGCGCGAAACGCTCCTTGTCCGGGTCCATCAGCTCGATGCGGCCCTTGTAGACCACGCCCGCCAGGTCAGTCACGACAATGTTTTCGAGCGGTAGGCCGAGGTCGACGAGCAGGTCGAGGCACGCCAGCGCGGCCGCGCCGGCGCCCGAGGCAACCAGCTTCACATCCTTGATGTCCTTGCCCACGACCTTCAGGCCGTTCGTGAAGGCGGCCGCCACCACGATGGCCGTGCCGTGCTGGTCGTCATGGAAGACCGGAATCTTCATGCGCTTGCGCGCTTCGCGCTCGACGATAAAGCACTCGGGCGCCTTGATGTCTTCGAGATTGATGCCGCCGAAGGTCGGTTCGAGCGCGGCGATTACGTCGACGAGCTTGTGCGGGTCCATCTCGTTGAGTTCGATGTCGAACACGTCGATGCCCGCGAACTTCTTGAAGAGCACCGCCTTGCCTTCCATCACCGGCTTCGAGGCGAGCGGCCCGATGTTGCCGAGGCCGAGCACGGCCGTGCCGTTCGACACGACGCCCACGAGGTTGCTGCGCGCCGTGAAGCGCGCGGCGTTGAGCGGATTTTCGACAATCGCCTCGCACGCGAACGCGACGCCCGGCGAGTACGCGAGCGAGAGATCACGCTGATTGATCATCTGCTTGGTCGGCGCGATCGCGATCTTCCCGGGCGTGGGGAACTCGTGATAATCGAGGGCGGCTTCGCGAAGCTTGTTCGTAGCGGAATTCGACATGGGAGGCAGGACGTTAGTGCGGATTAGAATAACAACTCGAACGCTAAGTTGACCGATTGTAGCGCCAATCCCTGACAGCATTCCTTTCAGTTCGGGCGCAAGTGCCGCGACCGCGATGGGGGGAAAGCCACGCCAGGGCACCCTATGCGGCGACGGCCATTCCCCAACTGTCATAAGCCTTTCGTCATGCTTTCCGAGTTCTCCCTGATCGACCGATATTTTGCGCGGCGAGCGCGCACGAACACGCAACGCGCCGCGCTGGGCATTGGCGACGACTGCGCGCTCATCGCGCCCGCCGCGGGCGAAATGCTGGCCATCTCGACCGACATGCTGGTCGAAGGCCGCCACTTTTTCCCCGACATCGATCCGCACGCGCTCGGCCACAAGGCGCTCGCCGTGAATCTCTCCGACCTCGCCGCGATGGGTGCGCAGCCGCTCGGCTTCACGCTTGCGTTCGCGCTCCCCAAGGCGGACGAGGACTGGCTAGGCGCGTTCAGCGCGGGCCTCTTCGAGCTGGCCGACCGCTTCGACTGCGAATTGATCGGCGGCGATACCACGGCAGGGCCGCTGAACCTGTGTCTGACAGTGTTCGGCTCAGTGCGTCAGGATGCCGCACTTCGGCGCGACGCTGCCCAGGCAGGCGACGACATCTGGGTCTCCGGCACGCCCGGCGACGCGCGCGCGGGCCTCGGCATGATGCGCGGCGAATGGCAGGTAAGCGAGCAGGACGCCGCGCATTTGCGCCGGGCGCTCGAATACCCTGAACCGCGTGTGGCGCTGGGCCTCGCGCTGCGCGGCGTGGCGCGCGCGGCGCTCGACGTATCGGACGGTCTGGCCGGCGACCTGCGCCACATTCTCGAACGTTCGAACCTCACCGCGACGATCGACGTAGACGCGCTGCCGCTCTCGCCTGCGCTTGCGCGCCTGCCGCGCGATGTGCAGCTGCAATGCGCGCTTGCGGGGGGCGACGATTACGAACTGTGTTTCACGGCGGCTCCCGCACGGCGCGACGCGGTCGAGGCTGCGGCGCAACAGGCCGGTGTGCGCGTCACGCGCATCGGTACAATGACTTCCCGCACTTCGCCTCAAGCAGCCCCCGAGATCGCCTGGCGCGACGCTGGTGGCACGCCGCTCAATCTGACGTTGCAAGGCTTCGATCACTTCCATGCAGACTGACCCCACGCCCTCGCCCGCCGGGCAGCCGGCTCCTCCGGCAGGCTCCGCACGGAACACCGCCGCACCCGGCACCGGCGGTCAGACCGGTGGCACGCGCCGCGCCGACGCGCCGTTCATGCTCACCCATCCTCTGCACATCATTTCGCTGGGCTTCGGCTCGGGGCTCTCGCGCCTCGCGCCCGGCACGGCCGGGACGCTGTTCGCCTGGGCGGCCTTCGAGGTGCTCAACCGCTATCTCACGGTGACCGAATGGGGACTGCTGATCTTCTTTGGCTTCTTTGCGGGCATCTGGATCACGGGGTTCACGGCGCAGAAGCTGCACACGGATGATCCCTCGGCCATCGTTTGGGACGAGATCGTTGCGTTCTGGCTCGTGCTGCTCATGATCACGCCCGTCGATTTCGAGGGGCGGCTGTGGGCCTTCGTCGTCTTCCGGTTTTTCGACATGGTGAAGCCGCCGCCCATCCGCTATTTCGACCGGCGCTTCAAGGGCGGCCTCGGCATCATGCTCGACGACATCGTCGCCGCATTCTTTACGCTGCTTGTCATCGCGCTCTGGCGCATGTCGGTGTAAGCCACCTCGCCGCCACGCCGCCACCAACCCAACGGATTGCTGCAATGTCTACCGATTCCGTCGTCCACCAACTCGCCATCCGCGTCGGCAACAAGCTGCGCGACGGGCGGCTCATGCTCGCGACCGCCGAGTCCTGCACGGGCGGCATGGTCGCCACCGCAGTCACCGACATTTCCGGCAGCAGCGTCTGGTTCGAACGCGGGTTCGTCACCTACTCGAACCTGGCGAAAACCGAGATGATCGGCGTGCCGCCCGAACTCATCGAAAAACACGGCGCGGTGAGCGAGCCAGTCGCGCGCGCGATGGCCGAAGGCGCGCTCAGCAACAGCCGGGCACAAGTTTCGCTGGCCATCACCGGCGTAGCAGGCCCGGGCGGCGGCACGCCAGAAAAGCCGGTCGGCATGGTGTCGTTCGGCTGGAGCAACCGGCTGCATACGAGCGTCGAGACGCTGGTCTTCAAGGGCGACCGCGAACAGATCCGCGTGCAGGCCGCCGCGCACGCCTTGCGCGGACTGCTCGCGTTCATCGACGAACAGGAACGCTAAAACCGGCCCGCGCCTCGCTGGGGGCGCCGGCTGGGCCCACCCAGGAGGTGCACGCCATGGCAGCCGCGAATACCGCAGTCGAAGAATTGATCCGCCGTTTCGGGCTTGAACCGCACCCCGAAGGCGGCTACTACAGCGAAACCTATCGAGCCGACAAGTTCGTGCGGCGCGACGGCGCGGCCGCGGCAGAGGGCACGCGCGCAGCCTCGACGGCCATCTACTTCCTGCTGGCGGAAGGCGCCTATTCGGCATGGCACCGCATCCGCTCCGACGAGCTCTGGCACTTCTACGCGGGCTCGCCCATCGAGATTCATTCGATCGACGAACTTGGCGTGCTCTCAACGCGCAAGCTGGGCCACGCGCTCGACCATCCGGGCACCGTGTTCCAGGCGGTGGTGCCGGCCGGACACTGGTTCGCGGCGCGCTGCTGCGATCCTTCGACCTATGCGCTCGTGGGCTGCACAGTCGCGCCGGGGTTCGAGTTCAGCGAGTTCGAGATCGCCGATGCGAACGCGCTCGCCGAGAAATACCCGCTGCATCGATCGATCATCGAGTTGTTCGGCAAACCGGCGTCCGTTGCGAGTGCAGTCGCGAAGAAAGATTAGGCGCGCGGCGTTCTCCCTGCCCGCCACGGTTTCCCATAGCGGGCCACGAGTTGCGTCTGGGTGATCAGAACCCGAACGTCGCGCCAACCGAAGCGCCGGTGCTGCCACCGCTACCCGTCGAGCGGGCAACGTGCGCGTTCAGCAGCAGGCGATCGCTCACGTACCAGTTCGCGCCGAGAGCCAGGGCGCTTTCGCCGCCGTAGGTACCGGCCGCGACGGCCATCTGGAAGTTGCCTTCCGCGCGTGCGTTCGGGATGAGCGACGAAGCCGCCATCACCGTTGCGCCCAGCGCGTTCATCTGCTTGCGGACGACGCCGATCTGCTGGTTCGTGTACGCATTGGACTGCTGCGTAGCCTGCTGCACGGCGCTGCCCGTCGCGTTGCCGACCGCGTCGTTCAACTGGTCGACGTTGACCGCGTCCGTCCCCGCCGTGCCCGCCGCGACGTTGGTGATCTGGCGTTCGCTGCCCGCCGAGCCCACCGACACCGTGTTTGCACGATCGGCCACCGAACCTGCACCCAGCGCGACCGAGTTCCCCGCGGTTGCCGAGGCACCCGCGCCAAGCGCCGTCGAATTCTTCGCGGTTGCTTGCGAGCCCGCACCATACGCCGACGACGCCTCACCGCTTGCCACCGAATTCGCGCCGCCTGCCGTGGCATGCGTGCCGCTTGCGGTGGCCGCTTCGGTGTTGCGATCGCCTTGTGCCGAGAACATCGGGTCGGTCGCGTTTTCGGCAATGTTGGCAACGTTCGCGATCGCCGCGTTCATCTGGCCGACGTTCACCGCATCCGAATCCGCCACACCGTCAGCCAGGTTGTGGATCGAGACTGCCGTGGTCGAACCCGAGCCGCCCAACGTGATCGAGTCGTGCGCCGACGAGTCGTACATCACGGCATCAGCGAGCTGGCCGGTGATGTTCGTGACGCTCTGGTTCACTGCGTACAGCTGCGAACCGTTCACCGCATCCACGCTCGATGCGTTCACTGCGCCGTTCGACACCCCCGTCAGGACACGCGTACCGGCCGTGCCCGTGAAGTCCACGACAGTGCCACCTGTGTCCTTCGCCACCGTCACCGTGCTCGTCGGCGTGGCTTGCTGCACCAGACCGATCGTGCCGTGGTTGATGTTGTTCGTCAGGTTCGTGATGTCCGTCGTGTTCTGCGTCACGCGGCCATCGAGGTTCGTCAGCGCGCCGCCCACGTTGTTGAACGTGTCGCCACCGATCAAGTACGTCGGAGCCGAGATCGATCCGTCGCCGTTCACCGTCGAGCCGCCGCCGAACGAAGCCGCCGTCGATCCGGCCAGGTTGTACAGCTGCGAGCCGTTCACCGCGTCGAAGCTCGTAGCCGAGACTTCACCCGCCGCCACGTTATGCAGTGCCACCGGCGTGGTCGAATCCACACCACCCAGCGTCACCGAGTCATGTGCCGACGAGTCGTACATCACGGCATCGGCAAGCTGGCCGGTGATGTTCGTGATCTGGCCATTGATGGTCGTAACGTTGCCCTGCAGGTTGCTGATGTCGGTTGTGTTACGCGTGACCTGCTGGTTGGTCGCGAACAGTTCCGAGCCATTCACCGCGTCGGTCGACGAAGCCGTCAGTTGGCCTGCCGCAACGTTGGTGACCGTGCGCTCCTTGCCCGCCGAGCCCACCGAGACCGTGCTCTGCGCGTTCGTGCCTGCGAAGGTGTAGCTCTGGCCGCCGATCGTCGCGCCCGGCGTGTTCACCACTGCTTCTGTGGTCGTACGCGTCCCCAGCGCCACGTCGTTTGCATTGGTCGCGATAGCGTTCGTGCCTAGCGCTACCGAGCCAGTACCGGCTGACGTCGAGTCGCCGCCGATGGCGACCGAGTTGTCGCCGGCCGAAGTCGCCCTCAGGCCCATCGCCACCGACGCATAGCCCAACGCCGCGTTGTAACTGCCCATTGCGGCAGAGTAAGCGCCACTTGCTACTGTCTGGTAGCCCAGAGCGCTGCTGGCATTGCCGGCTGCCGTTCCGAGCGAACCCACCACGGTTCCAAACGCGCCCGTAGCGGTGGCACCGAAGCCAACCACGCCCGCATTCTGGCCACTGGCAAGCGTGTATTGGCCGATTGCCATTGTTCCTGAGCCTGTCGCACTGGCACTGGCGCCTATCGCAAGGTTGATCTCCTGGAGAGTGCGACCATCCTTTGTAATCAAATACTGATTTGAAGTATTAGCCGCGTAAGCGCTCGTGCCAATCGCAATGTTTGCGTCAAAGCCGCTGTCATTCGCAGCTGTGTTGCCAGTCCCGCCGGCGCTATACGCGTGTGCGTGGCTGGCCGCGCCCAGCGCCGCTGCCACAATCACGACCGCCTTCGCAGCGCCTCCCTTCTTCTTGCCTTTGGCAAGTTCCGAAGCCGCAACCCATGTTCCCGTCGCTTCATTCCATACAGAACGATATGCCTTATTCATTAGTTATCCTTAACTACATTTAAACATTAAAACTGGTTTTGCAGAGTTTGCAAATCGCCTGGAATTGCGCCGCGCTGGATCTATTCGCCTGGCTTCAAGTCTGGTTTTCGTTCATGCTTGTTTTGCACAGGCAATACGTTCGGCCGCCAGCTACCTGTGAACCGGTATCTCCTCGCAACCCAACCATCAAATCGAATGAATTCGATTTGTTCGGAAATACGCGTCAAAGCTCGTTCTGTGAGCGACTACGTTGTTGGGCCGCGAGATAGAAGCGGATAGCGGTCCGAATACGGCACGCTCGACACGGAGCCGGCAAAGGAGTGATTCGAAACGCTCGCACGCTTGGCGCGCGAGGTGAAAGACGAAGTGCCACCTCAGCATCGTGCCTCCGATATTAGGGAAGGACGGACGCGGAAAGTATCGGACAACTCCGATTGTTAGCCGAGCATAGATCGCTCTTACAACTAGAGAGCATTGCCAGAAGATATTTAAGCGTCAACGAGGCAAAGAATCGTGATTCGCTTCGGAGCGTCTTGCCCACCTCCCGGCGCCCGATTAGTAGTGCCCGTTTCGCACACGCCGGAACGGAAACCACGTCAGCCAGGAGCGGTCAGGCATTGACCTATAATGAACTGGCACGCTTTGCGGCAATGCATGGGCTCGTGTTGCATCGTTCAGGCATCCCCTCAAGATTCCTAACTTCCGGCAACTCGATTGCGCCCATGACGGATAAGACGCGAAACGTGTGGATCAGCTTGGCCCGCGACGCCCCAGAAATACCGACGCGAGACAGAGCGGCAATGGGCAAGCCATGCGCCGATCCGCATGCCGGCTGGGTGCGCTTTACCCAGGAACGTGGATTCGCATGATGCCCAGCTTCGGCCGCCGCAATTCCGCCCCACCAACTTCGCCGTTCGCCGCGCTCGAGGCGCTCCAACGCAACCTCAGGCGTGAACGATACGTCTTCGCAATGCTGACCGGCCTGCTGGTCTTTGCAGCGCTGTGCATGGCCGCCGCTGCGCTCGGCGGCATCGGGTTCAGCTCGCTGCGCGCGCAGGCGCTGGAGGCAAACACGCTCAGTGCGAAGGCCAACGCGCGGCTCGACCGGCTGTACACCCTGCTCGGCAGTGCGGGCGCCGTCCTCGTGCTCGAGACCACCTCGACATCCACGGCACAGTTGAACGCCGAGCCAACATCACGCTGCGCGACGACCTTCGAAGGCATGGACGGTTCGCCCGATCTGAGGGTGGTGTGCGAGCACATCGTGGGGATAATCAACATCGTCTCGTCCGATGTTCCCATCATGTTGCTACGCGCCGACGGCAGCGCGGCCTATAGCCGCGGTGTCGTCCCCAAGGGGTCGCACTTGCGGCCGGCCGAAGCCGCGCGCACGCTGGCCGATGCCGCGCTCCTGCACATCACGGCCCGCGGCACGGATCCGGTCGCGGCAGCCAAAGGCATCAAGGTCGCCTGGTTCCGCCCACCCGAAGCGCTGGGCTTCCCGCCAGATCTCGTGCTCGGCGCGTTGCCGGTGCTCAGGAACGGTACGCTCTATGCGTTCACGATCACCAGCGTCGATCTCGACTCGCTCCTCCTCGCCCCGAACGCCAGCGTGCCGTCGATCACCCCCACGCTGTTCGGCGCTGACGGCATCATGCTTGCCGGCGCGTTGCCCCCTGCTGGCGCGCAGTATATCGACCGACTCCTCGCGAACCTTGCCCCCGGCACCTTCCACCTACTCCCCCGCTTCGGCTTCGCGCTGCGCGAGGCGCCGCTCGTGCATGGCTTTGGGCACTATATGGTGGCGTTGTCGTGGGGCGATCTCTTCGCGATCGCGCGCACGCCCGTCATCATCGTCCTGATCCTGACGGCCGCCCTCATTGCCATGCTCACCATGCTGTCGCGCTACTGGAATCGCCAGGTGCTGACGCGTACTTACGACGAAGCCACGCGCGCGCTCGAAAGCGAGTTGCTCAATCATCTGCTCGTGCACGCCACACCGGTGGGCCTGTGCATCGTCAGGAGCAGCAACTTCGAGATCGTCGTTGCGAACCAGATCGTGCGCAATGTTCTCGGGATAGACGAGCATGCCACGCGTTTGCCGAACGCACTGTGTGTCGACTTCGAGAAGCACCGGCCGTGGCCCGCACCCGCGAAACACGAGGACGAGACTACGGTGTATGAGTTGCCGTATTCGCTGGAGCGGCCCGGCAAAGAAGAGCTCCATCTCGCCATCACCTATGCGCCGGCCACGATGAACCGCGAAGACGTCCTGTTCTGCGCGATAGCCGACATGTCGGAGCGTTACGAAGTGGAGCGCTTGCTGCGCGAAGCCAAGCGTATGAGCGACGAAGCCGCGCGCGCCAAGGTGAGCTTCTTCGCGGCGATGAGCCACGAGATCCGCACGCCGCTCGCTTCGCTCGTCGGCAATATCGAACTCGTCGCGCGCGGGCCGCTCGCGCCGGAACAAGGCGCGCGCGTGCAGGCCATGCAAAACGCCTCAGCCGAACTGCTGCAGATCGTGAGCGACGTGCTCGATTTTTCGAAAATCGACGTGGGTCAGATGAAACTGATCGAAGAACCTGGCTCGATTGCGGCACTCCTTGTCCGCATCGCACTCGCCCATGCGCCGCTCGCCGTGCGCCAGCGCCTGCCGTTCTATCTCGTGATGGATCGAGCCATTCCGGCGCAGGTTCACTTCGACGCCGTGCGCGTCGCGCAGATCGCCAACAACCTGCTCAGCAATGCCTTCAAGTTCACCCGCTCCGGGAAGATCGTCCTGCGCGCGCGCTGGAGCGAGGGAGCGCTGGAGATCAGCGTGTGCGACTCCGGCGACGGCATTCCCGAAGACCTCAAGCCACACCTGTTCCAGCCCTTCACGCAAGGCGACGCCCATCGGTTCACGCAAGCGCGCGGGACCGGGCTCGGGCTTTCGATCTGCGCCCGGCTCGCCCAGTTGATGCACGGCCGCGTCGAACTCGACAGCGCGCTTGGCGTGGGGACACGCGCGGCCGTCACGCTGCCGCTGCGCCCCGAAGGCGAGGCCACGGCGGGAGATGAATGGACACTGCCCGATGCGCAGCCCGCCATCCTGTGCCGCGCGCCGGAGAACTGCGAGTGGCTGGCCAACCTGTTCGACAGCGGCAGCAGCACGCCGACCTTCCTGAGCCTCGACGAGCCGCCGAATGACGGCACGTTCGACTACCTGCTCGTGACCGACGAATTCGCTGGCGACGACATCGTTTCGCTCTGGCCTGATAACGCGAAAATCGTATGGCTACGCCAGGACGGACCACTCGTCCCGCTCGAACTCGACGACGGCGCAGTCGTGGTGAGCCTGTACAGTCTCGCGGGCATACGCGCCGCGACGCAGAAGCTGGTTCGCAGCCCCCCGGCGGCGGCGCATGCACAGCAACCCGTAGCAGACCAGAGCGCGACGGATGAGAATTTCGCGTCGCTAACTGCGCTAATCGCCGAAGACAACCGGCTCAATCGCGCACTGCTACGTGACCAGTTGCGCATGCTCGGCGCAACCGTTATCGAGGCGAAGGACGGCGAGGAGGCGGTAGCGCGACTCGACGAGCAGCCAGTGGACCTCATTCTCACGGATCTGAACATGCCAGGCATGAACGGCTACGCGCTGCTGGACGCCGCGCGCGCAAAGCGTCCTCATCTGCCGATTTACGCGGTGAGTTCGGACGCGCTGCCTGAGCAGATCGCTCAAGGGCGAGCGTTGGGCTTTACCGACTATCTCACCAAACCGGTCCCGCTCGCGGAACTCGCCCGTGTGCTGGCCGTCGTGTCGGCGCAGATCAGCGCCGCGCCGAGCGAACCTGCAACCGCATCATACCGGGCATACACAGAGGATTCCGAATCAGATCCACAAGCCGGGCTGCCCCGCTTCCCGCCGTTGCCGCCCGCGCTCGCCGATATTTTCATCGCGCAGGCGGAACACGATATCGTCGAATACACGCAGATCGCCTCGCAGCGCGACTTCGCGCGAATGAGCGACTGGGCGCATCGCGTGTCCGGCGGACTGACGGTGCTGGGTCCTTCGATGATCAATGAAGCCTGCCTCGAACTGCGCGCGACGATGCGCGAAGCGGGCCAATGGACTGGCGAAGTCAGCGATCTGGCGGCCGCCGTGGCGGCGGAACTCGAAGCACTGCGCGCGCTTTCGCGGCGCTCGCATCGGGGCTAGCCGCGCGCGCGTAGAGCGCGGCTAGCGCGTCGCCGCCAGCAGGCGTCGTCAACGTGACGCCCGCAGGCAACGGCCGCGAGGGTAGTGGCGCGACGATTCAGGAACGTCTACCTGCCATGGAGGATACCCATCTCAACGATACGCGTTGATCCGGTCGCGCGTTTCTCGCGCGGCCGTTGCAGCGGCCTGCGCGTAGTCCTCACCCTTGCTCGCGTAGATGATCGCGCGCGACGAGTTGATGAGCATGCCCGTGCCGTTCGCCGTGCGGCCCGCCTTCACGGTTGCCTCGACGTCGCCGCCCTGCGCGCCGATGCCGGGAATCAGCAGCGGCATGTCGCCCACGATATCGCGCACGGTCTCGATTTCCTTCGGGAACGTCGCGCCCACCACGAGGCCGAGTTCGCCGCTTGCGTTCCATTTGTTCGCAGCAAGGTCCGCCACCACCTGATATAGCGGCTTGCCGCCGGTTTCGAGGAACTGCAGGTCCGAGCCGCCGGGGTTCGACGTGCGACACAGCACGATCACGCCCTTGCCCTCGTGCGCCAGCCACGGCTCGATCGAATCGAAGCCCATATAAGGATTGACCGTTACCGCGTCAGCTTTGAAGCGCTCGAAGGCTTCGCGTGCGTACTGCTCGGCGGTGCTGCCGATGTCGCCGCGCTTGGCGTCGAGGATCACGGGCAGGCCCGGGTGCTTCTCGTGGATGTGCGCGATCAGCGCTTCGAGCTGGTCTTCGGCGCGGTGCGCGGCGAAGTAGGCGATCTGAGGCTTGAACGAGCATGCGTACGCCGCGGTGGCGTCGACGATCTCCCGGCAAAACTCGAAGATCGCATCACTGCGGCCGGCCAGCGCGGCGGGAAACTTCGTGGGCTCAGGGTCGAGGCCCACGCACAACAGCGAGCCGGTGCGCTGCCAGGCGGCGCCGAGGGTCTGGATGAAGGAAGTCATGGTGGTTGCTCGCGGCGAGCCAATAAGGGAAAACGGCGCGTATTTTACCCGCCCCGGACGATGAGGCCGCGCCGCGGCGCCTGGAACGCCCTACGCCCGGCGCTCCCGCGAGATGAATCGTCGGAAGAACTGAGCGCGCGTGGCCGACGCGCGCTACGCCCAACTCACGACCACCTTACGTCCGTGCGCGCGCGCCCTTGCCACCTCTCGCACCCGTCTCGCCGCGCGCGCCGGCGCGGTGCGGGCTGGCTGACGCGCGCATGTCCATGCGCTCCACGGTGAAGGAAAAGCGCCGCACGAGCCGCTCGCCGTGCGCGAGCACGGTCATGCCGTTCGCGTCGCCGCCGCCGCGCAGGTTCACCGCGTTGATCGGATGATCGACGGGTTCGAAGCAGAAGAAGTCTGCGCCGGGAGGCGTGTAGAGCACGTAGTAGTCGGTGTTCGCGCAAATCGAGAGCGAGAGCCTGCGGCGCTCCCACACCACGGCGGCGCGCCCGCTCCAGCCGCTGAACGCATGATTGACGAGTTGCGCAGGCAGCGGATATGCCACGCCGAACTGCCAGGCGGGCGGCGCGGGCACGTGGCGCACCGGCAGCCAGTCCTGGCCCGAGAGCCACAGGCCGCTCGCGGGCGCCGAAAGCTCGGTGCTCGTGTCACGCGCAAGAAACGGATGCACGCCAAGGCCGAACGGCAGTGCCTCGCGGCCCGTATTCTCCACCTCCAGCGTCATCGCGAGCGTCGCGCCGTCGAGCGCATAGGTGAGCGCCGCGCGGTACGCATACGGTTCGCCGTCGCTGCGGTCGAGCACGAGACGCACATTCTCGCGATCGGCGCTTTCGATGCTCCAGGGCGCGAGCCAGCCGTCGCCATGAATCGGGAGCGGTTCGCTTGCGCGATTGCGCGGCACTTCAATATCGCGGCCGCCAAAGTGAAAACGCCCTGCGCCGATGCGGTTCGAATACGGCAGCAGCGGGTAGCACGCGAGTTCGTTCGGATCCATGCGCGCGCTCACGCGCTCGCAACGGCGAAACACAGGCTCGAACGCGCCCTCGCTGCGCCAGTCGAAACGCGTGATTCCGCCGCCCAGCTGGGGCGCGACGTCGAGCCGCAAATACGCGTTCGCGAGCGTCACGCAGGCCACGTCGCTCGAGCCAGCCGCACCGATCGCAACCGCCGAGGTGCTCGGCCCCGGCAACACCGGATGCGTGGCGGCTTCGAGCCGAGCGCGGCGCGCCGCGGCCGCCGGTGAGACAACCGGCGAGACAGACGGAGCGGATGAAGCGGAAGGCGGCACGCTCGCAGCGGCGGCGGCGCCTGCGGTAACGGTGGAACGGCTAGGTCGACGCACAGCGGAATTCGCGACGCTCATAAGATGCTCCTCGAGAGGCATGTTTGATTGCCGCCGCAAAAGGCGGCTCACCGGTGGCCTGTCGACACCGCGCGTGCGCGCGGGCCTGCGGCCGCTTCTTGTGTTCGCCCTTCTAGTGGTACTGGCAAAGCCAACTGCACACTATCGATCGACTGCATCTGTTGCCGAACTGCAACGACTGTCCGTCTATTCATGCCGCTTGCCGACTGCGGCGCTTCGCACCCTTCGCACGCGTGTATCGTCTGATGAAAATCCACGCGCGCCTTTGCGCAAACGCCTGATAAACCAGACTTAAGCGTGCCCACGCCCCTGAAACCGCGGTTCTTCAAGGCCCTGGCGGCCAATTCGAACCGAAAACACGCCGCCCGCATGAGGCTCACGTGCGAGGGCCTCCTCCTCCATTTCCTCGCGCGCGCTCGTAACAAACAACGTGTCCAGAAGCGCACCGCCGAGCGTAACGCAGCTTGGCTGCGCTGTGGGAATCTTTACGCGCTCGGTTTCGACGCCATCGGCGCCATAACGCACCACGCGCTCGCCGCCCCACTGCGCGTTCCAGAGGCCACCTTCTGCGTCGACGGTCGAGCCGTCCGGCACGCCGGTGTCGTCAGTGAGCGTGACGAATGTGCGCTGGTTTGCAATCGTCCCATCCGCGCCGTAGTCGCAGGCGCGAATCTCGCGCGTGAGCGTATCGCAGAAGTACATCGTCGAACCGTCCGGGCTGAACGCGATGCTGTTCGAGATCGCGGGCGCGGGCAGCGGCAGACGTTCGAGCGTGAGATCGTGGTTCAGGCGATAAAAACCGCCGATGGCTTGCCTCGGCGTTCCCTCATACTTCGTGCCGAACACGAAGCGGCCCTGGCGGTCGCAGCGTCCGTCGTTCAGGCGCGTCGGCACGCCGGGTTCGACTTCGACGATGGTTTCGATCGCGCCCGTCTCCAGGTCGAAGAACGCCAGTTGCGAGGCGAGGCCGAGGAGCAGCGTGCGCTCGTCTTCGCACAGCGCGAAGCATGCGAGACGCTCGGGCATCTCCCACGTGACGTGTTTGGCGCCTGACGCATTGGCGTCGTAGCGTTGCAAGCGTTTGCCCGAAATATCGACCCAATAGAGGCGGCCGCTGCGCGCGCACCACGTCGCGCCTTCGCCCAGCTCGCATTTCGAGTGGACGAGCAGCTCGGCCACCGCTTCGCTCGAAGCGCTTTCATTGGCGCTCATGCCCAGCCTCCGTCAACGACGATGTCCTGCGACGTGATCATGCGGCTGTCGTCGGCGGCAAGGAAGAGCGCCATGCGCGCGAGGTCTTCGGGCAGCAACTCCGCGTCGATGCACTGGCCGCGCTTGATGGCCTCGCGGCCTTCGTCGGTAAGCCACAGGCGGCGCTGCTTCTCGGTCATCACCCATCCCGGCACGAGCGAATTCACACGTATGCCGTACGCGCCGAGGTCTCTCGCGAGACCGCGCGTGAGACCCTGCACCGCCGACTTGCTCATCGTGTAGACCGGCATTTCCGACTGCTTGAGCATCCAACTGATCGAGCCCAGATTGATGATCGAGCCCGCGCGTGCAGCCTTCATGTCATCCGCCACGGCCTGCGCGGCGAAGAGCTGATGCCGCAAGTTCACGGCAACGCCAGCGTCGAACGACTCGGGTGTGACTTCGGCCAGCGTGTGGCGTTTGTCGTTGGCCGCGTTGTTCACGAGCACTTCAATCGGCCCGAGCGCGGCCTTCACATCGGCGATGGCGGCGCGCAGCGCTGAGATATCGGTGAGATCGACATCGGCGAAGAGCGGCTTGTGGTGCGAATCGCCGAGTTCGTCGGCGAGCGCCTGGCCCGCGCTCGCGTCGATGTCGAAGAACGCCACGCGCGCGCCCTGCGCGGCGAAATGCTCGACGAACGACGCGCCGATGCCGGTCGCGCCGCCCGTGATCAGCACCACGCGGTCGGCCAGGCTCGGGTAGCGCGCGTAGTTTTCGTGCGCGTGGCGCGCGACAGCGTTAGCGGGAGACGACATCGTGTT
The DNA here is from genome assembly GCF_024206475.1 of Paraburkholderia sp. CNPSo 3274. Lineage (GTDB taxonomy): Bacteria > Pseudomonadota > Gammaproteobacteria > Burkholderiales > Burkholderiaceae > Paraburkholderia. Next base: position 228,960 of record NZ_JAMBPR010000012.1, read on the forward strand.
GGGCTCCTGATGAATCGCTCAATAGGGTTTTCAATCGCGTGCGCCGCGGTTCTTGAGCTGATCGAGCAGCACCGCCGCGAGCAGGATCGCGCCGCGCACGAGGTACTGGTAAAACGCGTCGATGTTGAGCAGGTTCATGACGTTCTCGACCGTGCCCATGATCAGCACGCCGATCACCACACCCGAGATCGTCGCGCGGCCGCCCAGCAGCGAGACGCCGCCCAGCACGCACGCCGAGATCACGTTCAGCTCGAAGCCTTCGGCCGCGTTCGGCTGGCCCGACGTGATACGCGAGGCGAGAATCACGCCCGCGAGCGCCGTGACCGCCCCCTGGATCAGGAAGATCCACACTCGCGTGCGCTCCACCTTGATACCCGCGAGACGCGAAGCTTCCGGATTGCCGCCGATGGCGAGCGTATTGCGCCCGTACACCGTCTGATTGAGCATCACGCCGAACACGATGAAGCACACGAGCGTGACCCAGATCGGCAGTTGCACGCCGAAGAGCGAGGCCGTACCCATGGCGATGAACGTGTCCGACGACACGCCAACGGCCTGGCCGTGCGAGACGATGAAGCCGAGGCCGCGGACAATTTCCATCGTGGCGAGCGTGGTGATCAGCGCGTTGATGCGCAGATACGCGATCACCGCACCGTTCACGAAGCCGATCGCCGCACCCGCCGCAACGGCCGCGACAATAGCGATGAACGTGTTGTTCGTCGCGTTGAGCACCATCGCACAGAGCACGCCCGCGAATGCGACGATCGAGCCAACGGAGAGGTCGAAGTCGCGCGAGGCGAGACAGAACATCATCGTGCAGGCCACCATGCCGATCTGCGAGACCGACAGTGCGAGGCCGAGCATGTTCTCGATCGAGAAGAAGTGATCGACGGTCAGCGACATCACGATGAACATGACCGCGAAGATCACGATCAGGCTGTATTCGGTGATCTGCTGCCACCACTTCTGCTTGTCAGTGGGACTCGGAATCAGCGCGTCGGCGACGCTCTTGGCGGCGCTGTTGGCAGACTCGGCCGCCAGGTTTTCTCTTGCTTGCATTTCAGTCACTCCTCCCCGTCCACTCATGCGGCCTTGGCCTGCGCGCGCTTGGGCAGCGCGAGGTCAAGCACCGCGTGTTCGCTCGCCGCGCTGCGCGGCAACTCGCCCGAAATACGGCCTTCACGCATCACCACGATGCGATCCGACACGCCGAGCACTTCCGGCAACTCCGACGACACCATCACGATCGCGCAGCCGCGCGCGGCGAGCTGGTAAATCACGTTGTAGATTTCATGCTTCGCACCGACGTCGATGCCGCGCGTCGGCTCGTCGAGAATCACGACCTTCAAGTCCGGTTCGGCAAGCCAGCGCGAAAGAATCGCTTTCTGCTGGTTGCCGCCCGAGAGAAAGCGGATTTTCTGGCGGCGGCTCGGCGTCTTGATCTTCAGCAGCTTGATGAAGCGGTCCGCCGTTTCCGCTTCCTTCTTGCGGTCGAGGAACATGCCCGCGCGCAGAAAGTGGCGACGGCAACTGATGTTGATATTCTCCGAAACCGTCGCCATCGCAACGATGCCCTGCTCCTTGCGGTCTTCCGGGCACAGCACGATGCCGTGGCGAATCGCGTCGCTTGCGCTCTTTACGCGAATGGTCTTGCCGTCCAGCTCGATCTCGCCCGCGCGCCGCTTGTGCGTACCGTAGATGAGCTGCATCAGCTCGCTGCGCCCGGCGCCCACGAGCCCGAAGAAACCGACGATCTCGCCTGCCTTCACCTCGAAGCTCGCCGCCTCGTTGAGCGGATGCCCTTCCACGCCGCGCACGGCGAAGCGCACGCCGGCGTGCTCGCGCGGCGAATAGTTGTAGATGTCGCTGATTTCGCGGCCCACCATTTCGGCCACGAGCGTTTCGCGCTTCACCTCTTCGAGCTTCTCGTGCGAGGCGACCTTGCGGCCGTCGCGGAAGATCGTGCAGGCATTGCACAGCTCATAGATCTCGTCCATGCGGTGCGAGATGTAGATCAGCGCTCGGTTGTCGGCGCGCAGCTCGCGCACGAGTTTGAAGAGCACTTCGGTCTCGCGGTGCGAGAGCGAGCTGGTCGGCTCGTCGAGCGCGATCACGCGCGCGTTGCGCAAGAGCGCCTTGCAGATTTCCACCATCTGGCGCTGCGCGATGGAGAGCTTGCGCAGTTTCGCGGCCGGATCGAGATCCACGCCCATCGCGGCAAGACGTTCGCGCACGAACTTGCGCGCCTCGCCGCGCTTCACCCAGCCGAGCGCATTGGGCAACGCGCCGAGCAGCAGGTTTTCCGCGACGGTCAGGTCGGGCACGTACTGCAATTCCTGGTGAATCACCGCGATGCCCGCGCCAATCGAGGCCGCCGCATCGGAGAAGTGCACCTCGTTGCCGTCCATCAGGATGCGGCCGGAATCGGGCTGATACTCGCCGCCGAGAATCTTGAGGAGCGTTGACTTGCCCGCCCCGTTCTCGCCCATGAGGCCATGCACTTCGCCTGCGTTCACCTCGAACGACACGCCGTCGAGCGCGCGCACGCCTGGGAACACCTTGCCGATATTGTCAAAACGCAGTGTCGCTGACACTTCGGTTTCCTCTCATTCGATACGCTGCGGGCGCGGCCTTCACGCCCTTCATACCCGTCGGCTTTGCGGGCCGCCCCGCAGCGGGAAACACCTCAAACAACTTCTATCGAGCGCTTACTTCGAAGCGAGACCCATCTGCTGACGCACGTTCTCCACGTTGTCGCGCGTGGCCAGCATGCCGGTCGTCAGCGTGAGCAGCGGCGGTTCCTTGCCTTGCGTGATCCACGTGTACATCAGGTCCGAGGTTTCCTCGCCGTGGCGCTTCGGGCTGATGATGACGGTGCCGTAGAAGCCCGTCGGCTGCGGCTTCTTGAACTCGTTGAGCGCCGAGTCCGAACCGCCGATGCCGATGCCGATCATGTTGTCGGCCTTGAAGCCGCGGCCTTCCGCTGCGCGCACGGCGCCGAGCACGGCTTCGTCGTTCAGACCGTAGGCCACCCAGTGCTTGTACTGCGGGTTCTTCGTGAGCGCGATGTTGGCGGCGTTGAAGGCGTTTTCCGTGTCCGTCTTGGCCTGCGCCGCGGCGATGATGTTCGCCTTCGGGAAGCCCGCGGCCACGAGCGCGTCGGTCGCGCCGCTCGTGCGGTCATGCGCCGTCGGCAACTGCTCGTAGGTCACGTCGATTGCGCCGACGTCCTTCATGTCCCAGCCGCGCTTCTTGATCTCGGCGGCAATGCCGTCACCCACCTGCTTGCCGATGTTGTACGCCGAGATGCCCATGTGCGGCACCGACTCGATCGGCTTGCCCGCGCCATCGACGAGGCGGTCGTCCACCGTCATCATCTTGAGGTTGTCGGCCTTGGCCTTGGCGACGATGCCCGGTCCGAGCTTCACGTCAGGCGTGCAGATGATGAAGCCCTGCGCCTTTTGTGCGGCCAGGTTGTCGATCGCGCTCATCACCTTCTCACCCGAGGGCGCGCCGATCTTCACCAGCGTGAAGCCCTTTTCCTTCGCGGCCGTTTCCGCGAACTTCCATTCGTCCTGGAACCACGGCTCTTCGGGCTGCTTCACGAGGAAGCCGATCTTCACCTGGTCGGCGGCCTGCGCGACGGGCGCTTGCGCGAACATGGCAGTGGCAGCTGCAGCCACCAGCGTCAGAAAGATGCGTCGTTGCATGTTGCTAGTCTCCTGTCTTCTTCAGTCACGGGAAGGGTATCGGCCGCCTCTTCTTTTACCCGCCGATGCGCGCGGCCAGCGCTTCGGCGGATTCCTGCGTATTCGTTGTAACCTCGTTTTCCTTCGTGCTGCGAATTACTTTTTAGAACGCTCTCATTCGTGATGGAGCGCCGTGCGGCCGCCATCTATCGTGATACAGCTTGCGTTGATGAACGGCGCTTCGTCCGAGGCGAGGAACACCGCCGTCATCGCGACTTCCTCCGGGCGGCCGATGCGTTTCATCGGCGGCAACTCGAGCGTGGCCTTGCGCGCCGCTTCCGGGTCGGGCTGCGCGTTCCACCAGTCGTGCGTGAGCTGCGTTTCGATGTAACCCGGCGCGATGGCGTTCACGCGCACGTTCTTCGGCGCGTACTCGATGCCGAGCGCACGCGTGAGCCCGATTACGCCGTGCTTCGCCACCGGGTACGGGAAGCAGCCCGGAATGATCTGGAATGCGTGCGTCGAAGCGATGTTGATGATGCTGCCCGCGCGGCGCTCCACCATGCCCGGCAGCACCGCGCGGCAGCCGTTCCACACGCCGTCCAGATCGACGGCGAAGCAGCGGCGCCAGTCGTCGTCGGTCATCGTGAGGGGGTCGGCGAACACGTTGATGCCGGCGTTGTTCACGAGCACGTCGACCGGGCCGAACGCGCGTTGCGCTTCTTCCACGGCGGCGCGCACCGAGGCGGGCTGCGTCACGTCGGTTTGCACGGCGAGCGTTTGCGCGCCTTCGCATGCGTTCGCAATCTCGCGCGCCGTCGCAACGGCCGTCGCGCCATCCAGCTCCGCGAGCACGACGGCCGCGCCCTCGGCCGCGAACGCGCGCGCGATCGCCGCGCCGATGCCGCGTCCTGCGCCGGTTACGAGCGCGACCTTGCCCGCGAGGCGATTCACTTTTGCGCTCCTTGCGTGCTCAGTTGCGTCACCCGCCAGCCTTCGATGAAGGCCAGCGCGTTCGCGCGCGTGGCCGCGGCGTCCTGGCCCGGCTTGTAGAGCGCGGACCCGAGGCCGAAGCCGCTCGCGCCCGCGGCCAGCTGCGGGCCCATGTTGTCCGGCTTCACGCCGCCCACGGGCAGCAGGGGCACGATCGGCGGAATCACGGCGCGCCAGGCCTTCGTCACGGCCGGGCCGAGCTGCTCGGCGGGGAACATCTTGAGCGCGTCGGCGCCGTGCTTGAGCGCCGCGAACGCTTCCGTCGGCGTGGCGACGCCGGGCACGCACGCGAGGCCCTGAAGCTTTGCGGCGAGGATCACGTCGGTGTCGGCGTGCGGCATCACGATCAGTTCGCCGCCCGCTTCCCGCACGTCGCGCACGCGCTCGGTGGTGAGTACGGTGCCCGCGCCGATCATGGCGTCGTCGGGCAGCGCCTGGCGCAATGCCGCGATGCTGTCGAGCGGCTGCGGCGAATTGAGCGGCACCTCGATGATCCGGAAGCCCGCTTCGTAAAGCGCGCGGCCATGCTCGGCGGCCTCGGCGGGCTTGATGCCGCGCACGATCGCGACCATGCTGCACGCGCCGAACGCGGCGACGAAGCCGGCGTGTGGCGTGTACGGGGCGGGCAGGTTCAGTTCGGGTTCCATGTCGGCTTCCTGTTGCTTGGCTTGTGTCTGGTTCGGTTCAGCGCGTTTGCAGCGGGTTCGCAGCGGGTTCGTTTCATCGGCACGCGTTTAGCGCGGCGCGACGAGCCCGGCCTGCACAGCGATGCGCCAAAGCCCGTGTTCGGTCGCCTGACGCACGAGATGCGCGTCGCTGCACCCGAATGTGGCAAGCGCCATGCGGTAACGCTCGCACAGCGCCTCGGCGCCGATCAGCTGCGGCGCGCAGCCAGCGAGCGCCACGTCGCGTCGCGCCAGCGCCGCTTCGAGGCCCGCCAGCTCGTGCCCGATCACGAGGCCCGAGAGATAGTCGGGCTGCTCGTCGGCGGCGAGCTGGGCCGTGAGGCCGAGCGTGCGCGTGCTGAACGCCGTGGCCAGCAGTCCGACGCAGCCCTGCTCGCGCGCCACGCCCACGCCGCGCAGGAACGCTGCGGTGTCGGGCTCGACGGGATGCTTCATCGTGCGGCCGAGGATCGTATGCGCGCACAGCGCCGCGTAGACCTCGCCCGTCATGAAGGTATAGAAGCGCGCGATGCGCTCGCCCTCCACCACTACCCATTTCGCGTGGGTGCCGGGCAGTCCGACGAGCGCCGTTTGCGGCTCAGACTCGTCGCCCGTTGCCCCAAGCGCGCCAAAAATTTGCGTTTCCTCGCCGCGCATCACGTTGGGCAGCGCACCCGGCTCCAGCACGCCCGGCACCACGGCGACTTCAGCGCCGCACGCGGCGCGCACGTGCACGATGCCGGCGACCAGCGCCTGGGCGCTCGCGGGCGTTTCGACATAAGGCGCCTGCACCCAGCCCTGGGCGCTGCCTACCATCCCCGCGGCCAGCACCGGCAGCGAGGGCGCTTGCGCGAGCCACACGCCACACGCTTCGTCGAAGGCGGCGTCGAAGCCGCCTTCTTCGGCAGGCACGGGGAGGTTCATGATCCCCGCCGTCGAAACCCGCGTGGCGAGCACCTTGCCCGCCGCATCGAACAGGTACGCACGCAACGAGGTCGTGCCCCAGTCGAGCGCGATGAGCGCGGCTTCGCGAGCGATCGCGCCGTCCCCGGCGTCGATGGCCGCGCCGCTTACAGGCTTCCCGCGCGCTTTCATCGACGAATCCTGCGCGTGGTGGGCTGCGGCGCACGCCAGCCGAGTTCCTGCGAAATCGCACGCGCCTCGCGCTGCACGACTGGAATCAGTTCGTCCATGCGCTCGAGCGGCATGTAGGGAATCGTGCTCGCCACCGAAAGCGCCGCCACGATCGCGCCAGAAGCGTCGCGCACGGGCGCCGCCACGCAGCGGATCGAAATTTCGTTCTCCTCCAGATCGAACGTGTACCCGCCCGCCGCGTAAGTCGCCATGCGCTTGAGGAAGGTATCGGGTTCGAGGCTGTGATCGGGACGAAAGCTCACGCCCGCGAGCGTGCGGCGCGACGCGTCGAACAGGTCGCGCCACGATTGCGGTGCGAGGTCGAGCATCATCGCCTTGCCGATGCCCGTGGACGCGAGCGGCATGCGGTGCCCCACGCGCGAGCGCATTTCGAGGCCCCGCTGGCCGGGAATCTTGTCGATATACAGCACGTCGTCGCCGTCGCGCACGCCGAGGTGGATCGTGTCGAGCGTTTCGTCGGCGAGCGCCTGCAGATGCGGGCGGGCAACGGCCGTGAGCGGCATCTGCTCGAGCGCGATGGTGCCGAGTTCGATGAGCTTCGGCCCGAGCAGGTAGCCGCCCTGCACCTGGCGCAGATAGCGCGCCTGCACGAGGCTCGAAACGAGGCGGTGCGTGGTGCTGCGCGTCGTGCCGAGCACCGCGCCGAACGAGCGCAGGTCGCGCACGCCGGCGGCCGCCGCTTCGAGGATCGCGAGGCCGCGCAGGAGCGTCTGGGTGCCGGCCTGCTGCATCGAGCCGTCGAGCAACGTACTCGCGAGGCCGATTTCATCGGCGGCGGGGCGGCCTTTCGGCTGCGCTTGAGCGGAGGTTGCCGCGGCGTTTTGCACGGGCGCGGCCTCGTCGGGAAGGTTCGCGGCGAGTGTGGAAGACATCGCTTTATTCATGGCGAGGGCGATGAAGGGAGACGATCGAAAGGCGCGTGCCGTCAGGCGGCGCGCGAACCGTGCTTCGGGAGACGGCCCGGCGCGCGGGCGGCCGGGGCTCGGACAGGTAGCGGCGGGCGGCGCGTGGCCGCGCAAAGCGCAGGCTGAAGCATGGCGAACGTCTCCTTTGCTGTCCGGTTCGCTCCGCGTCTTGCGCGTGCGCCGGATTTATCTGGGTCTGCCGACGGTGTTTGCCGCGTAGTGGCAGTCGCGGCTTGTCGGATGGACTGGATTGTAGGCAGGTTTTTTCGAGTTCTCCAATATGTGATTGGGTCGCTCATATATTGGGAAATTTGACCAACCATCCCGTATCGGCCGATCGGCTTAATGAGGGACGGAACCTGTTCTCGTCGAACTGCGCATCGCCGCCGCCCCTCGCGACGGCGGCACGCAAGAAAAAACGGCTGCCGGATAACTCCGGCAGCCGCTTCCTGTCACGCAACGAGCAACCGCGCTGCGCCCTTACTTCCCGGCCGGCGCCTTGTAAGCCACGCAGTCGACTTCGACCTTGCAGTCCACCACCATGCTCGACTGCACGCAAGCACGCGCCGGCGGATGCTCCCCGAAGTACTCGCGGAACACCTTGTTGAACGAGGTGAAGTCACGCGCGTCGTCGAGCCACACGCCGCAGCGCACCACGTGCTCCGCGCCATAGCCCGCTTCCTTCAGGATCGCGAAAAGATTCTGGATGGCCTTGTGCGACTGCTCGACGATACCGCCGCTGATCACCTCGCCGCCTTCCATCGGCGTTTGGCCGGAGACGTACAGCCAGCCGTCGGCTTCCACGGCACGCGCGAACGGCAGATGTTGTCCGCCCTGGCCCTTGCCGCCTTCCGCTCCAATTCGTTTCATCGTTTGCTCCTTTGAGATCGTGCGGCGCGCGCAGCTTTTTGGGCCACGTGCGCCGGGTGTCGAAATTCGATAGATAAAGCCTGCTTAAAAGGCATTCGCCGCCGCCTGCTCCTCGCGTTTGCCGCGCGCGACGAAGTGGCCCGCGCGCTCGCCCGTGGGTTGCCCGTCGCGGTACGAAAGCACGCCGTTCACCCACACCGCGTCGATGCCCTCTGCCACCTGCTGCGGCTTCTCGAAGGTCGCCGCGTCGCGCACGCGGGCGGGGTCGAACAGCACGAGGTCGGCGTGCCAGCCCACATGCACCTCGCCGCGCTGCGAAAGACCGAAGCGCCGCGCCGAAAGGCCTGTCATCTTGCGTACGGCTTCTTCGAGCGGCAGCAAGGCCGCGTCGCGCGCGTAGTGCCCGAGCACGCGCGGAAAGGCGCCCCACAGGCGCGGATGCGGCAGCGGATCGTTGGGCAGTCCATCCGAGCCGACCATGGTGGCCGGATGCGAAAGAATGCGGCGCACGTCGTCTTCGGACATGTTGTGGTACACGGCGCCCGCCGGCTGCAGACGCTTGCCTGCTTCCTGCTGCGAAACGCCCCACTCGGCCGCGATGTCCTTGATGAGCTTGCCCGCCTGCTCCGGGTGCGGCGTGGACCACGTAATCGTGATGTCGATGTCGCCCGTCACCTGCTTGAGATCCAGCGTCGAAGAGCTGCGGCTATACGGATAGCAGTCGCAACCGACCGGCTGATACTTGCGCGCGCTTTCGAGCGACGCGAGTACCTCCGTGCTGCGCCCCCAGTTGGAAGGGCCCGCGCACTTCAGATGCGAGATCACCACCGGCACGCGCGCATGCTGGCCGATGTGGTACGCCTCATTCATCGCTTCGAGGATCGCGTCGAACTCCGTGCGCATGTGCGTCGTGTAGAGCGCGCCGGCGGCGGCGAGCGGCTGGGCAAGCGAGGCAACCTCTTCGGTCGATGCCTCGAACGCCGAGCCGTACGCGAGGCCCGTGGAAAGGCCGAGCGCGCCGTGCGCGAGCGCGTCTTCGAGCTGCGCGCGCATCGCCGCGATCTCGTCGCCGGTGGCGGCGCGCTTCAGGTCGCTCATGTGATTGTTGCGCAGCGCCGTATGGCCGATCAGCGCGCCCACGTTCACGGCGGGCCGCGCCGCGTTTACCGCGTCGACGTATGCAGAGAAAGTCGGATAGCTGAACGCGTCGCGCTCGCCGAGCAGGTTCATCGGATCGGGGGGATCGCCCTTGAGCGTCACCGGCGACGCGCTGATCCCGCAGTTGCCGACCACCACGGTCGTCACGCCCTGGCTGATCTTCGGCAGCATCTGGGGGGCACGGATCACGTGCGTGTCGTCGTGCGTATGGACGTCGATGAAACCCGGCGCGAGCGCGCGCCCATTGGCCTCGATCACCTCTTCCGCAAGCCAGTTCGACAGGTTGCCGATCGCGACGATGTGTCCGTCGCGCAGCGCGACGTCGCGCTCGACGGGCGCCGCGCCGGTGCCGTCGTAAAGCATGGCGCCGACGATCAGCGTGTCGGCGGCTTCGGGGTGCGAATGCATACGCGTCTCCTCAGGATGGCTCTTAGTCACCGAGCGGCTGGCGTTCGCCGCCGCCGCGATGCGCGTCTAGCGTGTGCTTCATGCGGCGCAGCAACTCACGGCTTGCCTCGGGTTGCGCGAGCGCCAGCTCGGTCACGAGCACGTCGAGTGCCATCATCATCGCGTAACGCGACGACGATGGCTTGTAGATGAAATCGGTCTCGCTCGCGACGATCGGCACGAGCCAGTCGGCGAGCGCGGCGAGCGGCGAGGCCGGCGCGGTGAGCGCGACGAGCTTCGCGCCGTAGTCGCGCGCGATGCGACACGCATCGACGAGTTCGGGCACGCGCCCTGTTACGGAAAGCGCGACGACCACGTCTTCGGGCGAGAGCGTGCTCGCCACCATGCGCTGCAGCAAGCTGTCCTGGTACGAAGCCACCGGACGGCCAAGGCGCACCAGGCGAAAGCGCATTTCGTCGGCGAGCGCGCTCGAGCCGCCGCCCATGCCGAACACGTAGATCATGCGGGCCTGCGCCAACGTCGCGGCGGCTTGCACAAGCGGCGCCTGGCAGAGCAGTTCGTGGTTGCGCGCGAGCGCCGTGTGAATTTGGTCGTAGACGCGCGTGGCGAGCGGTTCGGCTTCGCCATTGGCGTCGGCGGCGCGCGGCTTGCCTTCACCTTCGGAGGCGCCCGCGCGGCCGCCGCGCAGGAAGCGATCGCCCACAGCGGCCGCCTGCGCGAGCCGCAGCTTGAGTTCGCGCACGTCGTGGCAGCCCACCGCCTTCGCGAAGCGCGTGACGGAGGCGACGCTCACGCCCGCACGCTGCGCCAGTTCGCCAATGCTCGCACGCGCGGCGCGGGCAAGATCGTCGAGAATTAGCGCGGCCACGTCGCGCTCGGCCGGACGCAGTTCGGGCACGCATTGCGCAATACGCGCGACGATGTCGAAGCGGGCCGGATCGGCGGCGGTGTTCATTGCAGGGAGTCTGTTAATAAATAACAATTCACGAAGCGATGTTACTTTGTGTACTATCTCCGAGTCAACGCCGGTTCGTCGGACTCCGGCGTAGCTGGGACGCATGAAGCATATGGAGCGAAGGGAAATGAAAGTTACAAACTATCAGAGTGCAACGATCGACCCGAACAGCAAGGGCCTTGGCAACGTACCGGGCGCGAGCGTGCCGCTCGGGGACGCTGGGCGCCTCGAATGGAATTTACTCGAAGAGGACGTGAGCCTGCCCGCTGCGGTGCTTTATGCCGACCGCGTCGAGCACAACCTCAAGTGGATGCAGGACTTCGTTACGCGCTATGGCGTGAAGCTCGCGCCGCACGGCAAGACGACGATGGCGCCGCAGCTCTTTCGCCGCCAGATCGAAACCGGCGCGTGGGGCATCACGCTCGCCACGGCGCACCAGACGCGCGCCGCCTACCGCGGCGGCATCTCGCGCGTGTTGATGGCGAACCAGCTCGTGGGCCGCCACAACATGGCGATCATCGCCGAGCTGCTCAGCGACGCGAGCTTCGAGTTCTTCTGCCTCGTCGATTCGGTGGAAGGCGTAGAGCACCTGGGCGAGTTCTTCCGCGCGTCGGGCCGCACGCTGCAGGTGCTGCTCGAACTGGGCGTGCCGCGCGGCCGCACAGGCGTGCGCGACACCGACACGCGCAATGCCGTGCTCGCGGCGATCGCGCGCTATCCCGACTCGCTCAAGCTAGCGGGCGTGGAGATCTACGAGGGCATCCTCAAGGAAGAAAGCGAAGTGCGCACCTTCCTGCGCGACGCACTGAACGTCACCCAGGAACTGGTCGCCGCTGGCCGCTTCGCGCGCACGCCTGCGCTGCTTTCGGGCGCGGGCTCAGCCTGGTACGACATCGTCGCGGAAGAGTTCGCGCCGGCCACCCAGGCGGGCACGATCGACGTGGTGCTGCGCCCCGGCTGCTACGTGACGCACGACGTGGGCGTCTACAAGCAAGCTCAGTCGCAGATCCTCACGCGCAACCCCGTGGCGCGCGAGATGGGCGTGGCGCTCCTGCCCGCGCTGCAGCTCTGGGCCTACGTGCAGTCGATTCCGGAGCCTGGCCGCGCCATCATCGGCTTCGGCAAGCGCGACGCCGCGTTCGACGCGGGCTTTCCGGAGCCGTCGCGCCACTATCGCCCTGCGAACGGCGGCGCGCCGCGCGAAGTGGCGACAAGCGAAGGCTGGGAAGTGTTCCAGATGATGGATCAGCACGCCTACTTGAAAATTCCGGCGGGCGCGGACCTCAAGGTCGGCGACATGATCGCGTTCGACATCTCGCACCCCTGCCTCACGTTCGACAAGTGGCGTCAGGTGCTGATGGTCGATGCGAAATATCGCGTGACGGAAGTGATCGAGACGTTCTTCTGAGCGCGGCGTACATCGGCGCAGGCTTAGCCCGCTTCGGGCTCGGCCACCTTAGCCCGAGCGAGCGCAGCCGCCGCCGTGGCCGCCTCGCCGATGCGCGCCTCCATCATCCCCAACGCGCCCGATAGCGCCGCGAGCGCGTCGTCGGGCAGCGACATCGTCACGTTCAGGAACGCGTTGCGGCGCGGCAGGCCCTCTTCGATCACGGCGCGGCCGGTGTCGGACAGTGTCACGTTGGTGATGCGGTTGTCGCGCTCGTCGGCGCGGCGCGCGATCCAGCCGAGCGCCTCCAGCGCCTTCAATTGCCGAGTGAGGGCGCCCGGGTCCACGCGCAGCCGCTCGACGAGCCGCTTTTGCGAGGACTCGCCGTCCTGCTCGTACAGCGCGAGCAGAATGCGCCAGCGCGGCAGCGGATGCCCGACCTGCGCCTCGAACGCCGACATGAATGCCCGGTAGGTCCGTCCAAACTGCTGCACGATGGCAATGCGATCCTGAATTTCCATGCTTTGTTTTCCTGCCGGCTTCATTGCGGCGCGTTTGCGGGCTTCAGTGCCGGTATCCGCTACGGGCGGAAGGTCTCAATCCGCGTGAATCACGGGCTCCACCTTGCGCTGCAGCTTGACCGGCGGCACGCGCCGGGTTTGCCAGACCGACACCACCGCGATCGCCGCCGCCACGGCAATGCCCAGGTGAATCGCGCCCACGAGCGCCTCGCGCGCGGCTTCGAGCAGCGGCGCGCCATTATGCCCGGCGTGCGCGAGATCGGCGATCAGCGAAGCCTGCGCGTCCCGGTTGATGAGGATCTGCGGGTCGGCAAGTTGCGGCAGCCAGTGCGTGGCGTGATCGGCGTCCAGCGCACGTTGCACGCCGCTCGAGTAAAGCTGCGTGACCATCGTGCCGGTGAGCGCCGTGCCGATCATGCCGCCGATCATCCGCAGCGACTGCAGCAGCGCCGTGGCGATGCCCAGATGCTCGCGCCCCGCGGTCTGCTGCGCGAACACGGTGAGGTTCGGCATGACGAAGCCAAGGCCGATACCAGCCACGATCATGACCGCCATGAGCAGGCCGCGCGGCGTGCTGCGCGTAGCGAGCGCCACTGCGAAGCAGGCAACCGCGAGCATCGCGAAGCCGATGTAGAGCATCAGGTTCGGATTGCGGATGCGCGAGACGATGCGCCCGTTCGCGATACTGCCGATCGTAATGAACACCACGAGCGGCGTGATGACGACGCCCGCTTCCTTCGGCGTCATGCCGAAGCCGCCCTGGAACAGGAGCGGCGCGTAGAACAGCAGCGAAAACATCGTGAAGCCGCCCAGCACGGCGAGCGTGAAAAGCGCATTCAGACTCGCGTTGCGGAACATGTCGACGGGCAGGATGGCCTGCGGGCAGCGCCGCTCCCATTGCCAGAGCACCCAGCCGGCCGCCAGCGCGAGGGCGAGCAGGCCGATGGCCGAAGCGCTGAGACCGTGTCCCGGCAGACGCTCCACGAAAAGCTGCAGGCTGCCGAGCGCGACCGCAATGAGGAGCGCGCCTGGCCAGTCGAGCCGCATGCGCGCCTCGTGCGCGACGTGGCGCAGATGCGGCAGATACTTCCAGACGAAAAACAGCGAAAGCAGGCCGACGGGCAGATTCACGTAAAACACGGAACGCCAGCCGTAGTACTGCGTGAGAAAGCCGCCGAGCGACGGCCCGATCGCGTTGGCGATACCGAATGCGGAACTCATGAGCACCTGCCAGCGCAGGCGCACGACGGAATCGGGGAAGAGATCGGGAATGCAGGCGAACGCCGTGCCGACCAGCATGCCGCCGCCGATGCCTTGCAGCCCGCGCGCGATCACGAGGAACAGCATGCTGTTGGCCGCTCCGCACAGCACGGAAGCGGCGGTGAAAACGACGATCGACGCGATCACGAACGGCTTGCGCCCGTAATAGTCGCCGAGCCGCCCGAAAATGGGGACGGTGATGACCGAAGTGAGCAGATAGGACGTGGCGACCCACGCGTAAAGCTCGAAGCCGCGCAGTTCGGAGACGATGGTCGGCAGCGCGGTGCCCACGACGGTCTGGTCGAGCGCGACGAGCATCGTCACGAACGAGACGCCGAGCATCGCGAGCAGCGACTCCCGGAACGGCAGAACCTGCCCGCTCGAATGTTGGGCAGCGGTATGAACGGCCATTTTTTGATCCAGCAACGATTGACGCGTCAAGGATTGATCATCATAGCACGGCGCGATCCACTACACTGGGGCGTCGAACGGCGGCGACGCCCCGCCGTCGTTGCTGAAAATCCGGGAGCGCAATGGAACCCACAACCGAACCCCCAGCCGCAGATCCGGCCCGCGCGGTCGCCGCCGCGGCCTTCACCGAGACCGATCTCGAAGCGCTGCGGCGCGCCAAACATCAGCTCGAAACGCCGCCGCTCGGCATGAAGCTCGCTGCGATCGTGGGGGCGCCGGTGGAAAAGTTGATCGCGCGGCTACCCGGCGTCGCGAACGACAAGGTGACCGACGCGACACAAACCGCGCTGCGCAAGTGTCTGCAGCTCGCACTGAAGACGCTCGGCAAGCAAGGCGCCCTCTCCACGGCCGAACCGCGCGCGAGCACAAAGCCGAGCAACTTGCTGCACAAGTTCGCGGTGGCGACCACGGGCGCGGCGGGCGGCGCGTTCGGCCTTTTCGCGCTGCCGGTCGAGTTGCCCGTGACGACCACGCTGATGTTTCGCTCGATTTGCGACATCGCGCGCAGCGAAGGCGAGAATCTGGCCAGCACCGATACGCAGTTGCAATGTCTGACCGTGTTCGGCATGGGCGGCCGCTCGGCCGCCGACGACGAAGCCGACTTCGGCTATTTCATCGTGCGCGGCGCGCTCGCGAAGGCGGTATCGACGGCGTCGTCGGAAATGGCGACGAAGGGCTTCGCCGCACACGGCTCAACCGCGCTCCTCAAGCTCATGCAGACCGTGGCCGCGCGCTTCTCCGTGCAGGTGAGCGAGCAGGTCGCGGCAAAATCGATACCGGCCATCGGCGCGGTGCTCGGCGCCATGGTCAACACCGTGTTCATCGACCATTTCCAGCAAGTGGCGCATGGGCACTTCACCGTGCGCCGGCTCGAGCGCCGCTATGGCGAAGCCGCCGTGCACGCCGCCTATGACGCGATCGACGTCTCGCTCGATTGAGGCGGCTGCGGTTTCTCGTCGCCGCGTGCCGGCGCAGGGGTCACGCGGCGTACGAAGCTCGCGGCGACGTCGAGCGTGCGGCGGGCTTCAGGCATGAAAGGCGCATAGATCGGCCAGATATGCGGCATGCCGTTGGCAATCTCGCACTCCACCGACACGCCGGCGGCGTGCGCGCGCTCGGCTACGCGGCGCGTGTCGTCGAGCAGCGTTTCGGAGCTTCCCACGAAGAGACTCAGCGGCGGCAAGCCGCGAAAGTCGGCATAAAGCGGCGACACGTAGGGATCGGTCGCACTTGCCGAGCCGAGGTAAAACGGCGCGATGCGCGCGAATACCTCGCCGCTGAACATGGGATCGCGCCCGTCGTTCTCGCGTATCGAAGAGCCGGTCGCCGCAAGATCGGTCCAGGGTGAAAAGAGCACGGCGCCAGCGGGGAGCGGATCGCCTGCGTCGCGCAGGGCGACGAGCGTCGCAAGCGCAAGCCCGCCGCCCGCCGAATCGCCGCCAATTACGATCGAGCCGGGCCGCGTTCCTTTTGCCAGCAATTGGCGATACGCGGCCAATGCGTCCTCGAGCGCGGCGGGAAAAGGATGTTCGGGCGCGAGGCGATAGTCGAGCGAGAAAACGTCGGCGCCAGCGCGCTTGCCTAGACCAAACGAAATCGCGCGCTGCGAGCGCGGCGAACAGAAGTAGTAGCCGCCGCCATGCAGATAAAGGAGCGTGCGCTGCGCGGGCGAGCGCTCGCGGATGAGCCACTCGCCGCGCATCGGGACATCGGAGGCATCGTACTGTTCGCGCAAGCGCCAGCCGCTCGGCACGCCCGGCGTCCAGATGCGCCTCGCCGTCAGCATGCGCACGCGTGCGACGTTGATCGACTTGCGCGTTTGCGGCAGAAAAGTGCGGCGCAAGAACCTGCAGATCAGCCTGCTTTGCCAGCTCATCGGCTCAGCCCTCCGCAGCACTCAATCTGGGCTCAACTAGCACTCAGCGGCGGTCAATCGATATCGTCCCGCAATCAGACTTCGATTGCGGGAACGCGCGGCGCGCGCAGTACGGCGAGTGAGGCGAACGATCGAGCGCCGGTCAATTGGCGGGCAGCACCTGGCCGCGAATCTCGCCTGACGGGTTCTGCGCCGTATGAATGTTGAAATACCACTGGCCACCCATCAGCTGGGTGACCTGCTGCTCGTTGAGCGTGGCGTGGCCCTTGATCGGACTCGCCAGTTCGCCCTTCGGAATCGGTACCTGCACGTCAGCGTTCTGCCCCACGGGCGCCGGGCCGTGGAAGTGCGCGGCGGCTGCCGGGCCGGAGAGGCCTTCGTAGGTGATCGTCCAGTTCAGCGCTTTCGTGGACGTGTCGAAGGTGGCGTTGAGCATGCCGTGGCCCTGGCTCACGCGCGGCGGGACTTCGCTGGACGGTTCGAGATCGGCTTTCAGCGCGACGGTATCGGCATACGCGGCGCCGGACGCGAGCACACACAGAGCGAGAGCGAGCTGCAGCGGACGAAGCAAATTCATGGAATTTCTCCTGTTTTTGTGGCGCGCTGCACCAGAAGGCGCAAAACCGCGCCCCCACATGCTAGAGCAAATCCGCTGGGCGCGTCCGCTGCGCCGATGTCGGCCCAACGTAAGCTGCGTGCAATAAAAAAGGCGCCGCACGCGGCGCCGTTCAACCCAAGTAGTACCTTCTTGCCATCTTGCGCTAGAGCCCCTGGTTCCTGGTCGACGAGACACCGTCGTCCGACGTGTAGCCAACTCGCGTCGAGCACCGAGCCGTCCGCGTTCGTGTGGGTGTACATCGCGCCGATGCCGAGAGCCGGCGTGAGGTTGTAGCGTGCATTGGCTTCGATGTTTGGCATAGCGAAGTTTATGGGCACCGCCTTTTGACGGACCGCCCGACCCGTTATCCAGGCAAAAACCTTTTCGAATTAATCGAATGCCCCGGCGGCAACACGCGCAGCGCGTCGCTTACCGAGGCAGGAGCCGCCTAATCGCGCCGGCGTACGCTGCGACCAATTCGGTGATGCTGCGCCAGGCCGCGATCGCGGGTATGGGCATCACGATCCTGCCAGCGAAAGGTGGTCACGGATCTCGCGACCGGCCAGCTCGTGCGCGTGCTCGCCGGGTGGGAGATTCGCGACGCAGACAAGGCGCTCTCACTCGTCTACCCCGGCCGCAGCCACGTTCCGGCAAAAACACGCTCGTTCGTGGATTTCACCGTCGACTGGTTTCGCCGGCACGACACCGCAGCAGCAAGCGCGATTACCAGCACTTCCTGTAATAGTTAATTGATCGAAATTATCTCGATTTCTCGTCGCACGGCGACTAAGCTACGAACTGCGAGAAGTGACTCTTCATCGAAGGGTCTCCAAGCTTGAACGCGGCTTCGGCCGCGTTTTTTTTCGCCCGTTTTTTGCCCTCTATTCCCCTGCGCCCGTCAATTTCGTGATGTACATCATTCACGCGAGCAGCGCGGCCTGCTGCTCGATTCCGACAAGCATCGCCTGGCAAGTGCGGATGAGCGCATAGCCCTCCTCACGCAGTTGCCCGGCAGTGTGACTGTTCATGTGACTGCGAAACGTCTCGAGTTCGGCGAGCAGCGCAGGGTATTGCAGCACGCCCACCGCACCGACAAGCCGGTGATGCCATTCGCGCAAGCGCGCGACATCGGCTTGTTCAAGGATCGGCGGCAAGGCGTCCAGGTCGTCGCGCATCGCCGAAACGAATAAGCCGAGCAACGTCTTCACGGTCGCCTCCCCGCCCCAAACCTGGATCATATGCGCGCGATCCAGCGGCTCGAACGTCCGTACGTTTGCAGGCCTCTCCGCGAGCTTTGCGCAGGAACCGCCGCGCCCCGCGCAAGCCGACTCCGCCC
>NZ_JAMBPR010000111.1 GCF_024206475.1 Paraburkholderia sp. CNPSo 3274
ATGAACCACCCGAACTTCACCGACCCCCGCCTCGACCCGACCCGCACGATCCGCGCGCCGCGCGGCAGCGAGAAGGTCTGCAAGACCTGGCTGGCGGAAGCCGCCTACCGGATGATCCAGAACAATCTGGACCCGGAAGTCGCCGAGCATCCGCATGCGCTCGTGGTGTATGGCGGCATTGGCCGTGCCGCGCGCAACTGGGAGTGCTTCGACCAGATCCTCGCGTCGCTGAAGGACCTGAACGAGGACGAAACGCTGCTGATCCAGTCGGGCAAGCCCGTGGGCGTGTTCCGCACGCATGCCGACGCCCCGCGCGTGCTGCTCGCGAACTCGAACCTCGTGCCGCACTGGGCCACGTGGGAACATTTCCACGAACTGGACCGCAAGGGCCTCATGATGTACGGCCAGATGACGGCGGGCAGCTGGATCTATATCGGCTCGCAGGGCATCGTGCAGGGCACGTACGAAACGTTCTATTCGGTCGCGAACCAGCACTTCAACGGCGACCCGAAGGGCCGCTGGATCCTCACGGGCGGTCTCGGCGGCATGGGCGGCGCGCAGCCGCTCGCGGCGACGATGGCGGGCTTCTCGATGATCGCGGTGGAATGCGACGAGACGCGCATCGACTTCCGCCTGAAGACGCGCTATGTGGACCGCAAGGCCAAAACCATCGACGAGGCGCTGGCCATCGTCGAGGAGGCGAAGAAGACGGGCAAGCCGGTATCGGTGGGCCTGCTCGGTAATGCCGCCGATGTGTTCGCCGAGTTCGTCAAGCGCGGCATCACGCCCGACTGCGTGACCGACCAGACCAGCGCGCACGACCCGATCAACGGCTACCTGCCGCAGGGCTGGACGGTCGAGCAGTGGCGCGAAGCGCAGAAGGTCGCGCCCGAATCCATCGTGAAGGTGGCGAAGGAATCGATGGCTCACCAGGTGCGCGCGATGCTCACGCTGCAGGAGCGCGGCGCGGCCACGCTCGACTACGGCAACAACATCCGCCAGATGGCGCTCGAAATGGGCGTGGAAAACGCGTTCGATTTCCCGGGCTTCGTGCCGGCGTATATCCGTCCGCTGTTCTGCGAGGGCAAGGGCCCGTTCCGCTGGGTGGCGCTCTCGGGCGATCCTGAGGATATCTACAAGACGGATGCCAAGGTCAAGGAACTGATCCCTGACGATCCGCACCTGCACAACTGGCTCGACATGGCGCGTGAGCGCATCGCGTTCCAGGGCTTGCCGGCGCGTATCTGCTGGGTGGGCGTGAAGGATCGCTACCGTCTGGGCCAGGCGTTCAACGAAATGGTCAGGAATGGCGAGTTGAAGGCGCCGGTCGTGATCGGCCGCGACCACCTCGACACGGGCTCGGTGGCGAGCCCGAACCGCGAAACGGAATCGATGAAGGACGGCTCGGACGCGGTGAGCGACTGGCCGCTGCTCAACGCGCTGCTGAACACGGCGGGCGGCGCGTCGTGGGTCTCGCTGCACCATGGCGGCGGTGTGGGCATGGGCTTTTCGCAGCACTCGGGCGTGGTGATCGTGGCGGACGGCACGCAGGCGGCGCATGAGCGTCTTGGCCGCGTGCTGCACAACGATCCGGCGACGGGCGTGATGCGCCACGCGGACGCTGGCTATGAACTCGCGCAGGAAACGGCGCGCGAGGCGGGCCTCAAGCTGCCGATGCTCGGCCGATGAGCGGCGCGCTTACCGGTAAGGTCGTTGGCGATCATGCCGTACTCGTAGTTCGGCGTGTCGTAAATCATCTGCTTGCCCGCGCGCGTGAGCGACGGCTTCATCGGGCCGGCCGCCTTGCGCTTCCTGCGCCCGAAAATCGTGTCGAAGTCCACGTTCAGTGCGTGCGCGAGCGCCGCGAATTTGTCATACGTGAGCGCAATGTCGCCGCGCTCGGCCTTCGAAATCGTCGAGACGGCGATGCCCGACAATTCCGATAGCTGCATCAACGTCAGCTCGCGCGCCTTGCGCGCCTCGCGCAGACGCGCGCCGACGGCCGCGTGATCGATCTCCGTTGCCGCCTGCCCAGTTGCGTGCTGGGTTGCGTGCTCAGTTGCGTTATTTCGTGCTGCGCTCTTTGCCATAGAAGGGACGGTTCCCGGTTACGGGTTTTGTCGTATACGAGAAATGTTTTTTTCTCGTATATGATAACTCGCGTCTCGACTCCCTTTTGAAGGAGCAGCGTCGTGGCCTCAATTGCACTGGGAAAAACGGGTCTTTCGAAGGGCCAGGTCATTGCCGCGACAACGCTGGGCACGGCGCTCGAGTACTACGACTTCACGATCTATAGCTTCTTCGCGATCCAGATCGGCAAGGTGTTCTTTCCCTCTGCATCGTCGGTCAACCAGTTCCTCCTTTCCATCGGCCTGTTCGGCGTGGGCTTCGTGGTGCGTCCGCTCGGCGGCGTCGTCATCGGCGCTTATGCGGACCGCGCCGGGCGCAAGCGCGCCATGGTGCTCACCATCATGCTGATGGCGCTGAGCTGTGCGCTGATCGCCTGCGCGCCGCCGTATGCGGTGGCGGGCATCGCCGCGCCGCTCATCGTGCTCGCGGCGCGCCTGATCCAGGGCTTCGCGGCGGGCGGCGAGTTCGGCCCCGGCACCACGCTGCTCGTGGAATATGCGAGCGACAACACGCGCGCGTTCTTCGCAAGCTGGAACTTCGCGGCGACGGCGCTGGGCCTTGCGCTCGGCGCGGCGGCCGCCACGCTCGTGAACGTGCTGCTGCCCAGGGAAGCGGTCGATAGCTGGGGCTGGCGCATTCCGTTTCTCGTGGGCATTGTGGCGGCGCCCGTGGGCATGCTGATTCGACGCCGCCTCGAAGAGACGCTGAGCGCGGCGCCCGCGCACGGTGCGCAACGCAGCGGCGCGTTGAAGGCGGCGCTCACCACGCATCTCAAGCTCACGATACTTGGGACCTTCGCTGAGCTGGGCGGTTCGGTCTCCATCTACATCACAGCGTTTTTCCTGCCGAACCACGCCGTGCGCGTGTTGCATCTTTCGTCCACGGCGGCGGTCACGTCGGGCGTGGTCAGCTCGCTCGTGCTGTTCGTCGCCGCGCCGCTCGTCGGCAAACTCGCCGACCGATACACCCGCAAGCGCGTGCTCGTGATCTCGCGCGTCGTGCTGCTGCTGAGCGTGTACCCCGCGTTCGCGTGGCTTTCCGCCGCGCCTTCCATGGCTCTGCTCTGCGCGGTGTCTGCTTTCCTCTCTGTGTTCGTGGCGGGGCAGGTCGTGCCGGTGCTCGTGATGATCCCCGAACTCTTTCCGCGCGAAGTGCGGGCCACCGGCATTGCGCTTACCTATGTCGTGAGCGCCTCGATCTTCGGCGGATTTTCGCCACTTGTGGCAAGCTGGATCGTTGCGCGCACAGGCAATCCGCTCGCGCCGGCCTGGTATGTGGCGGCTGCCTGCGCCATTTCGCTGATCCCGCTCGTCTGGCTGCGCGACCGTACGGGCGAGGCCATTGGCTGAACACTACTTCATCAGGAAACCGAACGATGCTTGACAAGACCGAACTGGTCAGTCTGTCCGCCGTCGAACTGCGCCGCCTGATCGGCGCGAAAGCCATTTCGCCCGTTGAACTGCTCGATGCTTGCATCGAGCGCATCGAAGCCGTGAATCCGGCTGTCAACGCGATTACGGCGACCTGTTTCGATGCCGCACGCGAAGTGGCCAAAACCGCCGAGCAGGCCGTCATGGACGGCAAGCCGCTCGGCCTGCTGCACGGCTTGCCGCTCGGCGTGAAGGATCTCGAAGACACGGCGGGCCTGCTCACGACCTACGGCTCGCCGATGTCGCGCAGTCACGTACCTTCTCGCGACGTGGTGCTCGTGGAGCGCCTGCGCGCGGCGGGTGCGATTCTTGTGGCGAAGACCAACGTGCCAGAGCTAGGCGCGGGCGCGAATACGCGCAACCCCGTGTGGGGCGCGACGGGCAATCCGTTCAACCCCGCGCTCAATGCCGGCGGCTCGTCGGGTGGCTCGGCGGTGGCGCTCGCGTGCGACATGCTGCCGGTTTGCACGGGCTCCGACACCGGCGGGTCGCTGCGCATTCCCGCCGCGAAGTGCGGGGTAGTGGGGTTTCGCCCGTCACCGGGGCTTGTGCCCAATTCGCGCCGACTGCTGGGCTGGACGCCGATCTCGGTGGTCGGGCCGATGGGGCGCGACGTTGCCGAAACTGCGCTGCAACTCGCGGCAACCGCGGGCGAATCGGCTGGCGATCCGCTGAGCTATGCCGTGGATGCCAACGCGTTCGCCTTGCCAGCGCACATTGATCCGTCGACGCTGCGCATCGGCTATACCGAAGACTTCGGCTGCTGCGATGTCGACCCGCAGATTCGCGCTGTGTTTCGCGCGCGCATGGCGGAACTCAAGCGCATTGTCCATACGTGCGAGCCGGTGGAGTTCGATCTTGGGGACGTGCATCGCTGCTTCGACGTGATTCGCGCGGAGAGCTTCGTTGCGGGCCTGCATGCCGCCTATACGCGTGACCCGGGCGCGCTTGGTCCGAACACGCGCGCGAACTACGAAATGGGCGCGAAGATGTCGCTCTCGGACAGCGCGTGGGCGCAAGCCGAGCAAACGCGCATCTTCCAGCGCTTCCAGAGCGCGTTCGCGCGCTACGACGTGATCGTTTCACCCACCACGCCGGTTACGCCGTTCCCGTGGACCGAGCTTTATGCCGCGCAGATCGACGGCCGCGCGCAAGAGAATTATTACCGTTGGCTCGCCCTCACGTACGTCGTTACGCTCACCACGCATCCGGCGCTCGCGCTGCCGTGCGGCGTCGATCACGCGGGCATGCCGTTCGGACTCCAGATCGTAGGCCCGTTCCGCGGCGACATGAAGACGCTCGCTGTCTCTCAGGCGCTGGAAACGGCGTTTTCGGCGTATCCTCTTCTGCATCGCCCGCGCCCCGATCTCGCGCGCCTGACGCAGGCAAATCCGGCGCTGACGTCCATCGTCACGGCGCCTCCCATTTACAACCCAGCCGGTAGCGACGCTGCCGGTCTTTCGGCGGTGTGAACATGAGCAACGGCATTCAAAGACTGCAAACCAACGCGCGCATGAGCCAGGTAGTGATCGCCAATGGCGTGGTGTATCTCTCGGGCCAGGTGCCTGATACCGCAGGCGCGTCGATCGACGTTCAGGCAACCGAAATTCTCACGCGTATCGACAAGCTGCTCGCATCGGCGGGCGTGGACAAAACGCGCGTGCTGAGCGCGAACGTGTGGCTGAGCGACCCGAAGCATTTCGATGCCTTCAATGCCGTATGGGACGCCTGGGTTCCGCAAGGGCATGCGCCCACACGCGCCTGCGTGCAGGCATTGCTGATGCGCCCGGGTCTCGACGTCGAAGTGGCCGTCACCGCGCTCGCCTGAGCGCCTTCGAGCCAGGAACATTGTGTGATGAAATTCGATTCGGTCGTGCTTGGCGGCGGTATTGTCGGCGTCTCGGTGGCCTTGCAATTGCAGCGGCGCGGTCTCTCGGTCGCGCTCGTGGACCGCAGGGCACCGGGCAACGAAACATCGCACGGCAACGGGGGCTTGATTCAGCGCGAGGGCGTCTACCCCTATGCTTTTCCGCGTGAGCTTTCCACGCTGCTGCGCTATGCGCGCAACCGCTCGACGGACGTGCGCTATCACCCGGGGGCGATGCCCAGGTTGCTGCCTTTTCTCTATCGCTACTGGCACCATTCGCGTGCCGACCGGCACGCCGAAATCGCGCGCGCGTATGCCACGCTCATCGAGCATTGCGTGACCGAGCATCGCGCACTGATCGAGGCGGCGGGCGCACAGACGCTGTTGCGCACCAACGGCTGGATGAAGGTGTTTCGCAGCGCCGCCGCCTTGGACGCTACGGTGGCCGACGCGCAGCGCTGGCAGCGCGAATATGGCGTAGGCCACGAGGCGTTGGACGCCGCTGCGCTGCGCGCCGCCGAGCCTGCGCTCAGCCATACGCTGGTGGGCGGCGTGCGCTACACCGATTCCGATTCGGTTAGCGATCCGAAGGGATTGGTGACGGCCTACTCGAAGCTCTTCGAGCAGTTAGGCGGCCGCGTGCTGATTGGCGACGCCGCAACGCTCGAACCGTCGTGGCGCGTCATGACACAGGACGGCCCCGTGCTGGCGATGTCGGCGGTCATTGCCATGGGGCCGTGGTCGGGCGATCTTACGGCGCGGCTGGGCTACGCGTTGCCGCTCGCCGTGAAACGCGGCTATCACATGCATTACGCGGTCACGAATGGTGCGCAGCTGAACCAGCCGGTGCTCGACGCCGAAGCGGGCTTCCTGATTACGCCCATGGTGCGCGGCACTCGCCTCACGACCGGCGTCGAACTCGGCTTTCGCGATTCGCCGAAAACGCCCGTTCAGCTCGAAGCCGTGGAGCCGCTCGCGCGCGAAATCTTCGCGCTTGGCGCGCGGCTCGATGCCGAGCCGTGGCTGGGCCGCCGTCCCTGCACGCCCGACATGATGCCGGTCATCGGACCCGCGCCCAGGCACGACGACCTCTGGTTCGCTTTCGGCCACGCGCACCACGGTCTCACGCTCGGCCCGGTCACAGGACGCCTGATCGCGGAAATGATGACGGGCGCACCGACGGTGGTGGACCCTCGGCCATTCCGCGTCGAGCGGTTTTGACGCGGCGCGCACCGGCGCACGTGGTCAGAACCGGTAGTTGAGCCCCGCGAACGCCGTGATCTCGCGGCGGCTCTCGGTGATCGGGCTGTCGGCGGCATAGTGCTGAAGGCGTCCGAACGTCGCGTTCACCGAACCGACCCAGTGCTTCGAAAAGTCGTGCGTCATGTAGAACGTCATGTGCAGGTCGCGAATGCCGGCGCCCGGCGCATAGGCCGGCAAGCCGGATGCCGCACTCTCATCCGGCGTCACGCCGAATAACGTGCGCGTGTAGACGCCGTTGGCCCACGTGAGCCCCGGTCCCACCGAAAACAGCCACCCCGTTAGCGGCAACGACACATAGAGGTCTGCTGTTGCCGTCGTACCTTGCCCGTGGCCGCTGATATCCTGATACATGGCGACGGCGCCGGTGAATGCCCACAGGGTGTAGTCGGCGAAGAGGCGCAGCTTCGGGCCGTCGTCGACATTGCTCAGGCCGTGCAGATGCGGGTCGTCCGACACGGTGCGCGACTGGAAGTCGAAACTCAGCGAGGCGCCCACATGGTAGTTCTCCGCGGAAATCACGTTCACGCCCAGCACGTCCGGCCCTTGCGAGAAGAAGCGGTCGCGGTACGAGATGTCGAGCGACGGGAACGGATAGACCTTCATGTGGCGCGCGCCCGGATACTCGGGCGCGAAATAGGCGCCGGGACCGATCGAGATTTTCCACGGCGAGTCGGTTGTTGCGGCGCTGGGGGTGTCGGTATCGGCCCACGCGTGCGAGGCCAGGGTCAGCGCGGCGACGCACGCCAGCCCTTTCACGACCAGGGATTGCTTCACGTATTTTTCCTTCCCACTGCCGCCAGTTGGCGCAGACGCCTGGCGAGCGCCTTGGAGACGACCGGCGCGTCCTTCGCGCCGCGCGCGACTTCGCTCTCGCGCAAGAACAGGGCCGTTTCGCGCGCAACGATCTCGCGTTCGTTGTCGGAGGTGATCATGTGATACGAATCGTCGAGCCACAGCGTGCGCAGGAAGTTCGAGCCAATGCGGTCGATCACGTGGCGCGGATTGCGCGGGCTCGACGTTTCGTCGTCGATCGCGTGGATCACGAGCGTGTCGTTCTCGATCGCGGCGACATCCTTGCGGGCCGCGCGCGCGAGACGCAGCGCCTGATGCAGCGCGGGCAGCGCAATCGTCGAAGGGCCGACCTCGCTGAAGTCGCTGCGCTGCATGGCGCGCGCGATTTTCTTGCGCAGCGCTTCGTTTCGCACGCCGAACGGTTCGGCCTCGCGATAGCGGTAGCGGTGGCGCAGCGGCGTGAAGTACGCCCAGTCGAGCAGGAAGCGATACCACGGAATCGCCCAGCCGTCGTAGGCGAGCGTGAGCGAAAGCAGGACGAGCGACTGCGCGGCGGGCCGCTCGCGAATCAGGCGCAGCGCGAGTGCGCCGCCGATCGAAAGCCCGCAGATCGAGACGCGCTCGTAGCGCGCCGCCAGGGCGTCGAACTCGCGCACGGCGTTTTCGACCCATTGTTCCATCGGCAGCTGGCCGGTGCCGGCGCTATAGCCGTCGATGACGGGCGCGCACACCGTGAACCCTTCGCCCTGCAGATAGCGCGCGAGATAGCGCAGTTCGATCGGCGAGCTGGAGAGCCCGTGAAGCATGAGCACGGCGTGGCCGTCGCCTTCGCTGAAAAAGCGCGTGGACTGCACGGCTGGCGTTTCGGTAGCGGCCAGCTCCATATCGAGCGTCGCCATGTCAGCTCTCCGTGCGCAGCACGAGAAAATCGCCCGCGTGAGTGGTGAAGCGTTCGCAGTTGCAATTGGCGTGCCGGTACTCGCGCTTGTGCTGTTCGCTGCGCAGACGCACGCGATGATGGCCCGGCGACAGTGCGTGAGTGAGGCGCTGCACGTCGTCGGGATGCAGTGCGTCGAAGAGGGGGCCAGGCGCGACTTCGGCGGCGGCCGGCAGCGCTTGCGACATGCTCTGTCCCACGCTCGCGCGCTGGGCGGCATTGCGCTCGAGCCCCTTGATGAGGATGAAGCCTTCGTGATGCTGCGCGAGATGCCGCAGCAGGCGATGCGTTTCGTCGACGGCGCGGCGCGCCAGCGCGCGCTCGTTGTCATGACGCAGCAGCATTTCGTAGCGCGACTGCGCGACCGAAGTGATCAACTGCGCGCGAAACTGTTCGCGCCGCAGACGCTCGATCAGCGTGATCACGATCACCGTGACGAGCGGATAGGACACCAGCAGGATCAGATCGTGGGTGTCGACGAATGTAATGTAATTGTAGGGAGGCACGAACATATAGTCCGCAATGGCGAGACCCAGCACCATCACGGTCAGCGCAGGCGCGAGGCCGAGGAAGTATTCGACCAGCGAAGCGGCAATACAGAACGTCGTGCCCGGCATCATCGGGCCGAGCAGGGGATGCAGTGCGAAGCGGATGGCACTCGCGAGCGCGAGCGCGCCAGCGGCAATACACCACCGGCGCGGGCCTCTTGGCGCCCAGTGGCGGGCGTTACGGACTTTCATGGTTTCCCGGGTCGCCCGCCGC
This sequence comes from Paraburkholderia sp. CNPSo 3274, assembly GCF_024206475.1. Classification (GTDB taxonomy): domain Bacteria; phylum Pseudomonadota; class Gammaproteobacteria; order Burkholderiales; family Burkholderiaceae; genus Paraburkholderia. The sequence goes on from NZ_JAMBPR010000111.1 coordinate 9,182, forward strand.
GTGACGGGCCGTCGCGCGCGTATTGCGCTTGGGCAATCGCTGACGCTTTAGTTGTAAGCAGTGCAAGGAATTCGACAGGAACGGCAAAACGGAGCGGCGGTGACTGACCCGTCACCGTCAGCGCTCTGACGAATTTTTTGTGTGCCGAATATTACCACTGTTTACAACTATCGGATCGGCGACGCCAGGCCGCCGGGAAACCGTAGCGGGATTCAGGCGTCAGGATTCGACATCGGCGAGGCTAAATATTCCGGTCTTGTCGTTATACGAAAAGATCTCGGCATAGCGGCCCCAGGCGATCACGACGTCGAGCGTTTCCTGCGCGGCGTCGTCGGCAAGCAGGTCCTCTAGTTCCTGCTCGAAGCGCACGCGCGGGGCGCGATGTCCGGGGCGCTCGTTGAGCACCGTGCTGATCCGCGCGGCCAGCGGCACGTTGCGCAATAGATGTTCGGCGAACATCAGCTTGCGCTCCTGCGTGCTGAATTCGTTGAAGGTCTTGCCCGCGTGCGTAAGCACCACGTCGCCCTCGCTGACCTCCGCAAAGCCGAGGTACTGCAGCATTTCAGCGACCGGGAAGAGTTCGTTGACTTCCAGTTGCAGCGTTCGCGCGATTTCCGGCATGTCCGCGCGGCCGTTGTAAGGAGCCGCGGCCAGCATTTCGATCAGGCCCGCCATCAGGTTGACCGACACGCCCGGCAGCGCGCTGCCCGGCTCGAGTTCGGGTTTCGCCGGGCCGCCCGCCTGGCGCGCGGTCATCTTCGCGTAGATGTCGTCCACGAGTGCGCGGAATGCCGGGTCGAGACGATTGCGCGGGTGCTTGAACGCCACCGGAATTTCGGCCACCACGCGGCCCGGGTTCGACGACAGCACGAGAATGCGGTCGCACATGAATACCGCTTCCTCGATATTGTGCGTGACGATCAGCACCGACTTGATCGGCAGGCGGCCTTGCGTCCACAGGTCGAGCAAGTCGGTGCGCAGCGTTTCGGCGGTGAGCACGTCGAGCGCGGAGAAGGGCTCGTCCATCAGCATCAGCGTGGGATCGACCACGAGCGCGCGCGCAAAGCCCACACGCTGGCGCATGCCGCCCGAAAGCTCGCGCGGATAGGCATTTTCGAAGCCGTCCAGACCGATCAGGTCGATGGCTGCCAGCGCGCGCTTGCGCCGCTCGTGCGGGCCTACGCCGATTGCCTCCAGTCCGGCCTCGACGTTTTCCAGCACCGTGAGCCACGGGAACAGCGCGAAGGTCTGAAACACCATCGCGACGCCTTCCGCCGGACCGCGCAGCGGCTTCCCAAGGTAGTTCACGTCGCCGCTGGTGGGCGGAATCAGGCCGGCGATGATGCGCAGCAGCGTGGACTTGCCGGAGCCCGAGCGGCCCAGCAAGCCGACGATCTCGCCTTCACGCAGCGTGACCTCCACGTCGTCGAGCACCAGTTGCTCGCTCGGGTTCTTGCCGAAACCACGGCACAGGTGCTGGACGCACAGCACTTCCTGGCCGGTGCGGCGCTGCGTCTGCGGCATGTCGGGAGTGGTCGTTTTGAGGTTTTGCATGGGATTCGTACTCAATCAAGGCGAAGACGGGACTCGGCATACGCGTACAGCGGACGCCACAGCGTGCGGTTGAAACGCGTGACGAATAGTCGATTCATGGCGAAACGAAAAGGGCGTGAAAGGGAATGTTCAACTCACGGCCACGATCAGGGAGCGCTTCGCTTTCTCAACGATGACGAATCTTCATGACCGGAGTTTGGCAGAACTTAGGAAAACCGGGACTTGATGCGGCGCCACAGGTCTTTCAATGGGTGGCACGCCTGCGCCCCGCCACGAAGCGGGGTGCAGGCGAACGGCGGCCGCGAGCGCAAGCGCTCGCCAGGTCGCGCCAAGGCGAACGCGTGCGAAGCCCGCGTCGGCATGGCGCTATGGTTTGGGGTGCACGAAGGAAGACTGCTACGGCGCGCACCGTCTGCCTGCTGGCAGGACGGCGGCTCGGGAAAGGGAGCGGATGTCCTGCCGGTCAGGCAGCGAAACTATTCGAAGATCGACTACTGCTACTGTCCAAGGCATCGGCCCCATTGAGAAGACGGGCGAATTCTAGTCTCGGTAAAAACACCAAGTCAACCAAAATTGCTAAGCAGAGCAGAGATTCAATTCTGAAGGTTGAAGAAACGCGATTGAAAGAAGTTGGAGTCTGCGGGGCTGTTGCTGGCAGGCCTTGTCTTTATGCTTTTTTTACTTGCTTTTTTATCTGCGTGCCCAATACAATCCGCCCCGTCATAGCAAAGGAGTCCTCCGTGGACGCATGTTCTAGTAGTGGAAGTCCGATGCCGGCTAGCGCCGGCAGCACAACCGCGAGATAGTCGCCGCAGGTTCACTCCTTCGCCGCTAACTTGCTTACGCCGGGTTAGCGCGCTTCGTTACTGACTGGTCTCAGTCGCATTTGCGACCAGTCTCTCAGCAGCACGCTCCCTCTGATTGATTGCCATTTGCAAGCTTGCTTGCAGAAATGGCTGCGCTTTCGCATTTCGTCCGCTTATCGCAGCGGCCAACGCGGAGGGATGATGTTCGTCTTTCTCTTTCCTCTCTTTCAACTGCGCGCGTTGCGGGCTGTCTGCCGTCGCGCACGGGTTCTCCTGGCTGCAGCGGCGCTCGCCTGCCTGCACGGCTTCGCTTTCGCGGCTGCGGTTCGCGCCACGCCCGCCGGCGTGCGCCGCCGTTCGATGCACCTCGCGCGCCGCGCGGCGCACATGGCGGCACGCGGCGCGCTGCGCACCGTTCACGCGGGGCATCCGCTCACGCCCACGGGTTACGTGCTTCTCGGCGCGACCGTAGCGGCGGCCGCGCTGGTTTCGCTGCTGTGCGCGTCCGCGTCCGCCTCTGAACCGGAGCATCCTTTATGGCCGCGTTTGCGCTTCGCGTAAGAATCCTGCGCGCCGGACACAGTTTCATCAAGCTTCGCAGGCACGCTCTGCATTGAATAGCGGCCTCGTCCGCAACTTACTACAGCCCCACAAATACTATGAAAAACTTCCTGAAGAGCAAACTGCTCGGCTCGGGCGGCACCATCATGCTGAGCGCTGCCCTCTCGCAGGGCTTCGTGCCTGCCGCCTTCGCGCAGACCAGCGGCGAAAATGCGCCCGCTCAATCTGCTTCGCCTGCTTCGTCATCCAGCGCAGCGGATCAGCAACAAGCTCCCGCTGCCGATCAGAACGCTGCCGCGCCCACGGGCCTTTGGGAACGCTCGAACCTCTTTGGCGATATGGGCGGCTTGCGGCCCTGGCTCGCCCAGTACGGCTTGTCGTTCGGCCTGCAGGAAACCAGCGAGTACATGGGCAACGTGAGCGGCGGAACGAGTCGCGGCGGCGCCTATCAAGGCGTCACCGAGTTCAGCCTCGGCATGGACACGCAGAAGGCGTTCGGTTTGCCTGGCGGCATCTTCAATGTCTCCGGCTTCCAGATTCACGGCACAAGCCTGACTGCGCGCAACCTGCAAACGCTGCAGAACGCGAGCGGCATCGAGGCCGACGCCTCGACTCGCTTGTGGGAGTTGTGGTACCAGCAGACGCTGCCAGGCGGCAAGGTCGACGTGAAGGTCGGTCAGCAAAGCCTCGACCAGGAATTCATGGTCAGCGAGTACGCGAATACGTTCATGAACGCGACGTTCGGCTGGTCGGTGCTGCCGTCCGTCGATCTGCCTGCGGGCGGCCCTGCGTATCCGCTTTCTTCGCTCGGCGTGCGCGTGCGTGCCACGCCTACCGATGCGATCACCGTGCTCGGCGGCGTATTCGACGGCAACCCGGCGCCGGGAGAGGGCGACCCGCAAAAGCTCAACGCGAGCGGCACGAATTTCAACCTGGGCAATGGCGCGCTGGTGATCGGCGAGATTCAGTATGCAATTAATCAGCCGCCGGCTAATAGTTCGGATCCCAAACCAAGTGGAATGCCGGGCACCTACAAGCTTGGCTTCTGGTACAACAGCAACCGCTTCGCCGATCCGGCAACGGGCGTGACGGGCGTAGGCGGCCCGGTTAGCTATCGGGGCAACTACAGCATCTATGCCGTGGCGGACCAGATGGTGTGGCGTCCGAGCGCAGATAGTCCGCAGTCGGTGGGCGTGTTCGCGCGCGTGATGGGCGCACCCGGCGATCGCAACCTGGTGGACCTCGGGGTCAACGCGGGCGTGACGCTCAAGGCGCCGTTCAAGGGGCGCGACAACGACGTGGCCGGCCTGGCGGTTGGCTACGCGCACATCGGCTCGCATGCGCAAGACTACGCGAGCGCCCAGGCGGTCTCGACGCCTGGCTACCCGTCGCGCAGCGCCGAGACGGTTCTGGAAGCGACTTACCAGTATCAGATCGCGCCGTGGTGGCAATTGCAGGCGGACTTTCAGTACTTCTTCCGACCCGCGGGTGGCATTCCCGACCCGCAGAATCCGTCGCGGCGTATTGGCGACGAGGCGGTGCTCGGCCTGCGTACGACGGTCGCATTCTGATTGGCAAACGCCGCTCCTGCCGCCGGCTTGGCGGTGGCAGGAGCGCGCAGGATGACGAAGCGTTGCGTTGGCCGCGTGAAAATGCGAGCGAAAAGCGAGGGAAGACCCCGATTGGTCGGACTTGTGATTGATCTAGACTCCAGTGGCGAGTGCTGCGCAGCTATTCGATGCGGCACCAGTTTCCAAACGCAGATTTCGTTCCATGAAGCATCCGATCCAGGGATGGCTTTTGGGTGTCTGTCTTCTGGCGCTCGCCAGCGTCTCGGCGGCCGAACCCGCCAAGGCGGCGCACACCCAGAAGCCTGTCCATAAGCACGTCCAGAAGTACGCGAGGGGCCACGCCCCGAAACACGCCGTTGCGGCCGCGCCTGCGCCGGCGGCGCCTTCAGTCTCTTTGCCCGCAATTGCGAAGCGCTACGAGTACCAGTCGCCGTTTGAAAGGCAGTACGACGCGCATCTGGCGAAAACCACCGCTGCGACGCCTGGCACTCCGGACGACAGCGACGGCACGCTCGATGCGAGGACCAACGGGCCACGCACGCCGGGAGCCCAGGTCGATAGTAATGGGGTCCCGAACCAGGCGCTTCATCCGCAAACGCCGCCGCTCGCCACCGTAGGCGACTGGGATCTCTCTGCCGATGCGCATCTTCCGTTGACGCGGTCGCATGATACGGGTGCGGCTATTAGCGCCCGACATGGGTTCTAAAACGAAAATTCCCCCGCCACCCACCTCCTTACCACCGCGAGGTAATCGGTAAGGAATTGCCGTTATCGCATGTTGCTCCCGGGAATGCGGATGAGGCGAGCCAGTAAGCTGACAGGCTCATCTACCGCAAAAGAATCCTCCCCGGACCCACGCCTCATGTCACAACGACGCCCAACCTGTTCGCGCATCCTGGGTCAGCTCCTGCTCCCCGTGCTGCTCAGCTCGACGCTGATGCTGCAGGGCTGCGCGACGACCGCGGAAAATATTGCCCTGGGTTTTGGTATCGGCTCGGTCGGTACCATCTCCGCCCTGGGTTGCCTGCTCGCCTGCCAGATGAACGACGCGCACTGGTAAGCGGCGCTCAGTAGTACATCCATCGCCCATACTGCGGCGACCAGTACACCCAGCGCGCCGGCGGTTGCTGGTACTGCGCCCCCCACGGTGCGGGCGGCGGGTAGGCAGCGGGCCGGGGCGGTGCATACATGGGCCGCTGCTGCGGGTATTGCTGCTGGGCGTATTGCTGCGCATACACCGGTTGCTGCTGCTGCGCATAGGCGGGTGGCTGCGCGTAAGCCGGCCGCTGTTGCGCATACGCTGGCTGCTGCGCATAGCCATACGGCTGGGGCGGCGGCGCGTATTGTTGGGCCTGCGGTTGGACCTGTTGCTGGACCCGTGGCTGCTCCGGTTGGGAGTAGGGTTGGGCGTAACCCTGGCCCTGCGTCGAGTAAATCTGCGCGGAGCGCGGCGGCTCCGATTCGTCGATGGCTTCGTCGCTCGCCAGCGACTCCGGCGGCGCGACGTCGTCCTGCGCGGGCGGCGTTGCCGCAACAGCGCGATGGTTCGCGCTCGCTTGCGCGTAGGCGCGGGGCTGCGGTTGCCGGGCGGCCGCAGCCGGTGCTGCGTTCGCAGCGTTGGCGCGCGCGTTCGTCTGCTCGGGAGCCGGCGCCGCCGCTACGGCCGGAGCCGCGGCGGTGGAGTCCTGGACGTCTTGCACCTCTTGCGCGCTTTGTGCGCCCTGCCCATCCCCGAGCGGCTTGACCACGACCGGCACGGTCATGACCGTCGAGACCTCGCCCGCGTCGCTATACGTGTGCTTGATGTCGAGGATGGGCTTCTGCGCCGCCGCGCCGGCAGCCTTCTTCGCGGGCGCTGCAGCTGGAGCCCCCGTCTGCGCCATCTCCTCTCGGGCTGCCTTGTAGCCCCGGTCATAGGCCGCCTGGACTTCGCGGTCCTGCGCCGCAGCCTCTTCTTCCTTGCTATCGGCGTGGGACGCTGCCGATATCGCGCAGCCCACTGCAAGCATTGCGATGGCCGTCGCGTGCCTTGCGGTCGTGTCCATGGAGGGACCTCTAATTCTGTTTCTCGATGATCTCATCGTACTACGCGGCTGATGACATTCAAGCGGCGGGAAACCCCCTGGGTATGCAGCCGAACGCAAGCGCTCAGCCCGGCGACACTTGCGCCGGCAACCACTGCCGGAACGCGGCCAGGCGGCTCTGATTGATGTCGGTCGTGCGGCACAAAACGAAATGCGTTTCGCGTAAAAAGCGCGTGAAGCGATCGGTGCCTGGCGCCGCCTCCCGGCCGTTTTAGCGCGCCGCAGCAGGAAATCGCCACGTCGATTTCCTGAGCGCGCGGGAGGTCCACTGGCTCCGGTCCAGTGGAAAGCCGCAGTGTGATGTTGGGGGGCGCGTAGTCGGAAAGCCCTGGCCCGAGCCATTCCACGGCGAAACCAGGCTCGGTAAGCGCTTGACGGATTATTTCAATTTGCTTGCGCTTTCGTCAGGCATGGAGGGCGCGCCGGGCAGGTGCGTTGAAGTCAAGCGCCCCGCGCGGGCTGCGCGTGCGAACGCACGCAGTTGGTGGGAAGAGACTGCACGGCAGGCCAGCGGATGTGCGGCCGATGCTGTTCTGCTGGTGTGATCAGCGCACTGCAAGCAATGGCGATCGGACCGGCCGTTTTACGATCCGGCGAAGCGATCCGAAAAAATCGATGGCCCGCATCGGAGAAGAGAAAAAGGTGTTCTCTTCTCCGCTCTCCCTGCAGCGGGACGTATTGAGAACTGGTTTAGCGGGGCGCTCCAGCGAACCCGGCGGCCTCAGAAGGATTGCCAATCCTCTTCGCCGCCGGTGGCTGAATTGCGCACCGGCAATGCCGCCGCCTTACCGGCCGCCGGCTTCGGTGCTGGCAATGCGCGTTGCCGGCCCGGGAACGCCAATTGATTGTTCGTGGCTGGGAAAGTCGATTCGTCTCCAGCGAGCCTGATGAAACGCATCTCGGTCTTCATTCGTTCGGCCTGTTCCTGCAGCGACTGGGCGGCGGCCGCGGCCTGTTCCACGAGCGCTGCGTTTTGTTGCGTCACTTCGTCGATCTGCGTGATTGCCTGATGCACCTGTGCGATGCCCTTGCTCTGCTCGTCGGAGGCGGCTGAGATCTCGCCCACAATGTCGGAAACGCGACCGATCGCCTGACTCACCTTACTCATGCTCGAGTTGACCGCGGTCGCCTGTTCGGCGCCTCGGCGCACCTTGGCGGACGAGGCCTCGATCAGCTCCTTGATCTCCCTCGCAGCGGCCGACGCCCGCTGGGCCAACGCGCGTACCTCGCCGGCCACCACCGCGAATCCGCGCCCCTGTTCCCCGGCCCGAGCGGCTTCCACAGCGGCATTCAAGGCCAGAATGTTGGTCTGAAACGCGATGCCCTCGATCATGCCGGTGATGTCGGCGATCTGTTCCGCGGCGACGTTCACCGATTCGCCTGAGTCACGAATGCCGTGAACCGTACTCGCGACCCGTTCGCTCATTGACTTCATCGCTTCGAGAAGGCGCCCGAATTCACCCTGCGCGTGTACGACGACCCGACCATCGAGGCGTCCCTGGGCGATTTCGTTCGCGATCTGGACCGTCTGGTTAAGCGGTACGGTAATGACGCGCACCAGGTGGATGGTTGCCACAACGAGGATTGCAGCGCCGACAACGATTAGGGCGAGGCCAAGTATCGTAAGTGAGCCGGCCAATGCCGTGCCCGCACTCGCGGCGTCCCGGGCCTGATCGCTGTTGTTATCGAAGTCTGAGACGAGCAAGTCCGAAAGCGTATTGCCGATCGGAAGGACGATTTGCGCCTGAATGGCTCCCGCGGCGGTGAAGTCGCCAGCCTCGATAAGCGGCAGCTCTTTTTCCACCGCCGACTCATACTCGGGCAAGAGCGCGTTAATCTTGTCGGCGATCGCCTGCTCAGAAGCGCTGGTAACACCACCGCCCGCGTAATAGCTTTTCCAATCGCTGGCCAGTTTTGAACGGTATTCCCGGACATTCGGCACGAGGTCTCTGGTCTGCTGCGCTTGCGATCGCCACAGTGCGAGACGTATGCCCATCATTGAAGACTGAACTTTTGCGACTAGCGTGATCGGAACCACATTACTGCGGTAGATGTCTTCGAGAGAAGCGCTCAATTTCCTGATGCCGTGTAGTCTGGCGCCCCCTACGAGAACGGTCATCAACATGCCGATCGAAAGTACAAGAACAATTCGTGACTTGACTGAAGTTAGAAAGTACATCGTCGAAATTCTCAAGATTTAGAAATACTGGATTGACCCCGCTCCTGTTTAAGCGAGTGTCTGAATGCGCTTTTGTTCTGCGCTGTTGTGGACGGCTCGGCTCATGTCCGATTCGTGCGAGGAGCTTCCCCAGCGTCGTGAGGGACATGCGGAATCGATTGAGCCGCGGTGATTTAATGGTGACCGGCTTCCTTTACGCGCGACGCCCGGATCACGCCGGCGAGCTCGTCCGCGACGAACTTCGCGACGTATGCGTTGGCGCCGGCTTTAACAGGTTGCTGAAGTACCGCTGAAACATGTCATCGCGCAGAGTTCGTGAAGCGTTGATAGATGAACCACCACTTACCCACTGGAGATCATGCGCGGCGCCGACACTTTCACCGAGAGTTTGTTTTCCGTGCGCAAGCTGGACGACTTCGTCCCCAAGTCGCATCCGTTGCGTTCGATCCGCGTAATGGCGAACGAAGCGCTGGCGAAGATGGATCGACTGTTCGCCGAGATGTACGAAGCGGACAT
>NZ_JAMBPR010000112.1 GCF_024206475.1 Paraburkholderia sp. CNPSo 3274
CTTGAAGAAGGTGGACCAGATGTTCGTGTTGAACATGGCGGCATACAACCTCGTGCGCATGCGATCACTGGCACAAATCCGCTTATAAGTGGCGGAAAGCGTGGCAAGGAGGTCAGAAGTCGGCCTCAAGCCGCCGAAAGAACGTTGAATTCGCGTTGAGATTGCACAATGCGAAAGTTTGCGACTGGCGGGCGCGTACATCGAGGCGCACCGCTTCCGCCGGGGATGTATTTCCGCAACCTGTTAAGGTAGGTTTCGTCAACACGCCATGACCGCCCTGTGGGTATGCCAAAACGATTCCAGCGCTTGACGAACTCCGGCGTGAAGCGCTTCACCCAACGCATAATCGTGGTGTGCACCAGCGACAAGCCGCGCTCGGCCATCATCTCGACCAGATCGCGCAGGCTGAGCTTGTAGCGAAGGTACCAGCGCACGCAGAGAATGATGATCTCCCGATCAAAATGCCGCCCATCAAACAACGCCTCCAGGCCATTGCGCTTGCTCATCACCGACCACCAGATTGTTGGGCTGAATACTTTAACCGATTCGCCGAGCCTATTTGCACCAGAACCCTTGCGCCGAGGGCATCGACAACAGGACGGTCGCGACAAGACAACGTGTCACCTCGCATACGGTTTCGAAGTGGCGTTCGCGATTCATCAGTCACCGCGTGGACGGGTTGCTCGATGCACCGCGCCCGGGCGCACCGAGGACGATCGAAGACGCGCAGGTGGACGCGGTCGTCGCACGTACGCTCGAATCCGTGCCCATGGGTGCGACTCACTGGAGCACGCGGACAATGGCCCGCGAGATGGGAATGTCGCAGACAGCCGTGTCGCGGATCTGGCGTGCCTTCGGATTGCAGCCGCATCCTGGATGGATCTTAAGCATCGGCGCCCTCGTTGTCGTAATCGGCTGCACGGATATGACTCCACGGCAGCAGGGAACGGTGAGTGGCGCCGCGATAGGTGCGGCCGGCGGTGCGGGGATCGCGGCGATCGCGGGCGGGAACGCGTGGACCGGCGCGATTATCGGCGGCGCGGCAGGCGCCGTGGCCGGCAACATACATGGTGGCCATCAGTAAGCCTGCCCGCGGTTATGCGAGGCCAGCGATGTTGTGAGTTACGTGCCGCGCTTGTTTGCCGTGCGGATGACTGTCTCATCCAGCGGCTCACCAATCTGCGTAGGCTTTAACGCCGCGGGTATTGCGATAGGCCTGTCGGTGCCCCCCAGGTCGGTTGATTGCTTTTACCAACGACGTTGCTTTCGTGGGCGGCCGCCTGATATTTTACATAAACTAATAGAGCGAGCTTTCGATATATAGTTCGTACACCTACTCGTTACCCGGTCGGGTGCGGACTTCGGAGTTCCGGGAGCATGACGTCTGTAATTCGTCTGCATGAAAGCCAGCACACATCTCTATGAGCCGGCGCCATGTGTTGCAAGTCGTGTAACTCACGCTTGCGTCACCCGCTGGCGCGGATGTGCGGGGACAAAAGTAACGTTCCTGTGGAGATACACCTATTTAGCGTAACCCACGGGCAGGTGGCGAGGATCATCTCAATATGATGCGAAGGATGCCGAATCAATCTGCGCGGCAGTCTCGCGGCCGAACTGCGCTTCGTGCCACTCAAGACCGTCGAGCCGCAATCGGTATCGTCGCTGCATCGCGTGCGCCTGGGTTTTTGTCCAGCCTCGGACAGCGCAAGCCAACCAGATTTGCGGACCGCTCGCCGATTTCGGGATCGCTATTCCCAAGGGAGTCAGGCATCTCGATGCGTCAGGGTACCTGAACTGATCGAAGATGCAGAGAACGAACTGACAGACTCGTTTCGATTGCTCATCCAGCGCCTCATGGACAGTCTGAAGGAGATCGACAGGCGGGTTCGGGAACTCGAGGCCCAGATTCGGGCCAGGCACCGCAATGACGACACGGGTCGACGGCTCGCATGAGTCCCCGGCATCGGGCCACTTACCGCGAGCGCGCTTGCGACCCAAGATCGTCTGAAGTAAGGGAAAGGCACCCAAGGCGTGCGCCGGGAGCGCAGAGTCGCTGCTCAATGAAAGAGAGCTGCGAGACGATGCCGGGCTAGCATAGACGGCCACCGCGGGGGGCTGTCTACTGTTATGAACTGCCAAGCCTGGATCTACGCGTGACCAACGTGGCAGACTCCGTGCGCGCCAGCCTTGCCATCGACGGCCGCACGGTGCTGTCAGTGCCGTATCATGCGCGCATTGCGTAGACATTGCACCAGCCTTCGGCCGCAACAACCTTGCCGGGGAACATCGGGCAGGTGCCCGTTGCGTCGCTGCGCGCGCCCGCAAAGAAGCGGCAATTTGCGCAGCGCTGGCCCGCGGCGTACTTCGGAAACTTGCTGGCGTCGACGCTACTTGCATTGCTGCGATATCCAAGCGACTTTGCTGTCGTGTCGTTATCGTCGACGAGGGCCGGCGCGGCGAGCGAGCGTCCGGCGATGGCAAGTGTGGCACAAAGGCCGGCGGCGTGAAGTATGAAGATTCTGCGATTGCGGGTGATCATGCTGGTTTCCTGATTCAAATAGCTGATAGTGCGAGGTAATCGGATAGCAAGACCGACTAGTGCCGGGGTCCGGCATTGAGCGGTGTGTTCGACGACTGCGCGGTTTCCGCGGTGAGTTTCGCGTTGCCCGCGTCGTAGCCGTTCGTGTAGAGGAGGAATGCCATCAAGTCGGCGTATTCCTGATCGGTCATCTTGCCGGGGCGGTCGGCTGGCATGTTGGTCGACATGTACTGGTAGATGCCGCCTATGGTCAGATGCGAATTCGCAGCCGGAGCGAAGGCCGGGCCGCTCAGCGCGGGCGCGGTGATGCCTTCGAGTTGCGCGCCGTGGCATTTTGCACAGGATTCCGAATAAAGATGCTGGCCGTGCTCGACCTGTTCGTGGTCAAATGCGGGCGCATTGCCGCCAGTCGTTGCAGAGACCTTGATGAAGGCGCCTGGGGTGTGCATGGCGGCGCGCTGATAAGACGCCTTCGTGCTTTCGAGCGAGGGTGCATTCGTGCGCGCCTCGCTTGCGGCGCTGGCCGGCAGCGTCCAGCCACGCGTGAGTGCCGCGAGACGGCCGTCGTCATTCATTCGCGCAAGGGCGTCGTCAATGCGCGTTTGCAGCGCACGCATGCCAAGCCCCGAAGCGAACACGAGATGCCAGTCCGCATACGGCGAGGTCGTCGCCGCGACCGCGAATTGATGCTGCGGATGCGCGCGCTGGTACGCCACGACGGCCGGATACCAGACGATCGCGCGCTGCGCGCGCCCTTTCGCGAGCGCATCGACCGTCAGTTCGGAGGTGTTCTCCAGGTCGAAGCGCGCGTTCTTCTGCTGCACGGCGATGAGTTGCGACGGGCTGGACCAGGTTGCCGCGACCGTTTCCTTGCCGTCGGCCGGTACGGCGGCGCGCGGATGACGTAACGTGACGCTGACATAGGCTGAGCGTAAGTAGCCTTGCGAGAAAATCATCTGCGAGCCCGATGCGTCAGCGACGCTCGAGCGCGGGAAGCCCGCAACGAGGTCGCAGTCGCGGCCCAGCGCGCTGGCGAGTTCGTGCGCCGAGATGCCGTCGTCGCCGCCATCGTCGTCGATGCCGCGTGTGACGAACGTTGCGGCCACGCCCGCGGTTTTTAGCACCGTGCGCGCGACGGCCTGATCGAGCGCGACTGTGGGGCTGCCCGGCAGCATGCAAACACGCACGGCGTTCGCCGCCGCATGGGCACTGGTATGCGCGCCGGCTGCCGCGAGCGCGGCGGCCACGGCGAGCCAGGTGATCCGGATGTTCATGATCGTGTGTTCCCCTGAAGTCTGGGCCGCACGTGCGCGCGGGTGGCTTGCGCGTGCGGCGGAAGGCGAGAGCGTCGTTCAGCCCCGGTTCAGTGCGAACACGTAGAGCGTGCCGCCGCGCGGGACATCTTTTGCCACATCGGCCATCGGGCCGCCCCAGATCGGATTTGCGCCGCCGTAGCCCGCAAGCACGGCAACGTACTCCTTGCCGTCGACTTCGAACACGGAAGGCTGCGCAATGATGCCGCTCGCGAGTTGCGGGCTTTCCCAGAGCACCTTGCCGGTGGCGACGTCGAATGCATAGAGATGGCCGTCGAGCGAGCCGCTGAACGCAAGGCCGCTTGCCGTGGTCGCTACGCCGCCGTTCCAGGGCATCTTGCTCCAGTGGCCCCAGAGCTTCTTGCCGGTGTTCACGTCGATGGCCTGCAGTTCGCCGTAGCCTTCGCTGCCCGGTTCAGGCTTGATTTCGAAGCCCTCGCCGAGATAGGGCAGGCCTTCCATGTAGCTCACCGACTTGCCCGAGAGGCTCATGCAGGCGTGCAGCGCGGGCACCACGGCAATGTGCCGCGCCGGATCGTAGGACACCGACCACCAGTTCTTGCCGCCCAGAAAGCTCGGGCAAGTGTCGATGGTCGTGCCGGCCTTCGGGTACTTCGATGGGTCCTGAACCGGCTTGCCGTCGTCCGTGTAGCCCGTGACGGACGTCGCCTTCACGAATGGCTCCGCGTAGATCAGCTTGCCCGTTTGACGGTCGATAGCGTGGAAGAAGCCGTTGCGGTCGGCGTGGATGATGGCGTCGTAATCCTTGCCCTTGTACTGGATATTCGCGAGGACCGGCGTGTTGACGCCGTCATAATCCCACGTGTCGTTGCTCGTGTACTGGTAATGCCATTTGAGCTTGCCGTTCTTCGGGTCGAGCGCGAGAAGTGAATCGGAGTACAGATTGTCTCCTGGGCGCAGCGCGGCGAGCCACGGGCCGGGGTTGCCCACGCCCCAGTACAGCGTGCGGCTCGCGGCGTCGTAGGTGCCGGTGAGCCACGCAGCGCCGCCGCCATGCGCCTGCATACCGTCGGGCCAGGTCTCCGCGCCTTTTTCGCCGGAGCCCGGAATGGTGTAGCGCTTCCACACGATCGCGCCGTCGTCGGGGTTCAGCGCGGCGATGTAGCCGCGAATGCCGTACTCGCCGCCCGAGGTGCCGACGATGATCGAGCCGTCGAGCGCGAGCGGCGCGAGCGAGAACGCGTAGCCGAGGCCCGGCTCGAACATCTGCTTCTTCCAGACCACGTCGCCGGTCTTCGCGTCGAGCGCGGCGATTTCGCCGCTCAGCATGGCGATGTAGACGTTCTTGCCGTAGAGTGCCACGCCGCGGTTCACCACGTCGCAGCACGCGGTCTTGAACGACTCCGCACCGAGCTTCGGCTCGTATTTCCAGAGCTGCGCGCCGGTCTTTGCATCGAAGGCGTAGACGTTATCTTTCGGCGTGCTGACGAAGAGATAGTCGCCATTGACGATGGGCGTCGCCTCGAAGCCCTGCTTCAATTCGGCCGGAAACTGGTAGCTCCACGCCTGTTTCAACTCACCGACGTTCGACGCGTCGATCTGCTTGAGCGGCGAATGCGACTGGCCGTTGTAGCTCCGGTAGTACGTGAGCCAGCCTGGGTCGCTTTGCGCGCGGGTCAGGCGGTCATAGGTCACGGGCGGATAGTCCGAGGCGGCATCCACTGGGCCCGCATTCAAGGACATCGCCGCTGCGATGGCCATTGCGCAGGTCGCAAGCCGGCTTGCCGCAGCCGAGCGTCTCTTCATCTTCGTCTCCTGAATATTTGTCGATGCACGGCCGGGAAGCGGTCAGGCTAGATGCGCGGGGGATGGGGCCGGTCCGGGTGCACTGGCGTTCTTGCAAGTCGTATGCCATTCGCCGCGAAGCATTGCGCGGCGGGCGATGCAGCCCGTTGATCGATGTACCGCCGAGGTGCCCCGCGTGTGGCCGATCTGTTGCATTCCGGTACAGGCCGCGGAGAAAAGTGTTGGCGAACGTGACAGTGGGCCGGTCGCGCAAAAGGGCGCTGCGCGGTAACGCGCGTGCCGATACACCAGCGCAGCAAAGCAAAGCGCGCCGCCGTGCACGCTGGCACGTTCCTGGCTAGATCACGGCAAAGAGGAGACGGTTGTGCGCGCACCGGTCGGCGCTCGTCGCTTCGGCGTTGAGCTCGCACGACCGCATAAAACAGATGGAGACGAAAGTTGATCCCAGAGAAGGCGGTGGGCGCGAGCCGAGGCAGCGCGAGGCGCGCGTATGCGACGCTTGGCACGAGCCTCGCGCTCGGCGCGCTTTGCGCCGGTACTTCCACGCCGGCCATCGCGCAAGCACAGAGCGTAGCGGAGAAGAGCGCGGATACAAGCACGGATAAAAGCGCGCTGAGTCAAACGCCGAGCCCGCCCGTGCTGCCCGCTGTCGTGGTTGTCGGCACGACGCCGCTGCTCGGCATCGGTACGCCGCTCGCGAAGGTACCGGCCAACGTGCAGACCGTGAGCGCGCAGGACATCGCGACACAGCACCGCGAAACGTTGACCGACTTCTTCGCCGCGAACCTGCCGGGTGTGAGCGTGACCGACGCCGAGGGCAATCCTTTCCAGATGAACCTGAATTATCGCGGCTTCACGGCTTCGCCAGTGCTTGGCACCCCTCAAGGATTGTCGGTGTTCGTCGACGGCGTGCGCGTGAACGAGCCATTCGGCGACGTCGTGAACTGGGACCTGATACCGACTGGGGCGATCGACAAGATCCAGCTCATTCCGGGCTCGAATCCTGTCTACGGCCTCAACACGCTGGGCGGCGCCATCGCGATCACGACGAAGAACGGGCGCACGAGCCCCGGCGGCGACATCGATCTCTCGGGCGGCTCTTGGGGGCGCAAGAGCGCGCAGTTCGAGCAGGGCGGCACGTTCGGGCCGCACGTCGACTACTACGCGAACGCGAATGTCGCGAACGACAACGGCTGGGCCGACCACAACGCAAGCCGCGTGCGCCAGGCATTCGGCAAGCTGCGCTACAGCGACGACGACACGACGCTGTCGATCTCAGGGGGCGGCGCGGACAACCAGTTTTACGGCAGCCAGACGATTCCGCGCTCGTTCCTGGACAACCCGAAACAGGCCTACACGTTTCCGGACCTGAACCGCAACAGCGTGGGCTATCTCACGCTCACGGGCGAGCATTTCTTCAACGACAACGTGGAGCTGAGCGGCAACGCCTACTATCGCCATCTGCGCAACGAGAACGTGAGCAGCAACAACAACACGGACTACGGTTCGATCGACGCAGACGGCAACGTCGACACGCTGGAGGGCACCAATGTCGACTCCATCGTCACAACGGACAGTTTCGGCGCGAGCCTGCAGCTTACGCTGCTCGGCAAGCTAGGCGGGATGGGGAGCCAGCTCGTTGCGGGCGTGGCGGCGGACTTCGCGAACTCGCGCTACGTTTCGTCTTCGCAGGACGCCGCCTTCACGCTCAATCGCGCGACGGTCGGCATCGGCGATTTCGTTCAGCAGACCGATGCAAAAACGCGCAACGCGAACTATGGCGTCTACCTGAACGAAACGCTCACGTTCACGCCGCAATGGACGCTCACGTTGTCGGGGCGCTACGACTGGGCGAGCGCGCGCATTGCAGACGAGAGAGGCGTGCAGCCGCTGCTCAACGGCTATCACACGTTCTCGCGCTTCAATCCGGCCGTGGGACTCAACTGGAATCCGCTGCCTGCCGTCACCGTCTACGCGACCTACAACGAAGGCATGCGTGCGCCAACCGCAATCGAGCTTGCGTGCGCGGACCCGGCTGCGCCGTGCTCGCTGCCGAACGACTTCGTGGCCGATCCGGCGCTGCAACCCGTGGTCTCGAAGACGTTCGAGGCAGGTGCGCGCGGTCGTATCGGCGCGCAGACCAGTTGGAGCGCCGCCGCGTTCAGCACCACGCTCTCCGACGACATCGAGTTCGTGAGCGCGGCGGGCAGCACCCAGGGCTATTTTCAGAACGTCGGCAAGACGCGCCGCCAGGGTGTCGAGCTGGCGGGTCACACGGCGTTCGGCCCCGTTGGCATCAGCCTGAACTACAGCTATGTGGACGCGACCTACCGCTCGACATGGACGGAACAGAGCCCAGCGAATTCCTCAGCGGATGCGAACGGCGTCGTGACCGTGCGGCCGGGTGACCACGTGCCCGGCATTCCGGCGCATGCCGTCAAGCTGCGGCTCGACTACGCGGCCACAGCGAAATGGAGCATCGGCACGAACATCACGTGGCGCAGCGGCGTGTATGCGCAAGGTGACGAAAACAATCAGGATGCCAATGGAAAGATCGCGGGCTATGTGCTCGTGGATCTCGACACGCGCTATCACGTCACGAAACGGCTGGAGGTCTACGCAAACGTGACGAATCTGTTCGACAAGCGCTATGCGAGCTTCGGCGTGCTGGGCCAAAACTTCTTCAACGGGCCCGGCCACACGTTCGACGGCGCGAATCCGGTGAACGAGCAATTCGTCGGACCAGGCGCGCCGCGCGGCTTTTGGGTGGGCCTTCATTACGCCTGGGATTGAAGGGAGGTGCTGCATATGCGCGCATCGGGGTGAGTCCGCATTCCTCCACGCAGGCCATTTGCGGTAATACACAGGCTGGCGAATCGCCGCGGCGCGTGTTTCGATCGACGCTCGCTGCCTTGCATACGGTTCGCTTACACACCGTGTTGCGCGTCGCGTGCGCGTTTGGCGCAAACCGGCTGCGTAGAATCGATGGCCGGATGGCCCGGAGCTTGCTAATAGAGGACACCGAGAAATACCAAAGTGTCCGGCAAGGTACCGGCCAATCGTGGAGGAGAGCATGCGCGACGACGTACATATGGCCGCGGGGCAAGCGGTCCTGGTGTCCAATGGCTGGCCCGCGCCAGCCATTCAGAAGGCGCACGAGCGGTCGGAGACCTTCGGTCTGCGCGCGAAGGCGAGACCGGATTACGATGTGCTTTCGGGTGCAGGGCTTGAGCTCAAGCGCGAGCAGAATCGCGTGCTGTGCATGCATGCCACGCCGGTCATGGAGACGCTGCACGAGCAGATCGTCAACACGCAAAGCATGATCGTGCTGACCAATGCCGAAGGCTTGATCCTGCATTCGATCGGCGACGACGATTTCCTCCAGCGCGCCGAAAAGGTCGCGCTGCGGCCCGGCGCCAACTGGGCCGAGGACCGCCAGGGCACCAATGCGATCGGCACCGCGCTCGCCGAGCGCTGTGCGATGGTCGTCCATGGCGATCAGCATTACCTCGCGGCGAACCGCTTCCTCACCTGCTCGAGCGTGCCGATCTTCGACCCATACGGCGACGTGATCGGTGTGCTGGACGTGACGGGCGACCATCGAAGCTATCACCAGCACACCATGGCGCTTGCGCGCATGTCCGTGCAGATGATTGAGAATCATTTGTTCGCGACGACTTTTCAGGAAACGCTGCAGGTCTCGTTTCATGGCCGCCCGGAGTTCCTCGGCACGCTCATGGAGGGCATCGCCGCCTTCACGTGCGATGGGCGTTTTCTCTCGGCCAACCGCAGCGCGCAATTTCAGCTCGGCCTTTCGCTCGCTGCGCTACGTGCCCATACGCTCTCGTCGCTATTTCAGACCACGAGTGCGCAACTCATAGACCGCATGCGCGCGGGCCTGGAGTCGCACCTCATGCTCAATCTGGCCAGCGGGGCGGTGGTTTGCGCGCGCGTGCAGTTCAGGCGCGCAACGCTGGCCGAAGGCGCCCGACCGGTTGTGGTGCATGGCGCTGCTTCGCAGCCGGCCGCCCGTGCGGTGGCGCAGCCGCCTTCGATGGGCCTCTCGCGCCTGGGCTACCTCGATACGGGCGATCCGCAAGTGGCGCTCGTGATCGCGAAGGTGCGCAAGGTGATCGGCAAGGACATCCCGATTCTCGTCACCGGCGAAACCGGCACGGGCAAGGAGTTGCTCGCCCAGGCCATTCACAACGATTCGCCGCGCCGCGACCAGCCGTTCGTGGCGGTGAATTGCGCGTCGATTCCGGAAACGCTGATTGAATCGGAGCTGTTCGGCTACGAGGAGGGCGCGTTTACCGGCGCACGGCGCAAGGGCGCGGCGGGCAAGCTGTTGCAGGCGAACGGCGGCACACTGTTTCTCGACGAGATCGGCGACATGCCGTATCCGCTGCAAGTGCGCCTCTTGCGCGTGCTGCAGGAGCGCATGGTCAATCCGCTCGGTTCGACGAAGACCATCCCCGTCGATATCGCGATCATCTGTGCGACGCACCGCGATTTGCGCGAGATGATCGCGCAGAACCGCTTCCGCGAGGACCTGTATTACCGGCTCAATGGCCTCGTGGTCCGCTTGCCGCCGCTGCGCGACCGCACGGATCTCGCGGTCGTGATCCAGAAGCTCTTGCACCGCGAATCGCACGGGCGTGCGGACCGGCAGCCGCTCAGCGTCGCAGCGGACGTGATGGCGCTGTTCGAGCGCTGTGCGTGGCCCGGCAACTTCCGGCAGCTCGGCAACCTGCTGCGCACGGCAGCGGCCATGGTCGACGACGACGGCCAGATCCGGCGCGAGCACCTGCCCGACGACTTCTTCGACGATCTGCGTTGCTGCGGCCAGACCCAGGTATTGCCCCCAGCGCTTGCCCACGCGGAGCCGTTGGTGCCGGAGGACGCGCGCCTCGAAGACGTGACCGCCTCGACCATCGCGGCCACGCTCGCGCGCCATGGCGGCAACGTGTCGGCTGCTGCGCGGGCGTTGGGCGTGTCGCGCAATACCATCTACCGCAAGATGCCCGCTGCCGATCCCGGGCGCGGTTCGGGCGACGCCTGAAGTGCCGTTCGCGCGCGCGGCCAGGTCACTTCCTTTCTCCTCCGCTGTCCCACGGGTGTTGCATCCTGTAGCACCCGTGTTCCGAAACGCAACACCCTTTCCCACGCCGGCAGCACTGGCCGCATCGGGCGAGCGCTGGCTCACACCGGCATGCCCCTTGCTTTGAAGAGACTGGCCGCACATTCGATGCGGTATGCAGCCTCAATCTCAAACAAGGAGACATGTCATGCAGTGGACCACCCCCGCTTATACCGATCTGCGTTTCGGCTTCGAAATCACGATGTATATCGCCAACCGCTGAGCGCACGGCAGTGTGCCGTCCGCGCGACCATCGAGGCGTGGCGGGCGGCATGCCGCGAGAACGATCATGAAGATCAGGATACTGGGTTCAGGTGCGGGCGGTGGCCTGCCGCAATGGAACTGCAACTGCGCGAATTGCCGCCGCGCGCGGCAGGCGGGCGGCGATGTGCTGCCGCGCACGCAGTCGTCGATCGCGGTGAGCGGCAACGGCGTGGACTGGGTGCTCGTCAACGCGTCGCCGGATCTGCTTGCGCAGTTGCGCTCGCATCCCGATCTGCAGCCCGCGCGCGCGACGCGCGATAGCGCGCTCACGGCCGTCGTGCTGACCGACGCGCAGATCGACCACGTGACGGGCCTGCTGATGCTGCGCGAACGCACGTCGCCGCTGCCGCTCTATGCTTGCGCGCCCGTGCTCGGCGATCTGTCGAGCGGGTTGCCGCTCGTGCCGCTGCTTGGCTATTACTGCGGCGTGGAGGCACATACGGTCGCGCCGGGCGAGCCGTTCACGATTGCCGCTTGCGCCGGCCTGCGCTTTACCGCACTGCCTGTGGAGAGCAAGCCTCCGCCATATTCGCCGCGCCGCGAGGAATCCGCGCCGGGAGACAATATCGCACTCCTTATCGAGGATATCGTGGCGGGAACGCGCGCGTTCTATGCCCCCGGTCTCGCGCAGATGAGCACCGACGTGCTCGGCACCATGCGCCAAGCCGACCTCGTGCTCGTGGACGGCACGTTCTGGACCACCACCGAGATGATCGACCTCGGCCTCTCGACGAAGCACGCGGCCGACATGGGGCATCTCGCGCAGCGCGGCAGCGACGGCCGGCCGGGCATGATCGACTGGCTCGACACGTTGCCGCGCGGCACGCGCAAGGTGCTTACGCATATCAACAACACGAACCCGATTCTCGACCCGCATTCCGTCGAACACGCGCAACTGCGCGCACACGGTATCGACGTGGCCCACGACGGCATGCAGTTTCAGGTATGACGATGAACGCACCTCACACGTTGCCGGACACGCACGTAATACCATGGACTGCGAATGAATTCGAATCGCATCTTCGTGCGCTCGAATCGCGCTATCACATACACCATCCGTTCAACCGGATGCTCAACGGCGGGCGTTGTTCGCCCGCGCAGATCCGTGGGTGGGTCGCGAACCGCTTTTACTATCAGATCAACATTCCGCTCAAGGATGCAGCGATCCTTTCGAACTGCCCCGATCGCGCCACGCGCCGCCGCTGGATCCAGCGCCTCACCGACCACGATGGGCAAGGCGGGGACGAAGGCGGCATCGAAGCCTGGGTGCGGCTGGGCGAAGCCGTTGGCGTCGATCGGGAAACGATGTGGTCGCAACGACTCGTGCTGCCCGGCGTGCGCTTCGCGGTGGACGCCTACGTGAATTTCGCACGCCGCGCGCCGTGGCAAGAAGGCGTGTGTTCGTCGCTCACCGAGATGTTCGCGCCGCAAATTCATCTGGACCGGCTCGTGGGCTGGCCTTCACATTACCCGTGGATCGAGCCGCGAGGTCTTCAGTATTTTCGCAGCCGCGTGCCGCTCGCGCAGCGCGACGTCGAACACGGGCTCGAAGTGACGCTGAGCCATTTCCGCACGGCCGCCGAACAGCAGCGTGCGGTGGAGATTCTGCAGTTCAAGCTCGATATTCTCTGGTCGATCCTCGATGCGGTCGAAAAGGCATGGCCCATATGAACCCGATAGTGCCCGATGCAGGCAGCGGCGTGCCGCTGCGCCCGCGTTTGCGCGGCATGTACCGCTTGCAGTGGGAGGCCGCCCAGGACGCGTATGTGCTGCTCTATCCCGAAGGGATGGTGCAGCTCAATTCGAGCGCGGGCGAGATACTCGCGCGGTGTGACGGCGCGCACGAACTCGACGAGATCATTGGCGAGCTGGAGCGGCTTTTCAGCACCTCGGAGCTGGCTCCCGACGTCTATCGCTTTCTCGATCACGCGCGGCTGCGCGGCTGGCTCGACTGACATGGCGACCGATACCGCTCTCCCGCCCAAGCCGCTCTGGCTGCTCGCCGAGCTGACTTACCGCTGCCCGCTGCATTGCGCGTTCTGCTACAACCCGGTGGACTTCGCGCGGCACGGCGAAGAACTCGACACCGACGCATGGCGCGCAACCATCAGCGCCGCTCGCGAACTGGGCGCCGCGCAGATCGGCTTTTCTGGCGGCGAGCCGCTGCTGCGCGATGATCTGGAAGCGCTCGTCGCGCATGCGCGCCAGCTTGGCTTCTATACGAACCTGATCACGTCGGGGATCGGCTTGAACGTCGAGCGCATCGAGCGGCTCAAGGCGGCCGGGCTCGATCACATTCAGGTGTCGATGCAGGATTCCACGCGCGAACTCAACGACTTCCTCACGAGCACGCGCACGTTCGAACTCAAGCGCAACGTTGCGCGGCTCGTGAAGGCGCATGGCTATCCCATGGTCCTCAACTGCGTGCTGCATCGTTTCAATCTGCCGCACATCGCGCAGATTATCGATATGGCGCTCGAACTGGGCGCCGATTATCTGGAGCTTGCGAACACGCAGTATTACGGCTGGGCCATGCTCAACCGCGATCAGTTGATGCCCACCGCCGAGCAGCTTCGCGAAGCCGAGGAGACCGTGAACCGGTATCGCGCCCGAATTGGCGAGCGGTGCCGCATTCTGTTCGTCGTGCCCGATTACTTCGAACAACGGCCGAAAGCGTGCATGAGCGGCTGGGGGAGCGTGTTTCTCGGCGTGGCGCCAGACGGCGCAGCTTTGCCTTGCCACGCGGCTCGTTCGCTGCCGGGCCTCGTGTTGCCGAACGTGCGCGACGTGCCGCTGCGGCAGATCTGGCATGAGAGCGAAGCGTTCAACGCGTTTCGCGGCGATGGCTGGATGCACGGGCCCTGCCGCAGTTGCGACGAGCGTCACGCCGATCATGGCGGCTGCCGCTGTCAGGCCTACCTCTTGACCGGCAACGCTGCTGCGGCCGATCCCGTCTGCGCGAAGTCGCCGCATCACGACCGCATCGTGCAGGCCGTGGAATTCGCAAGACGGCCAACACGCGACGACGAGCGGCCAATCGTGTTCCGCAGCAAGCAGAACTCGCTCGCGCTTTGAGTGGAGAATCGACATGGCGACGGTCGTTGCGCGCTTCGATCGTGGTGAGCGAGCGGTATTCGGCCACCACGCGTTCGGGCGACGTGCCGCAATCGCCGGTGTGGTTGCGGGCGTGGTCGCGCTGCATGCCGCGCTGATTACCGTGGCGCGGTGGGAGACGCCAGCATCGCACGCCGCGCCGACGCGCGTGAGGATCGTAGACGCCGTGCTGATTGCGCCGATCCCGCTGGTGCCGCATAAGAGCGAAGAGCCTGCGCAAACGTCGTTGGCGAGCCGATCGATTCATGAAGCCGTACGAAATGATGTTGTGCAGCCGGCTCGAACACGTCCAGCGGCGCGTGTGCATGCGCAAGACGTCACACGCACGACCCCGCCGCGAGCGGCACCACCGGCCGCAGATGCTGCAGCCGAAGCCGCGATGCCAACGGAACACATAGCCGGGCCGCAGCCGCAACCCGCGCCCGTCGCCCAGGCGCCTGCTATCGACACGCCGCGCCGCGTTGCCCATCTGGATTGCATGCTCACGAAGCCCGACTACCCGGCGCAGTCCTTGCGCCGCGCCGAGGCGGGCACGGCCATCATCGAACTCGATACCGCAGCGGACGGCCACGTGGTCGCCGCGCGCGTAGCGACGACCAGCGGCTACACCAGGCTCGACGAAGCGGCGCGCGACGCGGCGCTTGCGAGCCGCTGCCAGCCGTATGTCGAGGACGGCAAGCCGGCGCCGGCACGCGCCGACGTGCCGTTCACGTTCACCCTCAGCGAATGAAACGGAGGACCTTATGCCAATCTATGGAATCGCGCACCTGTGGGCCCAGGGCGATCCGATGACGCGCTTCGTTGCGGCGCTGCTCGTAGCGATGTCGGTCGTGTCGTGGTCAGTGATCGTGTTGAAGACGGTCGAGTTTGCGCGTCTGCGCCGCCATGCAGGCTCCGCGCAAAGACGCTTCCGGGATGCATGCGAACCTGACGAAGACGTCGACGCGTTGGGCCGCCCCGGCACACCGTTCTTCGAATTGGCCAGCGCAGGCCAGCACGCGCTGGCGCACCACGAGGCGAGTGGCGCCAGGCACCGGGGGCGCGTCGACTTGAGCGAGTGGCTGCTGCGCAGCCTCAGGGCTTCGGTGAGCGACAGCTCGACGCGTCTTCAGCGCGGTCTCGGCCTGCTTGCCTCGATTGGCAGCACGGCGCCGTTCGTCGGCCTGCTCGGCACCGTGTGGGGCATCTACCATGCGCTGCTCGCACTCGGCGCGAGTGGCGACGCCAGTCTCGAACACGTCGCGGGGCCGGTTGGCGAAGCGCTCATCATGACGGCGCTCGGCCTGTGCGTGGCGATTCCCGCCGTGCTTGGCTATCACGCGCTCGCGCGTGTCTCGCGCGATATCGTCGCGCAGCTCAACCGCTTCGCATACGGCGTGCACGCGCAGTTGCTCACAGGTAGCGCGCCAGCGCCGTGTGCGACGATGAAGGAACGGGTATGAATGACGATCGCGATCTGGAATACGAAGCGATGCCGGCGGCCGACATCAACATGACGCCGCTGATCGACGTGATGCTGGTGCTGCTCGTCATCTTCATGGTGACGTTGCCGGTATTGCACCATGCCGCGAAGCTGGCGTTGCCGCGCGCGAGCAGTCAGCGCGAGGATCTGGTTGCGCCGCACGTCGATATCGTCGTCGATGCGCTTGGCCATATGAGCTGGAACGCGCAGCCTGTTCAAGAGTCCGGTCTATCGGAGCGACTGGCAGAAGCCGCGCGGCTCACGCCGCAGCCCGAAATCCGGCTTTCGGCCGATCGCGCCACGCCGTACGGGCGCGTCGCGAAGCTCCTCTCGGCGGCGAGCGCCGCGGGACTCGCGAAGGTCGGCTTCGTGACCGAACCGGATTCGGCGCGCCATGGCGGATGAACACTGCGTGTCTTGTGCTGCAGGTTGCTCGTTAAGCTCGAAATGATGAGCGGCGTATCCGCGCGACGCGCGCGACCTTGCCGCCTTTGCCCGTTGCGCGCAGCCAGTGATCACCGCGTGCGTCGGTCTCGACACTTTCTAGCGTCACTCCAACCGGTTCACTCGCGCGAAGCCCGATCGCGTATCGCACCTTCGCGCCAGCGAGCGGATTGGCAAGCACGTAGTGCTGCTCGACGCGCCAGCGGAACAGGGCGCCGAGCATCGACAGCGCATCCGCGAACGAGCGCGCTGAGAGGCAGCCGTTGAACGGTTGCCTCTCAGGTGACGCGCACGCAGTTCGAAGACGCGAGGGTCCTCGCGCGGTTTGCGCAGATGCCGAGAGCTACGTCTTTCTGAGTGGGCCCTCACACCGCCGCATAGATCGAGAGCTCACGCGATCCTGGCGTCGCTTATCGAAGTCCTGCAGTCTGGATGCTGACACCCTGACTACGCGGTTCCTGCCTCACTTCTCGCGCCTTCCGGCCGCTGCGCACAGGCAGCACGAAGCTGATGTGGCCGGGCACCTCCTGGCGCCGGAAGGTTGATCCGGCAATCGACTGTCCTGTGACGAAAGCAAGAACGCCAACACCCTCTGATGGTCGGCGCCAAGGTGTCGAAGCATTTGTCGCGACGTACTTTTCTTCACAGTAAAGTCGCCCAACTGAAGGCGCTTCGGTCGGGAAGGCTTAGGCTAATGAGGGGCCGGTCGCGCCATCACTTTACATAAAGATAATTGTCGCATCTTAGTTCGTCATCCTATGTGTTTTTGGGTGGGGCGGTACCGGCTACGGAGCTTCGGCCATATCAGGCCTGTAGCGCCTCCGCATGGAAGCCATGGTGCGGGAGCGACCTCATCGAACACGTCGATCATGGATGGCGCATAGCAAGACGCCCGGCGCCAGTTAGGCGCAGGTCGCAGTCTCTGTCAAAATAGCAGCATCCGTTCGCCAGCTACTGCGCACCCCAATACGCCTTCGCGGGCCGCATGTTGCCGCCAACGTCCGATCAACAGTGTCGAAAACGGCAACCGGAATCCAACATCCTGGCGATCGAAGGATGAACCGTTACAGCAGACACGACATCGCACACAAGCGATGCGAACAATGCGGCAACCAGACGCCGCCCTGGGACACCATCCACTGCGGCTCCGGCGATGGCCACTATGAGTTACTCTGCACTTCGTGCTTCAATGCCAGGATTGCCGAGTCCGCCGGATTGGCGCTGTCAGCTTTCGCAACGCAAGGTGTGCTGTCTCCGCGGGTCAACCGCGTACGTGCTCTGCTGATGCGTCCCCCGCCGGGCCGCCCGATCCGCTGTGGGTCATGCGAAAATCAGCGACCCCACATCGCCAGGAGCGACTGCACATGAGGTCTGGTATCGCGTGAAGAGGAGCTTTATTCCCACGGACGAGCAGCAGGCGGTGATCGAGGCGGCGCGTGGCACCGGGGACCTGAAGATCAAGGCATTTGCAGGCGCGGGCAAGACCTCCACGCTCCAGCTCGTGGCCGAGCACATCGGGCATCGGCGCGGTATGTACCTCGCGTTCAACCGGGAAATCGCGGCAAACGCCGCCCGGCGCTTTCCACCTCACGTCGGCGCACGGACGATGCATTCGCTGGCGTGGGCCTGCGCCAGCCCGGCGCTCAGAAGCCGCGTG